>CALFBP010000027.1 GCA_937951625.1 uncultured Thermoguttaceae bacterium
GGCCAACGTGGGTGTCGTCGAGATCACGCGGAGCGACGATTTCCTTTCCGTGCTTCGGCGGGCCGAAACCGCGCTCGACGCCGCGGATCGCCAGGGTGGAAATCAGACCTGGTGTCACGACGGAAAATGCTGCGTGCCCGGCTCGGCCATGCTCCAGTCGGCACAAGCCCTGGTTTGAAGCATCTTCCACCGTCTCCTGAAACGTGGGCGACTCGCGTTTGCCAGATCACGTCAACCCGGCGCTCGTGATGGCGATCCATCATTTCGGGTGGTGTTTTGCCAAATGTTTCTAGCCAACCATGATGTGATACGGTATGCTTCGGATAGGGCGACGTTATTTCATCCCTTGGTAGATGAGACAACCAGTGATGGGACGACTGGCGGCGAGGGTTTTGGGCGTGGTTTGCGTGGGCGGGGGCGTCGGCCTGTTGGCTTGGGGGATTAGCTCCGGTGCTCTCCGCGAGCCGATCAGCGAGCAGGGAGTCTCCTTGGCAATCTTTCCGTCGGCCAGCGCAGTCATTGGTTGGGGGGCTGGTATTTTGGCGGCTGGCGTCACCACGTTACTCGTTACGTTCATGGATCGCCCTTACGGCCCTTGGGACGAGTGACGCTTGGGCAAAATGCCGCGGCCGCCAGGAAGCGACTTTTCGCGCTAGCGACGTGCCCTGCGACCGAACTCTGGCCAGACTGTCTCGAAAGCAACCGTGGGCCGGGGCAGAAGCACTTTCCCCTAGTTGCTGCCGGTTTGGCCGCCCCCCCTTTCTTTTCGCCTCGCGGGTCTTGAAAATTGAGACTGCCGGTGGGCCGCTTCTATTTTGCCGGCGTGGATCGCGGTTACCCAACCAACGCCCCGGGGGGAGGATGCCATGACGAGGTGCGGAACGGTTGTTCTTCTTGTAGCAATCAGCGCTGGGGCGGCGCTCTGCGGACCGCTGGGAGTCAATGTCGAGGCGGGCGATGTCCCACGCCGTCCCAATGTCGTTCTCATCGTCGCCGACGACATGGGCTTCTCGGACGCCGGCTGCTATGGGGGCGAGATCCAGACGCCGAATCTGGATCAATTAGCTCAGGGGGGACTGCGGTTCACGCAATTCTACAACACGGCGAGGTGTTGGCCGACGCGGGCCTGCCTGCTGACCGGCTATTACGCCCAGCAAATTCGCCGCGATGCGCTGCCCGGGGTGAAAGTGGGAGGCGCCGCGGCCCGCCGGCCCGATTGGGCAAGGCTGCTGCCGGAGATGCTCCGGCAGTTGGGATACCGCTGTTACCACTCGGGCAAGTGGCATGTGGATGGCAAAGTGTTGGCGGGCGGGTTCGATCGCTCCTACTGCGTGGAGGACCACGATCGCAATTTCCATCCCAAGCGGCATACGCTGGACGACCAGCCGCTTCCACCCGTTCCGCCTGGCGGCTCTTACTATTCCACCACGGCCATTGCCCAATACGCCCTGGACATGCTGGCCGAACACCGCGACCAGCATCGCGAGCGGCCTTTTTTCCTGTATCTGGCCTTCACGATCCCACACTTTCCGCTTCATGCCCTGCCCGAGGACATTGCCCTCTACCGCGAGCGCTATCGCGTCGGTTGGGACGTGGTGCGCCAAGAGCGGTACGAACGCTTGAAAAAGATGGGCTTGGTCGACTGCCAGTTGGCTGGGCTTGATCCTGACGTGATCCCCCGCTGGAACCTCTCCGAGAAGGACTTGCGCGAGCAGATCAGCCCGGACGAGGTCGGCCGCGCCGTGCCCTGGGAAAGTTTGTCGCCCGACCAACAGCGGTTCCAGGCGGAAAAAATGGCCATCCACGCCGCGATGATCCACCGCATGGACATCGAGATTGGCCGCGTGGTCGAACGCTTGAAGTCGATGGGCGTCTTCGAGGACACGGTGATCTTTTTCCTCTCCGACAACGGGGCCAGCGCCGAAATCATCAATCGGGGCGACAAGCACGATCCCCGCGCCGCCCCAGGGTCGGCCGGCAGCTTCCTTTGCCTTGGGCCGGGCTGGTCCAGCGCTGCGAACGCCCCGTTCCGCCTGCACAAATGCTGGGTCCATGAAGGCGGCATTGCCACCCCGCTGGTGGTGCATTGGCCGCGGGGAATCGCCGCCCGGGGCGAACTCCGCCACACGCCCAGCCATGTCATCGACATCCCGCTGACGATCCTCGAATTGGCCGGCGGCACGTGGCCGACGGAGTTCGAGGGCAGGCCCCTCCCGCCGACGCCCGGCAAGAGCCTCGTGCCCACGTTCGCTAAGAACGTACAAGCATTGCACGAGCACTTGTGGTGGTTCCACGAGGGCAATCGAGCGATCCGTATCGGTGATTGGAAACTGGCCTCGGTCGCCGATGGTCCCTGGGAACTGTACGACTTGAAGGCTGATCGCTCCGAGACGAAGAACCTGGCGTCCGACCATCCCGATCGCGTCCGCGAACTCGAGGCCGCTTGGAACCGGCTGGCCGAGGAGTTTCGGGCATTGGCCACCCAGGACCTTCCACCCGATGAAGCTGCCGGAAAGCTCAAGCCCGGCAAGCCGAAGCGAAAGCCCAGCCAGCCGAAAGGTAGCTAAGCGCCTCTCCCAGAAGTTCCCTCTCCCTTTGGGAGAGGGCAAGGGTGAGGGCCCCGATTGTTGCCAACGACGGGGAAGCGAGGCGTGGATTGCGGCTGCCCTCGCCCCCTGCCTTTCTTCCGCTCGTTGGAGAAGGGAGTTTGTGGGATAAGCCCTAAACACGGACGCTACCCGGTTTCCGGGCCAGAACTTGCCCAGAGGCGATCGGGTCGGTCGCAGACGGCGTCGCCGCGGACCATGCGGGTCAGCGGGCGTTGGACGGCGAAACCGCGGGCCTGGGCCCAGCGCGTGGCGGCTGGATTGTCCCAAGGAATATCGACGAACATGCGCCGGCCTGCGCACGCCGCGAGCATGGCGTCGAGCAGGCTTTGTCCGGCTTCCTCGACCGTCGCCACCGCCGGCCCGAGAAAAGAGGCAACAGTTCCTTCCCTCCATGTTGCATAGCCGAGCAAGCCATCCGGTCCCTCGACCACGTGCATCGCGCCGGGCTGTTGGCGGAACAGATACTCGAGTAATCGTCGTCGTGGTGTGCCCGTCCACTGCTGATCCAAGCGGGCGATAGCCTCCAAGTCGAAATCCTCGGCGCGGCGCGTGTTGCTTTCAAGGCGGACATAGGGCGCCACGCCGTCCCAACGGGCTAATTCATATTCCGGCCGGAATCCCAAGCGTTCATACACCGGTTTGCCGAGCGGGGTGGCATCGAGTCGAATCGACCGCACGCCACAGTGTTCCAAGTAGTCGATCGCTCGTTGGACCAGGCGCGTGCCGATGCCTTGCTTGCGGTGGCCGGGATCCACGAGCACCATGGCGATCCAGCCGATGGGACCGAAGACACAGGCTACGGCCGTGCCCAACGCTTCGTATCCAACGCCTTGGTGGACCGGGGCTTGTTCCTGGCCAGCGGCCCTGGTTCGCTCGGCCACGAAGCAACCGTCGGGCGAGAGGGCCAGGAACCGCCGCCAATCGGCCTCGGTCTGATTCCAGCCCGCCACCTCTTTAAGTCGCATCCCTAGCGGCAAATCGCCTTCGTCCATCAGGCGGATCCGCACCATTTCGGTCGTCATGGTCGATATGCCGTTGATGTTGGCCTTCCTCTTGCTTCCCGGGGCGCGCGGCCTGATAATCGCCCAGTGTAGCAGGGGCAGATGTGCTCACCAACCACGCCGTGTCGATGCCCTTGCCACAGGCGACGAATTTTCATCCGCTCAGGTTTTGGGCCGAGTTGGGCGGTGGTTTCGGGCGACAGCCGGGCACTGGGAGTGTTAACCATGCGCAAGCGAATGATCGGGCAGACCTTGTCGTCGATCCTGCTTCTTGCCAGCGCGGCCGCCGTCGCAGGCACCGCCCAGCGATCGACCGAGGTCTCGATCCACGGCGACGCATTCTACATCAACGGAAAACCGACCTACGCGGGCCGGGAGTGGAAGGGAAAAAAGATCGAGGGCTTGTTGATCAATGCCCGCTTGGTCCAAGGAATTTTCGACGATCTGAACCCTCAAACCGTCGGTCGCTGGGCCTATCCCGACACGGGCCGCTGGGACCCCGACCGCAATACCCGCGAGTTCGTCGCCGCCATGCCGGAATGGCGGAGGCATGGGCTGTTGTGTTTCACGATCAATCTGCAAGGCGGCAGCCCGCAGGGCTACTCGCGCCAGCAGCCGTGGCATAACTCGGCGTTCAAACCCGACGGTTCGCTCCGGCCCGAGTACATGGCCCGGCTCGAAAAAATCCTGGATCGCGCCGACGCCTTGGGGATGGTGGTCATCCTGGGATTGTTCTATTTCGGGCAGGACCAGAGGCTGGCCGACGAGGGCGCCGTCTTGCGGGCGACCGACGCGGCGGTGGACTGGGTCTTGGACCATGGCTACCGCCATGTGTTGATCGAGGTCAACAATGAGTGCAACGTCCACTACGATCACGCCATCCTCCGGCCCGATCGTGTCCACGAATTGATCGAGCGGGTCAAACAGCGTAGTGTCCGCGCTTTCGCCGGAAGCCAATCCAGGCTCCTGGTCAGCACGAGCTACGGCGGCAACACGGTACCCAAGGAAAACGTGGTTCGCGCGGCCGATTTCCTGCTGATGCACGGCAACGGCGTCAACCGCCCGGAGCGAATCGCCGAGATGGTCCGACAGTGTCGGCAAGTGCCGGGTTACCGCCCCATGCCCATCCTCTTCAACGAGGACGATCATTTCGATTTCGATCGGCCCACCAACAACTTCCTGGCCGCGATCGGCGAGTATGCCTCGTGGGGCTACTTCGACCCGGGCAAAAGCAATTACAGCGACGGCTATCAATGCCCACCCGTGAATTGGCAGATCAACACGCCGCGCAAGAAGGCGTTTTTCGCCCTGGTGAAGGAAATTACCGGACAGTGAAGAATGATGTCCTGTCGGCAGCCGCGAAACCTCGGGGACTGCCGTGGTTATTTTGAGAACGGCTTTTGTTTTGGAAGCCGTAGGAGTCGAACCATGAAAAACCAGAATCTCTTGCTTTTCGCAACGGACACAAGAAGGCGGCGGCCTCGGCTGGCTGCGGTTGCGGTGACGTTGGCGGTGATTGGGTTTGTCGGCCCGCAGGTCGGACTGGGGGCGGCGCCCGACGCCAAGGTGTTTCGCGCCGGGGCCTGCGCGGTGGACGTCACGCCGCAGAAGCTGCCGGCGATCATCAATGGCGGCATGACCGAGTGGAAATCCAGCGAGGTGACCGATCCGCTCTTCTGCCGGGCCTTGGTGCTCGACGATGGAACGACCCAGTTGGCGATTGCGGTCGTCGATAGCTGCGTGATTCCCCGGGAACTGATCGACGAGGCGAAATTGCTGGCCCAACAGGCGACGGGCATTCCGGCCGGCCACATGCTGGTCTCGGCCACGCACTGCCACTCGGCCCCATCCGTGTTCGCCGTGCTGGGAACCGGGGTGGACGAGGACTATGCCAAGTTTCTGCCGGGCAAGATCGCCGAGGCGATTGCGGGGGCGAACAAGAACCTTAGGCCGGCGCGGATCGGCTGGGCCGTGGGCCGCGATCCGAAAAACGTCTTCTGCCGCCGCTTCATCATGAAACCCGGCACGGCCCCGACGAACCCATTCGGCGGGACCAAAGACGACCAGGCGATGATGAACCCCGGCCATCAGAACCCGAACGCCATTCGCCGCACGGGACCGGTCGATGATTCGGTCTCGGTGATCTCGGTGCAAACCAAAGACGGCCGTCCCATCGCCGTGCTGGGCAACTACTCGACCCATTATGCCGGCGCGCCAGGGATCTCGGCCGACTATTTCGGGGTGTTTTGTCGCCGGATCGGTGAATTGATCGGGGCCGCGGCGGATTCGGGATTCGTGGGCCTCATGACCAACGGCACCAGCGGTGACGCCAACTGCTTGGATTTCGTCAACCCGCCGCGGAAGTTTGATCGTTTCACCGTGGGCGAGGACGTGGCCCAAGCCGCCTTCGCGGCCTACAAGACCATTCAGTACTACGATTGGGTCCCATTGGCCGTCGCCGAACAGGAACTGACGCTGGAGGTGCGCATGCCCTCGGCCCAAGAGGTCGCGGAGGCCGAGGCATTCGTGGCCAAGGCCAACATGCCCAACGGCAAGCCCCGGAACGTGCCTGAGGTCTACGCCCTCGAAACCATCATCCTCAGCAAGATGCCGCCCACGCGGCAGCTCAAGCTTCAGGCCATGCGGATCGGTGGGCTGGGGATCGCGGCGTTTCCCAATGAGGTGTTCGGCAGCACGGGGCTGGAGGTCAAGGCCCGCAGCCCGCTTCAGCCGACGATCAATATCGAACTGGCCAACGGATACTTTGGCTATATCCCCCCGCCCGATCAATTCCCGTTGGGCGGCTACACGACGTGGCGGGCACGGAGCAGTTGTCTGGAAATCCAAGCCGAGCCGAAGATCAAGGCGGCGATCTTGGAGTTGCTCGCTCGCGTGGCCTCCGCGCGGCAGGAAGAAGCGGCCATGGTGGCCGCGGCGCATGCGGGGGCGTCGGCCCCGGCTTCGCTTCGCTTGCTGACAAGCCAAAACCCTGCTACCGGCGAATTGGCCGGTTGGAAGTTCTTCTCCGAGGACCCGAAGGCCAAGCCGTCCGATGTGTGGCGACTCGCGTCCGACGGCGTGTTGATCTGCCGCGGCAAGCCCAAAGGCTATCTTGCCACGATCAACGACTACACGAATTTCACCCTCCGCCTCGAGTGGCGATGGCCGAAGGACAAGCCGGGCAGCGGCGGCATCCTCGTCCGCATGACCGGTCCGGACAAAATCTGGCCGAAAAGCCTCGAACCACAACTCAACGCGGGCAACGCCGGCGATCTCTGGGGGTTGGACGGGTTTGCGTTGTCGGGCCCAGCCGAGCGGATGAAGGTCATCGCTGAATCCCCCTTTGGCAAACTGACCAACGTCAAGAAGACAGCGGCGATGGAAAAGCCCGCCGGCGAGTGGAACCGCTATGACATCGTGGTCCAAGGCGACACGGTCACGCTCTCGATCAACGGCGTGGAGGTGAACCGGGCCACGGGCTGCGAGGTGGTGGCGGGCAAGATTTGCCTGACCGCCGAAGGCGATGAGTATCACTTCCGCAACGTGGAGCTGATTCCCGGCGACTGATAGCTGGCGGGACGGTTTTCATGGGGCTGGCCGTTTGGTAGAAAGCCTTTCGGAGAAGCGCCGTCGCATCGCCTCTGGCGCCCCGATCGCCTGCCTCGCCAAGCGGCGTCCCTTGGCCGTGGTGGAAGACGGTTTCCTGCGGAACGAGTGTTTTGGCTACTGATTCTTTTTCCCCGAGGAGCGAGCAATGTTGCGAAAGAATTGGCTTTTGGCTGCGATACTATGGTTCGTTGCGGCCGCGGTGGCCATCGCGGCCCCACCGTACAAGGTCTTGATCGTCGATGGCCAGAATCTCCACGACTGGAAGGGAACCACGCCCGTGTTGAAGCAGATTTTGGAAGAGACGGGACTGTTCCAGGTCGACGTGGCCACCTCGCCGCCCAAAGGCGCGGACATGAGCGGTTTCAAGCCTAATTTCGCGGCCTACCACGCGGTGGTGAGCAACTACCAGGGCGACCCCTGGCCGGAAGAGACCAAACAAGCGCTGGTCGATTATGTGAAGAATGGCGGTGGACTGGTGATCTTCCATTTTGCCTGCGCCGCGTTCCCCGACTGGAAGGAATACAACGAGATGATCGGGCTGGGCGGCTGGGGCGGCCGCAACGAAAAGTGGGGGCCCTACGTCCGCTGGCGCGATGGGAAGTTCGTGCGCGACACGAGCCCCGGCAAGGCCGGCGGCCACGGGCCGATGCAGCCCTTCCAACTGGTCGTCCGTAACGCCGAGCATCCCATCACCAAGGGCCTGCCCGAGAAATTCATGCACGTCCCCGACGAACTTTACGGCTGGCTCCGCGGGCCCGCCGAAAATCTCACCGTCCTGGCCACGGCCTTCGCTCCCAAAGAAAAGGGCGGCGCCGACGAGCATGAACCCATTCTGTTCACAGTCAATTACGGCAAGGGACGCGTGTTTCAGAACGCCTTGGGCCACACCGCTAAGGAGCTGAAGAGCGTGGCCTTCATCGTCACCTTCCAACGGGGCGTGGAATGGGCGGCCTCGGGCAAGGTGACGCAGAAGCTCCCCGACGACTTCCCCACCGCCGACGAAGCTACCGTTCGGCCGTAATCCGCTCCGTCGACAACGGCAAATCCTCTCGACCTCGCACCGTTGGGCGAGATCGGTAGCCGGCGGGCTACCGCCCTACCGATCTTGCGGGGGGGCGAAGGCCTGCTCTGCGGCTTTTTGGAGGAAATCCGCAAAATGTTGTACGGACTTCCTCAGCCAGCGACACTAACACATACGGCGAAGAAACACGCGCCAACGCGGATCACCCCCTCCCGCTGGGGGTTGGCCAAACGGAAGCTGAGCGTGAGTTTCGACGGACCGGTTGATCGGGGGGTGGCCTAGGCCTCTCGGGGCCCTTCCGGACCGGAACGGTTGGCGTGTGTTTGCGAACTGAAGCACGGGGTCGAGACCATGCGGCTGACGCTGCGTTACTTGTTGGCTTATCTGGACGATTATCTGCTTCCGCATGATGCGCCCAAGATTCTCGATCCGGAGGAATTCGAAACCATTGCCAAGAAAATCCAGGAGAGCGAGTTCGCCCGCTCGCTTGCCGAGAGGATTCAAGATGTGGTGCGGCTCAATCGGCTGAGCGCGCCGAGCGAAAGCGATCGCGGCACCGGTTTGGACCCCAACACGGTGGCGGAATACTTGGACAATGCGTTGCCGGATGCGCGGGTCCCGGATTTTGAGAAAGTTTGCTTGGAATCCGACGTTCATCTTGCCGAGGTGGCTTGCTGCCATCAGATTCTTGCCATGGTCGTCACCGAGCCCGTCGAGATCGACGACGAAACTCGGCAGCGGATCTATCGCTTGCCCGACGCCCTGGCACAGGAGACCGAGGAACCTGAAAACAGAGATCAGGCATCCTCGGCGATCGAAGAGTTGGCCGAAGAACCGCCGCCGCTAGCGCCCGTGGCGCCACCAGCGCAACAGTCTTTGCGCGCGAGTCGCTCGAGACGATCGGCCGCGGCTGGTGGGCTGAACAGATCCAGGCTGGGGCGGTCGCGGTTTTCCCCGTGGACGAAAGGCCTGGTGGCGGCAGGCGTGCTGCTGGGCGTGCTCTTGGTATGGATTGGGTGGATTGGTTTCGAGGGGGGCCAGGGTCCGCTGGCCAGGATGTTGGCGTGGCGAGGGTCCGAGCAGCCAGAGCTTGGCCCCGACGAAGCCGAGCCGCCGAAACAAGCAAATGCCGCCCCCGCGCCGCAAACTCCCCCCTTAGCCCCTCCGCGCGAGCCCGCGGAGATTGGGTCCTCGTCTTCGTCGGCCAAGCCGGATGCTCCGCTTGGGGGCGAGGAAAGTCCAATGGCGCCACAGGATGAGCTTGCCAAAGCGCCGCCGCCAGAGCCGGTGGCGGAAAAAGCCCCGCCGCCTCCTCCATCCCAACCGGCCGAACCGCCGTCGTCAGGTGAGGAGCGGTCCGCTGCCGGGACGTCGGTTCCCGCGCCGGGCGTCGTGGCGGTCAGAGCCGATGCCGCCCCATTAGGTCTGTTCGTCTCGACCAAGGAAGTGCTCCTTCGCGCGAACCCGAAGACTGGCGTCTGGCAACGCTTGACCAGCGAGGCGTCGTTATTTGCTCAGGACCGGCTTTTGAGTCTGCCCGCCTCCCGTCCCCGGTTGTCTCTGACAGGACGGATCTCCTTGGAATTGGTCAACGCCACGGCCGCTTCCCTGGTGTCGCCCGATGGCGATCGACCCGGCGGGATTAACTTGGAGTTCGGCCAGGCGTTGGCCAAGGCGGACGACGCCTCCGGGGGATTGTTGCGACTGGTGATTGGTGAGCATTCGGGCACGTGTCGCTTTGCCGACAACGATTCGGTCGTGGCTGTCGAAGCGAGCCGCGTCCGCGCCCTGGGCGACCCGGAAACTCAGCCCGGTCCCATCGCCGCGAGTCTTTACGTGGTCTCGGGCAACATTGCCTGGCATGACGATCTTTCCGGCAAGGTGGTCAAGGTCGTGGCTGGCAATCGGCTCGTCTTGAGCGAGCTACCCTTGGAGCCGGCTGCGGCGGCGCAGGCGCCTCGGTGGACGACAAGCGAGGGAAGCAGCCCGCTGGATCAGCGGGCGGCGGTGGTGCTGGAGCGGGAAGCCGTGCTTGGCCGCCCCATCATTCTCGTGCTCCGCGAGTTGGTCGGCCACCGTCAGCGCGAGGTCCGCTGGCTTGCCATGCGCAGTCTCGCCCTGGTCGAAGACTATGAGCCGCTCTTGACCGCCTTGGATGACCCCGAGCAGGCTCGTTTCTGGAACGAGCAGATCGAACAGCTCCAGGCGGCCGTGTTTCGTGGACCGCAGTCGGCGGCGAATGTGCGGAGGGCGATGGAGCGGCTCTACGGCCCTCAAGGCGCAGCCCTCTATGAGATGCTTTGGAAATATCACGCCGACACGCTCCAGCCGGACGACGTCAATCGCCTCGTCGACTTCCTCGCCCACGACTCGCTCCCCTTCCGTGTCCTCGCCTTCTGGAACCTGAGAAATCTCTATCAGAATCGTACACTCGGCTACCGCCCCGACGATCCAGCCCCCAAGCGGCGAGCCGCTCTGCAAAAGTTGAGGGAGTTGCTGAAGGCCACGCCGCCAGACCGCAGCTCGACGGGGCCTGCCTCCTGAGGAATCGCCAGGCTGGTTTCAATTCAGCGCGGGGCGACGCGGTCCATGGGTGCCCGGCCGTTCTCTGGGGCGATCACTTGGTGACGGCTCGAGCGACCGAGACATTCACCGGGCCCTTGGTGAGCGCCCCCTCCCGGTAGGAATGACATCTTGTCAATCGTAAACACTGCAAATAACAAGCTGTTTTTCGTTGAGGAGCTCCCGCTGATGCAGACACCGTCGAACTGGGCTCGCGGCATGGTGATCGCGGAAGACCGATTCCCACCCAGAGAGGGGATTTGTTCACTTTCAGACCCTTCATTTTTTCAGGGCCTTGCAGGATTCTGTTTGGGATTTCACAAAACTTTGCAGCCTTTTGCTTGATTTCTTTCACGCGAGAGGACATACTTAACGCGGATAGAAAAGCTTGCGCCGACGAGCTAGATTTACATGTTGGCTGACCAAAGGCGTCAACAGTTGTTGGAGATGGTGCGGGCGCGGGGATTCGCCCCCCTGCCAGAGCTGGCGCGGGCGTTGTCGGTCTCTGAGGCCACGATCCGCCGCGACGTGGGGCTTTTGCAGGAGCAAGGGGCTGCCAGCCGGATCCACGGCGGCGTGCTGTACACGGGGGCCTCGCCCAAACTGCCGCACTTTGACGCCCTTGGGACGGGCCGATGGGAGCAGAAGCGGGCCATCGCGTCCAAGGCGGTGAGCTTGGTCGAGGACGGCGACACGATCCTCTTGGATGGCGGCAGCACCACTTATGAGGTGGCGCGGTTGTTGGTGGGCCGGCCTTTGCACGTGGTCACCAACTCCCTGCCGGTGGCGAACCTTTTCGCCTCCGACACGCGAAGCGACCTGGTTTGGATTGGGGGCAACGTGTGTCCGCGGACGGGCGTGGCCTTGGGGCCTTACGCCGAGAGGATGCTCGCAACGGTCCGTGTCCGGAAGACGATCCTCAGCGTGGCGGCCGTCAACGAGGAGGGTTTGTACAACAACAATCTTCTGCTGGTGGAAACCGAGCGGGCGATGATGCGGGCCGCCGACGAAGTGATCGTCGTGGCCGATAGCTCCAAGTTCGGGCACCGCAGCTTGACGCACTTGTGCGGACTGGACGCCGTGAATTGGTTGGTAGTGGATTCAGGCATCGACGAGGGGTGGAAGGCCACGCTCGCCAGGACTGGGGTGCGGCTCCTGGTGGCGGATGGCGACCCGGCTTTCCCGAACGGGGCGGTTGTCAAAGGTTCCGAGACGACAAAAACCGGGCAGTGAAGTCTCGCGCCGCGGTGCGAGGCGATAGGAACAGGCGGGCGGGAATACGTTTTTTTCCCAAGGCAGTTCTCGATCCATGAGTACATTGGCAACGATTGATCGGGCCGCAATCGAGCGGATGGTCCGCCAGATCGTGTTGAGGCAGACGGCCGGAGGGCCGCCAGCCAAGCCGGAGTTGGTCGTCAGCGTCTCCGCGCGGCACGTCCACCTGACTGATGAGCACGTGGAAATCCTGTTCGGGCCTGGGCACAAACTGACGGTCATGAAGAACCTTTACCAAGACGGTTTCTTCGCGGCCGAAGAGACGGTGATGGTGGTGGGGCCGAGCCGGCGGCGGATGTTGCCCACGGTGCGCATCCTAGGGCCTACCCGGCCGAAAAGCCAAGTCGAGCTGGCCTTCACCGACGGTATTTCCTTGGGCATCGACCTGCCGGTGCGGCTGAGCGGCGATATCAAAGGCACGCCGGGCTGTGTGCTGGTGGGCCCGGCGGGCGTGGTGGAATTAAAGGAGGGCGCGATCCGCGCCCAGCGGCACGTCCACATGAGTCCGGCCGACGCGGCCTACTACGGCGTGAAGACCGGGGACCGCATGTGTCTCCGCATCGTCTCGTCCTGTACGACCACGTTCGAGGACGTGATTGTGCGGGCGGAAGAGAAGATCAAACTCGAGGTCCACCTCGATACCGACGAAGGCAACGCGGCGGACCTCGATCATGCGACGAGCGTTGAATTGTTCAAACCGTGAGGAGAATCGACCCATGGCAAAAGCGATGGAAGCGTTGGGCATGATTGAGACCAAGGGTTTCGTGACCCTGGTCGAAGCCACCGACGCGGCATTGAAAGCGGCCAACGTCCAGTTCCTTGGCTGGGACAAGGTGGGCAGCGGTCTGGTGAGCGTGTTTTTGACCGGCGATGTCGCCGCCGTGAAGGCTGCCACGGACGCGGGCGCGGCCGCTGGCGGAAGGATCGGCGAGGTGGTTTCCGTGCAGGTCATCCCCCGACCGCACGGCGACATCGACGTTGTCCTGCCAGCCACCGGCAAATCGTCCAAGGCCGACTGACCGTCCTCGATGGCGCTGACACATCGGGCAGAGGGTCAGGGAGCCAGGGCGATGCCGCCTCGAAAATCCACCACCACGAAAACCTCACAACGAAGGGAACCTATCACTATGCAAGACGCCATTGGACTTCTGGAAACCAAGGGCCTCGTCGCGCTGGTTCAGGCCACCGACGCGATGGCCAAGGCGGCCAACGTGGCCATTGTCAAGCGGATTCAGATCGGCGGTGGGCTGGTCACGACCGTGGTTCGCGGCGACGTGGGCAGCGTTCGCGCCGCGGTTGAAGCGGGCGCTCAGGCCGCCTCCCAGGTCGGCGAATTGGTGGCTAGCCACATCATTCCTCGGCCAGCCGAAGGCGTGATCGCGGCCTACCTCAGTTGACCAATCCCCAACAGGAAGGAACCTCTTTCGCCGTCCATCACGGCGCGGCGAAGCGCATAGCGTCCGCAAGGAGAAGGAAGCCATGAAGATCTTGGTCGCGAACTTGGGCTCGACGAGCTTCAAGTACCAACTGCTGGACATGGACGACGAAACGCAGCTCGCCCGAGGCGGGATCGAACGGATCGGATCGCCGGAGAGCCGCTGCGTAGTGACCATCGGCGGACGCCGCTTCGAGAAGGTGCTTCGCGTGCCGGACCATGCCGAGGCCGTGCGGCAATGCTTGGCCCAATTGACCGATCCCGAAACCGGCTGCATCCGCGACACGAGCGAGGTCTCGGCGATCGGCTTCAAGGCGGTGTTCGGCGGCCGCGTGGACGGAGTTCAGCGGGTCACGCCGGAAGTCTTGGCGGCCATGGAAGAGGTGGCTTGGGCCGCCCCGGCCCATAATCCGCCGTATATCCGCGCCATGCGCCTGTTGAGCGAGAAGATGCCGCAAATCCCCCTTGTGGCCGCCTTCGAGACCGACTTCCACCGCACCATTCCCGAGTGCAACCGGCTTTATGCGGTGCCCTTGGAATGGGCGGAGCGAGGACTCGTGCGCCGCTGGGGCTACCACGGGGCCAGCCATCGCTACATCGCCACCCGAATCGCTCAGCTCCTGAAGCGAGACGACTTGCGGGTGATCTCGTGCCATTTGGGCGGATCGAGTTCACTCTGCGCGATCCGCGACGGCAAGAGCGTGGCCAACAGCTTTGGCACCAGCGCCCAGTCGGGTCTGCCCCATAACAATCGGGCAGGGGATTTCGACCCCTACGCCCTGCCGCTGGTGATGAAGCTCACTGGCAAGTCGCTCGACGAGGTGCTGGAACTGCTGGCCTCGCAGTGCGGACTGTTGGGACTGAGCGGGCTGAGCGGCGACGTCCGCGACCTGACCGAGGCCGCCGCGAATGGCCATGCCCGCGCGAAGCTGGCCCTCGAAGTGTTTGCCTCCCACGTGCGGCATTACCTCGGCGCGTACCTGGTCGAGCTGGGCGGGGCCGATGTCATCGTTTTTACCGGCGGAATCGGCGAGAACCAGGCCGCGTTTCGCGCCATGGTGCTCCGCAACCTGGAGGAACTGGGCATCGTCCTCGATCCGGAAGCCAACGAGCGCACGCGGACCGAAGCCCCGATCCATGCGGCCACCAGCCGCGTGCAGATTTGGGTCGTGCCGACGAACGAGGAACTGATCGTCGCCCGGCTGGCCAAGAAGCTTTTGGAGGGCTAGGGGCATGTTCGTCGCCAAGGTCACCGGCTCGCTGGTTGCTACGCAGAAGACGGCCTCCATGGTTGGCCACAAGCTCCTGGTGGTCGAGCCTTACCGGCTCGACGAGTCGCGGCGGGGGCTGAAATCGGCGGGCCGGACGTTCGTCGCTGTGGACACGGTCGGCGCGGGCGAGGGCGAACTGGTCCTGATCACGCAGGGCTCCAGCGCCCGACTCACCCCCGAAACCAAAAACCTGCCTGTCGATACGGTGATCATCGGCATCGTCGATTCGATCCATGTCGACCAGCAGTGCGTGTACGCGAAGCAGGAAAAAGAATAAGCGCGGGACGGAGACGATTCGATACAAAGCAAGCAAAAACGAAGGCAAAAAGGCTGAAGAGCCATGCAAGTCAACGAAGCATTCATACGCAGCGTGGTGGAAGAAGTGCTCCAGCGGATCAGCGGGAATGGGGCCGGGCCGGCGATTGTGTCGCCGCCCACGAAGACAGGTCGGTTCGGGCTATTCACCTGCCCGGACGAGGCCGTGGCCGCGGCCTTGGACGCCTATGAACAGCTTTCCCGGCGGACCCTCGAAGAACGCAAACGGATCATCGACCACATCCGGCGGATCGCCATCGAGCAGTGCGTCGAGCTGGGCACGATGGAAATGGAGGAAACCAAGATCGGCCGCCTGGTTCACAAGATCGACAAGTTGCGGACGCTTGGGGAGCGGGCGCCGGGCGTGGAGTTCCTGCGGAGCGAGGTCTTCAGCGGCGACCACGGCCTGGCCGTGATCGAGCACGCCCCGTTCGGCGTCATCGGCGCGGTCACGCCCGTGACCCATTCGCTGCCCACGGCGACCGGCAACGCCATCAGCATGATTGCGGCGGGCAACACGGTGGTCTTCAATCCGCACCCCAGCGGCAAAAAGGTGGCCGCCGAGGGAATCCGCCGCTTCAATGAAGCGATCTACCGCGACCTGGGCATCGACAACCTGATGTGCGTCATCGTCGAGCCGACCTTGGAGACCGCCAACCGCATCTTCAAGCACCGCGACATCTCCTTGTTGTGTGTCACCGGGGGGCCGGGCGTGGCTAAGGCCGCGATGCAGCAGGCCAAGCGGGCGGTGGTGGCCGGGCCGGGCAATCCGCCGGTCGTCGTCGACGAAACCGCCGATCTGGACCGCGCCGCCCGATCGATCATCAAGGGCTGCGGCTACGACAATAATCTCCTCTGCATCGCCGAAAAACAGGTGTTCGTCGTCGATCAGGTGTTCGACAAGATGATGGCCGCCATGGAGCGGGCCGGGGCCGTCCGCCTCAATGCCAAGGAGGTCGATGCCCTTACCAAGGTGGCCATCACCACCGTGGGCGAAGGTGATCATAAGCACGAGGTTCCGCATCGCGACTTCCTGGGCAAGGACGCGGCCGTCCTCGCCCGGGGCATCGGCAAGTCGATCTCCCCCGATGTCGAGGTCATCTTTGGCGAGACCGACGAGTCGAACCCCTTCGTGTACGTCGAACAGATGATGCCGTTCTTGCCGTTCGTCCGGGCCAAGGACGTGGACGAGGCCATCGAAATGGCCCGCAAGAGCGAACATGGGTTCAAGCACACGGCCATCATCCATTCGACGAGCGTGGTCAACATGACCAAGATGGGCAAAGCCTTGGAGACGACGTTGTTTATCAAGAATGGGCCTTGCATGGCCGGTTTGGGCTTGGGCGGCGAGGGGTATTGCTCGTTTTCGATTGCTGGTCCGACGGGCGAGGGGGTGACCACGCCGCTGACCTTTACCCGCGAACGACGCTGCTCGATGATCGACCAATTGAGGATTTTGGGCAAGTAGATTCGATCACCCAGTCAAGCCGCATCGCCCGCTGCCTCGGGTTTCGCGGCGGGCGATGACCGAGGCTGCTGAACCGGCAGTCGGATTCGCCAAGACGGAAACGGATCAACAGGACGGCGGCGGGGTAGAAACCGGCCGCCGCGACGTGAGGCAATGCAAACAGGCCGGGTTTTGGGAACCGCGACGGCGACAGTCAAACACCCGTCGATGGAAGGCTGGAAGCTGCTGGTGGTGCAGCCCTACGGCCCCGACGGTCACACGCCTGACGGTGACCCCATCCTGGCCGTCGATGCCTTGGGGGCCGGGACAGGAGAGGTGGTGATTGTCTCCAGCGATGGCAAGGGTACCCAGCAACTGTTGCGAAGCGAGACCACGCCCGTGCGCTGGTCGGTGATCGGAATCGTGGATTGATGAGCGAATTGGTGGAAACGATCGAGCGTGTGGTTCGGGAGGTGCTTGCCCAAATGGGGCATGAAGTGACGTGCGCCCCTGGGGCCCCCCCTGCCCACTCGGCCGATGCCGCGGATGCGTCCAACGCGCCACCCCCTTTCCCCGCCGACAGCCTGCTGCTCAACCGCCGCGTGGTGACGTTGGCCGACTTGCCCGAGCGGCTCGGGACGGTGCGCCGTTTGGTGGTTCCCTATGGGGCAGTCCTGACGCCAGCGGTCCGCGATTTGCTCCAGCAGCAACAGATCGCGGTGGTCTTTGGCCAGCCCGATGTTCCAGCGGCGCAAAGCGTGCGAACCGTGCTGGCAGTCGCGGCCACGCAGTACGATGCGAGACCGTTGGAGAGCGCGTTGCGGCGGGAAGGATACGAGGTCGAGCTGCGGCATTCTGATTGCTTGATTCAGGCCATCGATCAGGTTGCCGAGGCCGTCGGTACGGGAACGACGATGGCCATTGTGGCGACCGAACATCCCGCAGCGGCCCTGTGTTTGGCGAATCGCCACTCGGGCGTCCGCGCGATCCTGGGCGTTCGGCCGGATCGGGTTGCCGCCGAAGCGCAAAGCGTCGGCGCCAACGTGTTGGTGGTCGATCCCACGACGAACGGTTTTTTCGTCCTTAAGCAAATGGCAATGCAGTTTCTGCGCGGCGGTCTGAAGCCGTGCCCCAAGGTGTTTCAAAAGCGTTTGGCATGATTCGGTTGAAGAGGACGACGACGGCCTGAGAACCAAGGCGGCGATCGGACGCGGTGCCGCATCGGACGGAAAAAGCCCGTGTGGCTTCCGCCAGGCCAAGGTACAGAATGTGGAGCAGCGGCTCTCATGCGTATTGGCGAGATCATCGGCACGGTGACGCTGAACCGGTGGCACCCCAGCCTGGCTGGGGGGCGATTCAAGCTGGTCGTGCCCCTTTCGTTGGCAGATTTGATGGGCGAAGGCAGGAAGCCGGCCGAAGAACTGACCTTATATGACGAGTTGGGGGCGGGCATGGGATCGCGCGTGGCCTTCAGCGAAGGCCGCGAGGCCGCCCAGCCCTTCCACCCCGAAGTTAAGCCCATCGACGCTTATTGTGCCGCAATCCTCGACACTGTGAACATTGTGAACCCCGCGGAGGAAAAACCGCCAAGGTAGGATCGTGAAGGCCGGAACGGAGCTGGGATTCAGGATTCCACGTCCCATTTTGGGCGTTGCGTCCCCTTGGTCGCGCCTGCCTTCACCCCCGCCCACCTGAAGTGAGCGAGAAAACGCCATGGTCAATCTTCACAAGATCAAGCAAGAGATTTGCGAAATCGGCGACCGCCTCTACAAGAAAGGTTTCGCCGCGGCGAATGACGGCAACATCAGCTATCGCATCAGCGACAAAGAGGTTGTCTGCACTCCCACGCAGATTTGCAAAGGCTTCATGAAGCCGGACGACCTTTGCGTGGTGGACATGGAAGGAAACCAGATATCCGGGCGGCGCAAACGGACCAGCGAGATCAAGCTACACCTGGCGATCATGAAGGAGCGGCCGGAGATCAAATCAGTGGTTCACTGTCATCCGCCGCACGCCACGGCGTTCGGCATTGCCCGGGAACCGGTGCCGCAATGCGTCCTGCCCGAGGTCGAGGTTTTTCTCGGCGACGTGCCGATCACGAAGTACGCCACGCCAGGCGGGGAGGAATTCGCCTCCACCGTGCTTCCCTTCGTTCACAAGACGAACGTCATCATTTTGGCCAACCACGGGACGGTGAGTTATGGGGAGACCGTGGAACGGGCCTATTGGTGGACCGAAATCCTCGATGCCTATTGCCGCATGTTGATGCTGGCCCGGGGACTTGGCCGCATCAACTATTTCACGGAGCCGGAGGCCCGGGCGTTGTTGGACCTCAAGCAGCAATGGGGGTTCAAGGACCCACGAAATGAACTCCAGAATTGCGACATCTGCGCCAACGACGTATTTCGCGAGAGTTGGAAGGCCAGCGGCGTGGAGCGGCACGCATTTCAACCGCCCGAGTCGTATCGTCGCCAGCCAGCCCCCAACAATCCCGGTAACCCGGCGTCCGATGCGGAAGCCCTTCAAGCCACGCCGGAGCAGGAGGCGCTGATTCAGGCCATCACCGACCGGGTGGTTGCGGCGCTGAAGAACAGAGCCTAGCCCCGGGGCGAGACGCCCTGGTTTGCCCCGGCGCGGAGGTCGTCCGACGGCCGTTGGGTTACTTCTTGATGTCGAACACCTCGCCACTGAGGTCGAAGCCCGCCGGCTCGGCGGTGCCGGCGGAGGGCTTGGCCTCGGGGGAGCCTGCTGCGGACGCGGTGACCCCAGCGGGCGGCTTGGTCGCCGCGGCCACCTTGGGCCGCTTGAGGTAGGCGATCCACGTCATCACGCCCTTGGGGTCCTTGAAGTATTCCGTGGAAACGAGTTCCCAGCCCTCCTCTCCGAGCTGGTTGATCTCATCGACCAGAACGGTCTCCGTCTTGCGGGTAACGGCGATGTGTTCCCACTTTTGTTGAGCGTGGACAATTGCAGTCTTCATGGCAAGCTCGCCTCCGATGGGAAAGGGACGGTCGCAGTTCGCGATCAGGAAGTGTGCCACTGCTGGACCGTTGACAGCGACGTCATCGCCCCGCCGGGACGTTCTCCGGCAGCGGTCGAGCAGTGCCACACCGCCCCTTATCCGTCCCCAATCGAGCCTTGCGCTCGGCTATCCCAAATCGAAGTCGGTCTCGTCGTCGTTCGCGGCGGTCGGCTTGGGCGCGGTCGGCTTGGGTGGGGAGGGTTTGGCGGGCTGAAGCTTGCTCGGAAAGGTCTCGCCCAACTCGAAATCGAAATCATCCTCGGCCGTGGGCTTGGCCTTTATCTGACGCGTTGGTTGTTTCGCTGTGGGAGAAGTATCCGCCAGCTCGAAATCGAAATCGTCGGAAAGCTCGACAGGGGTTTTCGCCGGACCCAAGGTCGAAGGGCGATGCGTCGGACGCGGAGGCCGAGCCGGAGCCGCCGGCTTGACATTCAACTCGAAATCGGTTTCTTCCTCGGCTGCACGGACCTGTGTGGGAGAGGCGGCCACCATGGCCTCCTTGCCGCCCGGCCGCCCGCTTGCTTCGCCCAGCGGCCGTTTCAGGATTGCCGTCCAGGTCATCACCCCGCCCACGTCCCGGTAATGGGCCGCGCTGACCAATTCCCACGATTCCCGACCCGCCTCGTTCAGCGCCTCGATCAACGCCGCATCGGACACGCGGGTGAGGCTTTGGTACTCCCACTTGATCTGCGATCCACTCGCCGAAGATGTCATCCTAAGCGTCTCCCGTTCGCTTTCGGCCGAAGATTTCCGCCGATGATCCGCTTGGAACAGAACCGTCCGCCCAATAGAACGCCAATAAACGCCAATATAACCACCCTCCAGTTTACCAGCAAGCCAGCATTAGATGACAGCACGGCTGCGACTTTTTGCGTCAGTATGGCTTCAGCTCGAGGTCAGAGCTGGGATGCACCATGGGTTACCACACGATGCTTAGGTCGAGGGGGAGGATGTCTCCTAGGTCGTGTGCGACGGGCGCGGTAAACCATCGTGTGCGTATGGCGTCAGAACTTGAGTAGCGAGTAAAGATTCCCAGCGGCGTCGCCGTAAACTGTAGGGCTATGCTCCGCGATCCACTTGGCGGGAGCCTGCTTCACGCGATGCAGTCGCGCGAATGCGGCCCACTTTCCCGCCGGCCCGCTTCAACACATCGGAGGCCACTTCTGCAACGCTTTTCCCAGGCCCGATGACGATTCTCCGGCCTCAGTCCGTTCAAATCGCGCCTCAGCAGGTTCAAGTGGTCGGCGCGGATTTCAGACCCGTAAGAGTAGGTTCCCCACCTGTCCCAACATCTTCTCTGGTTTTCCTCGCACACCGCTCATAACGGTTCCGTACCTTCATTGAGAATATTCAGATAGCGGTCATAAGCAAAGACTCGGTTGCGGTGCCTGCCGGTAAGCTCCCTCGCTACGCCAAGCCGTATCAAAGCCTCCATGCCCTTGGTGGCCGTGGGAAAGGTGATTTCGGCGAGGCGGCTGATCTGTTTCAGATCGGTGACCGGGTAGCGGCAGAGCACCCGAAACACCCGCAGGGTTGTGGAAGCACGACGCTCCAACGTGGAAATCCGCCGGTCGTCTTCTTGGAAAAGGGAGTGGAGACGTTTTGCCGTTTCCACTGCATTGGCAGCCGTATATTCGACCCCTTCCAGGAAGAAATCCACCCATGCTTCCCAATCGCCGTCGCTGCGCACCCTGTCGAGCAATCGGTAGTATTCGGCGCGGTGTTGCTTAAGGTACAGGCTCAGATACAGCAGAGGCTTGGAAAGGACATGTTCGTGATGAAGAAGGAAGGCGATCAGCAAGCGGCCGATGCGGCCGTTACCGTCGAGGAAGGGATGAATCGTTTCGAACTGGACATGAGCAAGTGCGGCTTTAATGAGTGCGCCGGTACTGTTTTCTGTATGGAGAAAAGCCTCGAGGGCGGCCATGCAGTCTTCCACGCGCTGCGGAGGAGGTGGGACAAAATGGGCGTTCCCCGGGCGGGTGCCGCCAATCCAGTTTTGCGTTCGCCGAAACTCTCCCGGGGAGCGTTCGCCTCCTCGCCCGCTGGACAGCAGTTTCGCGTGCATCTCCCGTATCAGGCGATTACAGAGGGGGAAACCTTCTTGCAATCGTTTCAAGCCATGTTCTAACGCCGCCACGTAGTTAGAAACCTCGACCACGTCCTCAAACGGAACGCCCGCCGCCTCTGTCAGCTCAAAGAGCAATAGATCCGATAACGAGGATTGAGTTCCTTCGATCTGGGAAGACAGGACTGCTTCGCGCCGAACATACGAGTATAGAAAAAGGTTCGGATCAGGAAGCAAAAGCGTGATACTATCCAGTCGGCCAAGTGCCAAGGTGGCCCGTTCCAAGAGCCTTTGCCGAGCTGCGGTGATCTCGAGCGGCGGATTAGGCGGCAACGGCTTGGGAATAAAGGCTCGGACTTGCTCCCCTCCAATGACTAGACTCTCTACGCAACCTGTGGTACCTCGTTTCATCGGCTGCCGCCTGCTTATTAAACGGCTGGAGAATAAACGCAAGCTTATTAAACGAACAAGCCTTTTCCTTTAATAATGCCACTGGGTTCAACTTATTGCAGCTTTTTCCGTTTTTTTTAGCTACCCTACCGATCCCACTGCGTGTCTTGCTACTTGGATGCAAAGCAAATTATCCTCTTTGCCGATCCTCTAGCACCGCGTTAAGCCCCGCGACAGCCTGGGCTTGGGAGAGGGTCAATCAAGCTCGACGGATTAAAAAACCTCGTCGGGTTGTACCCCCGGGCTTCGTGTCGGTAGGGGGGCAGAGCTTGCATCGCTTAGGTTCTCTTGGAACCGTCCCTGCGTACTGGAACGCAAAGCTCCGCGGTCGGCTGGAATGTAACGCCCTGCGGTACGCTGGGTAGGGGCCTGCTTCACGCGATGCAGTCGCGCGAATGCGACCCCCTCCTCCTGCCGCCCCGCCTTAAAACCTCGGAGGTCATTTCTCCAATGCTCTTCCTTTGACCCGATGCCGATCTTAGCCGCTCAGCGGTTTTAGCTGGATGAAGGTCTTGCTCGATCCGTGGGCCCGGAAAACGCCCCCGAGAATCGTTGACTCGCACGAGCCGGAAAACCGTCTTCAGCCCTGATTGATCCCCCACAGTTTTCCGCGGACGAGAGTTACTCACGATTCGAGCATTGAACCACTTATTCGTTACTCGCCGCAGGATTGGGCCAAGTCGCGGAGGTAGTCTAGGGCCTCGCGGACATCGACCACGGCCACCCCGCGGGCCCGGCCTGCCAAATCACATTGCGCCAAAAGCTTCAACTCTTCGTAATCTTCCGAGGCCTCGAGGCGTCGGCGGGCACGGGCGCCGAGCGTGCCCTCGCGCAAGGCATGGGCCTCGGGGTGGTGTTCGATCAGCCATGCTGTCCGCGGGGTGATCAATCCTTCCAACGCCTCCAGACCCGCGGCCACGTGGTCCTTGGGATCGATGGCCTTGCCTACGTCGTGCAGCAAGGCGGCCAGTAGGAATTCCTCGTCATACGGCAGTGCGTCGCGGGCCAGCTCGAAGACCTGGAGGCTGTGATAGAGGGCGTCGCCCTCGGGATGGAGCCTTGGGTTTTCCTTGACCTGTTCCAAAGGCAAAAGAAGCATTTCATAGACTCGGAAGCGATCTACCTTGCTCTCGGCTTCGAGCACGGATTGGTCGAGCACGACGTGGGGGTATTCCTCGGCCAACAACTGCTCCAATTCGGCAATGCTTGCCCGCTCGATGGGCTTGCCCGTGATCGAGCTTTTGAACGCATGATGGGCTTTGTCGGTGGGGTGGACGGTCAACGCGAAATCGAAGCGGTCTTGAACGCGAACGAGACGAAAGACATGTTCTTCGCCCGAGGTCAATACCCGTTTGTGCTCCACCTCGTAAGCAAGCCCCTCCGATTCCAGCAAGGCGGTGATCGGTTCCAGGGTATCGGAAAACACGTGCAGGTCGATGTCCGATCCGCAACGGACGTGTCCGGTGAGCGTGCTGCCGATCAGGCGCGGCCGGAATCGCCAGAGGAGCCGCATCATGCGGAGGGCCTCGATCCGCATCTGGCGAAGACTCGCGTCTTGGCCGTTGCCCTCTCGGCTTCGCGCCATGACCTGGATGTCTTCGCGGATTTCGCGATTGCTGGGCAAGTCGCTCGGTTTGAATTCGTTTCCGGCGACGCGTCGGGCTGCCTTCAGCTTGGCGCGGAAGTATTCGGCTTCCTCGCGGGTGTACATCAAACGGGCCGCTTCCCAGGCGACCCGACGGCGAAGTTTGTCGTTGGCCATGCGTCGTGCGGCGAAATTCAGCCCAACCCTGCGGCTCGCAGACGGTGACGGGACCTCAGGCCCTCCGAAAGAGCGGCGGCAACACCGTCCTTCCCGCGGCCTCACACGCCGCCCTGCTCCTCCTACATCATATCCTTCGTCCAAGCGGGAATGAAGATCGTGACGGCGAAGAGCGAAGGGGCTGAGGATAGAGAACCGCTTGTCTTGACAGCGATTGCGGGTGGAGTCGACAATGGCGGGCGTTGCCGGCTTGGAGCGGTTCCAGGCCCATACCCGCCCACGATTTCCAGCCGATTCCAAGAGACCCCCGCCATGACACCTTCCTGCCCAACCCCGGCCCATTCGGAAAAGTCGAAGAAACCCTCCCGGCGCGAATTTTTGAGTCTTGGCGGCAAGGTGGCCGCCGGCTCGGCGCTGGCGGGCGTGGCGATTCCTCGCGTCCATGCAGGCGAGGACAATACGATCCGCCTGGCCTTGATCGGCTGCGGCGGGCGAGGCAGCGGCGCCGCGGTCAACGCCTTCGAGTCGCCCCATGGCCCGGTCAAGTTGGTGGCCATGGCCGATTTATTCGAAAGCCGGCTGAAGGCGTCCCATAAGATCCTTACCGCACAACATCCCGACAAGGTGGATGTCCCGCCCGAGCGGCAGTTCCTCGGTTTCGACGCCTATCGCAAGGCCATCGACTGTTTGAAGCCGGGCGACGTGGCCATGTTGACGGGCTACGTGGCCTGGCGGCCCTTGCAACTGGAATACGCGGTCCAAAAGGGCGTCAACGTGTTCATGGAGAAGTCGTTCGCCACCGACCCGCCGCAAGTCCGCCGTGTGATCAAGGCCGGCGAGGAGGCGGAGAAAAAGAACCTCAAAATCGCCGCGGGCCTGATGTGCCGCCACTCGAAGAACCGCCAGGAACTGATCAAACGGATTCGCGACGGCCAGTTGGGCCAGATCAACCTCATCCGCGCCTATCGCATGGAGCCAGTAGGGCCTTTGCGCAAGAAGCCGCCCGCCGAAAAGGAACTGTTCTGGCAAATCCGCAATTTCGTGTGGTTCCTTTGGGTGTCGGGCGGACTGTTCGCCGAAATGGACATCCACCAAATCGACGAGATTTGCTGGATCAAGGACGCCTATCCGATCTCGGCCCACGGGATCGGCGGCCGGGCGGCCAATAGCGCCGATTGCAGCCAGATCCTCGATTCGTACTCGGTCGAGTGGACCTTCGCCGACGGGGCCAAGGCCTACGACGTGGTGCGTTACTTGCCCAATTGCTACAACGAGTTCAGCACCTTCTTGCACGGCACCAAGTGCGCTGCCCAATTCTCGGGGGCCATTCACGCGGGCACGGTCCATACCTACAAGGATCAGCGCTGCACGCCGGACAACATCGACTGGAAGGCCCCGAAGGAACCCGTCACGCCCTGGCAGGCCGAGTGGGACGAGCTGTTGCTGTCGATCCGCAAGGACCGGCCCCACAACGAGGCGAAGCGCGCGGCGTTGTCGAACCTGGCGGATATCATGGGTCGGGCGGCGGTCCACTCGGGCAAGATCATCACTTGGGACGAGGCGATGAACTCGAACTTCCAGTTTTGCAATTACGTCGACACGATGACCGAGGACAGCCCCCCGCCGGTCCTGC
Source organism: uncultured Thermoguttaceae bacterium (assembly GCA_937951625.1). Taxonomy (GTDB): domain Bacteria; phylum Planctomycetota; class Planctomycetia; order Pirellulales; family Thermoguttaceae; genus CALFBP01. The sequence goes on from CALFBP010000027.1 coordinate 25,481, forward strand.
CCGACGCCGAGGGCCGCTATCCCACGCCCGTGCCCGGCCAGTGGTCGGAGATTTGATTTCACACCCAATAACTAGGTTGGCGGTAACCGTTGGCAAGGACTGTCCTAATTTTCGCCGCGCAGGGACTGTCCCAATTTTCGCGGCGCAGAGGGACTGTCCCAATTTTCGCGGCGAATGCCGCGAAAATGGGACTGTCCCTCTTGATCCCAGCCCGGCGAAAGCCTGCCACCGCCGACAGAAACCACATCCCCGGTCGCGTTGAAGCTTTGGGAGGTCGGCACACATGCGTGTTCGCCAACGGCTTGGCCTTGTGCTTGGGGCAGCGCTTGTTTGGGCGTCGTTGGCCACGGCGCAGACGAGGACCCTGTACGAAAAACAGTCGCCCTTCAATACCGTGGTGGTGACCGAGGACGGGCGTGGGTTGCGGGCGCTGCTTTTCAACCGCAACGGCGTGCGGCAGAGCGTCGTCAAGCCGGGCGATCCCGATCACTTGGAACTCGCCTACGCCAAGGTTGCGCCCATCGGCCTGGCCTTCGTCGAGTCGCCTCGGCGGGTGCTGGTCGTGGGCCTCGGTGGCGGCACAATTCCCAGCTTTCTTCATAAGCACTATCCGCGTACGCGCATCGACGCGGTTGAAATCGATCCCGTGGTGGTCGACGTGGCCCAGCGGTTCTTCGGCGTTCGGGAAGACGAGAACCTTCGACTCCACGTGGACGATGGCCGCAAGTTCATCGAGCGCTGCCGCGAGCCATACGACATCATCTTTCTCGACGCCTTTGGTGCCGACAGCATCCCTTACGACTTGGCGACGCGCGAGTTCCTCCTGGCCGTGCGCAAGGCCCTTACGCCCGAAGGCGTCGTGGTGGGCAATGTGTGGAGCAGCTATTCCAACCCCCTCTACGAGTCGATGATCCGCACCTATGAAGATGTTTTCGAATCGCTGTATGTCGTCGACGTTGCGGGGGCCGGGAATCGCATCCTTTTGGCCTTTCCGCGCCGCATCGAGGTCAATAAAGAAGACCTGATTCAAAAGGCCCGCCGCATTTCCAGGGAAAAAGCGTTTCGGTTCGATCTCGGGGAATCGGTGCGATACGGCTTTCGCAAGCCCGGCCTGGAGGAAGCGGGCGGGCGGGTCTTGCGGGATCGAGACAAGCCGTCCACGCTCGATTGACGCTTCTCCGCCGGGAACCTCCTGCCCGCCGCGGAAATCAATCAGCACGCCTTCGGAAAGAGCGTGCTGACGGACGATTCGCCTCCCGCTCTCGGCTCCGCCATCGTCGTTTCAGAACGAAGCCAAGGCCGTGGGCTCGTCTTCGTAGATGTCGAAAAGCTGGTCGAGCCGGGCCAGTTTGAAGACATCGAGCATTGGCGAGCGGAGGCAACAAATTGTCAGCTTTCCCCGAGCCTCGGTGAGCCTTTTGTACATGAGAATGAAGCCTGCCAGCGTCGTATCGCTAAAGTACTGGCAATCGCTGAGATTGAGGACCACGTGCGGCGTGGGACTTCGCGCGAAGAGAAACGTTCGTACTGTTTGGAACTCCGGCTCCTTGAGGATTCGGCCCGGCAAGAACCGCAGCAACACGACGTGATTCACCTCCCGATATAGGAACCACAACGGCTTGCCGCAATGAGGGCACGGAGTGTCCGCGGCAGGGCAGGCAGTGCCTAGCTCGATCTCGCCATCGCACTCGGGACAACGAAGGGGGATCGAGGAAATGTCGGGCGGTAAATTCATCGCGGCTATCCGATCGTGATCTCATTGAGCAAGCTATCTATTTTGAGTCTACCACTCCCGACGCCCGCTGAACACCCGCTTTTTCGACACGCCCATCAAATCAACCGCGAAACGACGTCGCCATCTCGTCGCCTATGGAAAAACGCGAATCAGACGACCTGCGGTCGCCGCTTGCCAGACTTGCCGATCCTTGTTGCGTTTGCCGTCGGGCGATGGCGCGCTACCCGTAGAAGCCAAACTCGTAGGCCGCGTCGAACAAGGCCACGATGTTTTGGGGCGGGACGAGAGCTTGGATGTTGTGGACGTTGTTGAAAACGTACCCCCCGCCAGGTTTCCAGATCGCCAGATTGCGGCGCACGTGTTCACGGATCGTCTCGGGGGAGGCGACGGGCAGGACGTGCTGGGCGTCGATCGCCCCACCCCAAAAGGAAAGCCGCTCGCCGAACCGGGACTTGAGCAACGCCGGGTCCATGTTCGCGGCGCTGATCTGGACGGGATTGAGAACGTCGATCCCGTTGTCCAAGAGGTCAGGGATGTATTCCATGCACGAACCGCAGGTGTGATACCAGATCTTCGCTTGGGTCCGCGAGCGGATGTATTGGACGAGTTGCTTCTGCCGAGGTTTGACCACGCGCCGGTAGAAGTCCGGTCGGAACAGCGGCCCCTTCTGACCAGTCAAGTCGTCGCCAATCATGATCACGTCGACCAAGTCGCCAACCTCGTCGAGGAATCCACGATAGAAATCCAACCAGAACTTCAACGTGCGGTCGAGCAGCGCCTCGCAGAACTCGGGCTGTTGGACCATGTCCATGAACCATTGCTCCAGCCCCCGCATGTACCAGCAAATCTCGTACACCACTCCGCCGATGCCGCTGACGATGGCATAGGGCGTCTCCCGACGCAGCGTCAGCGCCCGCTCGCGGAGGCCCACGAAACGCCCCGGATCGTCGCCTTTGGGAAACGGATATGCGCGGAGGTCGTCGAGAGTGGCCTTGGCCAAAGGGTGATGGGTGATGTCCATGTAGAACGGCTGGTCGTCGGGCATGGACCAGCGCACGCCGAACTCATCGACCAGGTCATGCCAGCGCCGCCCGTCGCGCTGTTGCACCACGATTCCCCCTTGAAAATCGGCCGCGGCCCCTGCCCGAACGTAGCGCGTGTCCACGTGAAATCGTTCCAGCACCGCCTCGCACGGCTGGGCAAGCTGCTGCACCGCGTCCATGATCGTCACGGGGGCATCGATGCCCAGGTGCTTCAGCAGCGCCTCGTAGGCGAATTTGTGGATTCCCGTCTGGTTGCCGCCCAAGTCGATGGGCACCCGATCCGGTTCCTGGTGGTTCAAGGCCGCGAGTACCCGCTGCCGAGAAGTCATCGTTTCCTTGGGCATGAACGACTCCTTGAAATGGTGCTTGTCCTCACCCAATCCAGGGTATCCAGGGCCGACGGACCGCAGTCGCCTTCCTCGCGATGGCGGTGTAAGCCTCAGTAACGCGGAGGCCACTTGCGCTACCTGGCCGGACGCCCCTCGGGCACGACAGCAGTATGATAGCTGAGGGGAGAACGATGGAAAAAGGGCCTCCGGTTTCATCAAGGGCCTGGAAATCCCGCCTTCTCAAACGGGGATTTCCATGCCATCCTCTGCTAGCGTGGTGGCCGGGAAGATCGCTCGCGCCGCATCCAGCCCCACTGGATCGTCCGACGTGTCCAAGGGATTCACATGGAGTAGGATCAATCGGCCAACCTCGGCGCGGCGGGCAAGCTCGGCCACCGGTGTGACCACGCTATGACCGGTCTTGCGAGCGAACTCGACCTGCGAGTCGGGCAGATAACATTCGTGAAGCAACAGGTCCACGCCGCGGATGTGTTTCCAATAGGTCGCATCGGCCGAGGCCGTGGTATCCGTCACGTAGGCCAGCGACCGCCCCGGCCAGTCGAGCCGGAAGCCGATCGAACCGCCGGGATGCTCTAAGGCGAAATGTCTTAGCGTACCGGAATTCGGCAACTCGACCACCTCGGGCAGCGGACACATTTCCAAGGGTGGCCTGGCGGGAAAGATCGCCGCGGCGAAAAGGTGCTCGTCGACGGCCCGCAAAACCTCGGCCAGGGCGTGAACACGGATTCTTTCCAACCGCTTTACATGCAGCGTGCTCCACAGGTATGTCAGCCCGATCACGTGATCCAAATGGGCGTGTGTGAGGAAGATATCCAAATGCGATCCCCGCAGGTGGGGCGCGGCCCGAAACAGGCCCGTGCCCGCGTCGAGCATCACGCCGGGTTCTGGGATCAAGATGCACGGCGTGTGTCGTCGCTCACTGGGATGGTAACCGCCGCTGCCGAGCACCAGGACCTTCATCGCGGCTACCTTTTCTGCGGCGGGTTGATCAATTCCCCGAGCCGATTCTTGATCACATTCTGCGTGGCGTTCTGGAGGAACTGCCGCGCCATCTGATCGAAGGCGGTCCGGTCGATCCGTGGCTGCCCCAGATACCCGCTGATGGGCAGTTTGATCACTTGGTCCTGAAGCGCGGTCCCAAGGATTTTTCCCGTCTGCCACTTGGGCGGGATAGGCATCTCGATCATCATCGACAGCGATTGATCGAGCCCCACCGACCCGTAGCTCCGCAGCCGCACCTCGTTGAACACCAAATCCATCTGCTGGTGATGCACCCTGCCCTTGCTCATTTGGAAAGGAATCGTCGATTCCTGGACCAGATAGGCAGGCGTGGCCCGGCCAAACAACTGGGCGATTTCACGGATGAGAAAACCAGGACCGATTTGGGCGGAGTGGATGACCAGTTTCCCCGCAATCTCTGCTTCCCACCAGTTCACAAAACCGTTCGACATGGGCCCGTCCGCGGCTGCACGGCGGGCAAGGGGGAGGCGAAAACTGTCCAAATCGATGGAGAATCGCCCCTCGGCCGAAGTCACCCCGGCCAGAAGCGGCGCGATGTATTGCAGCAACGCGGCACACATCGCGGGAGTGATTCTCACGTGGTCTACTACCCGGCCGGGCGCCAGGGAAAGTTCTTTCGGCTCGCGGGCGAGGACCAATTGCGGGGCCATGCGAAGCCGACCCTCGTTGCATTCCAGGTCCAGCGGACGGATTTCCAAGGCCCCTTTGGATAGCGAGGCCTCGAGTTCTCCCGCGCCAAGCTGGAACCCGTACAACTGGGCCCAGCTCCAACCCAGCTTGGCCGAGGCCACGGCAGCCTCCGATCCCCACACGCCCTGATAGGTAAAGGGGCTCGAACCGCGACCGCCCAATCGCACTCCCTCACCCACCATCGACCGTAAAAACTGCGAAAAACGGTCCATGTCGTAGTCGATCCGACCGGCCAGTTGCAGGTCGGGCTGCGATCCCACATGAAGCACCTTGCCCGATGCCGAACATCGGACCGTCGCCGAGGCCAATTCAATCTGTTCGAGGTGGATTTGCTGGCTGATGCTGTTGTAGTTGCCCAGGCCGGCAAATCGAACTTCGCGTTCTTGGTATCGCTGGCCGGAGGCGTGGACGATGTCCAAGTCCACAATTTGTCCTTCGAGTCGGCCCGAGATCAGTCCGGCCGATTGTTGGAACTCGGCCGTGCCCCCGAGTTTTCCGGCCATGCGCCACGAAGGCGGGGCTTTGGGGTCCACCGTGGTCCAGGCGCGAACGCGGTCCAGGGCCACCTGATAGGCCAACGTCCCGTTCAACTCGACCGGCCCTCGCGGCGGAAAGGCGCAGACGAAGCGATTGGCTTGAAGCACCAGCGACGCGCTATTGAGGTTCGCGTTTTCCACTTCCAGGCGGCGCGAGTCCCTTTCCCAACGGCCTGTGAGCGCCGCGTCTACCTTGGGCTCGCGGATGGCGATGTTCGGGCCGGTGAAGTCGAGATTCTCGGCCGTGAATCGAAGTTGACGCAAGGCGATTGCTTGGGGAGCCAAGGTCGCTCCCGTCACCACATCGTATGTGCCGTTGGCATTCCAGGTCTTCGACGGCAGCCAGACGGCCAGTCGGCCCGGCCATCGTCCGAGCTGGCCTCGCGAGTGGATTTCCAGCGACCATGGGCCTTGTGCCCGAAACTGGGTCATGGGTACCATCAGGCGGACTTCGAGGAGGTCCGATCCCGATTCGAATTTGGCCACCGCCGTATCGAGCCGATCGGGAATCCACGATGTCGTCCGTCCGGTCGCCGCCAAGGTGAGCGTAAGGGCGTCTTCGGTCCAAGCTGGTCGCTCGGGCAAGGCCCAGCGGAAGCCATGGACGCGGAGCTGAGCGCCGGCGTCGAAGGCCCCCTCGGCAGTTCGGCTCCAATGGAGTTGTGCCCAGCCGTCGCCGCCCAATTGAATTCCACCCAAGTCCGACACGGCCCGCAACTGTTCCATCAATTTTCCAGCGTCGAACGTGGCGGTGCCGGTCAGTTGGCTTGGTGTTCCCGAGGCTTGGAATTTGAGAAAGCTTGAATCACATTGGAGGTTTTCGATGAAAATGCCCTGAGACGTCTGCTTGGCAGCCAAGCTGACCAAGACGGGTTTTTGCCAGACCACCGGCCTTCCCCCGTTGTCGGCCTTCAGGTCGGCCACCTCGAAGCGGCCCTGCCAGATCATCCCTTCCTGTCCGGGCTGACTCGAGAGGCCCCACTGCACGTGTCCCGAGGTGATTTTAACGTCTTTATGAATTCGGAGGGTGTCGGGAAACATGGCCGCCAGACGCGGCAGGTCGAGTCGCCCGCTCCACTCGTAGCCCCGCCGAACCAATGCCTGGTTGCTGGGATCGAAGCCGCCGGAAAGAGAGGCGACACCGAGTTCCGATTCCGCCGTCACTCGGTCGAACTGCACTACGCCGTCCTTCCAGGCCGCCGCGCCGTCGAGTTTTATCTGCTTCAGGGACGGCCGGTCCCTGCCGAACATCGGGCCTGCCAACTGCACGTCCTCGGCGATGAGGCTGGTTTTCAAACTCGCATTGCGGTCCGGCTGACGCACGTCCCACCGCCCCTCGACCACGGCCGAGACCCGGCCTGCCATGCGAAGGCCCGGGGCAAAGCGTCGGGCAAGGGGTTCGAACAGCGCAAGCGACAGGCCCTCGGTCTTGACGCTGATCGAGTCCGGTCCCGCTTCTTCGCTCGACTTCGGGCCGGACGGCGATGCAGCGTCCCCAGCCCGAGCCAGCGCGTCGTTCTGTTGAATCCGCATCGTCGCTTCGAAGTTGCCCCCGCGCGGACCGTCAAAGACCACTCCCGAGGTCTTCAACTCCCAAGCGCGCCGCGGGTCGGCCGGCTTGACCCATTCCAAAGAAAACTGCTCGATCTGCCAAGTTCGTTGGTGTCGCGTGTCGGCAATGGAGACCGTCCCGTCGACGATCTCCACGGCTACGTCGAAGGGCTTCATCTCGCGGGGCGCGAGATACTTGGCAAACACCTCTTCCAAGTTGCTGCCCTGGTCATGAAGGACGACGTTGAACTTCGCTCCCACTAAGCGAAATCGACCGACTTGGGTCGCGTCCCAAAGTAAGGCCGTGAGGACACGGTCGCCAAGGGCCTCGGGGATTTCGACCACGGGTTCACCCTGGCGATCGACGATTTTGACGCCATACAGCCGCACGGGCGAAAACCAACCCAAACTCGCCGACGAGACCTCGACCCGGCCGTCCACGTCCGCCGCAATCTGGTGGGTTATCCACGAAATTAGGGGGGTATGACCGATAAGCGTCGGTAGGAGCCAAAAAAGGAAACACAAGCCAAAAACCACCCCGATGAGTAATGAACCCACCTTGTAAGATGGGGTCATCTGGCGCAAGCGCCTCTGAATAGCGATCTTGACCCGATTGCGTCGTCTGCGCCTAGCCCGAGAACCCAGATCGTCCATACCGCACCTCCGTGCAACTTGGGGGGACGGCATTCTACCGCGAAAAACTTTTTCGAGCCATAGAGATCCACTCGGGGGGTGTTAGAGTATTTAGTGGGTTTAGGAAATCTGGGATGAAGGAGATCAATAAGGTTTCGATCGATCTTTTTGACCGGGGCGTTGCCGATCGAGAGGCGGTCGGCAATCAAACGGACAGTCATTTCCGTGGCGGCTGTCAACTATGGCAGGGCTTTGGTGGCTCAACAGCCGGGTTGCTGAGCGGTGGGTTCCGCCTCGGCAACGCCTTCGCAGAGTTCGTCTGCGGCCGTCTCCCCAGGGAACGGAGCTTGGACAGCAACAACGTGGCTGCGGCTCCCAGTGTGCTCGCGGCTCCCAGCCCCAGTGGACAAGTCGGTTGACCGCAACAAGGACAGACGCCGGACGAGAAAAGACTCGTAAAACCTAGCCACCATCCAGCCCAATAGAAAGCCATTCGCAACCAATCGGTCAACCACCGCCGGGAAACCAAGGAGCGGCGAATCGGGGCCAGACTGGCTTCGTCGACTTCTTCAGGCTTACAAGGAAACCGCCATTGGCGTTCCGCTTGCCTTGCGGATGCGAGCGAGAAGACGGTTTGCGTAGTGCCGCCGGGTCCGTCGTTCCGCATTTCGACCCGCACCATAGTACCCTCATGGTGCCGCAGCACGTCGATCAACAATCGACGCAGGGCCGAACTACAGCGGATCTGGTTGTTCCCTGCGCTCATCGCCCTAGATTGGAAATCAACGTTCATTCCACCGAGTTGTTCTGATGGAAACCTAGTTTTTGGGACGAAGGCAAGCAATCAAATCCGCTTCCAGCGCATCCCAGTCGATCGGTGTTTCGCGCACGATGACTTCCAGTCGGCTATCGCGGCGGTAAGCGACGAACGCTGATTGGAACTCGCGAGCGGAGCGATTCACGAGAATCCACTCCTCTCCGATCCGAAACACGCCCTTCAACCGTTCGACGTCGAAACCGCCCACGATGACTTCGAGCAGACGGTCCTCATCGAACACGTCCTCGGGCGAGAAGATCCAGCCGCAGGCGCGATGCTCGCGGTTACCGCTGTACTGCCGATAGGGGCGGCCCGGCGAAAGAAAGCCAGGCTCCAGGCTGGCAAGCTGCATCGGTCGATGCGTGTGCGTGGAGTCATGGCTCTGCGCGTGCCACAGGGGAAACAAGGGCGTGCTCAGCGGATCAGCGGGGATATCCAACCATGCAGGTTCGAGTTCCCCTTTTTTGACCATGGCCACAAGCTGTTTGGAGGGAAATAGGGAGGTGGCCCATCGCGCAAATCGTTCCATGGTTTCCTTGCCGGTCAGATCGGTCTTGTTGGCCACCAACACGTCGGCCAAGTGGACCTGGTCCTGAAACGTGGGCGAGAGGGCGTATGGTTCGTCCAGTCGCCGCGGATCGACCAGGCAGATCGTGGCCCGTACTTCCACCGACTTGCCGAGGGGGGGCTTTCGCAGTACATCGAGCATTCGCCACGGATGGCCCAAACCGGTTGTTTCAATGAGCAGTCGCTCGGGCCGGGCTTGTCGAAGGATTTGAGCAACCGCGACATCCATGGGCAAACCCGCACTGCAACATAAACAACCTCCGGCAACTTCGCGAATCGCGACGCCATCGCCCGACGCCTCGCCAAGGGCCACGTGGTCGATCGCGACTTCGCCAAACTCATTGACGAGCACCGCCCAACGGCCACCTTGCGGTCGTCGCCGCAGTAGATGGAGGATCGCGGTCGTCTTTCCGACGCCAAGATAACCAGTGATCAGATTCACAGGGATCTTCGAAGAAGCCATGGCAAACAAGGTCACTAGGATGAGATTTTCGAGTTGCCGGATAAGCATTGTTGGGAAATGAGACCAAGGTACAAACCCTAGGCCGCACCAGGAACGGGGCGTCATCGACGCTTGGCCCATTACTTCCGAAGCAGAACGCCCGCCGCTCGTGATCGATATCCCCGGCCATCGTTCCCAACAGTCCGCTCCCACAGTTCCCCGGCTTCGAAGGGAAGGAATGGTAGCCAAGCTCCGCCGGGAACGGAATCAAGCGCGAAAATCAGCGTGGAGTCCAACATCCTTCCCCCCTATCCCGCCGAGCAAGAGAGGGGCTCTGTTAGAGATTACCTGTAATTTAAGCGGATCATGGGCGTTTGCGTCAACTCATCCTCCCATGTTCGCCGAACCCAACGCGGCGGCGGTGCTCAGAAAGGCATGATGCATCGCGGCCTCAACCAGTTCGGAAGTTTGGATCGCAACCACGCGCGTCGATGTTGGTGCCCGGGGCCCAAAGAAAGAAACGCCTTTGATTGGTTGGCGGTTCATTTCTTTTACCAAACATTTACCGAGAAAAAACCTCGGCGCTACTTGACATGCAAATCTCACCTGCCTATATTCATCCCAGATGCATTTAATATGCATTCGCAATTAGCCCGGCGCCTTGTTATCTAAGCCGCCTGATGATGCGGCCTCGTGGGCAAAACGAGGCAGATTATGCCTCAACGCGAAAAGTTGTGCTCACTAGGTGGCGATGGGGTGAGGGGCTGTTGTTCGTCCAATGAATGGTCGCGAGCATCCACGGAAGTGGGGGGCTCCAAGGTGGTGCGCAAGGTTGTCCGGCTCGCGTGGCTCGAAGTGAGGCGATCATGCCTCGAAAGGGGGGGTGTACGATGAAGGCTAGGGAACGAAACGGCTTTACGCTGGTGGAATTGCTCGTCGTGATCGCCATTATTGGCATTCTTATCGCGTTGCTGCTTCCGGCAGTGCAGGCGGCGCGGGAAGCGGCGCGGCGGATGAGCTGCAACAACAACATCAAGCAATGTGCCTTGGCAATGCACAACTATCACGATACTTACCGTTGCCTGCCGGGTTTTGATTCCTCGATTTTGACCAGCTTTTCGCCGCAGGCTAGGTTATTGCCATTCGCTGAACAGTCGAGCCTCCACAAGCTAATTGACTACTCGAAGCCGTTGTTCGTCGGTGCGAGGGCAGACAATCGTTTGAATCCTGTACACGCCGCGGCGGCGCGGACTCGGGTACCGATGTTCCGCTGCCCTAGCGACGGTGAAAACGACATTTATACGGAGTATTTCGTGCAAGCGCCCGATGCTTTCGCGGGCAGCAATTACATGGTGTGCCTCGGTTCGGGTACAGGGACCTACTACGATCATCGCTCGCGCACGGATGGGGCCTTCTACCAGCTTTCGGCCTGCTCTTTCCGCGACTACTTGGACGGACTGAGCAATACGTTGATGTTTGGGGAATGCCTTTTGGGCAATCACCGCGATACGACCGGCCCCGCGCCGGAAGATCCCCTGCGTCAGGTGGCCGATACGAGGCTACCGGTGACGCCACCAGGCCTCGGCGGGCTCTCGAATCCTGATCTGACGGCCATCGTTGCCGCTTGCAATTCGTGGAAAGGGCTTCGGGGGTCGGGTTGGATCGTGGCAAAGTTGTATACCTCCACCTTCAACTGCTACATGCCTCCCAATACCCGAGTGCCCGATGTTTACCGAATGGGCATGGGTTGGTTCGCCGCGCGGAGCAATCATCCGGGAGGGGTGAATGTGGGATTCGCTGACGGAAGCGTGCGATTTATTTCTCAGACGATCGAACTGACGACCTGGCGGGCCCTGGGCAGCATCGCGGGGGGCGAGGTGGTGAGCAACTTTTAATCCCTCTTGCAGGCAGCTCAAGGCGTTCTCGGTCCGCGGAATGCGGCGATTCTTCGGGCGTTCGATCTCGTGTTCGTCGTGCAACAGCTCGCCTGGCGGTCCTGGCCTTATGGGTGAAAGCGCAGGCGAGGTGAAAGATCGCTCGAAGGCTTGAATTCAGCCGGCATAGCGCCTGGGGTGTCGTAACACGAGTGGCTCCATGGGGACCCTGTTCGAGACATTTTGGAAATCAGGAGTTGCGATCAACCGGGTGGCCGCGGACCACCCGGTCGGACTCTTTGTACTTGTCTTGGCGGTACTCGCTTTCGGTCATGCGATCTTGGGTTTAGGCCGTACTCGGCAATGGATCGTCCTGCCGGTTGTTTTCGGATTGACGGCGCTGGGGGGATTCCTATTGAATCCGTTTGCCGACGCCAACACACCGGCGGATATTCGCCGATTGTTCACGAGCTACGAAACATTGACTCTGCTATGTATCGCGCAGGTCGCGTTGCTTGGTGCATCGCTAGTTTTCGGCCTCCGGCTCGATGGCGTAAGCCTCGAGGGGCGAGATGATTTTTATCCGGCGTTGTGCCTTGCCATCGTCCACACGGTCCCCACGCCGATCGTGCTGATCGCCATGCTCTTGCTGGAGCAGGGCTACTTGGCGGGACTGCCAGGGGCCCGGCCGGAATGGGTGGGGCGCAACGTGGGACTGTTCGTGGCTAGCGTCTTCACGGCGGCCTCCGCAGTGGCCATGATCGTGCCAAGCCGTTGGCTTGCACTGCCGCATCATGTGCTGTCGATTGCACTTCTGATGGCCAGTATCTTCCTTCCCACATTGGAAGCCCCCTTGCCGACCCCAATGTTTTATGTCGATGTCGCATCGCTCTGGCCTCTGTGGCAGATCGCCTTGGCCTTTTTGGCGATCGTGCTTCTGGGATTGTGTCGGCTACGTCGGCCACAGTGGCTTCAACCGAACCATCTTGTCGAGTGGTTTACCACTCTGGCTTCCGCTCGGAGACAATCATCGTAAGGTGCCGTATGGGAATCTTGACGAACGTCTTTTATTTGATTTCCACCTCGTTGCTGATCCCCGTGATGTTGGCATTGCTGTGGTGCCTTGCACGGGCGTTGTTGCTGGTTGGTCGGACGTTTCGGGAGTATTTGGAGCGAATGACGCTGAAAAGGCGACTCGAGGCCTTTTCCGTGGCGATCGAGGAGGGCCAAAAGATGATCCACGAGTTGCCGTCCCAAGGGGTGCTAGCGCGAAGCCTGCTTCGGCTCGTGGAGGTCGCCAATAACGAGGTCCTGGTCGAGAGGGTCGTTCGCGAGGCGGAGTTGGCATGGGAAGCGGGGTTGGAGCGGCTTCGCGTCCTCGTGCGATTTGGGCCGGCGCTGGGGTTGATGGGGACGCTCATCCCCTTGGGACCTGCCCTGGTGGGACTGGCTGCCGGTGATCTGGAGACCATGTCGAATAACTTGGTGATCGCGTTTGCGACCACCGTGGTGGGCTTGTTGGTCGGTCTGCTGGCCTCGGGCATGTTGAGTGTGAAGAAGGCGTGGTATCATGCCGACGCGATTCTACTCTCTTTTGCCGCAAACCGCCTCGCACAGCTTGCTGATGGAAACTCGAGAGCACCAGGCACGGATGGGCAAGGCCGTGAACTGGCGAGCTTGCTCTCGAATGTTCCCGCGGAGAAATGACGCGATGTTCCCCGTTTTCAGCCGCAAGCGGCACGTCCCGCGCTCCTTTCTGCAAGAAACATCGGACGGCGATTCCAATCCGCTGGCTGGTGTCGCCAACTTGTTCGACGTGGCCATGGTGTTTGCCGTGGCCTTGATGGTGTCGCTGGTTTCCTATTTGCGCCTGCCGGCGCTGTTGCGAAGTCAGGATTACACCGTGATCACCAATCCCGGAAAACCCGATATGGAGATCATCGTCAAGGAAGGGCAAGAGATCAAACACTACGAAGCCACGGAAGCCATGGGCGTTGGTTACGGTGAACTGTTGGGACAGGCCTATCGCTTGCCAGACGGTCGGGTGGTGTACGTTCCTGTCGACAAGGAGCGATCGCGCGCGAAGGAGTGATCTTGCGTGGTACTAACCCAGGCGAGGCAGGGCTGAGCCTTGCCAGGCGGATCGGGCCCGAAGTGAAACACGGATCAAAGGGGAGCAGACTCATGCTGCGGCGGATTGCGATCGTGACGCTGATTTTGTTGATGTGCGTCGGGGGAGGCCTGGCGGCCTACTACCGCTATCTCCGCCCGGTTCGCGTGGCCGTTCTGCGATTTGATGATGTCGTGTGGACCGAGTGGGAGGCCGCAGGGCGGCGAGCCGGCTATACTGTTCACCGCTATGACCACGATGAACTCGCCTCCGCGCCTTTGGCCAATTACAACTTCATCGTCATTCGGGCGATGGGATTGGAACTCGACGAAGATCAGATCGCCAACCTTCAGCGCGCACGGCAGAGGGGATCGCAGATCCTCTTCACGACCATCAGCGATCCGGAGGTGGAGAAATACTGCACCCTCGACGAAGAGCGGAAGCGCGTGGCCGCCAGCTATTTGAGTCATGGCGGTGTGGAGAACTTCGTCGGGCTGATGCATTATCTGGCCCACGAATTCGCAGGCCGCGACATTCGCGTGCCGCCGGTGGTGGAACGACCTCTCTCCGGGCTGTTTCACGTGGGAGGCCAGGTTTTCGAAACGCTCGACGCCTACGAGGCGTTTTTGGATCAACAATCTCCCCACGGGTCGAAGGATGCGTCCCGCGTGGCGATGGTCGGTCCTCTGCTCAAGCCCTTCAATGAACTTGATCGTAAGCCCGCCGAAGATGTCATTCGGGCCCTGGAGCGTCAAGGGATTCGGGTCTATCCGATCTTTGGGTCCGAGCAAACTGTACCGCTTCTCGAAAAGATCCGACCAGACGTGGTGATCGCCTTTCCCGTTGGCACGATCGCACGGAGCGGCTCTCTGGTGGACCTTCTCACCCGGCTGAAGTGTCCTTGCGTAAGCGCCTTAAGTATTCCCAGCAGCTTGGAGGAGTGGTTGGCGGATCCGCGGGGGTTGTCTGGTCCCTTCATGGATTTGACGATCACCATGCCGGAACTCGAGGGCGTCATCGAGCCGATCGCCATTACGGCGAGGACTCCCAACGAGCGAAATATCCGCGTGCGCACCCCGATCGCGGATCGTGTACAGAAACGTCTCGCGCTGGTGCGGAATTGGCTGGAACTCCGCCGCAAAGCCAACTCCGAGAAGCGCTTGGCGATCGTTTATTACAAAGGCCCTGGCGAATCGACGCTGACCGCCGCCGGCCTTGAAGTCGCGCCGTCGTTATTCAATCTTCTCAAGCGACTGGAGGCGGAGGGTTACGATTTGGGAGGTCAATTGCCCGACAGCGTGCAAGCCTTCTCTGACATGATCCAGCGCCGTGGCAGGACGATCGGGCAATGGGCGATCGGCTCTTACGAGAAGTTCCTGGAGGAAGCGCAGCCCGAATTCGTTCCGGCCAGCGACTACGCCCGTTGGTTCCGCTTGGCTCTTTCTCCCCAGCGACAGAAGGACATGATCGAATTGTGGGGACCTATTCCGGGCAAATCGATGGTGGCGGAACGCGACGGCGCGGCCCACTTGGTGGTCAGCCGCATCCGTTTGGGAAACGTGGTGATCATGCCGCAACCCACGGTCGGAGCCGATGGCGTGGATGAAGTGCAAGCCATCCACGGCACGGAGAAGGCGCCGCCGCACTTCTATTTGGCCGCATATCTTTGGGCTCGCTACGGCTTCCAAGCCGATGCCATCCTTCATTTCGGCACGCATGGGTCGTTGGAATTCACCTATGGCAAGTCGACTTGTCTTAGCCGCGACTGCTGGCCGGACATCCTCATCGGCGACATCCCGCACATCTATCCCTACGTCATCAACAACGTGGGCGAGGCCTTGGTGGCGAAGCGGCGATCCAATGCGGTCATCGTCTCGCATTTGACACCTCCTTTTTCCGAGTCGGGAACGTACGGCGAACTGTCGCAATTGGCCGACAGGATCGACGCCTGGGAGGTTGCCGTGGACCCGCTACTCAAGGAGGAAACGCGCAAGACGATCACCCGCCTGGTCCAATCTCTTGACTTGGGGACCGACCTGGAAATCCCCCAAGACGCCCTTCAGTCTCGCCTATTAACCGATCAGGAAATCGAACGACTTCGCGACTATCTCCACGCCTTGAGCAACGAGCGGATTACCGATGGGTTGCACGTGATCGGACGGTCCTACACCGACGACCAAGTGGTGACTACCTCCGCCCTGATGCTCAGCGACCAAGATCGGAATACCTTACTGACGGCAGTGGGTATGGAGCCCTCGCGGGAAAGTGAAGAAACCTGTCGCACGGTGCTGCGAGAGCTCGTCAGCGGTGTGGTTCATGGCAGGCTGACGCCGGAGGTAATCTTTCCGCAGGCCGAACTGAGGCAGCTTCGTGAAGCTCAGAAAAACAGCGTCGGTTCGATGCCGCCAAAGGCGGAGCGGATGCAGGCGCAGTCAGGGGCGATGCTGAAAGACGCGCTGCCCGCCGACATGCCGAAACAAAAGACGCCCGCCGGGATGTCGGACCAGCAGATATCGGCCGGGGCGCCGATGCGAGATTCGAAAACGATGCGTTCGCATCTTGGTTCCCAGGAACCGCAGGACCAGACGGCGAAGCCCACTCCCGATCCGGCAGCCGCCACGGCCAGCCTGACTAGGCAGCCCAACGTTTCGCAGCCGGACCGCGGCAGCAGCGCAGCAACTGACACAGACGCTTTGCGATGGAACGTCTACGGTGATCAAGATCAGAAATTGGCATTCCTGAAGGTCTTAGACAAGATCGCGCAGTACGCGCAAGGGCTGCGTGAGTCCCCTCAGCTCGAAATGGATCGCATCGTGGCGGCGTTGCGGGGCGAGTATGTTCCGCCTTCGTCAGGAGGCGATCCATTGATTAATCCTGACTCGGTGCCGACAGGCCGTAACCTTTATTCGATCAATGCCGAGCAGACGCCCACGCAGGAGGCGTGGGAGGTCGGGCGGAGACTGGCCGATGAATTGCTGGAGCAACACAAGGCAAAGACGGGGAACTATCCGCGCCGCGTGGCCTTCACGCTGTGGGGGGGCGAGTTCATTCGTGGCCGTGGGACCGCGATCGCGCAAATCCTGCACTTGATCGGAGTCCGTCCGGTCTGGAGCTCGCGAGGCCTTGTCAAGCAGGTCGAAATCGTTCCCTCCGAAGAATTGGGCCGGCCTCGGATCGACGTACTCGTCCAGACTTCGGGGCAATTCCGCGACGCGGCGGCCTCGCGAATCACGTTGATCGACGAGGCCATCCGGCGTGTGAGCGAACTTGGCGAAGAGCGGTTTGCCAATTATGTACGGGAAGACTCGACGGACGCCGAGATGCGACTCAAGAATCTTGGCTACTCCCCTAAGGAGGCCCGCGAGTTCGCCACTGCCCGAATCTTTGGGGCCGCCGAGAACCGGAGTTATGGCACGGGCATTATGGGCATGGTGGAAAAGGGCGACACGTGGCAACACGAGAAAGAAATCGCCGAACGATACATCGAAAACATGGGCGGTATCTACCGCGACGGCAACCATTGGGGCACTTACAGAAAAGGGCTGTTAGAAGTTCAGTTGCAAGGCACGGAAGTCGTTGTCCAGTCTCGTTCCTCGAACGTATGGGGCCCCCTGAGCCTGGATCATGTTTACGAGTTCATGGGGGGAATCACTCTGTCCATTCGGGCGAAGACGGGAAAGGATCCCGTTGGGTATTTCAGCGATCTACGGGTTCGCGGGCAAGGCAAACTGACCACTTCGGTGCATGCGATCCGCGAAGAATTGCGGACGACGATTTGGAACCCGAAATTCCTAAGTGGCCGCCAACGCGAGGGGGCCTCCGCGGCCGGTTCCCTCACCGAGACGGTTCGCAACCTCTACGGTTGGACCGTGATGCAACCCGCGACCATCACGCAACAAATGTGGGACGAGACGTATCGCGTGTTCATCGAAGATAAGCACCAACTGAAGATGCGCGAATTCTTCGAGAAGAAAAACGTCTTCGCCCTGCAAGACTTGACTTCGATCATGTTGGAGACGGCTCGCAAGGGCTATTGGAAGCCTCGTGCGGAGGTCCTCCAGCGTTTGGCGGCATTGCACGCCGAGCTGGTGGCTTCTTTCGGCGCCGCTTGCTCCTACGAAACCTGCGGCAACCGCAAGCTCCAAGAGTTCGTGACGGCGCAGCTCAATGCACCCGGTAACGAAGTGGCTCCCGAAGTACTGGACTCCTACACAACGTCGTTGGCTGCGGCCCTCCAATCCTCGCGACCAATGCCAGAGGTCGAGGGGATCGAGCTGGAGGAGACCTGGAAACAATTACTGCGAAACGAAAGTATCCAGAACCCGCTTCTCACAGTGCTTCTTGCCGCCGCCATCGTGTTGTTTGTCGTGCTCTTGCTGCTCATGGGGTTGATATATCGCGACGCCGCCCAAGCAGGTACACTATAATGGATTCCCTCAAGTGAATCGTCCGGCGGCATCCCGTAAACCACGGCGTAGCTGGCAAAGGAGGGATCTGCGGTCGCCTGTTTCGAAAATTCCGGGGATTACTTCGTCCGGGATACATCAGAATCGATGGTGGGTTCTGGCGTGAGCAACAAACGATCGAAGGCATCGGCAAATAAGTCCAGCAGTTCGCAGGACGTAGGTCTGGAGGCGATACTTCTTGCCGCTCACAAATTACTCCGCGACGCCGGTCTGCGTTGTACGCCGACTCGCTTGGCAGTGCTCCAAAATTTGGTCGCAAGCAGCAAGCCCTTGAGTCACGAGGAAGTCGCGTCGAAGCTGATGCCCCTCGGCTTCGATCATACCACGGTCTACCGCTGCCTGGTCGATTTAGCGGAGGCCGGTGTCGCCAAGCGGCTCGATCTCGGGGATCACGTCTGGCGTTTTGCCGTCCCTGATGGCCACCTGTTACACTCGGAAGAACATCCCCACTTCATTTGCGTCGTGTGTGGCAAGGCAATCTGCCTGCCGGACGTGACCGTTCAATTCGTTGGCCCGAACAATAAATTGCCGGCGGTTCTATCGGGAGTCACGGAGGTGATCCTCAAGGGCCGTTGCGAAAGCTGTCGCTGAAGCCTGATAGGGGCTCCCAACGCGGCCTTCGAGGCGGCTTGCGAACGCGAGAACTCGAATTGGTCCCAAAACACTGCGAGAGTGGCTAACGCTTGGCGAGACTCCTCCCGCCCGTCGAAGCCGCCGCTCTTGCCCCTTATTTCTCCCAAGCGGATGACTGTCTGGCGCGTTTTGGACGCCTTTCGGAGTCGACGCAGGGCGATCAGTATAGCAGGCAAAGAGTTCGTCGCTGCCGGAATTGTTCCAACTCTACCTGCCAGGTGGCTTCGATTTCGGGCAGGTCCTTGCCGTCGAGGAGTGCCTGAAGCGTCGCGGCGTGGCCGAGGAGTCGGTCATAGTCCTTGGCGGCCCAAGCGTCGGGGTGGTTGCGCCGCAATTCGCAAGCGATGGCCAGGCCCATGCGGACCGGCTCCAGGGCATTGCGATCGGTGATCGTGATGCGAAGGCCTTGGCATTTCTCATTGGCGAACTTGCTGGAGTTGGGCGTGAACTCGACCGGTTCAAAGCGCACGCCCGGCAGGTTTCGCCGGTTCAAGGCCTCGGCCAGGCGTGGACCGTCGAGCCAAGGGGCGCCGAACAGCTCGAAGGGCGTTTCGGTGCCGCGGCCAACAGAGAGATTGGTCGTTTCCAAAAGTCCCACGCCGGGATAAAGGATCGCTGCCCGAAGGCTCCGCATATTGGGCGAGGGATTGATCCAGCGCAATCCGGTGGTGTCGAAGTAATCCTCCCGCCGCCAGCCTTCCATGCGAACCACCTCCAACGCTAGCCCCAGTTTCAACTCCTGATTGAACATCGTGGCCAATTCGCCCACCGTCATCCCGTGGCGGATCGGCAGGCGGTGGAAGGCCACGAACGACTCACGGCCGGGGTCGAGCACGGGCCCGGCCACGTCGCGGCCATTGATCGGGTTGGGGCGGTCGAGCACCACGAACCGCAGCCGCTGCTCGGCCGCTGCCTGCATCGCATACCCCATCGTCGAGATGTAGGTGTAGAAGCGGGTCCCGATGTCCTGGATGTCGAACACCAAAGTGTCCATCCCTTGAAGCATGGCGGCCGTCGGTTTTCGCGTCTTGCCGTAAAGGCTATGGACGATGACGCCCGTTGCTGGGTCGCGGGTGTCGGGGATATTGGCGATATCGAGTTTCCCGTGCAGGCCGTGTTCCGGGCTGAAAATGGCCGCCAACGTGACGCCAGGGGCCCTATGAAGGAGTTCCGCCGTGCTGACGCCCCGGCGGTTCACGCCCGTGTGATTCGTGATCAACCCCACCCGCCGCCCCTGCAATTGCTTGAAACCGTCGCGCTCGAGTACGTCGATGCCGGTGAGGACGCCTGCCGGGCGAACCGCCTTCTCCGGGCTTTGTCCTGAGAACGTCTTGTCGATTTGTCCCGTTTGTCCCGACATGCTTCCCAGATTGCGATCCCCCAGGGCCATGGGGCCGCGGTCGACGATCGCGTTGGCGGCGATCGTGCCGATGCGGCCGGCCAAAGGGTTGACCGCGCCCTTGCCGTCCGGGTGAAGCCGGTTGCTGAGAAAAATCACGAACAGGTCCAGTTCAGGGTCGATCCACATGGCGGTGCCGGTGAACCCGCCGTGGCCAAAGGCCCGCGGAGAAAACGACTCCCCGCGATTCGACGAGTAGCCGGTGCGCATGTCCCAACCCAGTCCGCGCAGACCTCCGGGAATGGACTGCGGCGTGGTCATCAGGACGACGGTGTTCTCCTGAAGCACGCGGACGCCGCCATACGCCCCGCGGCCAAGGAGCATTTGAGCGTATCGGGCCAAATCCCGGGCAGTAGAAAACAGGCCTGCGTGACCGGCCACGCCGCCGAGGGCGAAGGCCCGCGGGTCGTGGACCTCGCCTTGAATCCAGGCATCGCCGCGCTTCTCGGTGGGCGCGGCCCGGCGACGCAACTCCGGCGAGGGCAAAAAGCCCGTCTCGTGCATTCCTAGCGGCTTGAAGATGTTTTCTTGGGCGAACTGGTCGAGTCGCTGCCCCGACACCCGCGACACCAACTCGCCCAAAACGAGATACCCCACGTCGGAATAAATGAACTTGCCGCCCGGCGGGGCAACCGGCTTCAAGGCCCAAAGGCGTTGGCGGGCCTTCTCGGGCCCGTCGCGGTAGTCGCTCAAAGGATTGTCGGCGATCAACCCACCTTGGTGCGTCAAGAGGTGCAGAGCCGTGATCTTGTCCTTACCGTTGGCGGCGAACTCCGGCAGGTAGACGGCCACGGGTTCTTCAAGCCGAATCTTTCCCCGCTCGGCCAAGATCATCACGCTGGTCGCGGTGGCCACCGGCTTGGTGAGCGAGGCCAGGTCGAAAACCGTGTCGCACGTCATGGGCAGCGGCTCCGGTTGGACCTGGCGCAGCCCAAAAGCCTTCTCGAAAACGATCTTCCCGTGGCGTCCGATGAGGACCACGCAGCCCGGCATTTTCCGCGAGGCAAGGGCCTCGTCCACCGCCCGGTCAATGGCCGCCAGTTGCCGCGAATCCATCCCCGCTTCTTCCGGCGACGCCGAAGGCAGGTCCGGCGGCGACGCATGCAAGTACGTCCCCAGTATCATGGCCCAAAGGATGAGAGGAAAAGCCAACCGGGTTGGAATGATGCCGTCCACAAAAAGGCCCCCCGTTTGCAAGAATGGCCACCTCACACGGTTCCACGTTATCCGACGACGATGACACGAGTTTGTGGTGAGCATATAATACGGGCCGAATCGGAAAGCTCGCAATCCATGAACAGCCTGGGGCACTTGACCACCGAGGGCCGCAATCCCGCCTCGGAAGAAATCGACCGGATGTCGGCCCTCCAGATCGCGCAGTTGATCAACGCCGAGGACGCCACCGTGGCGGCGGCCGTGGCCACGCAATTGGAGGCGATCGCGAACGCGATGGAGGTGATTGCGGACCGGTTGCGTCGAGGGGGGCGGCTGGTCTATCTGGGGGCGGGGACGTCGGGCCGATTGGGCGTGCTCGATGCCTCCGAATGCCCGCCGACTTTCAATTCCCCGCCCGGACAAGTGATCGGTTTGATTGCGGGCGGCGCCCAAGCCTTGACGAGCTCCATCGAGGGGGCGGAGGATCATCCCGAGTTCGCCGTGGAGGACCTGAAGGCGATTTCGTTCTCCTCCGCGGATGTCTTGGTCGGCATCGCCACCAGCGGCCGCACGCCGTATGTGTTGGGCGGACTCGCCTACGCCCGGCAACTAGGGGCTTTCACCATCGGCATCGCCTGCAATCGCGAGGCATCGTTGATTGCGTACGTGGACCTGGCAATCACGCCGATCGTGGGTCCCGAGGTCATCAGCGGCTCGACCCGCATGAAGGCCGGCACCGCCACCAAAATGGTGTTGAACATGCTGAGCACCGGCGCCATGGTGCTGCTCGGCAAGACGTATGGCAACCTGATGGTCGATCTTCAGGCCACCAACAGCAAGCTTGTGGAGCGGTCGCGGCGGATCGTCTGCACGCTGACTGGATGCTCGCCTGCGGAAGCCGAACAAACGCTGGCCCGCTGCAACGGCGAGGTCAAAACGGCGATCGTGGTCCTGCGTTGTGCCCTTGCTCCCGAGGACGCCCGCCGGCGTCTCCACCAGGTGGGCGGCCACCTTCGCAAAGCCTTGGAGCCGTCGCGTTGTGAGCGGATGGCTTGACAAGGGCGGTTTCGCCTGCCGGCTGCCTTGGCTTTTTTGCCGAAGACGTCGAAATCGTAGGGTGTTCCCGAGTTCCCCAGGCATGGATCGTGATCGGTAAGCCAAGCGATGCTGGACTTCACGGAGTCGGACTCGATGCTCTCGTGCGACGATTTGGTGCTGGGCATCGACGGCGGTGGAACCAAGACCGCGGCGTGGATCGCGTGGTGTCGGCCTGACGGCGAGGTGACGGTGGTGGGCCGCGGGGAGGCCGGAGGCTCGAATCCCCAAGCCGTCGGCATGTCCCAAGCCTTGGAAAACTTGGGCTTGGCCATCGAGGCCGCGCGAGGCCAAGTAGACGCTAACCGCGATCCCCTGGCGGCGGCCGTGCTCGGGGTGGCTGGTTCCGATCGGACCGAGGTGCGCGCATCCCTCCTGCGATGGGCCGAAGAACGAGCAGTCGCCCGGCAGTTCCGCGTGGAACACGATGCCTTGCCGGTGCTTGCCGCCGGTTCCGTGGAACTTTGGGGCGTGGCCTTGATCTCGGGAACGGGCTCCTTCGCCTTCGGACGCAATACCCAAGGTCAGACCGCCCGCGCCGGCGGCTGGGGGTTCCTCCTTGGCGACGAGGGCAGCGGCTACGCCATCGCCCGAGCGGGGCTCCAGGCGGCATTTCGGGCCAGCGATGGGCGGGGGCCGCCGACGCGCTTGCTCAGCGATTTACTCTCCCGGCTGCAATGTGCTCAGCCCACCGACCTTGTCCCTCACCTGTATCGCTTTGCCAATGAGCCGGCCTCAATCGCTGCCCTGGCGCCGTGGGTGTTCGAGGCCGCCTTGGCCGGCGATGCCGTTGCCGAAGCGATCGTGGCCACGGCCGGCGACGAACTGGCGGCGATGGTGGCTGCCGTCGCGGCACGGCTGGGATTCAACAAGGAACCGTTCCCCGTGGCCATGGCGGGTGGCGTGCTCTTGGGCAACCCGCCGTTGACCGAGGCACTTCACGCGAGCTTGGCCGCCCGCGGCCTGCGGGTCTCGACGCTGACACCCGTCCCGCAGCCCGTGGTGGGCGCTGTGCGGCTGGCCGCCCAGCTTCGCGCAGAAGGTCGGCTCCTCGATCATTCCAGTGCCGATGAAGCCGTGCCCGAGCCTTAAAGACAATCGTTTTGGGCTGCGAATTACTTTTACAGCGGGATCCGCTCACGAATCAACTGGGCGAGTTGGCGGGGATCGCTCTGGTCGAGCCGGGCCAGCACCCGCTCCCAACGGTACGCGAAGCTCCCGGCCTCCACGCGCGGCCGATATTTGAACAGCGTGTCGAAGGCCTTGCGACGCCGGCGGTAATCCTCCTGAATCCTCAGGAACCGCTCCACGAAACCATCCAAGTACGCTTGCACAAAAGGGCCGGGGTCCGGCACGTGCGCGATGCGACGCAAGATCGGCTGGGCATACTCGCCTACGAAATTTTGCAGGGAGCCTAAGTATTCGTTGAACGTTCCCGTATGATCGGCAACCACGATTTCCTTGGGCATCCCTTGGGCATCTTCGATGAGCACTTCGTCGCCGTCGTCGAACAACGGATTGCCGCCCAAATCCGACCGACCCACGATCAGGTTCGGCGCCGCGGCCTCGCCCAGCAGTCGGGCACAACGCACGGCGAATTCCTGGTTCTCGAAACGACACAAGGGCAACTTGTCGGTGGCGATCCCCCGAATGTAGGCCCGTTCGAAATAGGGCGACCAGATGGTGTAGCCACCTCCGTCCGGAGTGGGGTAGCGTTCGGCAATCTTCTTGGCCACGACCCGCAAGGGGAGATTCATGCCCAGTTGGCGGCATCCCAAGCGACGGTCCAGGATGTATTCGGTGTATTCCTCGGAGCGGATCATGGCCTCGATCAAGGGACGGCCTTGATCAAGGTGCTCGCGCACACCCCATTTCTGCATCCGAATGATGCTGACGATCTCCTGCTCCACGTTGCGTTGCTTGACGACCGCCACGTACACGTCGCGCCGACCGTACATCGCAGGCCGCCGCGACAGGGAGCCAATCACCCGGCCCACGTTTACGTATTCCAAGTCCCCATATTCCCGCACGAAATTGAAAATAAACTTCTGCGGTTTATCGTCGCGGAGGCGAGCCAACTCCTCGTCATCCCCGTTCTCCTCGAGGATGGAATCCAGAATCAATTCGCCCTCTTCGATACGGCCGCCAGGAAGCCATTCGATCTGCATGAAGAACTCGGGACTGAGGGCGAGAATCTCCTCCTCGCACAAGGTCTGGTCGTCTTGCCCAAGTAAGGCCGAAACCATGCGATTGCGCCACACGGCCGTGTCAGGGTCGTCGCGGCGGAGCTCTGGCGGAACCGCTTGAGTGAACTGGTCGACAAGCGCCTGGAAGGCCGCCCGCAACCGCCCCGGCTCCATCGTCCGAAAATCGTAGCCCGCGAAGGCATTCCGCATCAGCGATTCGTCGGCGGCGAAAAACGTCACCTCGGGTTGGCCGCCTTG
This sequence comes from uncultured Thermoguttaceae bacterium, assembly GCA_937951625.1. Classification (GTDB taxonomy): domain Bacteria; phylum Planctomycetota; class Planctomycetia; order Pirellulales; family Thermoguttaceae; genus CALFBP01. The sequence continues at coordinate 50,041 of CALFBP010000027.1, forward strand.
TCGCGTTCGTGCGGAATACTCTTGGATTTCGATCAACAGCGCGCGGAGCTCCTCGTCGTCCAACTCGCCGAGGGAAATGAATTGCTCTAACGTGAGGTACCGTATGCCCGTGGTGCGGCTGTAATAGTAGATTTCCCGACCGCCTAGCCCCATCCGCGCCGCGGGGATCATGGCCCGCATTTCCGCCTGCGACTTCGGCAGGGGACTGATCCGCCAGTATTCGCCGCGGCGCTCGATCGCCCGGCGAACCTTCTCATTGAGCACCCCCAGGAACTTGATGCGATGCTTCGGCACCAGCTCCTGGAGCATTTCGTCCGCCTGGAAGGCCAGCGGCATATTGTCGGGATCGGGCCGGATGAGAATCGCGTTGTCCTCGAAAACGAGGTCCACCGCGCTGTGCCACTCGACGCTCTCTTCCTGGCGCGAAAGCGGCGCCATCTGCTCGGCTTGGCGAGCCCGATTCAGGAAGTCGAGATACGCCTGCCGTTGCGTCGCATGGATCCCCGGCAGGGTCACCAGCGTGTTGCTCCAGGGAAACGCCGTCCCAATTCGCGAACGGAGCCGCCCCTGCGCGTCCTTGGCCAAAGGGGGGTCGCCAAGGATGGTAATCCTGGATTTCATGCCCTCACCGCTTTGCCATTACTAAAAGCATACCCCCTATCAGCGATGGTGTCGAGTCTCAGCACCCCCCCGCCAAGCTCGTCGATTCAATATTAATTATGCATAAACATGATCTATTTTGTAATCAATATCAAACAGCGTTCTCCGAAACTACAAACTGCCGGAGATGCCACCATAGAGTGGTTCCTGGCACAGCCTTGGCTTGGATCGTTGCCTCCAAAATCTGCCTGCGATGCTTGGTGATCGGCTAGGTCAAGCGCAATCCACGGCCGAACCAGCCAAACGGTTACGGCTTGGCGATGTAATCGATCACTAGCACCTTATCGAGGATCGGCCGGAGGAGCTTGCCGAAGGCCTTGTGCTCGGGATGCGGCAGGTAGGCATCGCGGTCCGCTGGTGTCTTGAAGGTGAGGAAGAAGCAATGAGTGAAGCCCTGGTCGAGATTTTCCGGGCTCATGTTGGTGCCCCACTCGAAATCGAGGATCACGGGGATTTTCTTGGGCAAAGCGCGGAAGGCGTCTTCGACCTGTTTGATTTGTTCCTGGGTGGCAGTGTCCTTGAACTTGAACAGCACCACATGGCGGACACGACCCAGGTTCGGATTGTTCTCTGCCGCGTCACCCTCCCCGGCTTTGGAAACACTCGCGGCGATCAACACCAGCCCCAATGACAAGGCAAACAACGTCTTCATGGTCTTTTTCTCCTCAAAAAATTGGAACACGAACTCGGATCAACGGGCCACATTGCACAGGAATGGCGGATAGGGTGCCATTCGAGCCAGGGCATAGCCCCGAGGCTTTATTGGAACCGCAACAATGCGTAGTCTTTCTTACCCCGGCGGAGTACCATGACCGACTCGCTGGCCAGGGATTCCGGACCAAGCCGGGCGTCAAGGTCAGTGACGCGGCGGTTGTTAACATAGGCGCCGCCTTGGGAAATCGCCCGCCGGGCCTCGCTCTTGGACTTGGCAAGACCGGATTCGACCATGGCGTCGACCAGGGACAGGCCTTCGGTCGCGAGTCGGTCACGGGGCAACTCTTTGCTGGGTACGTCGCTGAAAATGTCGCATAACTCGGCATCGCTGAGGTCTTGGATCTCCGCCCCGAAGAAGACCTCGGTGGCCCGCTGCGCGGCTGCCAGACCGCTTTCCCCGTGAACGAGCCGGGTGAGTTGTTCGGCCAAGCAACGTTGGGCTTCGCGTTGGCTCGGGTCCTGGGCGTGACGCGATTCGAGCGACGCGATCTCTTCGCGTTCCATGTCGGTAAACAATCGCAAGCACTTGCCCACGTCCGCGTCGGCCAACCGAATCCAATACTGGTAGAACTGGTAGGGACTGGTCCGCTCCGCGGAGAGCCAGAGGGCACCGGATTCGGTCTTGCCCATTTTGCTGCCGTCGCTCTTGGTGAGCAAAGGGCACGTGATACCGAAGAGCTGTCCGCTGCCGAGGCGTCGGGCCAGGTCGATCCCCGCCGTGATGTTGCCCCACTGATCGCTCCCGCCAGCTTGAATCTCGCAGCCATAGTGCTCATGCAGGTAAACGAAGTCATAGGCCTGCAAGAGCATGTAACTGAACTCGGTGTAACTCAAACCGGCGTCGGACCGCTCTAGTCGGGACTTCACCGAGTCCTTGGCCAACATGACGTTGACCGGAAAATGCTTACCCACGTCGCGAAGAAACTCCAAATAACCGAACTTGCCCATCCAGTCGTGGTTGTTCACCAACACGGCAGGATTGCTCGTGCAGTCGAAGTCGAGAAAACGACGCAATTGCTTTTCGATCTGGGCCACGTTGTGGCGGAGTACTTCGAGCGAAAGTAGATTCCGTTCCTCGCTTTTACCGCTGGGATCGCCAATCATTCCGGTTGCCCCGCCCACTAGGGCGATCGGTCGATGACCCGCCTTCTGAAACCGCCGCAAGACCATCAACGCCACGAGATGGCCAACGTGCAGGCTATCTGCCGTGGGGTCGAATCCCACGTAGACCGTGCGCGGCCTCTCCATCAACCAGGAGGGCAATCTCGCATCGTCTGTCGTCTGATGGATCATTCCGCGCCAGCGGAGTTCACTGTAGAGGTCGTGCATGGGCAAGCTTGGTCGTGTGGTTGAGGGATCGTTGGGGCCCATCGCCTTTGTGAAAAATTGCTGTTACCGCCACATGTCGTCGTCGGCGAACGGGTGCAAAGGCCCAAGGACTTTCGGCTTCGGCAGGGCCTTCAGGGCTTGTTCGGCCAGGCGGAGGTCTTCCCGCGTGGTGATCTTGAGGTTGATGGGCGAGCCGGGGACGATGGTCACGGGCTTGCCCAAACGCTCGACCAACTGGGCGTCGTCGGTCGCTTGGAACTGGCCTCGCTTGGCATAGGCCTCCACCAAAAGGTCGCGGCGAAAGACCTGCGGCGTCTGCGCTTCCCAAAGCCCAGCGCGCGAAACGGTCTCGGTAATCGTCATCTCGCTTCCCACTCGTTTCAATGTGCCTTGCACCGGGATGGCGAAGATGGCCGCGCCCGTACGCTCCGCCGCCTGGAAGATCTTGTCGATCCACTCGTTGGCCAGGCACGGCCGGGCCGCGTCGTGAACGCAGACGAAATCGGCCTCGGGCTTGACCTTCGCCAAAGCGTTGGCCACCGAATCGCTCCGTTCCTTGCCGCCGTGGACCACTTGGATTCCCAAAATCGCGGCGTTTGCGGCGAACTTGAATTGGAAATACTCCTGATCGTCAGGCGAGATGACAAGGAGGGTCTGGATGACATCGGGCCGGTTGATGAATCGCTCCGCGCTGTGCATCCACACGGCCCGGTTGTCCAGCGGAGCAAACGGCTTTTTGTAGTTTTTGTCGGCGAATCGGCTGCTGCGACCCGCCGCGGGCAGAATCACGGCAAACTTCGACATGGTTGGAAGCGTCCGGGCCAAGGGAAGGCGAGACCGGCAAACCCTGTATTTTCGGCCCACGAATCGCCGCGTCAAGCGATTTGTAAAAACGCCCTGGCTACCGATATCCCCTTCGTCCCTACTGTTTTCCTGACGGGATTACGCCTTCAATCGCTTCGCCGCGACGCGCGGCCGGGCCAAAAGACTCAAGCCATCGGACCGTGGAAACGGCGGTTTTCGCGGGCCATGGCGGTCAAAAGCGCTGGCGGTCGAAAGCGGGGGCCGCGATCCGTAAGCGATTCCAGAATGGCCACGATTTGCCGTGGTCCCAGCGAGTCGGCCCAGCGGAGCAATCCACCCCGGGCCGCCGGGAAGCCAAGCCCGAGGTTCACTGCCATGTCGATTGCCTCCGGGCCGTCAACGAGACTTTCCTCCAGGACTCGGGCAGCCTCCAACACCATCGGCAGAAGCATACGGACCATCAAATCGACTTGCGGCATCGGCATCGGTCCGTAAGACCAGGCGGCGACCAGATCGAGGAAGAAGGGGTCGGGCTCGGGCGGGTCCGCTGCATTGCGGCTTTCGGCATATCGAAAGAAACCCGACTGCGTCTTGCGACCCAGTTTTCGGGCCTTATACATGGCCACCAATAGCGGGGAGGGCATGATGCGATCCGGAAAGGCTTCCCACAACACCCGCCCACCAAACAGCGCCGTATCAATGCCAATCTCATCCACCAGCCGCAGCGGCCCCATGGCCATGCCGAAGTCGGTTGCCGCCTGTTCCACGTCGTGAACCGACACCCCTTCCCGCAGCAATTCCAAAGCCTCGGCTAGATACGGACCAAGTAGACGATTGACGAGAAACCCTGGACCATCCGCGACCACGATCGGCACCTTGCCGATGGCTCGCACGTAGGCCGCAGCCGTAGCCACGGTGACTGAGTCGGTTCCAGGTCCACGGACAATCTCCACCAGGGGTCTTCGACCTACGGGATGGAAAAAATGGAGGCCTAAGAATCGGCCCGGCCGCTGGAGACGTTGCGCCAGCCGCGAAATCGGGATAGTCGAGGTGTTCGAGGCCAGCAAGACCTCGGCGCCCAGACATGCTTCGAGCCGCGAAAAGAGTTCCTGTTTGGCGGCCGCAGACTCGACGATTGACTCCAATACCAAGCCGCACCCGCGAAAACCGGCGACGTCGGCGCCGACCGACAACAATCGGCTGATCCATTGGTCGATCTGCTCGCGGGTGTGGCCGAGGACGCTTAACTCCTCAAAGACGCGCGACGTGGCCGCAACCAGGGCACCATCATCCGCATCGACAAGAACGACCGGGATGCCGCGATGCAGATTGGCCGCCGCGATCGCCGTGCCCATCATGCCCGCGCCGACAATGCCGACTCGGCCAACGCTTCGGGCGTCAAAGGTGTTGGCGGGCATCCGTGCGAGATGCATTCCTACCGACGAGAGTCTGAATGTTTCGCAGGCGGTTAACTTTTCGCGGGTGGAGCAGGGGCGGTTGCGGCCGGACCTTTCTCGGACACGACTGGGCTTACCAAATCTCGCAGTTTGCTCCGCGCAGCCACCACCTTTTTGGCCACGGCAGAGTATTCTTCCTCGTCCCCATCCAACGCCCGGATGATTTCCTGCACCGCCCCAAACACTCCATTGACGAACTTCCAGTCAGGGTCTTGAAAATCGGCCAGTTTTTTCAAATCGGGCTCGAATTTGGCCGCGTACAGGCGAAGGCCTCCGTTTTGCGAATCGTTCGGACCGTTCAACCCCTGCCTCGCCCCGTCGAGATAATGTTTCAAGCTCCGGCGCAAGCGGGCGAGCCGATCCGCTTCGTCATCGCTAACGCCTGTTCCGGCTCCCGCCGAGCCATACATGGAGCCACCCATCGGCATCATTCCAGGCATGGGCATGGCCCCTTCGCCCATCGGATAGCTGCCTGGCATCATGGAACCCATGGCGCGGCCGGCGCTCTTGGTCGCCGTCTTGGCCGCAGGGGCTCTGGTCTTGGCCAGTTCCGCAGAGCAAATCTCCACGGCCATTTGGCCGATCGGAGCAGCGATCTGCGTGGGAGTCAGGGCGGTGAATCCTTGATAGTCGAAGGACCCTAGCGCGCGGGCCGCGGCGGAACGGGTGGTGGCGGGGGCATCCTTGTCGGCCACGATTTCCACCAACGTCTTGACCAACTCCGCATTCGGGGGGACAGGACGGCCATTCGGACCAACCGCTTGCAGCGTCGCCAGGGTATTGATCGCCATCGTGCGCAGCCAGGCGTGGCCCTCGGGCGAACGGTTGGCCGGAGGCGGCGATTTCGCCAGGTCCAGCAACATCGGCACGATCTGCCCGTCGCGAAGCTGTGCGTCCGCGATTCCTATGCTCGCGTGGCGTTGAAGCCCCAGCAAGGCGGCCACACGCACCGCGTCGGAATCCGTGCTCTTGATTGCGTCGAGAATCACTTTGAGCGCTGGCGGGTAGGGCTGAAGTCGCTCGCGGGAACCGGGGGGCAGTTCCTGAACGTTCAGTTCGCCAATCGCTAACATCGCGTTGTAGCGCACGGCGGGATGATACTCAGGTCCCGTCAACCTCGACAAATACTCGAATGCCAAGCCGAGCAGCCGGTCATAAGGCGGGCCGTTTCTGGCTGCCAAAAGATCGTTGCGCAGCTCCCGGCGAAACTCGGTCAGCGCCGGATAGTTTTCCGGCACCGTCCAACGCGGCAACGCGAATTCGTTGTAGTAGGCGTCGAACTGGGCCTCCTGCCCTGCCGCAAATACCTGGGCCCGTAAAATCTTCTGGACCGTTGCTTTCTCCCGGCGATACTTCTCGACGGCCTTCTTGTAATCCTCGTTGGACATTTCCTGCTTGAACGCAACATTGCGGGCCGGGGCAGGCGCGGCAGGCTCGGCTTCCGGTTCTTTTTCCGCCGGGGTCGGCGGGGCTGTCGCATTCGGCGCAGGCTTCGCTCCCTTGGCCGGGACTTGCGCCGCCTGGGCCGAGCTGGGTTTCTCAACTCCGGGAGCTGCCTCGGACGCATTCGGTTTTCCACCCTCCCCAGGTTTCGCCTCTTTTGCCGCTGGTTGGGCTGCCACTGCCCAAGTAGCGACCGAAGACAAGATCGCCACTGCCAAAACCGCCCACCAAGGTAGGCGGCGGGCCACACGGAATCCAACGCGATCTACCATGGAAAACACAACCCTTGTTGTCGAAAGACTTTGAGGCAACCCACCTATTGCTTAGCCTAACAAGCCACGAGCGAGTGTGTCAAGTTTGCGCAAGCAAACTTCCTTGGGGGCGAAACGTCCCACTCCCCAAAGGAAACGCCGAACCCAACTCCGTTGTTACAAAACCCGCCCTCACGCCAAGCGGTAACTAAACCTCGGGTTGCCCGACCAAGTTCGCCTCGAACCAAGCGGTTTGACAAAATTGGTTGTTTCGCCCTACAGTGGTGCGTTGCCACGCATTCAGTTTCTCAAACAGTCGCTTTTTTTGCTGCGGTACGATGGTTTGGCAAGGCGTTTTGGGGCACGACGAGATTGTTGCGTGGTTTCGCCGGGCATTGGAGCGCGGTCGCTTGGCCAGCAGCTTCTTGTTCGTCGGTCCTGAAGGGATTGGCAAGCGGCGATTTGCTTTCGCGTTGGCGCAAACACTACTCTGTTCCACGCGGTCCGAGGTGTTGATGGACCCCTGTGGTAGGTGTCCGGCTTGCCTTCAAGTACGCAGCCTCAGTCACCCTGACTTGGACTATGTGTGCAAGCCCGAAGACAAATCGTTTTTGCCCTTGGACTTGCTTGTGGGGGATAAGGAGCGGCGGGGAAGGGAGGGGCTCTGCCACCGATTGTCCATGAAACCGTTCATGGGCGGACGTAAGGTGGCTATCATCGACGATGCCGACTACCTGAATCCGGAGGGCGCCAATAGCTTATTAAAAACTCTGGAGGAACCACCGCCTCGGTCAGTGCTGATCCTCATCGGTACAAGCCCCGCCAAGCAGTTGCCTACCATCCGTTCGCGCTGTCAACTCATTCGATTCCAACCCTTGGACGCGGACATCGTGACCAAGATTTTGATGGATCACGGGATGGTGGCTAGTACCGAAGACGCCCAGCGTCTCGCCCAAGAGAGTAAAGGAAGCGTCCGCCGGGCAAACGAGCTGGCCGATCCTTCTCTTTGGGGAATTCGATCCACCATTTGGGAAGGGCTCGCATGCCCACAGATTGACTGCGTGGGGCTTTCCGCCGAGATAATCCGCTTTTCGGAACAAGGGGGTCGCGAGGGGGCGGCACGCCGTGAACGACTCCGCCAAGCCATTAGCGCGGCCGTGGAGTTTTATGAAGGTCTTCTTAGACGGGCGTGCTTTAGCCCGTCTTTCGAGGGAAACCGAAGCGGGTCAAAGGGAGCCATGCAGGATCAAGCCGGCGTGGCCAATACAGACGTTATTGCCCGATGTCTCGAACGGTGTCTCGACGCGGCGGAACAAGTTGAGCGGAATGCGTATCCCGCGACCCTAATCGAATGCTGGCTTGACGATTTGGCCGCATATTGGTCCGCGCGATTGTAGAGGACAGGCAAGGGATGGTCATCAGGGGTATATGGTTTTATCCACAGGAAGTAAAACTTTTCAGTTGTGGACTTTGCCCCCTTGACAGGCGGGGCTAAGGCGGAAAAAATGATTTGGATTAAGTTAGAATTTTATCCCGCCTGACTCAGTGCTCTCGGGGGCAGGGCACGTCTAAATCGTGCGGCCGCCAGTTGCCCTTGATTGGGCTTGAGGCCGAACAATCCGTGGTTTGACTGGTCGGGGCTCACCGCCCTTTTTTGTTTAAACCGAGTTTCAACCTTTTAGAGGAGGAACTTTCGATGAGGAATGTTTTTGAAGCAATTCTGGAATGCGGGCACGATGAGGATTTCGTGCCCGCGATCACTGAAGATTTCGTTGCCACGGATGCGCCTGCGGGTTCTCGCGCGAAAATCGATGTGCTGGCCGAACGCATCCAGAAAGGCGTGCCCCTTTGGCACCCGGACGACCGGCGTGACTACAGCGGTCTGACCGGGGCTGTGCGTCCCCGCGATTGACGCGCCTTCTTCCGGCCGCCTTGAGCCGCGACGTTTTTCTCCACGCGGCTTCCTCAAATGGCACCTCAGGATCGGTGTCTGCGCCGGCTTGGCCAAAAGTCGCCTCGGGCGATTGAGTTATCCGAGCCGGCGCAGTCGGGCGGTACTGTCTCGTGGTTTGGGCTCGAGCTCGTCTCGAAGCACCACCAGATCCGACGGTGCTTCGATACCCAAACGAACCCTATCGCCGGAAACACGCACCACCGTGACCACAATCGAATCCCCCAGCCTTACTCGTTCGTTCTCACGCCGGGACAAAACCAACATGATTTCAACCTCCATGGATAGCCGGATTGAATCCCGGCCGCGTTATTGATTTGCTGAGTCAGTCGAGCACTCGCCCTCGGGCGAGCCGACAGTTTGCTGCTCGCAAACGGGATTAGGCGATTCTTGAGCAAAACTCGAATTATTGCTTGACCACGCCAGGCACAAAAGTGCTGATCGCACCGTCCTCGGGGACTTTCACGCGGCTGTTTTCTCCAAAGCCAACGGCCCCGTCAGTTGGGTCTTCAGGAACCGCTCGCCACTCGATCCGTAAAACAACACCTGATTTCGCTCGATCTCCCAAATCGCCGTGAATTTCACGGCCCGAGGCCCGTGAAGGCAGAAATAAATCCCACACGGCTTGCCTCCGCGACGAAGCACGTGCTCCGTCAACTGGAATGCGTCCATTTGTAGCTCGTAATAGTTACACAGGGTCTCGTTCACGTATTCGCGGAGTTCGTCCAAGTTGTTGATCTGCTGAAACCGGGCCAACATAGATTCTGTTATCTCCATGATCTTCGCAGGGACATGAATATGTTGGGTCCTCTGCGTAAGCTGGGAAACATAGATCAAATGCCGACAAAAGAAGCTATCGGCAAATTGGGCGAAAGCCTTTGCCGAAGATGGATTCAAGATCGGACGGGGCGGTTCCGACGAGAAAACACTATTTCTTTTGAGCGTAGGCCTCAAAAGCCTTGGCCACGCGGCCTTGCTTCTCGTCGCCGCGGTGAATCCAGACGCGGTATCGCAACGTGATGGATTGACCCTCTTCGATCACGTAGCTGCCGTCCTTGTGCTCGCCGCCGGGGAAGTCATGGATCCCAAACGGATTGGCGGCGAACAGCCCATAGGTCCTCACGTGCCAGTAGGTGGGAAAGCGGAAGCTGGAGGGATGATTCATGATGGCGATGCCGACGGTTTGGCCGCCCACCGGGCCGTGGTAATCGACCCAGGCCGCTTGTCGGCCCCAGGCCTCTTGATTCACTTGGCCTTCGCTGTTGACGATCCGGCCGCCCAGCTTGGCATCGACCCGCATCGTTTCCGCCACGCGAACGCCAAACGTCCCTTCCTTGGTGTCGCCGAATTTGACCGGTCCCGACGTCGCTTTCAGGGTGATGTCGAAGTCGATCCACCGGGCGTCGTTGTCTTTGTCGTTCCCAAACGTCAAGCGGCGCTGATCGCTTAGGAGGGGCTTTCCGTCAGGGCCGACCCAGTCGTTGTCGGTCACAAAACTCGCCTCGTCTCCGCTTTTGACTTCGGCGAACCGTCGATGGACGATGGTTCCATGATTGGCATTCTCGTGCCAAAAACTCACGCCGTTCACGTCGCCGTGGGTAAACCACAAGGATCGCTGGTGGATGTGATCTTTGGTCTCGCCAGCGACCTCGCTCATCGGATAGGCCCGGGTCACCGGTTGGCCAGTAGGTCCCAGGATCGGCCATAGGATCGGCTTGGCCCCGCTCCGCGTCAGATACTCGGTAAACAGGCTGCCGTCGATTTCTACCACCATCCCCTTGGCCGACTGCTTGACCACGATCTCGGCCCGACACGGCGAGAACATTCCAAAAACGATCCCGATCCCTAGGGCAAAGCACCAAAGGCAACACGCGAAATGGCGAGACATGGAGGGCAACTCCTCAAGCGCCGCAGAACAGGCAGCGAAACGACCGCTATGATAACCTGACCGACGCCGACTCGCTAGCGTCCTCAGCGTCTCAGGCTCAGACCCCTTTGGGAGGACGGTCGCTCAACGATCTAGCCCGCGATCGTATTGAGAAAAGTCCACCGGCTGGAAGATGGTCATGAACTCACCGGTCTGGGCGATTCGGTCCCGATCCGACTCAACGAGATGGTAGATGAACTGGTGTTCGCTGCGAATCACCGTCCTTTGAAAAGAAAAGGCCTTCTTCGGTTGCACGGTGAGCGTGATTTCACGTGGCAGTTGGCGACGCTTGTACAAGGTCTCGTTGAGGGCCAGTCGGGCCAGCACCAGCTTATAGCCTGGGTTCAATCGGGCGTTCAGCCTCGCGTACCAATCGGAGAAATCGCGGAACTGCTGGAGCACGGCGTCGGACTCCGCCTCGATCGTCGCCACGCGATAGGTTACCCAAGGGCTTTGCAGCACCAGTTCCCCCGTGGTTTCCTCGAAAACCTCTTCGAATTTCGGCGCCGCAAGGAACTTGGTAAAGGCATCGGTCTGATCCTGGGCCCATTGGCGAAAGTTCTCGCAAAGCGCGGCCACCTCAGTCGTGGCCAATTCCGTTCGCACGCGGCGCTTCGAATCCAAGAGAATAAAGCGACCTCGTGCAAGATCCAACACGATGGTTTCGCTCGTATGGCTGCCTTCTGCTGGGCTCCGTAGGTAGTCGTACACCAACCCGCGGTAGAAAATCGTACTGTTTTCCGCCTTCGGCTCCTTGTCGCTGCCAAAAAAAACCTTACTTTCGATTCGAATGCCGTCGTCTATGGCGAAGCAGATTTCCGCCGCAAGAACGACTACCGTCATGACCTCGAGGAGCCGAACGATCCTTCTGCGGGACATGGACTCTACCTCCTTGTCAAGCCAACCGCTTCAGACTTACGCGGCTGGCTTTCCGGGACTCAAGCTCGCCGAGCGGCACGATAAATGCCGTCTTCCCGTACAAACACGATTCGAGCGGGCTGCACCGGGGAAAAAAATACCGGACCACGCCACCCAAGTAAAGTCCGGAATTCCTGCCAGTTATGATCGCGTCGGACAAATTGGCCTAAGTGACGTGATTCTTTCGCCGCCCATCAGGCTCGACGAATGACCTCACGATGCATGGTCTAATACTACCTATAAGATGTATATACCTAAACCCCGGAGAAACAAATCTAAGTCCTTGCCAGAACTAGACTTCTATTCATGCAACAGGGTTCCACCGGGCGGGAAACCGTGTTCGGTACACGGGATTGACCTAGGCTTGACGGCATGGCCAGGTACCGATAAAGTATGTTGCAAGCGGGATCCGAAGCTGCAACTCATCGGACCGGTGCCGCAACTTCGAACGTGGTGAGGAGTCAGGGAGTCCTGAATCCTGACCGCCGAAAGCAAATTGGCTGTACGTGAATTTTGATAGCAAAAAAGGAGGGGGATTAGCTCAGTTGGGAGAGCGTCTGAATGGCATTCAGAAGGTCAGCGGTTCGAACCCGCTATCCTCCATTTAGGGGCCTTGCGTGCCGATGGCCAACGCAAGGCCTTTCTTTTTTCCTGAACGCCGCCTCAACGGCTCGCACGCCCCTAAACTGGAGTAAGGCTGCGGATTTAGAACTGGTGTTGGAAGACGGTCGACCAGGGTTTGCCATCCAGGGGCGGAAGGGATGCGACAGGCAGCGCCCGGCAGAGCAAGGCCACTTGTGCCATTAGTCCCCGAAACTGTCTTTCCGCGGTAAACTCGAGAAAAACTCTCAATCCGTCGCCAAAACTACCCGGCCAGGACTCGAACCTGGAACGAGGGAACCAAAATCCCTTGTGTTACCATTACACCACCGGGTAAAGCGGAGCGTTTCAAGGCCCCAGCGCGGCAGGGCAGCTCTCAACCGCCGCCAAACTAACACGGGGCGAACAGACGTTTCCCGCTCGTCAAAATCTATTCCATTTGCGGGGGATCGGCAAGGCCCTTCCCAAAATGTGCCGGATTGCCCCAGATGACTGGCATTTTAGTGCCCTGCTTGCGGATGCTGGAAGGCGACCTCGCCGAAGGGATTTCCGCCTGAAACCAACACCCCGCCAAACAAGTATTGGAGGCCACCTTAACCAGGGGGCTCTCAGGGGGCATTCAAGGTTCATCAACGCTCCAAATTGTGTAGAGCACTCAAATAACGGATAGGGCGGCAATCGCGAAGCTCGTTTATTTCAAGCAAGTCACCCAAATTGGCGATACAGCTAGAAGAACCCGCAAGGACGATTTCGTTCTGCGCCCGTAAAACCGAATCTTTCTTATTGGGGAACAAGGGCTTTCTGGTGGACTAGCTAATGTACGGTAACTGGGAAGTCCGAAAAGACTGAAAAAGGGGCTCATTACTTGCCCCGTTGCTCAATGGCGTTGGTCTGGTTTGGACTCGTCGCCAACAGCCGCAGAGCGAACCGGTGGGGTGTTTGAAGGAGGCGCAACATGAGAAACGCCTGGGGAGTGCCAGTGATCATCGCCGCGTTGGCGCTGTTCACGGCCAGCAATTCTGAGGCCAGCTATTGTGGTGCGGCCCGGTACGTTCGCTGCAAACCGGTCTGCGGCGCCGACATCGGCTGCTGCCCCGTGCAAAGCCACACGGTGATGCGGACTGTTCGGGAGATCGTGTACGAGCAGCAGCAGGTGACTGCCTATAAAACCTGCTACGAAAAGGTCTCCGTGCCGAAGACCATCACCCGGGTGCAGTACGTTCCTGAGACCTGTTACCGGGAGGTCAAATACACGGTCTGCAAACCGGTTTGGGAGACCCGCACCAAAGAAGTCTACTACACCGTGGCCAAGCCGGTTTACGAGACCAGGACCGCCACCTACACAGTCATGAAACCCGTGTGGGAAACCGTGACTAAGCAAATCCCCTACACGGTCATGAAGCCGGTCTGGGAAACCCGCACCAAAGAAGTCCCCTATACGGTCATGAAGCCGGTCTACGAGACCAAGACCGAGGTCTACACGGTCATGAAACCGGTCTACGAGACCAAGACCGGCGTTTGCACGGTCATGAGGCCCGCCTGGGAAACGCGGACCAAGGAAATCCCTTACACCGTTCTCAAGCCGGTCTATGAAACGAAGACCTGCAACTACACGGTGATGAAGCCGGTCTGGGAGACCGTGACCAAGGAAATCCCCTACACGGTGATGAAGCCGGTCTACGAGACCAAGACCTGCAACTACACGGTGATGAAGCCGGTCTGGGAAACGGTCACCAAAGAGGTTCCCTACACCGTGATGAGGCCCGTGTACGAAACTCAAACCAAGGAGATCCACTACACGGTAATGCGGCCGGTCTACGAGACCGTGGAAAAAGAGGTCTACTACACGGTGCTGAGGCCGGTCAAGTACACCAAGAAGGTCCAGGTCTGCTCAGGCCGCTGGGAGACCCAAGTCTATGAAGTGCCGGGGCCCGTCATAACGAAGTGCGTGCAGGAGCCTGGCACGTGGACCTTCGACCCCTGCACCTGCCGGTGGATTTATTGCCCGGGCGAAGTCAAGACGGTTCAGGTTCAATGCCCGCCTGTCCGGTACTACAAAAAAGTGTGGGTGCCCGAGGTTTGCGAAAAGGAAATTGAGTGCGTCAAGTACGTCCGTGAGACCTGTGTGAAGAAGGTCCCGTATACCGTCTGCCGCATGGTCCCCGAGACTCGCGTCAAGACCTACACCTACACGGTGTGCCGGATGGTTCCGGAGACTCGGGTGAAGACCTGTGCGTATCAGGTGTGCCGGATGGTGCCGGAGCAGCGGACCCGCACGTACACGGTCTGCCGGATGGTACCGGAGACTCGGGTGAAGACGTGTACTTACAAGGTGCGGGTGATGATTCCCGAGCAGCGGCAATATACTTACACGGTCTGCCGGATGGTGCCGGAGCAGCGGACGCGGTGCTACACGGTGTGCCGGATGGTGCCGGAAACCCGGGTCAAAACTTGCACGTATCAGGTCTGTCGCATGGTTCCTGAACAGCGTGTGAAGACCTGCGTCTATAAAGTGTGCCGGATGGTGCCGGAGCAGCGGCAGTACACCTACACGGTGTGCAAGATGGTCCCTGAGCAGCGTGTAAAGACCTGCACCTACCAGGTATGCACCATGGTCCGTGAAGAGCGGGTGAAGCAGGTGCCGTACACCGTGTGCAAGCCGGTGTACACCCAGGAGACGGTCAACTCCGTGGCGTGGGTGGCGAAGCAGGTGCCGTACACGGTAACGCGGTGGGTCCCGCGAGTGGTGTGCAAGCAGGTCCCGGTGCAGGTATGCAGTCCGATGCTGTACCGCCCGGCCCCTTGCTGCACGCCCGCTCCGGCTGCCGTCAAGCCGGACTGCTGCGCGGAGCCTCGTGTTGAACCGAAGCCGGCACCGTGCGGACCAAGCTCCGCAGCGAGTATCTAGGGGGCTGCCTCTGGCGGCCGCCAGGCCAAACGGGAAAGAACACGATTGCGGCCTGGGCCTTTGGGTCCAGGCCGCTGGTGTTTTCGTTGCGGATGAATTGGTGTTGGCTGCGGCTCCTCGAGGGACCGGCGCCTCTTCCCAACGCCGTGAGCCGTTAGGTCGCCTGATAAGGCGGACAAAATTTCCGTCCCGCAATTCGGATCGCGTTGAAGGCCTGCCGACAACCGGTGTGTCTGGGCGAATTCGGATTTCTGCGGCGGCGCTCGATCCAGTGATCTTCGCGGCAGTCGACGCCTCGGTTCGTCAGCGAGGCAGCAAGTCGGCGGTCTGGGCCAGTTTCCAGGTCTGCCCCCCGTCGGGCG
>CALFBP010000028.1 GCA_937951625.1 uncultured Thermoguttaceae bacterium
CAACCGGTGTGTCTGGGCGAATTCGGATTTCTGCGGCGGCGCTCGATCCAGTGATCTTCGCGGCAGTCGACGCCTCGGTTCGTCAGCGAGGCAGCAAGTCGGCGGTCTGGGCCAGTTTCCAGGTCTGCCCCCCGTCGGGCGGCCTAGGGCATGGCGTTTCCCGTCTGCTGCCATTTGGCGAGCGTGACGAGGCCTCACCCCGCGGCAGACAACACAATGCAGCCTGCGACGCGGCCCCCCAGGCGGCGAAGCGAGCTGACGACATGCTGGGCGGCGCGACGACCTGTTTGGCCCGGACGAATCACGAGATAAATGGCGTCGGCTTCCCGGGCCAACGTCGCCGTGATGGGATCGCCGCCGGGGCCGATGGCCACCAAGACGAAACGATATTGGGTGCGCAGTTTTCGGATGGCCGCGGTTGCAGCCTCGCGGGGGACCGAGGTGGGGGTATCGAGCACGCTGTGACGTAACTGCGAGGCGGGCACGATCGCGACATTGCCCAGCTTCGTAGGATGTGCAGCCTGATCCCAGCGGGCATGGCCGCTAAGCACGTCGCTCAATCCAGGCCGAAACCTCACGTCCGCGTTCGCCTCCTTTACCATCAGTCGTTCCAGTCCCGCGCCGCGAGAAGTGGCGTCGATCGCCAGTACGGGTTCTGCGACTCGCTCGGCCAGGGCAACGGCCAGGGACGCAACGGCGAAAGTCACGTCGAGGGACTCGGGATCGCAGAGCAAGACGACAGCGTTGCGGCCCGCCGGATATTCTTCGAGCAGCCGCGAAATCAAATCGGCGCCGAGCTGGGGAGTATGTTTCGAAGGCCCGGCAGGATCTTCTACGGGCTGCGAGTCGGGGGCTGCGTGCGATTTGGCACCCCGTGTTTCGTCTGAAAAACCGGGGTGAGCTTGATCCTTAAGTGGTGGCTCCCTGTTTGCGGGTGGTTCGTCCCGGTGGCCGGCCTGCGTGCGCGGCGGGGTTTTCCACCACCGGCATGCGGGAGAAGAAGGCCTTGAAGCCGTCCGGGCCTGACGCTCTTGCCCGGGTGAACAGGCGAAAGCCGCGGCGACAGTTGCGGGGGTACGCCGTTCAATCGTGATCGTGGGTTGAAATAGCCCGAAGCGGTCGGGAGCAACGGGAATTACCGTGGGCCTCGGGTCCGTTGCCGCGGCCGGGGCGGGATTCGTGGTCGCCTTGGCATCGGCCGCCTGTGGACCAGTTGAGGCAGTCGATCCGTGCGATTCCCCCGGTTTGCTGCCGGGGGTTGCCTGATTCGCCTCGATTCGCCGCAACGCATCGAGCAACTGGCCCATGACCGCCCTCCCTCAGGCGCGGCGAAGCTGTGCGAATAGGCGGCGGTACTGCTGGGGTCGCACGGGGGTCACGGGATGCGACTGGATCGACTCGACAAAGTCGTAGTTGTCGTCGATCACCACCTCGGGTTCCTCAAGCTCATCCTCGCCCGGCTCCACGATCGACCGCAAAGGCAGGGTCTCACGCCCCGCGGCCAACACATCCGCGGCGGGCGAACCAGGCGACGCCGGATCGCTTCCGCGCATCTCAGGCTTTTCATGCACTTCGATTTCCGGCGTTTCGTCCTTTCGGCCACAAACCAGCCGGCTTGGTCCGGCGACCGTGGCCACGGCGTTGCTGTTGCGCTGGGCCAATGCCGCGGCACAGCGATCGATCACCAGTTCCTCTTCGAGGAACTCTTCGTCGAACGGATTGCCGGGATCGTCGAGTGTGATTTCTACTTCCGGGTGGATGCTTCCGGCCGGCCGGAAGGACTCCTCCAACTCGGTCAGCATCTCTTGAATTTGCTCGAGCGGCTGTTCCGGACAAGGGCCGCTCATGGACTCTTCGGGGGGGGCGAGAGGAGGTTCCGCGGGCGGTTCGGCCGGCGCGTTGGTCTGGCAAGCGGCGGTAGGCGGTTGGGAAGCAGTGGAATCGGTGTTCCGCAGAGCCTGGTGCCGCGAATTGGATGTCGCGTCATCGTCCAAGCTCCCGAACTCGATGACCGCAGACGGCGATCGCTCGCGGCGAGATTCGGTATTCCAGGGCGTGGGCAGTTGCTGCAAGTCGGCCCAGGCCTCTTGAATCTGCTCGGGGCCGACGCGGCGTTGTCCCGCGGCGTGGGCCAACACGAGGGCGTGATCGCAGACTTGGTTCACTAGCCGAGGCACGCCGCCGGTGGCGTGATAGACCGCGGTACAGGTTTCCGAAGGAAAGATTTCTCCGCCGTTCCCGCCGGCCGCCGCGATCTGGGCGCGGATGTAGCTTTCGGTTTCCGTGCGGGTCATTGCCTCCAGATAGCACCGTGCGGCGATGCGTTGGCTGAAGGAATCCAGCTTGGGATGAGCGAGTCGCTCTTCGAGCAAGGCATTGCCCACCAGCACCAAGCGCGTGCGAGGCTGGCCGCGGACGGCGAGATTGGTGACCATGCGGAGTTCGTCCAGGCATCGCAACGGCAGGGTATGGGCTTCGTCGGCGAGCAACAGCAGCCCGGCCGAGGTCGTTTTGGGCCCGCAAAGATAGTCCGTCAGGGCAATCCTCAATTCTCCTTCGTCCATGTTGCGGTAGGGCTGGCCCAGCCCATGCAAAATGCCTTGCAGCAGGGCGCGCCGGCTGCCGAGTCGCCCGTTGGCCAAGACCACCACGTCCAGTCGTTCGCGAAATCGCTTGGCCAAGATTTGGCACAGAAGGGTCTTGCCGGTGCCCGGCGGTCCCACCACCATTCCTGTCCCTTCGGCCCGCTCGATGCAGCGCGTGAGCGTCTGCAAAGCGGTCTCGATCGTCGCCGCGGGAAAGTAACATTCTGGTTGCGGCGCTGCCCCAAACGGACGACTTTGCAGACCGAAAAAAACCTCGTACATCATCTGCCTTTCCCAATCCCGCAAACCTGCCCGCTATCGACAGAATAGTCCCCCTCCCCGCAGAAGCCTGCTGGGAACTCCACGCTTTCCATCCATTCGGCAGTCGGCGGCTAGCCTCTGCAATCCGAAAGCCAGGGAATGGGTTTGCTTAGCTAGAAGGCACAAACGGCGGTTCTCGAAAGCCCATCGCCGACCGCTCCTCGGTGAGAAGGGAGAACGAGCCACCACTTGATTGCCTGTCACAAATGCCGCGACTAAATCAAAAGCGGTTGCAACAAAAAAGTCACGTAAGCCGCAATGACCACCGCTCCCGCAAGGATGCAAGGCGCTTTCCATCGGGTCGAGAGGCCCCGCTCAGTTGTTGTTGCGGGCTCCAAAGCTTGGAGGGTTCCCACTAGGGCAAGGCCGAGCACCCGGTTCAGCTCCTTTTCCTCCCCCCGTTCGATTGGCGAATCGATCCCCACTCCTAGAAAGATCATCCCGGTTCCTGCCGTCAACACCAAACCGGCGGCAACGGCGGTCCAGACGAAGGCCCAGGGAGGGACTTGCGGTCCAAACACCTCGGTTTGTTCCGCCCAGCGAACGCCCACCTGCACATCTCGCAACGCGGCGCCGGGATCGTCAAACTCTCGTTGCCGCGTCTTTTGCACGGCTTGGGAAAGGGCCTCGAGGCGGACCTGGAGGGTTTGAATCGCGCGGAACAATTCACTCCACTGCGAGGCGTCGCGGGAAGCGGCCGCCTGGACCGGGGTGGGCGGCGCTGCCGCAAGGGATGTTGCGTCAACCGCCGGACGTAATTCGCGCTGAGGCCGTTCGGCGGTTTGGGGCGAGGGGAGGGGAAGTTCCTCCATTTGATTTTCCGCTTCGGCGATCATCGCTTCGACGTGCTGTACGTCGGGATGGGCGGGAGTGCGGTCGCGGAGCAGGGCGTCGCGACGCTCTCGCAACGCCTCGAGTGTCGTTCGGGGGTTCCTTTCCGGCCCGGAGGGGGCAAAAACCCCCGTTCCGCCCGGCGGAGGCTCTTTGCCGGGCATTTGCGGCTCGCTCGATCGCTTTTCACCCGGTGTTCGGGAATCGGACCGGTAAGCGGCCAACGTGACAGCGCGGTCCGTTAGGAGATCAAGCTCCGGTCCGATTGTCCCAAGCTCTTCCTTCAATCGCTTATCGGTCCCGTGGTACTCCGCGACTTCTCGAAGCATCTCTCGGGCCACGGCCAACTGCACGTGGGCCGCATAAGCGCCGGCAATCGTGTTGACCTCAACAACGGCCCTATCGGCCGAGGGGGATGAATGAAAAAAGCAAATCCGCAGCCATTTCCCATCTTCTTGGTGGATTGTGGCACGCAGATCATCGACGGGGATCGGGACCTTCGTGTGGCCACCGATGGCCGTGAGGGCATCGTCTAGCGCGGCTTGCGGCGTGAGCGGGGCCGACGACTGTCCCCGCCCGCCGTGCGCCAAGTGATGCCACTCGATGGGATAGGAGACCTCAGCCGTGGCCGTCCACCGCTTGGCGGCCCGGACTCGCAGCCACTCTGTCCCCAGGGCCGCCAATCCGCCGAGAACAAAAACCATGACCAGCCCGGCGGCTCGGAACACGCGATGGCTGCGCCCGTTCATGGTCTAGTCTCCCGTATCCGCATCGACCAATGCGTCACTTCGCCTTGAACCCCTATGGCTTTGGCGACAATTTCGCTAATTTATAGATCATGTTCCGAATCAAGATTTGCGGCATTACCACGGTTGAAGACGCGATCCTCGCGGCGGATGCTGGGGCGGACGCCGTGGGACTGAATTTCTACCCGCGTAGCCCCCGGTGCATCTCGCCGGAGATTGCGCGAGACATCGCCAACTCGATTCCCGGCGGCGTGCTCCGCGTGGGCGTGGTCGTGAATCTTTCGGAACAAGACGCTTTGGACCTGGTCGCCGCGGCCGCGCTCGACGTATTGCAGCTCCACGGCGACGAACCACCCGCCGTAGCTGCCCGACTCAGTCAGGCCGTGCCTGTCATCAAGGTGTTTCGGATCGGTGCGGAGGGGATTTCGCCAGTATTGGAATATTTGGAGGAATTTCGCCGTGCGGGCGGTGTTGTGCGACCGGTGCTTTTCGATGCGCACCAACCCGGCCAGTTCGGCGGGATGGGAAAGACGGCAAACTGGGCTGCGATTCAGAATTACCCCGCTGAACCCTGGCATCCGCCGTTCCTTCTGGCCGGAGGGCTGACGCCTGAGAACGTGGCCGAGGCGATCCGCACGCTCAGGCCCCTGGGCGTGGACGTGGCGAGCGGGGTCGAACACTCGCCCGGTCAAAAAGCCCCGGAGCTTGTCAAGGCGTTTGTGTGGGCGGCGAAACACGGTTTCGAGCTCATTTGACGCGGCCTTCGCCCCCAACCGTTTGCCGCGATCCCATCTTATGAGGGGATCATGGTTGCGCCATGTCTCTGTTTTCCAAACCCTTGCCTGCCTACCTTTGGGGTCGTATATTGGGCAGATTAACGTGAGTAGACTGGCTCGTCTGGTTCACCTGTTAGCCACAAGCGGATTGTTTGCGGGGCACGAACAAATTATGGGGCTATTGTGGCTGGCGTGAATTATGCCCGCTCCGATCGAGCTGGTCGTCGGTCTCTTTTCCTTTGCAGGCGTCGATTCTCACCCGGAGGTTGCCGTGTCGCAGGTTGAAACCCGAGTGCCTTACAAAGTCGCTGATATTTCCTTGGCCGACTTCGGTCGCAAAGAGATCGAAATGGCCGAGAAGGAGATGCCCGGGCTGATGGCCTTGCGGGCGAAGTATGGGCCGACTAAACCGCTGCAAGGGGCCCATATCGCTGGGTGCCTGCACATGACGATCGAAACAGCCGTGCTGATCGAAACCCTGGTGGAGCTAGGCGCCCAGGTCACGTGGAGCAGTTGCAACAAGTTCTCGACCCAAGACCATGCGGCCGCTGCCATCGCCGCTCGGGGCATTCCCGTGTACGCCTGGAAAGGCGAGACCGACGAGGAATACGACTGGTGCATCGAGCAAACGCTCTTCTTCCCAGACGGGCATCAACTGGAACTGATCATCGACGACGGCGGCGACTTGACGGCCATGGTTCACGGGCCGAAATATCGCCACTTGCTGCCGGGCATTCGGGGACTGTCCGAGGAAACGACCACGGGCGTCCATCGTCTCTATCAGATGCATGAACGCGGCGAACTGGCCGTCCCGGCCATCAACGTCAACGACTCGGTCACCAAGAGCAAGTTCGACAACCTCTACGGCTGCCGCGAGTCGCTGGCCGACGGGATCAAGCGGGCCACCGGCGTGATGGTCGCCGGCAAGGTCGTGGTGGTTTGCGGCTATGGTGACGTCGGCAAAGGGTGTGCCCAGTCCATGCGGTCCTACGGGGCGCGTGTGCTGATCACCGAAATCGACCCCATCTGCGCCCTACAGGCGGCCATGGAAGGGTATGAAGTGACCACCATGGAAGAAGCTGCCTCGCGGGGCAACATCTTCGTCACGGCCACGGGCTGCTGCGACGTGATTCGTGGCGAGCACTTTCTCCAGATGCCCGACAGCGCGATCGTCTGCAACATCGGCCACTTCGACGTGGAGATCGACGTCCGCTGGCTTCAGACCACGCCCGGCGTCCGCCGCACGAACATCAAGCCGTTGGTCGATCGTTACACGCTTCCCAACGGGCGGTCGATCATCCTCTTGGCTGAAGGTCGGTTGGTCAATCTCGGCTGTGCCGAAGGGCATCCGTCGTTCGTCATGTCCAACTCCTTCACCAACCAAGTCCTTGCCCAACTGGCCTTATGGACCGAGCCGGAGAAATACCCGGTCGGCGTGCATTGCCTGCCCAAGAAGCTCGACGAGGAGGTCGCGCGGCTCCACTTGGAGCAGCTCGGGGCCAAGCTGACCAAGCTGACGCCCAAGCAGGCCGAATACTTGGGCATCTCGGTACACGGGCCGTTCAAACCCGATCACTACCGCTACTGATGCCTGAAATCCAAGCCTTCCGCGGCCTTCGTTACGATCTGGGACACGTCGGCTCCTTGGCGGACGTGGTGTGTCCGCCCTACGACGTCATCGACCCGCCGATGCTCGACGAGCTTTACCGGCGGCATCCGTATAACTTCGTCCGCGTGGACTTGAACCGCATCGAGCCGGGCGACGACGAGGCCGACAACCGTTATACCCGCGCTGCCCGCTTCCTCAAAACCTGGCGAGCGGAGGGGGTCTTGTTCCAAGAGGCCGACCCGGCGATCTACGTGTATCATCAAGAGTTTACTTGGGCTGGCCGGTCGTATACGCGGCGGGGCTTCATGGCCCGCATGCGTCTTTCGCCGTTCGGTCAGGGGCTGGTCTTTCCGCACGAACAGACGATGTCGGCCCCCAAGCTGGATCGCCTCATGCTCACCGTGGTGACCAAGGCCGCCCTCAGCCCGATCTTCGGCCTCTATCCCGATCCCAAGCTTGAAGCCGATGCGTTATTGGACCAGGCGATCGCCGGGCGAACCCCGTTGGAAGCCAGGGACCCTTGGGGCGCGGTTCACCGCCTTTGGCCGGTGACGGACGTGGATGTGGTGACGGAGCTGACGGCGATCATCGGTCCAAAGCCGGTGTTCATCGCCGACGGCCACCATCGCTACGAGACCGCCTGCAAGTACCGCGAAGAAGTATACGAGTCTGGCTTCCTCGCCAAGGACCATCCGGCCAACTACACGCTGATGATGTTCGTGGCGATGGAGGACCCAGGGCTGGTGGTCCTGCCTACCCATCGTTTGTTTCGCGACTTGCCTTCGCTGACGGCGGAGGAGTTGACGCGGCGGCTGGGCGATCTTTTTGTCGCCCGAGCGGCTGGGACCGGTCCCGACGACGCCGCGACGGTCTGGGAAGACATCGAGACCTCGGGCGATCCCAGCGCGCTGGGCCTCTTCACCCGCGAAGACCAACGCTGGACGATCGTGCAACTCACGCCGGCCGGCCGAGCCAAAATGGAGGTCGTGGCCGAGGACCATGGGTCGGAGTGGCGTGAATTGGGGGTGAGTGTCCTGCATCGGCTGCTCGTGGAGACGATCCTTGGATGCAGCGGGCAGTCGTCCACGCAGTACGTCCACAAGCTGGAAGAGGTGACCGAGGGCCTTCACACCGGTCAGTATCCCATGGCGGCCCTCGTGCCGCCGGCCACGGTGGACCACGTTCGCGCCATCAGTCTTCAAGGCGAGCGGATGCCCGCCAAGAGCACGTATTTCTACCCCAAGCTTCTCAGCGGTCTGGTGATCAACCCGCTGGAGTGACCGGCCAACTTCCGCCCCAAGGGCCCAAATTGCGGTCTTCAGTGGCGAACCCCTGGCTCGAGGCACACGGTGTTTCACGTGAAACCGGTCAGAGAAAACGCTTTTGTTGGTGAAACTGCGTGTTTCACGTGAAACAGGGTGCCTGCGGGGTTTGGTCGTTTCACGTGAAACGTAACATTCGCCGATGGCTCGCTCCGGCATCCTGGACGAAAATGCCATTTTCACGCCAAGGGGCTGATTGCTAGAATCCGCGCCGTTTCGGAAAGCCCGTCCCTGGGCAAGGAGGCCTGTCTTGGGTCGGACCCTGTGCATCGTGAACCAGAAAGGCGGCGTGGGCAAGACGACCACGGCCGTCAATCTCGCGGTCGCTCTTGCCAAAAGCGGAAAGAGCACTCTGCTGGTGGACCTGGATCCCCAATGCAACGCCACCACGGGGTTGGGAGTGATGCCGGTTTCCTCGCATCCGCTTGTGGCCGGCGAGGCCTTGCACTCAGCCTTGCGGCAGCTCGGTTCCGACGGAGTTGCCCTGCTGCCCGGCAGCCGGGCCTTTCGCGACGTCGAGGCCCTGGTTCACATGGACCAGAGCCAGTTCATTCGGCTCCGTCACTTGTTGGCAGGCGTCCAGGCGTGCTTCGATTTCACCGTGTTCGATTGTCCTCCCTCGGTGGGGAGCCTCACGCGGACCGCCCTGGCCTGCGCCAGCGAGGTCTTCATGCCCATCCAGTGCGAATACTTCGCCATGGAGGGGCTGACGCAAATGATCGAGGTCATCCGCGAGGTCATGGAGTCGGGCGGGGGGCAGCTCCAGTTCGGGGGCATTTTGTTGACCATGTTCGATCCCAGCCTGGAGCTGACCTGGGAAGTGGAAAAGGAAGTCCGCGAGTTTTTTGGAGAAATCGTCTATCGCACCGTCATCCCACGCGATGTCGCTGCCGCCGAGGCCCCGAGCCACGGCAAATCAGTGATCGACTACGCCCCGCGGTCGCGCGTGACGCGGGCCTATTTGGAACTCTGCATGGAGGTGCTTGAACGTGACTAAAGAACGCCGTCTGGGACGCGGCTTGGAGGCATTGCTTGGCCGCGGACCGATTCGTCCTGACTTGCCCGGCGACGAACGCCTCGCCGAAGGCGGCTCTTCGCGCCATTTCGATACCGAAAGGCCCTCGCCGCAATCGTCCTTCTCGCCAGAGGTCCCCGCCCGCCTCCCCCTGCGATTGATCGACAGCAATCCCTTCCAGCCTCGCCAAGACTTCGATGAGGGCGAGATTCAGGCACTGAGCGACAGTCTCCGGGCCCACGGCTTGTTGCAACCCGTGCTGGTGCGCCGTATGGGCGAACGCTACCAGCTCATCGCCGGCGAGCGCCGCTTGCGCGCCGCGGTCAAGGCTGGCTGGACTGAGGTGCCCGTCCAAATCATCGACGCCGACGACCGCCTGGCCACCGAATTGGCCATTGTCGAGAATTTACAGCGGAAGGACCTCGGACCCCTGGAAAAAGCCGCCTCGTTCCAGCAATACCTGGAACGTTACCGTTGCACTCAAGAGGAGCTGGCCGCCCGGCTCCACATCGATCGCTCGACGATCGCCAACCTTATCCGCCTCCTGGAACTTCCTGAGGAAGTTCAGCGGTTGCTTCGGGAAGGAAAGATCACGCAAGGCCACGCCAGGGCCTTGCTTCCCCTGGGAGACGAACGGGAACAGATCGCCTTTGCCCAACGGATTCAGGCCGAGGGCCTCAGCGTCCGCGACACCGAGGCCATGGTGCAGCATTCCATTGAGCAGGCCGACGCGGAGCCGCTAAGTGTCGCTGGGCGGGTCAGCGATGCCTCCCGCGCACGCCGGCCCAAAAACGAGCATATCGCAGCGCTCGAACAACAGTTCCGCCTGGCCCTTGGCGTCCGCGTCAAGCTCACCCATAATGCCCGAGGCAAAGGCAAACTCGTCATTCACTTCGCCGACCACGAGGAGTTCGAACGTATCCGCCAGCACCTCTGCGGTCCGGGGTTCACGGAGACCCAGGCGAGGGCCGGCTGATTGGGTTTGCCATGCTGGACTGGCCGATGCCTCACGCGACCTCTATCGCGGGGGGGAGATACAACCCCCGATTGCTTTTTCGCGAAAGCAACGGTAGGATGCGCACATCACGAATCCAATTTCTGAAACAGCGTTGGAGGGAGTGAGCCGAACGGGCCAGGGGAACGCAATTAGCCCACTCGAGCAATTTCGCGAGCCCCCCTAGGATGGGATCGCAGGACCGCGATCATCGCGGATTTCCAGCGACCACAAAATCAGAGATCGATCTTCGGGGCGTAGCGCAGTCTGGCTAGCGCATCTGGTTTGGGACCAGAGGGTCGCAGGTTCAAATCCTGTCGCCCCGATTTGTTGAAGCGGTGTGGAATCCTCCCGCGCGAAACATTTTCCAAGCAGCGCCTAGGCCCCGCCCACCCCGCCGGCAGGCGGGTGATGTCGGCGGCCAGATCGCCAAGGGCGGTATTGGCGTCGGCGGCCGATTCGACAACTTCCCTGTCCAGGATCCCAGGGGCTTGCTTGTTCCCCAATAGGCACACAAAGCCTAT
>CALFBP010000029.1 GCA_937951625.1 uncultured Thermoguttaceae bacterium
ACTGGGATATGCAGTGGCAGGACAAGATCACCACGGTCGTCAGGCGGGTGGCGAAGGACCTCATCGCCAACGACGAGACGGAGATCAGCGAGGTCGTGCGGCGTAGGCTCTTCGAGGACATCGGGAGTGACCGCGTCCGCAAGAACGTCGCCAAGGCTTATGCCGACTGGTGCTTCGAGCGGCGGGCGCAACTGCCGCCGGAATGGACGGCCGTGGACAGCGCCGCGACGGAGGCCAAGGCCAGGGAGTACCTGCGCGGCCGGTTCGAGGCGTGTTATCCGTTCCACCCGGCGACGTTGTCGGTGTTTCAGAGGAAGTGGCAGGCGCTTTCGCAGTACCAGCAGACGCGCGGGACGCTGGCCATGCTCGCCCAGTGGATTTCGTGGGCGTACCGGACGGGGTTCACCGAGGCGCGACGCGAACCGCTCATCACGCTCGGCTCCGCGCCGCTGGAAGTGCCGGAGTTCCGCAGCATTGTGCTGGGGCAGCTTGGCGAGTCGCGGCTTGTGGCCGCCATCGACGCCGACATCTCCGGCGCGCACTCCCATGCCCGGGCGCTCGATGCGGACACCAAGGGAGCCTTGCGGAGCATCCACCGCCGCGTAGGGACGACCATTCTGTTCGAATCTTCCGGCGGGCAGGTGGACAAGGTGGCACACCTGCCGGAGCTGCGCTTCGCCCTCGGCGAGCCGGAAGTGGACACGACGTCGGTGGACAACGCTGCATTCACGCTGGAGGACAAGTCGTACTTCATTCGGCGCGTGGGTTCGGACGGCTTTAAGATAAGCCACCAGCCGACCCTGAAGAAGGTGGTGAGCGACCGCCGGGCGTCCCTGGACGAGGAATCCGAGATCAAGCCCGCCATGCGGGAGCTCGTCCGGAAAGAGTTCGAACGGGGCGCGAGCATTCCGGTCGTGCGCTTCCCTGAAGACGGAACGGCCGTACAGGACACGCCAAGGCTCACGCTGGTGATCGTCGAACCGGAGTCCGAATGGACGGGGACCGGCTCGCTTCGCCAGCAGATAGCGGAATGGACCAAGCAGCGAGGCAAATCGCCCAGGCTTTACCCCGGCTCGCTTGTGTGGTGCGTGAAAAAGCCCGGCCGAGACCTGCGGGAAAAGGTGGAACTCTGGCTGGCGTGGAGGCGAGTGGACAAGGAAGTGGCCGAAGGAACCCTTGGCGGGGATTTCGACCGTGACGACCGGGCGGAGCTTCGATCGAAGGTGACGGATGCGGAAGAGGCCGCCAAGGACGAGGTCTGGGGTGGTTACCGCTTCGTGGTCATCGCGGACAGCCAGGAACCGGATGGCCTGAAGACCATTGATCTTGGCGCGGGGCACTCGAGCGGTGGCGAGACGCTCTGCGGGCGGGTGATAACCGCCCTGAAGTCGCAGGCCCTGCTGAACGAAACTGTGGGGGCAGGCTACATCGAGCGCAACTGGCCGCCCGCGTTGAGGGAATCCGGCGCATGGCCCCTGGCCAGCCTGCGGCAGAGCTTCTTGAACGGATCTCTCACGCGTCTCCTGGACCCCGACTCGACCCTGCGCAGCAAAATCGTCGAGTTCGTGGGCAGAGGCGATTTTGGGCTTGCCTACGGCCAGAAGCCGGATGGCAGCTATGAGCGGGTTCTGTTTGAAGAGTTTGTCGACCCCGCGGATGTCACCTTTGAGTCGGTCGTGTTCCTGCTCTTGAAGAGCAAGGCAAAGACCTTGAAGGCCGCACCGCCGTACCTGCCGGCAGGCAGGGAGCCTGTCCTTGGTGGAGGTGCGGGTCCACTACCCACACCGGAGGCGGAATCGGTCCCGAGTCGGGAGCCTGAAACGAAACCCGAGCGGGAGCCTGTGCCCGGCGCTGCTACGAGGACGTTCAGGATTTGCGGCGAGGTGCCACCCGAAGTCTGGAACCGACTGGGAACGAAGGTTCTGCCGAAATTGCGGAGCGGCTCGGAACTCAAGATCGGCATCGAGTTCTCGGTCACCGTGGAACCCGGCGTTGCCCAGAGCTTTCAGACGGACATCAAGCAGATTCTGGATGACCTTGGGTTGGCCGACCGCGTGCGGATTGAACCGACAGCAGGGATGAACGCGTGATCCGATTTGACCATAGACCCGCGAAGTGCATAGCGTCGAGACCGTTGCACCTGCAAGGACTGCGCATGCCCCGCTTCTGCTTGAGGGAGCCTTTTGGTCTTGGCGGGGCTCGACCTTGCGTGGGAACGAGTATGGATGCTGATAAACGAGCCCGTTCCCCGCTCGATTTCAAGGAAGAGCTCCGTTGTAATCCCCGCCTTGGCAGGCAAGACGAATGGGAAAGTGCCCGAAAGGGCAGGTTTCCAGGCTACCACGTGCTGAGAAGATGCGAACTCCCTGAGATTTCTACGGATTTCATGCTTGTGGACCTTCGACAAGTTTACTCCTTGCCTGTAGCACTCGTTCGCCGGTTGGCCGCTGAACGGAATCCGCGGCTTCGCTTGCCGCCGCCATACCGCGAGCATCACTCGCTCAGGCTTTTAGGTTCTTCAGGCGCGTTGGGCTCCCGGTGGATGTGCCGCCGTTCACAAAGCGGGGAAAGGAGCCAAGCTGAAGTGCCGTCAATCATGACCAGAGCCCCGTACTTGCCCACGGGAGCTGAGGAAGAAGATGGCTACGAAGTACCCAGGGCTAATATCGAGTGGCCGACCAAGCGTCCGGATT
The DNA here is from genome assembly GCA_937951625.1 of uncultured Thermoguttaceae bacterium. GTDB lineage: Bacteria > Planctomycetota > Planctomycetia > Pirellulales > Thermoguttaceae > CALFBP01. The sequence continues at coordinate 2,694 of CALFBP010000029.1, forward strand.
CTGTGATTTCGGCCCGCATTCGTTCCACTTCGGTTTCTGTTGACCGGCCGCCAAGCTCTCTTGCCGCGCCCAAAAAGATGGCCTCGCGTTTAGAATGGCACCCTTCGAACCTCAGCCATAAGCGGTGCAGGTTTTCAACGGGCTGGCATCGGTCGCACGTCCACCGTACGGGACTAGAAATCAGCAAACCCTTTGCCACCAATGATTTCGGACCACCGGGGCAGAGAGAGTCTCCTAGAAACACGGTTCTGGTCGGGGAGCCTTCCGATTTTCCGCGAAATCGCCCTACCCACAAGATGTCCGCCCCCAAACGCCGGCACCCCTGCTAATTCCGGTTCTGCGGAGATATGAGAACGAACTTGCCGCCGGTGCCTTGCTGATCGTGGACGAAGTGAAGTCGCGGGTACGATTGCTGCCGCTAGCGCAAAAATGACACTCGGTTTTTTGCGCCGCCGTCGGCGCCGAGGTGGGGCGAGGCGTGTCACAATACGTCGGTCCCACTGGAACCGAGACGCTGCTGGACCGGCAAGAAGAGGGAGACGCCGCATGAGCGAGGGCATCACGTTCCGCGCCAGAGTCCATTGCCGCCGAGGTTCTAGGGGTCGCAAGCAACTCTGCCCGGGCGAGAACCTCGCCGCGGGCGGGCGTGGATTGAAACCGTAAGAGACTCTCCAGGCTCCGGAACCTCGTCGTCGCCCGCACGGGTGCCACTGCTGGCTTGTCCAGCAGTGCCCCTTGTGGATACCATCGTCGAGATGACGCCGCCTCCACGCCATTGCAAACGAGTCCGGCGCCACCTCGACCCAGGCCACGTCCACGAGCTGACCTTTTCCTGCTACCACCGTTGGCCCTTGCTGACCAACCACGTGTGGCGGGCTAGGCTCGCCGAAAGCATTGACCGGGCGATGGAAGGCCATCGTTATCGGCTTGCCGACGAGGCTTTGGCTGAGCACAATAGGAGGTTCGGCATCGGCCAAAGATAGTCGCGCGAAGAGCCGGACGCCGGATGTTTAATTGCTTGAGTGCCTTCCTTCATCGAGATCGATTCTCCACATGTCCGCGCACGAGTCCCTTACGGCTTCTTCCCGCCCGCTGCTGATCTTGATTGCAGCGGTCCTCGTTTGCTACGCGGTGGCCCTCGCCCTGGGCTTGCCCCAACAAGGAGCGGAGCGGAAGACCTCGCCGGCTCAGGAGAGCGTAGAAGCGCCCGAGCACGCAGTCCCCTCGGGCCATCCGCCGTATTGGATGATCACCCCGTTTGCCGCTCTGCTTCTGGCGATCGCCGTGTTCCCGCTTCTGCCGCGGATCGCAATCTGGTGGGAGAGCAACCTCCACAAACTGTACGTGGCGATCGGATTGGGCGTGGCGACGCTGCTGTACTATTTGCTCCTACACGACCAACCCGTGATCCAGCACTGGCCGGTCGAACACGCGGTCCAGCCCGGAGAGGGACTTTTCCAGCTCGCGGTAGCCGCAGCGGTGCTAGAAAACGCGATCCTCTCGGAGTACTTGCCTTTCATAGTCCTGCTGCTGACGCTTTACACGATCAGCGGAGGACTGCGGATTGACTGCAATTTTGCTGCCCACCCGGGAACGAATGCCAGTTTCATGGCCGCGGGCGCGATCCTGGCGAACCTGATCGGCACCACGGGCGCGGCGATGGTCTTGATCCGCCCGCTGTTGGAAACCAACCGCGAGCGCAAGCGCGTGGCGCACACGGTCTTGTTTTTCATCTTCATCGTGTGCAACTGCGGGGGGTGCTTGCTGCCGATCGGCGATCCCCCATTGTTTCTCGGGTATTTGCGTGGGGTACCGTTCCTCTGGACGCTCCGCCTATGGCCAGCTTGGCTCCTGGTCAACGGGACGCTGGTGGCCGTCTACTATGTTGTGGATCGGTGGTGGTTCTATCCGCGGGAGACGGCCCGCGATCTCGCAGTGGACGAAGTCCGCACCCACCGAATGCGGATCGCGGGGATCTGGCCGAACGCGCCGCTGCTGCTGGGTGTGCCTCTGGCCATCATGTTTTTGGATCCGGCCAAGCCGCTTCCAGGGACCGATTGGCATCCGTGGACATTTTTACGGGAGATCGTGGAACTGTCGCTGGTTGCGCTCTCGCTGCTGCTCGGCGACCCGGCCACGCGGCGGCAGAATCGCTTCAATTACCACGCCATCTCGGAGGTGGCGGCCTTGTTTCTGGGGATTTTCATCTGTATGCAAGCCCCCCTCCAGATTTTGCACGTGCGGGGGCCTTCGCTGGGGCTGTCGCAACCCGCCCACTTTTTTTGGGCCACGGGCAGCCTGTCCGCGGTCCTCGATAACGCCCCGACTTACGTCGTCTTTCTCGAGACCGCACGCTCGTTGGGCGGCAGTGAGAACATGGTGGCTGGAGTACGCGAGACCTTGTTGGCCGCTGTAAGTCTCGGCGCGGTGTTCATGGGGGCAATGACGTATATCGGTAACGGTCCCAATTTCATGGTCAAAGCCATCGCCGAAAAATCTGGCGTCGCCATGCCGAGCTTTTTCGCTTACTTGCTGTGTAGCGTCGTGGTGCTCACTCCGTTGTTCGCGCTGGTAACGATTGTGTTTCTCCAATGAATGCCTTTGCGGCGATTCTCCAGGTCGAGGAGCAACAATGATGGCCCCCCCTTTCGTGAATCCGACGAAACTCCCTTCAGAGCCCGGCCCAAGTGACCCCTTGGCTCGGCCGGGCAAAAGCCGCCGTCGTTGCCCAAGCCCCACGGCAAGCCTGGCCTCCAGGTCCGCTCTTTTCGCAAAAAGGGCCGGGGCGACTCTCTTTTGGACGTCCAATCTGGCCGTATGGATCGCGTTGTCCTGGCCTATGGAGCGTTTAACCTCTCAGGCCTTCGCCGCCGAACCCGACGGGATGATCGCCTCGCCTGAACCGGATTGGCCGCAATGGCGCGGACCGCGGCGCGACGCGATCAGTTCCGAGACCGGCCTGTTGCCCTCTTGGCCGACCGAAGGCCCCAGGCTTTTGTGGAAAACAGACGGTTTAGGTAGGGGATGGTCATCGCCGATCGTCGTCGGCGAGCGGATCTACATCACCGGCGACGTGGGCGACGACCTGGTCATCTTCGCCCTCGACCTCGACGGGAATCTCCAGTGGCGGATGACCAACGGTTCCTCGTGGACCGGGGCGTATCCGGGCGCTCGGGCCACGTGCGCGTATTCCGAGGGACGAATCTACCATCTCAATGCCCACGGCCGGGCCGCTTGCTTGGATGCCACCACGGGCGAGGAGCTTTGGGCGGTGGACGTGCTGGAGCGGTTCGGAAGCCGCAACATCACCTGGGCCATCAGCGAGTGCTTGCTGGTCGACGGTCCACGGCTGATCGTCACCCCCTGCGGCGAGAAGGCCCTCATGGCCGCCCTCGACAAAAAGACTGGCGCGACGGCCTGGACCACGGAGCCATTGCCGAAGGACCGCGCGAGTTATTGCTCGCCGGTCTTGTTCCGCCATGCGGGAAGAAGAATCGTGGCCGGTTGCTCGTCGGCCCACGGCTTCGGCGTGGACGCGGACACGGGCCTGCGCCTTTGGACCGTTCCCCTGGAAAACCGCTATGGCGTGAACGTCACGCCGCCGGTGTACGCTGACGGAAAAATCTTTTATGTCACCGCGTACACGCCCGCCTTGCAATTCGCGCTGGAGGCGGCAGGCGAGGGTATCGAACCGAAACAGACCTGGAGCAACGGCTTGGATACGGTGACAGGCGGGGCCGTGTTGGTGGGCGGACGTCTGTATGCGGCGGGCTATTCCAAGCCGAAATGGTGGTTCGCCTTCGACTGGAGCACCGGCCAGACGCTCGCCGAGCAGAAAGGCCTCACGACTGGGGCAGCCGTGTACGCCGATGGAAGACTCTACTGCTTAGCGGAAGACGGAAACGTGGCCCTCCTCCGGCCTACCGCAACCGCGTTGGAGATCGCCGGTAGCTTCCGGCTGGTGCCCAAGACCCAGCGCGACGCCTGGGCCCACCCCGTCGTCTTCCGCGGCAGGCTCTACCTCCGCTACCACGAGACCCTCTGGTGCTTCGACGTGCGTGCCCGATAGCAACGCTGGCAGACTTCGCTTGCGGGGAACCGACGTTTCTGCTGTATCCAGGAGTTTCGGTGGACTGCGGTTTTTGGAAATTCCGTGATTTCGTTGCCTAGAACAGAGATTGCCTCATGTTCCAACCCATGGAACTCGCCGAAGGCCGATTGATTCCGGCCACAGCCTCGGGCGGGAATGTGCTCGTCTACATCAATCCGGACGAAAACGAGAGGAGGCACCTGGTCGAGTCGTTCAAGATCGACGAACACACACTGGCCTCCGCTTTGGACCCCGACGAGCTGGCGCGGCTGGAGTTCGAGCCCGACCACGTGGCGATCATCTATAAACGGCCGCGGAACTATTCCAGCGCCGAGGAATTCGTGTTTCGCGTGAATTCGACAGGCCTGTTTTTGTTCGCGGACAAGCTGGTGATCGTGGTCTCCGACGACTTGCCGCTGTTCCAGGGCAAGGCGTTCACCAAGATTACGTCGCTCCAAGACCTGGTATTGCGCAAGATTTATAGCTCGATTTTCCATTTCATCGAGCATCTCCGCGTGATCAATGCGGTCTCCGAGACGCTGGAGGACCAGATCAACGCATCGATGCAGAACAAGTACCTGCTGAACCTCTTCAGCCTCGAAAAGAGCCTGGTCTACTACCTCAACGCGATCAATTCCAACGCCAAGCTCATCGAACGCCTCAAACACAGCGCACTCAAAATCGGCTTCACCGCAGAAAACTTAGAGTTCATCGAGGACATGCTCATCGAAAACAGCCAATGTTACGAGCAGGCCGAGATCTATTCGAACATCCTCGCCAGCATGATGGACGCTCGGGCGTCGATCGTGGGCAACAACCTCAACTGGTTGATGAAGACCCTGACGATCATCACCATCGCCATCATGCTGCCGACCTTCGTGGTGAGCATGTTTTCGATGAACGTCCCCTTTCCCGGCCAACATCACCCCTGGATGTTTTGGATCATCTTGGGCATGGCGGGGGCGTCGGTGGGCATAGTCCGCCTCGTCTGGCACTGGAAAAAATGGTGAGGGGCGACGGCCGGACGCAGCGGCGGCTGGAAGCCCCGCCCGGCCACCCTTCGCGCTAGCGCCGGTAGCGATAATAGGCCGCGCATGCCCCTTCGGCAGAGACCATGGGTGCTCCCAGCGGGCGCTCCGGCGTGCATCGCACGGCGAAGGCCGGACACTCGCGGGGGCAGCGGTGCCCTTGGAGGATTTCGCCAGCCATGCACTCCGCCGGTTCTTCGGCGGCGATTGGCGGAATGGGGAAACGGTTTTGCGCATCGAAGCGGGCATAGGCCGGGCGTAGCCCCAGGCCGCTGGCGGGAATCTCGCCGATGCCCCGCCACTTCCTGGCCACCGGCTCGAAGACCTCGCGAATGGCGTCCATAGCGCGAGGGTTTCCCTCCGGTCGCACCGCCCGAGAATATTGAATCTCCACCTCTGCCCGACCCTCCTCCAACTGGTTAAGGCATTGCCACACGCCCTGCAAGATGTCGAGCGGTTCGAATCCGGTCACCACGATCGGCACGCGGTATTCCGCGGCGATCGGCCGGTACTCCTCGGTGCCCATCACAGCGCACACATGGCCGGGGGCAAGGAACCCCTGCACGCGGCAGTTCGGCGATTCGAGCACGCCGCGGATCGCCGGCGGCACGAGGACGTGCGACACCAGCATCGAGAAGTTCTCCAAACCCAAGCGGGCCGCTTGCAGCACCGCCATGGCGTTGGCTGGCGCCGTGGTCTCGAATCCGACGGCGAAGAAGACGACTTGCCTTTCCGGATGCTTCTGCGCGATCGCGACCGCGTCGATGGGAGAATAGACGATCCGCACGTCGCCCCCTGCCGACTTGACCCGCAACAAGTCCTGACGCGAGCCCGGCACGCGAAGCATGTCGCCGAAAGAACAAAACGTGACGCCGGGCATCGCGGCAATGGCCATGGCCACGTCGAGAATCTCCACTGGAGTCACGCAAACGGGGCAGCCGGGGCCGTGAATCAGCGTCAGTTCGGGCGGCAAGAGTTCGTCCAAACCGAAGCGCACGATCGAATGCGTCTGGCCGCCGCAAACCTCCATCATCGTCCACGGCCGCGTGATCCGGCGACGAATCGCCTCGATCCACCGCTTGCAGGCCTCGGCGTCGCGATACTCGTCCAGATATTTCAAGGCTTGGCTCCCAGAGATAAAGTGCTTTAAACCCAGGGCGGCGTTTGGCCGCACTTTCGATCTAACCGTGGGGCGGCCGTTGCCGAGACCGGGGCTATTCCGGTCCCTCGACCGCTGCCTCGATTTCCCGCAAGCAAGAGAAAATCTCTTGGGCCTCTGCCTCGTCGATCCGGCTGATCGCAAAGCCCACGTGGACGATCACGTAGTCGCCCACCTGGACTTCGGGGGTGTAGGCGAGGCATGTTTCCTTGACGATGCCACCAAACTCCACTTTGGCCATCGGCATCGCGTCGCGTTCAAACGTTTCGATCACCTTGCCGGGTATGCCGAGACACATGACGTTGCTCCTGTTTTCATGAAATCTCTCGCATTGCGTCTGGAGACCTCCTCCGAGCCAGCCAGGACGTCTTTGACTTACGTTCTCAACAATCGTGCTGCCACCGCGGCTTGTCCCAAGGCGATGCCGCCGTCGTTGGGCGGCACGAGGCGGTGCGAGTAAACGCGGAAGCCAGCCTGGAGCAAGCGCTCGCGCACGCGGCGGGCGAGAAGGCCGTTTTGGAAACAGCCGCCGCTGAGCACTACGTCGCGGCCGCCCCATCGCCGCGCAATCGCCACCGCCAACTCGGCCAAGCCATTATGGAAGCGTGCGCTGATCACTGCCACGGGCACGTTGGCAGCCCGATCTGCCAACAAATCCCGCATCGCCGGTTCCCAATCCGCAACCCAAGGATTTCCGTCCGCTAGTACGAAGGGATAGCTTTCCTCGCACTGTTCGTCTGCCGCGAATTCCAGGGCCATGGCCGCTTGGCCCTCGAAACTGATCACCGGCGGCAACCCGCACAATGCCGCCGCGGCGTCGAACAGGCGGCCCAGGCTGCTGGTTCGTGGGTAAATTCTAGGCCGGGCGAGGATGGTCAGCAAGCCGCGCATCTCGTCCAGCGAAAACCACTTCGCGGCGTGCTTCTCGGCCTCCTCGGCGAACATCTCAAACAACAACCCCAAGGCTGAGCGGCGCGGTTCGCGGACCGCCCGATCGCCGCCGACCAGCGCGAAAGTCCGCAGGTGGGCCAGACGGCGAAAATCGGCAGCGACCCGAGATCGAAACCGTCGCGGCAAATGCGGCCCCAAGGCGGTTGATTCTCGCGGGTCTTGGTCGGCAGCGTCCTCGGGCAGGAATGCGGCCTCGCCCTGCTGCGGCATCGTGCCCCAATCGCATTCCAGCGCCTCGCCCCCCCACACCGTGCCGTCCAGTCCATAGCCGGTTCCATCCCAAGAAAGTCCCAGCACCGGCCCGTGGAGTCGATGTTCGACCATGCAGGCCGCCACGTGCGCGTGGTGATGCTGCACCCGCACCAATGGAACGCCCCATCGCGAGGCCAGGGCCTCGGCGAGCCTTGTCGAGGCGTAGTCGGGATGGAGGTCGCAGGCCACGGCGTCGGGCCGTGCGCGAAAGAAATCGAGCAAGTCCTCGACCGTGCGCCGATGCAATTCGGTGCTCGCCACATTGTCCAAGTCGCCCACATGTTGGCTGACGACCACCTGGCTTCCCAAGGCGAGCGCCACCGTGTTCTTCAAGTGCCCGCCCGTGGCAAGCACCGTCGGACCGGCTTGGAGAAGCCCGATCGGTAGCGGCGCATACCCGCGAGCCCTGCGAAGCAACTGCAAACCTTCGGGCAGGACGCGGGCGACGGAGTCGTCGACGGGGCGGACGATGGGCCGATCGTGAACCAGGAACACGTCGGCAATCGAACCGAGCCGTTGTACTCCATCGTCGATGCGGATGGCCATTGGCTCCTCGGAAAGATTGCCGCTGGTGCAAACGATCGGCCGCCCAATTCGCTCCATGAACAAGTGATGCAACGGTGTATAGGGCAGCATCACGCCAAGATAAGGATTGCCTGGCGCCACCGCCGCGGCGATGTCATTGGCAGCCAGCGCGTCGCGGCGACGCCGCAGGAGCACGATCGGCGATTGGGGCGACTCGAGCGCGCGGGCCTCATCCTCCGAGACTTCGCACCGTGCCCGGACTTCGTCGAGCGAGGCGAACATCACGGCAAACGGCTTGTCGGGGCGGCCTTTGCGAAGGCGGAGTTGTGCGACGGCCTCGGCGTTGGTGGCATCGACGACAAGCTGAAACCCGCCCAAGCCCAAGAGTGCCAGGATTTTCCCCTCGCCGACGGCCGCTGCGGCCTGATCGAGCGGGTCGGGCGAAGCAGACGCGAGGCTTGGCGGCTGAGGGCACGCTGGGGAGGCGAATAGGTTGAGTTTCGGCCCGCAACACGGGCACGCTATCGGTTGGGCGTGGAACCGGCGGTCGGCCGGGTTGTGGTACTCGGCCTCGCAGTCCGCACACATCCGAAATCCGGCCATAGATGTCCGCGCCCGATCATAAGGCAATTCCGTGATGATCGACCACCGCGGCCCGCAATTCGTGCAATTGGTGAACGGATACCCGTAGCGTCGCTGAGCCGGGTCGGCGATCTCTTCCCGGCACGCCGCGCACGTGGCCAGATCGGCTGGAATCAGCGGTCGCGGCGGGCCGTGCGACTGACTCGCACGAATGCAAAAGTCGGACTCCGGCTTCTCGTGGATGGCCACGCGCGTGACCACGGCCTCGTCAACGCGGGCCTGAGGCGGAGGATGGCGACGCACGGCCTCTAGAAATCGCTCTAGACAAACCGTGGGTCCTTGAACTTCGATCGTGACGGTATCGGCCTCGTTCTGCACCCAGCCCGAAAGACCGAGCGATCGCGCCGCGTTATAGACGAACGGGCGGAACCCAACCCCCTGGATCACACCCCGCACGACGATCGACCATCGTTCGCACCTGGGGGTATCGAGAAGTGGTTCGGGCATCGGTTCCCCATCGTCTCCAAATCGTTGCGCCGCCGCGGGATCGACCGCGCTGACCGCCTTCTCCAAGACCCGGCGAAGTGGGGACGTCTCGGCCGAAAAAGTGGTAGCCAAAGGCACCCCTCCGCAGATGGCGATCGGCCAAACTCCACGCCTTTGGGTCTCGCAGGGTTGGCAGCAACCTCATCCAGTGCTTTTCGAGCAATGTCTCATCAGGAATACTACGGGACTGCGGTTCGATTGACGAGACGGATGTCGCCCCATTCGACAAGTGAGGCGTCGTCTCGCCCCCCTGGAGGAGTTGCACGGCGATCTCCTTATGGTGATATGCGCCGAGCGGCACAACCAAGGGGGGAAGGCCGCCGAGCCGTGAACTGGGACATCCCATTGGGCCACGTCGATCCCCTCGACGCGAACCAGCAGTTTGCTGGGGGAAGAGTCGGGTGGACGGGCCACGAGCAGGAGCAACTGGTCGCGGTAAGGACGCGGCAAGAGACGGCCAGACGGGCGGGGCGGTTCACCTCCCGAGGCCAAAGCCAAAACAGGCTTGTGCCATTCATTGCTCAACAAAACCTGCGCGCACAGCGTGTAGGTAGCTCACCGGAAGAACTGGCAACATCTCTTCGCAGCGGCCAGAGGCAGTAACGACGCAACCGGTTTTTCCCGACCCTCGCCTCATCCCCCTCGCCCCCTCAACGCCATGGCCGCTGGTCGTGCCCTTGCGGCTGCGATATCATACGGTTTCGGTTGGGACTTTCACGGTCGGTTGGTGAGAAGGGACAAGGGTGCTTGAGAAGCGAGGCATCCTACCGTACCTCCCCGTCGTGGTCGTTGCCATCCTCTTCGCCGATGCGAATTTCGCCGCGGAAACCATCTGGCTTTCGTCGCTCGATCCGAGCCGGATGACCGCCGGCTGGGGCAAACCGCGCATGGACAAGTCGATCGAGGGCAAGCCGATGTCGATCGCCGGCAGCATCGAGAGGGCGGGCAAGTATTGTGGTCACATTGCGGGCGTCCAATGCGGCGGGGACGATGGAGAACGTTCCGCATCGTTTGCGGGGATACCCTCGCCTCGATCCCGCCCATGGGTTGGAACCATTGATATGGCCACTACAACCGCATCACCCACATGATGCGCGAGGCGGCCGACATCATGGTGAGTTCTGGGATGGCCGACGTCAGCTACCAATGCGTGAGCATCGACGACTGTTGAATGAACGGTTTCAAGCACAGCGACCCGTTGCGGGTCGCGCCGCTCCGCGACGCCAAAGGAAACATCCTCCCCAGTAGGCACCTCCCCGATGTGAAAGACTTGACCGATTACATCTACGCTAAGGGCCTGAAGGCGGGAATCTACGCGTCGCCGGGTCCCCTCGAACGTAGTGAGTGAGATCGAATGAGGCTTCCGGCGAAAGCAACCACGGCTTGTCTCGGCCTGGTGATCGCGGTTACATGGGCAAGCGTGAGCACGGGCTGCCGCCGGGCGGAATCACGCCCCAAGGCTGCACGGCATTACCCGCTGCGCGTGGTTTGCACCACGGGCATGGTGGCCGACATGGTCAAGAACATCGGCGGGCGGCACGTGGCAGTGCGAGCGATGATGGGGCCCGGCGTCGATCCGCATTTGTACAAAGCCAGCCCGCGCGACGTGCGGATGTTGACCTCGGCCGACGTGGTGTTCTACAACGGCCTGCACCTCGAAGGGCGGCTTTCGGATTTGTTGGAGAAGCTCAACCGTTGGAAGCCGGCCTATGCCGTCAGCGACGGGCTCAAACATTCCGACCCGGCGTCGCTCCGCCACATGCCCGGGACGGAAGGCGTGTACGACCCGCACGTCTGGTTCAACGTCGCCTTGTGGGCGAGGTGCGCGGAATACGCGGCGGAAAGACTCGCTGCGCTCGATCCCGAGCGGGCCGACGATTATCGCCGGAATGCCGAAGACTATGTTGCCAAATTGAAGGCTCTCGACGAAGAATGTAGGAAGCGGTTGGCCGAAATCCCGAAAGAGCGGCGGGTATTGATCACTGCCCATGATGCCTTCGGCTATTTCGGCGACGCCTACGACGTCGAGGTTCACGGCCTTCAGGGGCTGAGTACCATCGCCGAAGCGGACCTGGGCGGGGTCAACGAGATCATCGACCTGCTGGTCACACGCCGTATCAAGGCCGTGTTTGTCGAGAGCAGTGTGCCGATCAAGAATATCCGTGCTCTGGTCGAAGGCTGCGCCGCCCGAGGACACAAGGTGACCATCGGGGGCGAGCTTTACTCCGATGCCCTCGGACCCGAGGGAACCCCCGAAGCAACCTATCTCGGAATGGTGGAGCACAACCTGAGAACGATCGTCGAGGCCCTCAAATAGGACACGCCATGCCAGTACCCCCGGTGGAAATCCACGATATGACGGTTGCCTACCACCGCAAACCGGTTTTGTGGGACGTGGACATCATCTTGCCCGAAAGAAAGTTGATCGCGGTCGTTGGACCGAATGGCGCAGGCAAGAGCACGCTAATTAAGGCTGCCTTGGGGTTGGTGCCGCTGGCCAGCGGCAAGGTCGAAATCTACGGTCAACCCTACGCCAGGCAACGGCACCTGGTGGGCTACGTTCCGCAACGGGAATCGGTGGACTGGGACTTCCCGGTCACGGTCTTCGATGTGGTGCTCATGGGCACCTATGGGCGGTTGGGGTGGATTCGCCGCCCCGGCCCACGCGAACGCCAACAGGCCCGCGAGGCCCTGGCCCAGGTGGCCTTGGAATCGTTGGCCGAGCGGCAGATCCGGCAGCTTTCGGGCGGGCAGCAGCAACGGGTGTTCCTTGCCCGGGCCCTGGTCCAAGACGCCCAGATTTATTTCATGGACGAGCCGTTCGCCGGCGTGGACGCCGCCACCGAGCAAGCCATCGTCGCCTTGCTCAAACAGCTCAGGGAGCGTGGGAAGACCGTGATCGTGGTCCATCACGATTTGCAGACCGTCCGGCAGTATTTCGATTACGTGGTCCTTCTGAACATGCGCCTGGTGGATGCTGGCCCCACGGAGACCACCTTCACCAACGAGAATCTCCAAAAAACGTTCGGCGGTCGGCTGACCATTCTCGAGGAAGCGGCCGAGGCCGTGCGATTGGGGAAGCCGTCGTGAAGCGTCGGGAGTCTCTTCCTATGGCGGCCATGGATCTTTTCGGACAAGGGGGCCTTGCCGCACGCTGGTCCCGGAAAAAGGCTCGAATGCCTCAGGAGATTTGAGCGTCCGCATGACGTACTTGACTTGGATCGTAGCCATCGGCACCTCGCTTTTGGGCTGCGTCGCCGGGGTGGTGGGCAGCTATGCGGTGCTGCGCCGCCGGGCCTTGGCCGGGGACTTACTCTCCCACGCTGCTTTGCCTGGGCTGTGTCTGGCGTTTCTCCTCTTAGGCGGACGACATTTCCTAGGAATGCTGGGTGGGGCCTTCGTCGCAGGATTGGCCGGCGTGGCCTTGGTCACTTTCATGTGCCGCTGGACCAGAACTAAGGAAGATGCCGCGTTGGGCATTGTCCTCAGCACCTTCTTCGGGGCGGGGATCATGCTTTCTTCTTACATCCAGAACATGCCTGGCGGCGGGGCCAAGGCCGGCCTGGAAACCTACATCTACGGCCAGGCGGCCGGGATGATCCGGGAGGACATTTATCTTTTGGCCGTCGTGTCGGTGCTGGTCCTGGTGGTGCTGGTCTTGTTCCACAAAGAGTTCAAGGTTTTCAGCTTCGATCCCGCGTTCGCCCAGGCCCAGGGTTGGCCCACCCTGACCCTGGACATTGCCATGATGGGCAGCCTGACTCTCGTGACGGTGGTGGGTTTGCCGTCCGTGGGCGTGGTGCTGATGGCTGCCATGCTCATCATTCCCGCCGCTGCCGCCCGATTCTGGACCGACCGCCTGGAACGGATGCTCGTCCTTTCCGGAGTGCTGGGCGCTGTCTCGGGCGCGATCGGTTCGCTGATCTCCGCCGGCGCGGTCAAAGGGTGGCTGGGATTCGATCCTTTCGGTGGGGACGAGGGCGCGAACCTGCCGACCGGGCCGGTGATTGTGCTGTGCTCGACCACGGTCTTCCTGGTCTCCGTCTTACTTGCTCCCCAAAGGGGGCTTTTGGCTCGCTCATGGAACTATTTTCGGTTGCGGGCAAAGACCGCCGACGAAAACCTCCTCCGCACCTTGTTCGAGTGCGCGGAACCGCGTCTGCCGACCCTTGTGACAGTCCCTTGGGATGAGCTGCTGGCACGCCGCGCATGGAGTCGTGCCAGACTGTTTTGGGTGGTGAGAAGGGCTGGCTGGCGCAACCTGGTTCGCCGGGCGCCCGGCGGGGTACAGCTTACCCAGCGGGGGCTCGAACAGGCCCGCCGGTTGGTTCGCGCCCATCGACTTTGGGAGTGGTTCCTGATTCACGGCGCCTCGATCGCCCCGGACCACGTGGATCGGGATGCGGATTCCATCGAACACCTGTTGGGCCCCGACTTGATCGCGGAACTGGAAAACCGATTCATCGCCCAAAGAGACGCTAGCAACGCGGCGCAGGTCTTGCCGAACTCGCCTCACGAACTGAATGTCCCTTAGGGTCCCACCGCGGTGGCAGCAAACAGACGTTTTTCCCATGGAATGGTTCAACCACCTAAGCCTTGATGCTCAGAACGACCTTTGGGTGATCGCCGTCGGGGCGATGACCAACACGGCCTGCGCGCTGGTCGGCTGTTACCTGGTGCTGCGGCGGATGAGCCTGTTGGGCGACGCCATTTCGCACGCCGTACTGCCCGGCCTCGTGGTGGCGTTCGTCTTTTCCGGCAGCCTCAGCGTCGTTCCGATGTTCGTGGGGGCGTTGCTGGTGGGCCTGCTCACCGCCGCGCTGACCCAGACGCTCCACCGACAGGTGGGCGTGCCCGAGGACGCCAGCATGGGCGTGGTTTTCACCTCCCTGTTTGCCCTGGGCGTGATTCTCATCAAGCGCTACGCGCATCGCGTGGACCTGGACCCCGACTGCGTGCTGTACGGGTTATTGGAGTTTGTGGGCTTCAATCTGATCCAAATCGGCCCTTACGAATTTCCTCGGGCGATGCTCAGCGTTGGCTTGGTGCTGGCGTTGAACACGGCGGTGATCGCGATCTTTTGGAAAGAGCTTCTCATCAGCTCGTTCGATCCGGCTTTGGCTACCACGATGGGCTTCCGCGCCGGCTTGGTCCACTATGTACTGATGGCCCTGGTCGCGCTGACCACCGTGGCCTCCTTCGAGCAGGTGGGATCGATCCTCGTGATCGCCATGTTGATCGTGCCTGGGGCTGCGGCGCATCTGCTTACGGATCGCCTGAGCCGGATGTTGGGGATCGCGACGGGAATCGCCATCGGCGCGGCCGTGATCGGTCAGGCGGCCGCGGTATGGCTGAACACGAACACCGCAGGCACCATGGCGGCCTTGGCGGGAATCGCCTATCTCGCGGCGGCTTTGGGTTCGCCGCGCTACGGTATCCTCGCCGTCCTGGCACGGAATTTCGCCAGTTCCATTCGAGTCGTGCGCGAGGACTTGCTGGCAATGCTCTACCGGCTGGAAGAACTGAACATCGAGCGGGCAATGGGGTGGCCCGAGGCGGCCCGCGCGGTCGGAGGCGGGCTGCTACCTCGGCTCGCTTTGTTTTCCTTGAAACGGCGGGGCGACATCCGTCGCGACGGCGCGGTCCTGCGTCTGACGGATTCTGGTCGCAGCCAGGCAAAGCTCCTGGTCCGGTCCCATCGCCTTTGGGAGGCCTACCTGGTCCAGCGCCTGGGGTTGCCGCCTGACCACGTCCACGAACCTGCCACGCGCATGGAACACTACATCGACCGGGGGTTCCAGGAAAAGCTCGCCGACGCCGTGGCCCAGTCCCCCTTAGACCCGCACGGCCGCGACATCCCTCAAAGCGATTAGCCCTCTAGCCACCGCCGGAGCGCGGCCAAGTCCCGTTGATGGGCCTTGATCGCGTCGGGAATTTCGTGTTTCGGAAACACCCGGTAGCCAAGCCATTCCATCTGGATGCACAAAGGCAAGGGAGGCAGGCCGCGTCGGATCTCGCGAAACACGCCCGCGTTCACAAAGCCGGTGTCGAGGGGCACGTCCTTGTACTGATCGCCGCGGGGACCGAACCACATGCCATCCTTGAGGTAAATGGCGCGGATGTGCGGCTTGCAGGCCGCCACCGCTGTACGCCACGAAGAGCCGGTGTCTTTGATGAGGTGGCGGGTGTCGAGGGCCAACCCCAAGGAGTCTGGATCAATGCCGTCCAGCATCATCACAGCGTCCCAGATCAGCGCCCCAAGGTATTTGCCGCCGGAATGGTTCTGGTAAAGTCCCTGAATTCCGATTTCCTTGTTCAGCGCGGCGAGGTCCTTGGCCTGTTTGGCGAAATCGGCGACCTGGGGCTTGAGCGGCCGGTCCAGGTCGAGATAGTAGTGGCCCAGCCGGTAATGGGAGATTCCATTCGCCTTGAGCGTCTTGAGGAGGGAGGCGGCAAGCGGCTCATCGGCCCGGCGGACATCGGTGGCGGCGATCACGATCCGTTTGCCCCGCTTGGCGAGCGCCGCCTGCATCTTGGGGACTTCTTCCGCCGCGGCCTCCGGCTTGATGTGGCCGTTGGCGCGGATGGTGGCCTCGACGCCATCGGCGCCGATCTGGTCGAGGGCGTCTGCCAATTCGTCGTAATTCAGGGCCTCGAAGACTTTCTCGAAGATCGTGATGGAGGGCTCATCGCGCTTGGTCGCGGCAGCCACGCTCCCCGACACCCCCGTCGCTGCCACCGTGGAGCCCCAAGCGATCTGCTGGACAAAAAGGCGGCGTGTCACTCTCATGGGATTTGCTCCTTGTTTCCCATCATGCCTGCATGGCCGTCATTGTGCCTTGGCAAAGGCCCCTTCCGCAACCCTAAAGCACAGGCTGACTCATCCTTTTTTTCGTTCCACTAAAAATAGTGGGCGGTCCCTCGCCAGTCATTTTTTGGTGAATGATTGAGTTCAAAACCACAGTTCCCGGGTACGACTCGCGGAGGGAACCGCCATGACGAGTTTGGATGCCGTCCCGGGACTGGCACCGAATGTGTTGGACGACGCAAGAGCCAGGCTAAACCCTGAACGATTTGCTCTCCGTGGCCATGCGCGGGTGCGACTGCTCGACAAGCCAGCAATGGCACCCGCGCAGAGGCAGCCGCGCTTTTGCCGCCAAGCTAAAAGTCCTTTTTTGGCTCCCTTTGAATAGCGGGGATAAGTCAGCTCCTGTCACTGTTGTTTTACGTGCTCGCCCACGCTTAGAATAGGCACTGCTCCCGGGGGCCGCGGGTTATCCATGGAATTGTTTGGTTACGATTTTTCCGACGCACCGATGTTTTGACGTCGTTTCGTATCATCGCCCGAGAAAAACAACGAAGCCTCACCGCGCTGCCCGAACTTGCCTTTCTTCTGTTGCCGGAGGTTCCCATGAGCTCCTGCGTGAAAACGGAAAACAAGCCGCTACGTGCAACGAAAGCGCACCACTACCTGCCATGCGAGTCAAACCGCCCTTGCCTCCTTGTCGTCCTCGGGGGCCTGTTGGTGCTTGCAGTCTCGGGCCGATGGCCTGCTTGGGCGGCGGAAGCGGCCGCGGTGAGGCCCAACGTGATCGTCATCCTTACCGACGATCAAGGCTATGGCGAACTCGGCGCGACGGGCAATCCCGTCATCCGCACCCCCCACATCGATCGGCTGGCGGAGCAAAGCCTGTGGCTGACGAATTTCCACGTGATGCCGGTCTGTTCGCCGACCCGGGCGTGTCTGATGACTGGGCGGTACCACTACCGCACGGGCGTCACCGATACGTATATCGGCCGGTCTCTCATGTATCCCGAGGAAGTCACGCTGGCCGAAATGCTGCGCGCTGCGGGCTACCGGACGGGCATTTTCGGCAAGTGGCACCTGGGCGACAATTATCCGATGCGGGCCATGGACCAAGGATTCGAAGAGTCGTTGGTGCTCAACGGGGGGGGCCTGGCTCAGCCAGGCGATCCCCCCGGCGACGTTGACCCGTTGGGCGCCTATTTCAACCCCACCCTTCGGCGCAACGGCCAGTGGGTGAAGACGAAAGGCTATGTCAGCGACGTGATCACCGACGCCGCAATCGAGTTCATCGAGAGGCACCGCGAGGGGCCATTTTTCGCCTTTCTGTCGTTCAATTGTCCTCACGACCCGCACCAGGTCCCCGACGAATACCGCCGCCGCTATTTGGAGAGAGACTTTCGCCCCGAGGCGTTTCCCAACCATCCCGAGGGACACCCAATGTCGCCGAAAAACGACCCCGAGGTGCTTGCCCGGGTCTACGGCATGATCGAAAACATCGACGACAACGTCGGCCGCCTGCTGGCGAAACTCGATGACTTGAAACTAGCCAGCCAAACGATCGTGGTCTTCTTTTCGGACAACGGTTGCCAAAATCATCAAGGCTACAACGCAGGATTTAAGGGCTGGAAAGGCACGGTATACGAAGGCGGGATCCACCAGGTCTGTTTTCTCCGCTGGCCAGGCCGCTTAGAAGCCGGTAGACGCGTTGACCGGATCAGCTCGGTGATCGATCTAACGCCCACGTTCTTGCAACTCTGCAACGTCGAGGCTCCACCGGAGGTGAAGTTCGATGGCCGAAGTCTGGTGCCCCTGTTGCGGGGCGAATCGGTCGAGTGGCCGGACCGCGTGCTCTTTTGCCAATGGCACCGCGGCGACACGCCGGAGCGCTACCGCGCGTTTGCCGCGCGATCCCAGGATTGGAAACTCGTCCAACCGCTTGGCGCGTTCGAGCGATGGAACGGCAAGATGACGTTCGAACTCTATGACATGGCGCGCGATCCGAGGGAACGCCACAACGTGGCCGCCGACCACCCGGAGCTTGTGGCAAAGCTCAAGGCGGCCTACGACGCCTGGTTCGACGACGTGACTGCTGGACGGGACTATGCCGTTCCCTCGCGGATTGTTCTCGGCGCCCCGCAGGAAAACCCTGTATTGCTGACGCGTCAGGACTGGCGTGGCCGCAACGCCAATTGGGGTCCGAAAGGCGAGGGTTATTGGGAGGTCCATGTCGCTGCGGCGGGTCGCTACGCGATCACCGTCCGGTTTGCGCCCATCACTGCCAAAGGCGAAGTGACCCTGTCGCTCGGTGGCCTCTCCGTCCAGCAACCGGTTCAGGCAGGTCAGGCAGAATGCATCTTCCCCGACGTGGCTCTCGCGGCCGGTCCCGCCCAAGTCGAGGTCACCGTCCGTCAGGATTCCGTTTCGGGTGGGGTGCGGTACGTCGAATTCAAGCGGCTGAACTAAAGCCCCGCCTTAGCGAGGATGAGGTTGCGTTAGTCGCTCCCGAACATTTGTTGCGACGCAGCACGAAAAGCAACCCCTCGCCTCCCGCACCTTCTGAGACCATAGACCGGCCCCGGGTCAAGCAAGCGAAGCATACGCGTCAGTATGGCGGGAGATGTTCCGTAGCGTCTTTGCCGATGTCCAGTCACGACGGATGGTGGCCCTCAGGCAGACCGCGCGTCGTGATCTGCTCCCACGCTGAGCTTGCTTGCTTTACAAGACTTAAACGGCGGATGGCCTCGTAGATGGGTCCACCACGCTGGAGCTGGCTGGAAAAGACGACCACTTCGTCGATCCTTGTTTGGCCGAGCGACAAATCGGCCCGCTGTTGGAGCATGGGGGTGAGGTTCGCGAGCGCCCGGCTCGGACGGCGGACGCGGCCTAGCGTCAGGTGGCCTTGGAAAGGGCGGTCCTCGGAGGGAAATCCGAGGGCAACCGTGGCGGCCTCGACGCGGCTGGCCAACGCCTGGAGTGCGCTCCGGCCGCTGCCCGTTCCGATCCAAAGGGTTCTCGGCCGGGCGGCGTTGGGAAAGGCCCCCACACCGCGTAGCTCCAGTTCGAAAGGCCCCACCTCGATGAGGGCATTTGCGACCGCGTCGCAAACGGCGGGAACGCGATCTTCGGCAACATCGCCCAGAAACTTCAGCGTCAAGTGCATGTTGCGAGGAGCGACCCAGCCGATTTCCGCTCCGGCCGTCCGCAACTCCTCGACCACTTGGGCCGCCGCCGTGCGAAGTCCTTCGTCGATCTCGACCGCGATGAACGTGCGAATCGTCGCTTTCATGTTAATAGCACCGGGCGGGCCTCGGTTTCAAAATCAGGAGAGCCGTCGCTCGGTTCGCATCACGGCTGGTCTAAAACCTCAACATCCGCTGATATTCTTCCATGCGGCGCTCGATATCTTCGCGCTCGATCGTCTTGAGCCGGTCCAAACTGAAGTCCTCCACCGTGAAGCTGGCAACCAAAATCCCGTAGGCCATGGCTTCCTTGAGCGTTTTGGGCTCGAAGTTCCCCTGTTCGGCCAGATAGCCCATCATGCCGCCAGCGAAACTGTCGCCGGCCCCGGTCGGATCGACGACCCGAGCCGTGGGATAGGCCGGCAGCACGTAGGTTTCATGCTTGCTGAAGAACATGGCCCCGTGCTCGCCCTTCTTGATCACTACGAAGCGAGGCCCCATTTCACGGATGGCATGACCCGCGGCCACGAGGTTCTCGTTGCGGCTGAGCAGCTTGGCTTCGGAGTCGTTCATCACCAGCCCGTCGATTCGCTTGAGCAATTCGGCGAGTCGCTGCGGCTGGGTGGTGATCCACAGCTCCATAGTGTCGGCCACGCGCAACGTTGCGCCCGTACACTGGTCTAAAATCTTGTGTTGCAGGTCCGTTGGTCCATTGGCCAGGAAGAGGAATGGGGAACGCCGATGCTCTTCCGAGAGCACGGGATCGAAATCGGCCAGGACGTTTAGATGCGTCTCCAGGGAATCGCGATCGTTCATGTTCGGCCGATAGCGGCCCCGCCAGCGAAATGTGCGACCGCCGGGCACGACTTGAACGCCGCTCAGGTCGATCCCTCGGGATTGCAGCAAGGCGGTGTGCTCGGCCGGCCAATCTTCGCCCACCACGCCCACCAGTTTGACCGAGGTAAAGTAGCTTGCCGCGTAAGAAAAGTAGACGGCAGAACCCCCGAGCACGTTTTCCCGGGTTTCGGTGGGAGTTTCCACCGTGTCGATGCCCAACGTTCCGACGACCAGAAGCGGCATGATCGCTCCCTTTCCAACCACAGCCCTTGCGGGGATACCGCCGCTCATTATCAGGTTTTCCGCGCCCGGGGCAAGAGTGGAACATGACCGAGTCGTCAGACCATACCGTTTTCCCAAAAGGAAAAGTTTTTGCATTACGCATATTTGCGCTTACCGGTATGGTCGCCCCTGCCGAAACGCGGGAGGGTGAACGTTGCCTGAAAAGATGAGCATCGCACCCTGCCGCAGGACTAGAACTGGTCGGAAAATGCCTGGGCAGTCGAATCCTTTGCATTTGAATTGTGGACTGTTCCGGCTGGCTCACTCAACATGAGCTTAAAGCGGCTTGCGCGCCGAATGGGAAAAGGGGCCGTGGGGTCGGCCCGCGTCTCCTCGTTTGGCGGGGACGATGCGCCAGGCGTCGCTTGCTGGGGAAGCAGGCGAGGTGAGAAACCGTGTGTTGGGCGGAGTGATCATCGACCATGCTTTTTTTTCGAGCCGGACGTTCCAGTCAGCGACATCGGCGGGTCTTGCATGACACGTTCTTCACAAACCCCGTAACACTCGCAACAAGCATCGGCCGTCGCCGAGGCTCGAGGAGCCGATACGCCCAGGAGTTGTACGTCGGCCAATCGGAGAACTATGGCGACGCCATGCTCTTGGAATCGCAGACGCGCCTGACCGACCTCGTGCCGCTGAGCCCAATAATCTTGGCGTTTATCTTGATGGCAGGGTTGGCGGTGGTCATCGTGCTTGTAGGGCTTTATGTTTGGATGTCGCAGAGCGGGCAGCCCATGGGCCGGATCGCCGCTTTGGACCTTGCCGAACGCGGCAGTTTGGCCTCTTGGTTCTGTTCGCTGACTTTGGCCTTGGCGGCGGCGACCGCGGGACTGGTTTACATGGTGCGTCGGCATCGGCTGGACGATTACCGCGGGCATTATCGGGTTTGGCTCTGGTCGGCCTCGTGCTGGCTGCTGTTGAGCATCGACGCGACGGCGAATCTCCATGACGGCTTTGGCCAACTCATGGTTTGGCTGACGGGAACGCCGCTGTTTGGCGGACCGGCCACTTGGTGGCTCGTGGTGTTCGGTTTTGTGATCGCCGCGGTGAGTCTGCGTCTGCTGGTGGATATGCGCCATTGCTGGCCCTCGGCCACGGCCTTGGTCGTTACCGCACTCTGTTTCATGATTTCCTTGGCCTTTCATTATGGCTGCGTGCCGCCCGAATGGCTGCGATGGCCGCCCGGGGACCCCGCCGTCCGCGCCGTGGCCATCAACAAGGGTGCCCTCCTGAGCGGCAGCTTTCTTTTGCTGAACGCCATGATCTGGCACGCCCGTTATGTGATTCTCGATGCCGAAGGATTGTTGCCCCGTAAGCGGAGGCGTCGTGGTCGGACCGGCGGGGAAGTCTACTTGCTCGATGGCGGCGAGTTGGTCCGCAGCGGGGGCGGGACGGTGCGGGTCCATCCTCCACACGGCGTCGTCGTGTCGCCTCCCGAGGTGGTCGCCGTGGAGACTCCCGCCGCCACGCCGGTCGTGGCGACCACGCCTGCCGTGGTCGTCGCCCCCCCGGCCCAAACGGCGCCCTTGACCACGACCGTCGACGGCGTCCCGGTCCAACGTCGCCTTACCAAGCAGGAGAAGAAGGCCCTTAGGGCTCGGCTGGAGCGGATGCGCGAAGAGCGAGGCCGTCAAGCCGGTTAGCACACCTGCCAAGCCTGGTTTCCAAGGTGTCTTCTCCCCCATCGAGGCGGAGACGGCGCGATCGAACCCGGCAAGGCAGTGGCCGCGTCCCCGCCGACTGCCGTTTCATTCCAGCTTTGGTCCTGAAATCCTCTCGCCGCGGCGCTGCCGGGCCTGATCGTCCGGGTCGAACGTGCCGTAGAACAAGGCGTTGGCGTCCATCCAGGTGATGAGCCGATCGAAATCCTCCCGAGCGAGAACTGCGTCGTAATGGCCTTCCCTTAAGAGCTTGATGAGAGGATTGTTGTAGGACCCGAAGGCGCCAGGCTGGGTGATCGGCTCGCTGTTGCCGGGCTGATGCGGCGTGCCGCCCCAAGCGGCGAAGGAAACTCGCGATGCAAGCGCGTTGTACGACCGCGTGAATTGGCCCTCCGGTTCTCCGCTGAGAACGAGTTTGCCCTCGGGTTTCTGCGAATTGTGGCACCGCACGCAATGCTGGTCGAGCACCGGCTGGACCAAAAGGGGGTAGCTCAAAGGATTCGAACCGTCAGGGCCAGGCTCGATCGTCGAAGGTTCCCGGCCCAGCGCGGCAGGGAGACGGCCGGTGGAAGGCGTCTTCGAACGCGGTTCATGGCAACCGACGCACGAAGCGCTCTCGCCCGGTTGAAGATACGTCACGCTCCGCATGATCTGCACGGCCTGGTTGAACTCGTCCAATGCCTGGAAAGCCAGCGGAATGCCCGCCGGGGCGCGGAAGTAGGCCGAGCCGTCGGGCTCGACCGGCACCGTGCCCAACACCTGTTTCCCCGGCGAGGCGTTGGCCAACCCTACCCGCGGATCGTTCGCGTGCCACGTCGTCTTCGGCAGCACTTGAACGATTCGCAACCGCTTGATCGAGCCTGGCGGAAGCGGCGGCCAAGCCTGGTACACGTCTTTCAGCAAAAACACGCCCTCCTTGCGGCTCGTGGAATCCAAGAGCGACGGCAGGACAGGCGGTTTGGACCGCGGCCGCAACGGGACCGGCCAAAGGCTGGAAATCTCCGGATCGCGGTACACCAACTCCTTGTTGCCAAACGCATCGACCAGGTACAGCCCGAACATGGCGGGCCAATTGGCGTCGGGTTCGCCGATCAGCGGATCGAAGCTATAGGCCGCGAAAAAATACTTCTCCGAAAGCGGCCAAGCCGTGCGATAGCAGTGGCCCGGCCAACGCATCGCCTCCACCGGCAAAGGCGGCGGCTGGAAGCCGACCGGGTTGAACCACTTGCCCGAGCCAAGATTGATCACCGGTGTCTCGCTTTCAGGAAACGGGGCGTCGGGCGTCAGGCGAGTAATGGGTTCCAAACCATCAACGCCCCGCGTCACGTCGACCAGAATGATCGAACCGGCGGTCATCGCATGATGCGCCGCGGCGGTAGCCATGAGGCGATTCGAGCCGGGCACGGACCGACACTCCCAAATCCCCACCGGATTGTACGTGTTGTTGCCGTAGTAGATTCGCACGTCGCTGCCGTCGGGTCTCACGGTCCAAAGCTGCTGGTAAAACACGGCGTTGCGATCGACATAGTCCCAGCGCGTGTACACGACCCGACCGTCGTGGGTCACAACAGGGTCCCACTCGTGCGTTTCGTGGTACGAAATCGGTCGCGGATTTGACCCGTCGGCGTTGGCCAGGGCCAGCGTGTACACCGGGCAAGGCCCCCGACCACAGCGATGGAACCCGCCGCGACGCGTGGAAATAAAGATGATATTCCCGTTGGGTAAATACCGGGGCGCAAAATCATCGTAGGGACCGTCTGTCAGTTGCTTCAGGCCCGTCCCGTCCGCGTTCATTTCGTAGAGGTGATAGAATCGGTCAAGGTGGCTTTCCCGGTTGACGGGCGTGGTCTCGGCATGGCAATAGGCGAACAGAATCTTTTTGCCGTCGAAAGAAACTTCCGGATGCTGATAGCTTCCCAAAGGCAAAGCACCGGCGGCAAGCTGACGGCACTGCATGGAGCGGCCCGGCGCATCGAGCACGAACACGCCCCCGCCCGGCCGCGCGCAACTGCCGTAATACTGCGTGAGCTGGTGGCTGAACATGCTGGGAACATGCTTGACGAATAGCAGGGGGCCGACGTCCACAAGCGGATTGGCGAAAACGATCTCGCGCCGCAACCAATGGACGTCCCGCCAAAGCTGTTCCCAATCAGGACCATCGCTCGTGCCGCTAGCAGCCAGTTTTTGAAACGCGACGCGCAAGGCTTCCCACCTCGCCGTCTTGTCG
Source organism: uncultured Thermoguttaceae bacterium (assembly GCA_937951625.1). Taxonomy (GTDB): domain Bacteria; phylum Planctomycetota; class Planctomycetia; order Pirellulales; family Thermoguttaceae; genus CALFBP01. Next base: position 26,821 of record CALFBP010000029.1, read on the forward strand.
CCGAGAGCCACTCCCGACGACACGAGGTCCGCAATCAAGCGGTCGCCCTGCGAGAACATTTTTTCCACCGCCTGGCGGTAAGTGCTGGGCGCACGCTGCGTCCCAATACCGTCCTGTTTGCGCCAATCGGCCTCGATCCGTTCCTTCTCGGCCGGTGTTGCCGCAAACGACGCGGACGCACAGACCACCGCCACGCCTAAGCACCACCAAGCGAACCGTCGAAGCCTTGCCACGATGTCCCTCCCGAAATCTCACTACCTGTGAACCTTCGTATGGCTGGCCCTCCTGAAAAACACTGTAGTCGATGATCTCTGGCCAAACAAGCCGCATTCGCCGCCTGGAGGGGCGCGCTTGGTGACGGCCGTTTCGTGGTGTTCGTTCAACGCCTTGGCCGATGCTCGGCCAGGAGGGGCGACGCCTTTGCATATCTTCGTCCACCAGGGGGCGGGAGCGTGGCCGTCCAAGATTACTTAGCCCCAAGATCGCGTGACCGGCGGGCGTTCCGCGAACGGTCAACGCTCAGGAAAGAACATCGATTCGGCGAAGACCCAGCGGAACTCGGGATCGCTGGCCAGGTCCACGTGTTCGGTGCGGCGGGCGAGTTTCTCGGCCACTTGGCGAGCGGTCTGGGACATGGCTGCCAGGCGCGCGCCGGCCAGCGAGGTATTGCCGCAGAAGCGGATGCGTTGCCTGGGGATTTCGTGGGGCAGAAGGCCGATCCGCTGGGCATTCTTCCGGCGGATGAAGTTGCCGAAGCCTCCGGCAAGCAAGACCGCTTGCAGATCGGCCGGCACAAGACCTTCGCGGCGCAAAAGCGTGGCGATCCCCGCCCGAATCGCGCCGGAGGCCAGTTGCAGTTCCCGGAAGTCGCGTTGGGTGAGCAGGACCGCATGGCCGTGGGCGGATTCCTCAGCCGAAGCGAGCAAAAAGGCTAGCTTGCCGTTTTCCATCACGACCCGGGCGCGGAGATCGGGCAAAAGGTTTGAGGGGAGGCGGTCCGGGGGCAGGAGCTTTCCGTCGGGGGCGAGCACGCGGTGTTCGAGAAGTTCGGCGGCCGCGTCGATCAATGCCGAACCGCACAGGCCAACCGGCGGCACCCCACCGATCACATGGATTCGTAAACGGTCGTCGACCAGCACTTTCTCGATCGCGCCTGCGCTGGCCCTCATGCCGTGTTGGATCCTCGCTCCCTCGAAGGCAGGACCAGCGGCCGTGGAAGCCGCAGTGAGTTTTCCTCGGGCCCACAACACGATCTCGCCGTTGGTGCCGATATCCACCAGAAGCGAAGGGCTGGGCAACTCCGTGATCCGCGTGGCAAGCATTCCCGACACCGTGTCCCCGCCCACGAACCCTCCGATCGCCGGCATCACGTACACGCGGCCTCGCGGATGGATTTGAATCCCCAACGACGCGGCCGGGGCGTGGATGCGGTCCGAGACGGCGGGGACGAACGGCGATTCGCCCAGCCACCGGGGCGAGATGCCGCACAGCAAATGCTGCATCGTGGTGTTGCCCGACACTACCACTTCGTAAATCTGCCGCCGATCGAGATGGGCCTCGACCGCCAGTTCCCCGATCATTTCATTGATCGCTGCGACGACGGCATTTTGCAACACCGCCAGTCCGTCCGGGTGATCTTGGGTGTACAGGATACGGGAAAGCACGTCGTCGCCGAAGCGGGTCTGGGGATTCAGCCGCGCCGCAACAGCCAGCTCCTCGCCCCGATTCACCTCCAGCAGGGTCGCCACCAAGGTAGTCGTCCCCACGTCCACCGCCACGGTATAAACGGCTGAGCGCGTGTCGCCGGCCTCGAAGTCGATGAAGCGATCGGCCACGATCACGGCCGTGCCGCGGAAGTCGTGTTCCCGAAGCAGGCCCGGCAGCTCGCGGAGGGCTTCCACGTCAGGTTCACACGGCCCGAGGGCTCGCTGTAAACGCCGCCAATCCGCGGCCTCGTCCCGACCTCGCTCGGGCCGGGGCAACTCGACGTAGCGTTTGACCACCGCCGGATCGATCGCGACCTGCTCGCGGGCGAGGGTATCCGCAAGAATCTTGTAGGCCTCAGCAAGACGTGAGCTAGGCGGGATCTCGACGTGCAGGGGATCGCGCACCACAGTCTGGCAGGCCAGGCGAAGGCCGCGGCCAATCTCTTCGTTGGACAACTGCTGCGCTTCGACGGGGCTCGCCGGGCCCGCACCGCTCAGAATCCGCACCCGGCACTTCCCGCACGTCCCCTCCCCGCCGCACGGCAGGTCCAAAGTCACTCCCGCCGCAGCCACCGCCTCGACCAGCCGGGTTCCCGGAAGCACGTACACGGTCTTGCCGGGAGGAGAAACGAGAACCGGGATTTCGCGTTCCAGCATCGTCCTGCTTCTTGTTGGAGGTTGAGGTACTGCCCTGTGCGGAGATTTTTGCGCCCAGAGGCCTCCGCCGGAAACATCGGACGTGAACACGGCCCGTCACTCCGCGAGGGCCGTTTCGGTTCCCTCCGCCGCCGTGGCCTGGACGTTGCGCAACAGTTCGATAAATCGGGTGGTGGTCGGCGTGAAGACCTTGCGGCGGCGATGGATGATGGCGATGGGACGCTTCAACTGAGGGGCGATCAGCCGCACCGCAGCCAACGTGCCGATTTGGGTCTCCATGCGGATCGTCGGTTCCGGCAGAATGCTGATGCCCGCCCCAATCTCCACGGCCTGCTTGATCGTCTCGATGTTGTCAAACTCCATCACCACCCGGATCGGCACCGATCGCTGACGTAAATAGCGGTCGATCTCCTTACGAATCAGTAGATCGCGGTCAAAGGCCACGAAGTCCTCATCCCGGAGGTGCTCGACGGTCACCGCGCTGCGGCTGGCCAAGGGATGCTTCGGATGGCACACCAACACCATCCGCTCCGAGCGCAAAGGGATGATGCTGAGTTCCTGCGAGGGCTGGGGGTAGGAGACGATTCCCAAGTCCACTTCAGAGTTGAGCACCGCAGCATAGACTTTGGCTGGGCTGAGATATTCCAAGCGGACCTTGGCCTTGGGGTATTGGCGCATGAAGTCCTGCATCACCCGGCTCATATCGTGAAGGCCCACCGAATAGATCGACGCCACCCGAACCAGACCGGTGATCTCCTTGCGGAGCGATCGCACGCGAGTCTCCACCGCGTCGTATAACTCGAGGACTTCGCGGAACCCTTCATAACAGGCTTGGCCTTCCGGGGTCAACACGAAGGGACGCTTGTTGCGATCGACAAGCTGCACACCGAAATGCTGCTCCATGCGATGCACGGCCTGAGTAGCGGCCGATTGACTCACCCGATTGGCCGCCGCGCCGCGCGAAAAACTCTGGTGATGCACCACGTCGCAAAAAATACGGAGCGTTTCGATGTTCATAAGGGTATCTTATCATAAGCAACGCTTATGTCAATACCCTTTCAGCTCTTTCAGCTCTGTTTCTAGCGCCTGCAACGCAACTGACGCCGCTGGCCTCAAAAAGCCTCTGCCGCGCCCGCGTCCTGCCACGGTTCCAGTTGAAGCGGGTACGTGCCGTACATCCGGATCGTGTTCCACATGGCCAGGTAGTTGCCGGGGTTGACCGAGGAATGGATGCTGTTGCTGGAGGAGAGGATCAGTCCCCCGCCCTGGCCCGCCTTGCGGATCACCTCCTTGGTTTCCTTCACCACGTCCTGGACGGTGCCGAAGGTCAGCGTGTGGGCACAGTCGACGTTGCCCTTCAGTGCGATGCGGTCGCCATAGAGCGATTTCATCTCGGCGATGTCCATGCCCGCGATGGGATCGATCGGATCGAGGCAGTCGATGCCCGCATCGAGGATCATGTCCAGCAAGGGGCGGATGTTCCCGTCCGTATGCTTGATGACCGGCAGCCCCACTTCATGGAAACCGGCCACCACTTGCTTCAGTCCAGGATAAAAAAACTCGCGGAACGCCTTGGGCGACATGAAGGGCCGCTCGGTCGAGGCGTAATCGTCGCCGGTGAAGACGAAGTCGGCCCCATAGCGGGCGCACTGGCGGGCCATGGCCAGGTTCATTTCGACCGAAAGCTTCACCAGGCCGCGAACCAGCTCGGGCTCCTCGACCAGAGCCATCAACAAGTTTTCGAATCCCGCCAGGTACCGCGGAATGGAAAACACGTCGTTCAAATGCACGCCGATCGCTAGTTTTCCCTTGTAACGGCGCACGAGCTTTTGCAGGCTCTCGTAGCGGCCTGGGGCGTGGGGATCTGGCGGCGTGTACTTGCGGAAGTCCTCTAGCGTGCGGATCGGCCCCTCGACGGGAAACCCGTGCTCCTCCGTGGTGGTTTCGAGCACCACGCCCCATTCGTTGCGGAAACGATTTGGGCCGATTTGCTCCTTCTTGAAGTCAGGGGCGGTAAGGATGGCGTCGAGCCCCATGCGGACCGTGAATTCCTCCATCGACCCGCCCGGACAGATCGCCTCCCGCACCTTGCGGTCGATGATCCATTCGAAGTGCGGGATGCGATCCGGCTCCTGCCGCTGGAGAACTCGCATTACCCGTTTCGCACCCGTCCAGTCGCTCATCCAATTTTCCCTTTCGGCTCCGCTTCGTGGCTCGGCTTATCTTGGTCCATCGGCGGGGACGGTGTCAAGGTCTGGGATGTGCTCACCCATACCTATCTTTTTGCCCGCTGGAGCGGCCAGCACGAGCCGCGATAAGTACCTGCGCCGGCGTGAGTTTCAAGAACCCCAACATCCGACGGCCGATGGTCAACACGCTGCTCTGGCTGGCATGCGTGGCATTGCACCCGTGCCCCGGATCGTCTTGTGCCCGCGCGTGAAGCACGCGTGTAGGGGCGCCGCTAGTGAGTTGTCCAGCAGAGGCACCCGACCCTACGCTTCATGGACGTTCCTCCGCGTTTCGAGACGGTGCGGCTAGGCGGCGTCGCGCGACTTCGCGGTAGCCATCGCCCTTGATCACGCGCTTTGTTTCAGCTCGTCGAATTGAATCTGGTACAGGCGGCGGTAGAGTTCGCAGCGGGCGATCAGTTCCGCGTGGGTGCCGCTGTCTAAAATCCTCCCGTCCTGCATCACGACGATGCGGTCGGCCAAGACGAGGGCCCCGAGACGGTGGGTGATCATGATCGTCGTGCGCCCGCGGACGAAGCGTTCCAGCACCGTCTGGATCAGGCGTTCGCTCTCCAGGTCCACCTGGCTGGTCGCCTCGTCGAGGATCAAGATCGCCGGATCGCGGAGAATGGCCCGCGCTAAGGCGATCCGCTGGCGCTGGCCGCCAGAAAGCTGCCCGCCCAAAGGACCAACGACCGTTTGGTAGCCGTCGGGCAATTCTTCTTCGATGAAGCGGTGGGCGTGCGCCTGGCGCGCGGCCTGAATCACCTCTTCGTCGCTAGCGCCCGGTGAGCCATAGCGGATGTTATTCATGACCGTATCATCAAACAGAAGCGGCTCCTGGGTCACGAGGCCGATCTGGCCGCGTAGATCGCGGAGACGGATTTCTGGCAAGGGAATCCCGTCCAAGCGGATCACGCCCGCCGTGGGGTCGGCGAAACGACAAATCAGATTGGCCAAAGTCGTCTTGCCGCAACCGCTCGGCCCGACGATGGCCACGGTCTCGCCGAAACGGATCGCAAGATCGATTCCCCGCAGCACCGGACGATCATGTTGGTAGGCGAAATCCACGCCCTCGAACACCAGGGATTGGCTGTGCCTCCGGGCGGCTCGGGGGTGCGCCGGGTCGCGAACCTGCGGCTCGCGGTCCACCAAGGCATAAATCCGGTCCGCGGCCGCCATCCCAGCCTGAAGCTGGCTGAAGACGTCGGAGAGTTTGCGGGCAGGATCGGCCGTGCCCACCAGCAGGCCGTAGAAAATAAGCAGCGTCGGCCAATCCAGTGGCCGTGAACTCATGGGAATTCCCCAGATACTTGTCTCCCCGCGAAGCACCAGATACGCCCCCGCCAGCATCGCCAAGCAGATGATCGACAGGCCCAGGACCTCGGTGATCGGTCGTGTCCAGGCATCGTACCAGCCGATCTTCATTGACTTTTTGAAATACTCTTTGCTCGTCGCATGGAAACGCTGACGCTCGTGCCGTTCCATGGTGAAGGCCTTGACGATCTTGATCGCCTGAAACGTCTCGCTCAGCACGCTATAGAGCTGGGCCATCTCCTCCATGGCCTTGCGGTTGGCCCGTTTGAGCATCCGCGCCAAACTCCGGATCAACAGGCCCGCCAGCGGGGCAATCACCAACGACAAGACCAAGAGTTGCCAACACACCAGGGCCGCACCGATCAAACAGGCGATCAACTTCAAGGGCTCGCGGATCAGTTTGCCGAACAAGGCGTTGAGCCCGCCCACCACGTTCTGCATGTCGTGCGTGAAGCGGCTCATCAAGTCCGCCGTTCCCTCGCTGGTGAACGTGGCCACGTCCATCTGCAGCGTCCGCGAGAAGAATAGCTTGCGAAGCTCGAAGGTGCCCAGTTGCGAGAGCCTCGCCACCAACACCATGTTGAGCATCAGCAGAAAATTCTTCACCAGCGTGGCCAAGAACAAGACTCCGACCAGGATCGCCAGCGTTTGGAAGGGGTCGCGGGGTACGTGGCGTTCGAGGAATTCTTGCCCCCATCGAAGCCACGCGAGCGTGCTTTCGTTCCACCGTAAATTACTCTCCAAGGCGGCGATTTCGGCCTCCAACGCCGTGGCCTCTGGGACGTGGTCGGGCATCGCGTTGTATTGCTCCAAGGCTGCCTCCAAACGCTGTTGCGACGAGGCATTCTCCTTCTCCAACGCCAGGACCTTTTCTTCTAACCGGTCGTGGATCGAACGACCTTGGAAGGCGATGTCGAGAAACGGATACAGCGCTCCGATGTTTCCGCCCCAAAGAACGCCGACGCCCAACGCCGTCACGATCACGCCGACGAAGGTAGCCTTGTGCTGAAGCGATAGAGCGAGAACCCTTCCAAAGTTTCTCATTACACCCCCCATACGAGGTTTTGGCCAGCGGAAAGCCGATGGGCCCGCTGGCTGATCGAGGCGGTCTTGTAGCAGATTTCCCACTTTTCGCCAATAGCGATGAAATGTGGTGGGAACGTGTAACCCAAAAGACGTGGCACTTGAAGTGGCAAACAGTGGAATCGCGGTGCGCTAAGCGTGCGGTCCTGCTAAGTCACAAACCGCCAGCGTGTTACGCCACGGAGGGAGGATTCACTTGCCGAAAGCGAGGTCGACCGCCCGGAGGAAGTCCGTTGGCGATTCCGCCACGGACACCATGGACCGAAACGCCCGGGCACCCGGGAACCCTTGCCCAAGGCAACAAGCATAGCGTCGCATGAGGATCGTCCCCCGTTCGGGCCCGAATCGCTCCACCATCAATCGGTGGTGCCGCAAAAGAATCTCGCGTTGCAGGCTCCTGGCGGGCTCCTCGGGGATGCTTTCGCCACGCAGGGCCGCCCAAGCCTGACGAAACAGCCACGGTCGGGCGAGGCCGGCTCGGCCGATCATCACGCCGTCCACGCCGTAACGGGCAAACGCTTCGACAACGTCGCCCGGCGTGCGGAGATCGCCGTTGCCGATCAAGGGAATGCGACGAAGAAAAGGCTTCAACCGTGCAATGGCGTCCCAGTCCGCCTTACCGCGGAACAGATCTTGGGCCGTGCGTCCGTGGACGGTCACGGCTGCCGCCCCCGCCGCCTCCAACGCTTGAACGATTTCCGCGGCATTGATCGTATCGCGCGTGCGGCCGAGGCGGATCTTGGCGGTCACAGGCACCGGCCGGCACGCGTCCACGACCCGCGCCACGATCGCCGCCACGCGCTTCGGATCGCCCAAGAGGTACGAGCCGCTTTGTGCTTTTTCGGCGACGTCCCTGACAGGACAACCGAAGTTGATGTCCACGACACTGACATGGAACTCGTGCGCCAGCCGTGCGCCCACCGCGGCCAAAGTCTCGGGGTCGTTGTCCCAGATTTGCACGGCCAAGGGACGAGGCTCTTCAGCCACACCCCAAAGCCGCTCCGGCAACTCTTCTCCGCGGGCTTGGCCGTAAACGAAGCCCCGGGCGCTGATCATCTCCGTCGCCAACAGCCCCACGCCGCCAAGTTCCCGGGCGATCTGGCGGAAGGCGAAGTTGGTGAAACCCGCCATCGGGGCCTGTAGCAACGGCGGATCGACCACGACCGGGCCGATGCGCAGCGGCGGCACTCCGGGCAACGCATTTCCGCTGTTCACTTCCAACCTCTGAACTTCCGCCGGGCCGAGATTCATTGCGGCGATCACCAGAATATGCGATGCTAGCCAGGCCGTTTCGGACGGCAGAGGCCATATCCTGTGTGCGGCCTACCCCGCGTTTGATTTTAAGTTCGGCCTGGCAGATTCGCCAGGCGAAAGTCCCCGGCCAAAGCGCTGCTCGATCCTCCTGAACCGCCGCCGCGCGGGGCAACCGCGGCTCGCGCTGCTTGACTCAACGTCACCGCCAACCCCTTGGAAAAAGCTGCTGAAGAAAGGAAACACGATGCATGTCCTGACCCTGATCCCCTTCCTGTTCATCGCCCTTTTGAGTTTTAGCGGGGCACTGCCTGCGGCCGAGCGGCCGAATATCCTTTTTCTGTTCGCGGACGATCAGCGGGCCGACACGATCGCCGCCCACGGCAATCCGCACATCAAGACGCCCAACCTCGACAAGCTGGCTACCGCCGGGTTCAGCTTTCGCGGCAACTATTGCTTCGGCGGCAACAGTGGGGCCGTGTGCATGCCCAGCCGGGCGATGCTTATGACCGGCAAAAACTGGTTCCGCATCGATACCGTGTCGTTGAAAGGGACCCGGCTCCTGCCCGAACTCCTCCAAGAGCACGGCTATGTCACCTTCGCCACTGGCAAGTGGCACAATGGCCCTGCCTCTTGGCTTCGGGCCTTTCAGCGCGGTCGGAACATTTTCTTTGGCGGCATGTCGGACCATACCAAGGTCCCGATCCAGGACCTCGGGCCGAACGGCAAGTTGACCGCGGTACGAACGGGCGAAAAGTTTTCAAGCGAACTCTTCGCCGATTCGGTGATCGAATTCCTTCGGCAACATGACGCGAAGAGGCCCTTCTTTGCTTATGTGTCCTTCACCGCGCCGCACGATCCGCGGATGCCGCCCTTGGCGTACCGCGAGGCGTACTACCGCGACTTGCCGCCGTTGCCGGCCAACTTCCTCCCGCAATTCCCTTTCGACAACGGCATGATGAAAGGAGGACGCGACGAGAACCTGGGCGCCTGGCCCCGCACCGAGGCGATGATCCGCGACCAACTGGCCGAATACTATGGCCTGATCACGCACATGGACGAGCAGATCGGACGCATTCTGACGGTGTTGAAAGAAAGGGGCCTGGCCGACAACACCGTGATCGTCTTCACGGCCGACAACGGCCTGGCCCTGGGCAGCCACGGCTTGTTGGGCAAGCAGAGCGTCTTCGAGCACAGCATGAAGGTGCCGCTGATCATCGTGGGACCTGGAATTCCCCGCAACAAGTCCACCCACGCCTTCACCTACCTTTTCGATCTCTTCCCCACGCTCTGCGACGTGGCTGGCATTCCCGTGCCGCAGGATCTGGACGGCGAGAGCCTGCGGCCCTTGTGGGAAGGAAAGAAGGACCGAATTCGCGATTCGGTGTTCTTGCCACTGCTGGAGATTCAACGCGCCGTGCGCGACGAACGCTGGAAGCTGATCTGCTATCCCAAGATCGGGCACATGCAGTTGTTCGACCTGCAAAACGATCCCGACGAGATCCAAAATCTCATCGACCGGCCGGACCACCAGGGGCAGGTAGCGCGTCTGCTGGCGCTCATGAAACAGTGGCAGGCCCGCGTCGGCGACACGCTCGAGCTGCCGACACAGAACAGGCCGCCGGAAAAGATCGACTTGACCGGCAGGAAACGCGAGCCGGACCAATGGCAACCGGAGTGGATTCGGAAGAAGTATTTCGAGCTGCCTTGATTTGCTCGCCTCGCGTCCTCGCGGTAAGTTTAGCCGCCGTCGCGTGGCCCTCGCGCCCAACTCTGCGTTCCCTTTTTGCAAACGGTCCCGCCGCGGGTTGCCCCTGTCGGCAATTCGCCTTGCGGGATAAAATGAACGGGCTGAAGCATCTCCTCATGATGCCTCGAAACGGCGCTGGTTGTAGCGTCCGACAGCTTCTGGGATTCGATTCCTCTGGCCGAGATAGACCAGCGCGATGCCCTACGAAGAAACATGGTTTCTGGCCGCTGACGGGGTGCGTCTCCGCCAACGATGTTGGTTTCCCTCGCATCCAGCTCGGGCCGATGTGGTTTTTATCCACGGCTTCACCGAGCATAGCCTGCGCCACGCCCAGGCCGCCGAGGTCCTGGCAGACCGAGGCTACGCTGTTCACGCGTTCGACTTGCGGGGGCACGGCGAATCCGACGGGGTCCGCGTGTGGATCCGAGCCTTCGATGAATATCTGGACGACGTGGAACGTTTCCTCGAACCTCTGCGAAAAACGACATCGCCACGGCCCCTCTTCGTGAGCGGATTCAGCATGGGCGGAACCATTGCCTCGCTATTGGCCATCGAGCGCCCAGTGAATCTGCGAGGCCTGGTGTTGATCGGGGCTTTTTTGAAATTACCCGACCATCTCTTTCCGATTCTTCGATACTTGGCGATCGTTTTTGGGCGGCTCCTGCCGAGATTGCGCGTGGCGCGACTGGGGACCCGGTGCTTGTCGCGCGATCCTCAAGTGGTTGCCGACTTTCAAGCCGATCCGCTGAATTTTCACGGGCGGTTCCCGGTGCGCACGGGAGCGGAACTGCTCCTCGCCGTGCGTAGAATCCGCCGTGGCATGAGTTCGCTCCAAACGCCGCTACTAATCCTCCACGGTGACGCCGATCTGGTCACCGACCCCGAGGGCAGTCGCCAGCTTTATGCCCAAGCCGCTTCCAAAGACAAAACCCTTCGAATCTACCCGGGCATGTACCACGATTTGCTGCACGAACCGCAATGGCGCAGCGTGGTCGATGACGTGGCCCACTGGCTCGACGCCCGAAGCATGGAATCGCCTTGAATGACAGCTTTTCGCCCCCTGCCACTGCGCCGGCTGCCGCGGCTGGCTTGTCCCGCAGTGGCCTCGGGCCGGTTATCGGATGGGCGAGTAGTCCGTAGCGACGATGGTCTGGCTGATGACCTTGTCGACAATGACGCCGTCCTTGTGCGATTCCTTGAAGACCTTCTGCCAGACGGGATCAGCCCGGAAGTCGGCCCAAGCCTTGGCCTGGGCTTCTTTGCTGGGGAAGGCCACGATGTAGATCAGCGTGTTTTGAGCCTCTGGCCCCTCGGCCGGCGTCCAGAAGCCGATGAGTTCGATGCCGTGCTTTTTGAACAACGCGCAGGTGTGCTCGCGGAATCGCTTATGGAGGGCGTCGAGCTTGCCGGGATGCGTGATGTACGTCCGCAACTCGAAGATTTTTCCCGAACCGCTCGGGGGATCGGCGGCGGTCGCCGCGCTTCCGGCCCAAGCGAGCCAAATTGCCAGAGCAACGAAAACCAAACAGACCGAAACACTGACGATCTTTCTCATGGCGTTCTCCTTCCAGGCGTGAGGTAAGCGTTTGACAGACCCGAAGGGGACAGGCAAGTTTTTCGAGTCCGAAGACGGCCGAGGGTCAGAAAGGGGTCAGAACTATTTTCTGGCAAGGTTCGCAAGAGATAAATAGTTCTGACCCCTTTATGTGTGTGCGTTTCATCGCAATGCGTTAAGGCGGGATAACGCCGGGCATCGCGATCATCCGCGCGGCGGAACGTCCAGTCGGCCAGTTTTACCTGCGTGATCTCAACCGCCGCAGGGCTGGGGTTGGTAATCGTCGTAGTAATAGAAATGCACCCTGCCTGGGGGATCCACTGGCGCTGCTGAAGAAGGGTTAAACCTGTCGAAGCATCCGTCCATCGGACCGAACCAACGCCTTCAAGCGATGGTTTTGCCCCAGGCCGGGAGGGCGTCTCTGAATCGCCACAACCCAACATGGCTCGCAGTTCGATGGATTCGCAGGGAAACCGGTTGGCCGACACTTCGGGCGACGATGAAGGCTCTTGGCCCAACGCCGACACAACACCCAGGAGGAGGATAGCCCCAGATACGAGGGGCCTGCAACCGACCGTGAACGATAGCGCATTGTGCCGAGCCATAAACCTGCCGATTATGAAAAGAGTTGGTCCACCATGTGTACCGTCATGGTTCGGTCCAAAGGCTTCCCAAGGACCGACGTTCCGCCGTAATCGATGCCTTGGCACCTCCGCAGCGATCTTAGCGGGTGGGGTCAAGCGGGGCAACCTTACAGAGGACGAGTTTCTAGGCGCGAAAGAAGGGACAGATATAATGAAGAATAGGGGAATAGCGGTGGGCGGTTCTCCGAAAACGGCGGAGTTGTGATTGGGCAGTAACTAGGCGGAGGTGGGAAGATGGCCAGAAAGCGTGAAGTCTATGTGCCGTTGGCCGAGACCAACGTGGCGCTGAATTGCGAAGGGTTCTCGCGACGAAAGCTCCTCCAAAGCGGTGCGATTGGTTTTGGAGGACTGTTGCTGGGCCAGCAGTTGTGCTTGGGGGCCGCATCGCCGAAGCGTGCTTCGAAGCCTGAGCCGGACAAACCAGAGGAAGAAACGACCGAGCGCGTGGCCAAGGCCAAGGCGGTCATTCAGATTTGGCTCTCCGGCGGACCGACGCACACCGACACCTTCGATCCCAAGCCGGAGGCGGGCAGCGACTACACCGGTCCGCTGAACAAGCCGATCGAAACCAACGTCAAGGGGATTCGCATCGGCGAGCTGCTACCCGAGCTGGCCAAGATTGCCGACAAGTACTCGATCATTCGCAGCATGACGCATGGCGACAACGGCCACGAGACCGCCGCCTACATGGTGCAGACGGGACGCCAGCCGGGCGGGCGGTTGGTGTACCCGGCGGTCGGCGCCGTCGTCACGGCTTTCAAGGGTTTCCAGGAAGGGCAAGAAAACCTCATCCCGCCGTACGTTGTGCTCACCCAGCCCCAAGGGCGATTCTCCGAAGCGGGCTTTATGGGCATCAAATACAAGCCTTTCGCCACGGGCGGCGACCCCAACGCCATGCGATTCGAGGTGGAAGGCATTATCGCGCCTGGCATGTCGGACGAGCAGCAGAGGGATCGCCGCGACCGCTTGAACCGGGCCGACAGTCTCAGCCACGTCCTCAAAGATTCCCCGCCAATCGCCGCCGCCAAGGATGCGGAAAAAAGCGCTTACGATTTGATTATCGGGGACGCGGGCAAGGTATTCGATCTCTCCACGGAGAAGGAGGCCTTGCGGCTCCGCTATGGGCGCAACACGTTCGGCCAGTCGTGCCTCTGCGCGCGGCGGCTGATCGAGAAGGGGGTGAAGTACGTCACTGTCAATCAGTTTGTTTGGGATACGCACAAAGACCACTTCCCCGCCATGCGCCGCTTGCTGCCCAATTTGGATAAGGGCGTGGCCACGCTGATTTCCGACCTCGCGGATCGGGGATTGTTGGAGAGCACGATCGTTTGGGTATGCGGCGAGTTTGGACGCACGCCGAAGGTCGCCTGGGAATCGCCGTGGAACGGCGGGCGACACCATTTTGGCGCTGTGTTCTCTTGCCTGGTGGCGGGCGGCGGCTTCCAGGGCGGCCAGATCGTCGGCGAGTCCGACGCCCGGGGCGAGAGCGTGAAGAATCGCCCAGTCTATCCCGGCGATCTGATCGGCAGCATCTACGAATTGTTGGGCATCGACCCCAACGCCAATCTGCCGCACCCGATGAATGAAGTCGTCAAGGCGACGCCCACGCCCGAAGAGGGCGTGAAACTGGCCGGGCGGCTAAAGGAGATCATGTGATTGTCGGCGGGCTCGGTCCG
>CALFBP010000030.1 GCA_937951625.1 uncultured Thermoguttaceae bacterium
CTTGCTCACTGCGGCGTGGCCGGGACAGGATACGGGACGGGCAGCCACGGAAACCACGTCGGGTTCGGCAGACGCCCGAGGCCATAAGGATTGCTCCACGCCCCAAACGGTAGGGTCCAAGGGCCCTGGGGATTCCCCCAAGGACCATAGGGCGTGGCCCCGGCTCGATAGGGAAACAGCCATTCGCCATACGGTCGGATGGACTCGCCTTGCCCCCAGGTCTGCACCGTGTGGGTAAAGTCATACGTCCCGCCAACCTCGAAACCGCTCCGGCTGTGCCGGTAAACGCTTTCTTGGAACGTAGGATCGGTGCGGACATAGGCCGTTTTCTCGGCGGCGAATTGGTTTACCCGGCTGCCCGTCGCAGGGTCGTGCGTGAAGTAAGACGCTCGGAAAATCCAACTCTCGGCCGCCAGCAAACTGGCCGGGCCGAGCGTTGCTAAGGCGACAGCCAGAACCACACGCCGCATCATCCGACTTGCCCTCCTCGATTCATTGCCTTTGCGTGTGTTCCACGCACAATTGTTCCTGTTCCGGAATGTACACATAGCGGTCGCCTGGCGGCAGGTCCGGCAATTTGATCCGGTTCTCCTTAATGATCTTCTCCATGAACTCCTCGTGCGACTTGGGCGCGGAGCCGTTCATCGCCTTGTACAACCGCATCGCGTCGGCGACCTGGATATCGAACGTGATCCGGTCCCTGGCCTGAAAGTACGTTTGAACGGGCACCGTGACCGGGGCCATGATCGCCCCGCCGCCGTAATCGCGTCCCTGTTTTCCTACGCCGGCCTGGGCTTTTTCGAGATTCGGTTTCGGCGAGGATGCCGCTGGGGCAGGCGAGGCCGGTTGAACCCCTTGGGGCCCGGCCATCAAATCCATCGGCGCCACGCCCGCGGCCGCCGATGCCGCGGCCATGTTGGTGGTCATCCCCGATTGCGTCGGTGCGGACGGCTGCCCGGGCGTAAGCGAGGATTTTGACGCGGGTACGGTGGCAGCTTGAGGATTGCCCGATGCCGCCGGCGGCGGGGGAGCGGGCTCATAACCACAACCCAAAATCAACCCCAATTGCAACACTGCCAAAATGATCAAGGCTCGCATCGCGAATCTCCTTTCCCACCCCGCGAGTGTGGCAACTTGCCCTAACTACCGCGGCCCTGACGGAGCGCCGTCAGCCGCCACACCCCCGATTTTTTTGTACGGATTGGCTCAATCACTCAGTCCCCGACTTCTGCGGTCTTCGCAGCAAGGGACGCCGCGCGGCGATCGTCTTGGGGTCCGACTGGCCGCCGTCCGCGGCGGTTTGCGTTGCCCCCAGGCGAAAGTTCCATCCCTGCATTTCCGCCAGCACCGCGTTCTTTGTCATGTTGTAATCCAAGGGCGTCACCGTGATGACCCCTTGCTTGAGCGCGGTCAGGTCGGTCTGCTGCTGGCCCAAGCGAGGCGGTGGCTCGCCTGTTGCCCAGTAATACGGCCTCCCCCACGGATCGACTCTCCGCTCGAATCGGTCGCCATAATGTGTCACATCCATGGGCACGGCGCGGACTTCCGGGTTGCCGGTCAAAGCCACTGTGGGAATGTTGATGTTGTACAGTTGGGGACCAAGAGTGCTGTGCTCGAGAATTTGAGCAATCAGAGCTCGCGCAACAGCGGCGGCCTTGTCGAACCGGGCGTGCTCGTTGAATTCCAGCGAAACCGCCACGCTGGTAATCCCGAAAAAAGCCCCCTCGATGGCCGCGGCGACCGTCCCCGAATACAACACGTTGATTCCCGCGTTCAGGCCACTGTTGATTCCACTGACCACCAATTGGGGCCGCTGAGGGCACAATTCCGCGATCGCGATACGCACGCAGTCGGCCGGGCTGCCCTCCACTGCCCATCCCCAGCGCTGGTCATTTTCCCAGACCTCCTTCACAATCAGCGGCGTCAGATAGGTAATTGCGTGCCCTACGCCACTTTGTTCCGTGGCGGGAGCCACGACGTATACCTCTCCCAGTTCGCGCAGCTCCCCGTACATCGCCGCCAAACCGGGCGCGTAAATCCCGTCGTCGTTCGTGAGTAAGATTTGCACTCGAGTTCCGTCTTCCCGAAACGATCCGAGGCGGCCCCGGAGATCTTCCCTGCGCCCCAACTCCACTATAACCACGAAGGTTTCTGTATTCAATTCCCGACACCGCCGCCGGCCTGCAAGACAAGCTCACGCTCTGAAGCTGAACTTGAAACGTGAATTTTCAATCATGTCGAGCGCCGGCCGACACCGGCCAAGATGCACAGACACCCAAACTCGACGGCGTTCACGTTGCGAAATCCGCGGAGGCGGAGGCCGCCCAGTTGCGCCGACTGTCCCTCAAGTCGCGTACCTGTGGAACACGACTCACCACAGCCGGGGACCGCGCGTCCTGCCTGAGCCGCCAGCACCGGGCGGGAGGACCAGCCGTCCGAAAGCCGGCGGGCTCCTCCAAGCAAACGCCCTGCAAACGCTCCGTCGCGGAGAAAAGCGGATCTACCCCTCGGGGCAGATCGTGCGCTGGCCAAGAGAACGGTTTAAGATGCGGAGATTAGCAAAGCCCGCTTGACTAAACCGATCGAACATGATTGGTCGTTCAATGCTAAGCCAACCGGCCTGCTAACGATTTGGCAGTGCGACGAGTTGCCATGACGACCCGCCGACCAAGCGGAAGAGATCCTATCGGGTGACTACTATCCACCCAATCAAGCGGAATGTGGGGATCCTGATCGGTGACGCGCCGGTATCACAAACTCCGACGCAGCAAACGGCAGAGTGGCACAGCATCTTGCGGAAATTTCCAAGTCAACCTATTCCGCAATGCTTTTCCTTGAAAAATCTTGCGATTCCATTCCGAGGTATAAACCCCCCAAAGGTAGCGGCGGTAGGACTCGAACCTACGACACGCGGATTATGATTCCGCTGCTCTAACCAACTGAGCTACGCCGCCTAAGTTTTTTTATGTTAACCTGAGTGCGAAGTTATATCGACAAATCCTGCCTTCGTCTCTCCCGGAGTGATGGGAGCGAGAGAATGGCTGGTATCGTGCCTCCGCTTCAATATAGTAGCGTAGTCGCGGCACCTCTACAATGGCCGGGCCCACCGAAACTGTGTCGTAACATTGTCCATCGCCAGTCAGCCAGGATTGGTCATTTGCGGTTCGTTGAGCTGCACCCGGCTCGGCACGCTTGGTTCTACTGAACAGCTCATTTGCCTTCAACGTGGACGAATCCGTAGACTTTTTCAATCGAAAACATCCTTGACAACCTGGCTAGGATTTTAGTAGTCTGCAACTCAAGCAAACGTTTGATTAAAACGTTTGTTTGCTTCGCGTGATTGATTTATTAAGCGATGAAGGCTTGATGTCTGAGCGTTTGGACGATACGCGGGTGCGTCTAATCGAGGCCGCCGGTGAAGTGTTCGCGGAGCGAGGCTTCCGGGCGGCTACGGTGCGCGAGATCTGTCGTCGCGCAAAGGCTAACGTGGCGGCGGTAAACTACTACTTTGGCGACAAGCAGCGATTGTACGAAGAAGTCTTGCGGTACGCGCATCGGAGCCTTGTCGAGCGGGACTTGCCGGAGTGGCCGCCAGGCACCTCGGCGGAGGACAAACTGCGCGGTTTCGTCGAATTGATGTTGGCCGACATGGACTACGAGGGCTCGCCAACTTGGAAGCGGCGGTTGATGATGCGTGAAATGACGGATCGCACCGAGGCCTGTCTCAACGCCATGCATGACTTCATCCAGCCGCGAAAGGAGGCGCTGGGGGCCATCCTGGGTGAGCTCCTCCCTCCGAGTGTTTCGGAGGCAGATCAGAACTTGATTGCATTGAGCATCATCAGCCAATGTATGCTGCACCGGATTCATTGGCCGGTGGTGAAATTGATGGTCGGCGATGCCATGTTCCAGTCGTTCGACCAGGCAAGGCTGACTGACCACATCACCCGGTTCTCGTTGGCGGCCTTGGGGTGTGGGCCGCCAGTGATCGAGCTTGCCGCAGCGGAAAGGGCGACGGTATGAGCATGATTCAGGATCGATTGGACTCTCGGCCCAACACATCGAATATATTGAGTGAACGTGTTCAGTCGCTTCGCTTGCCGAAAGAAAGCGAAATGCGCCGGGGACAGGGAACGTGGCTCCCCTGGACTTTCTGCTTCTTGTTTGCGGGGGCCACCGCGGTGTTGGCGTTTCTCCTTGTAAGTCGCCAGCCAGCCGAGGCGCGGGTACCGGCCACAGAAATCCAAGGCCAGCCCGCATCTCAAGATAAGGCATCGCAAACCGCCCCGTCCGGCAATATTGTCCTGGACTCCAAGGGCTATATCGTGCCGGTCCGGCAGATTCTCGTCAGCCCGAAGGTCAGCGGGATGATCGTCAAGTCGTACATTTTGGAAGGGCGTCGGGTGAATAAGGGCGACGTGCTGGCGGAGCTGGAGGACGTGGACTACCAGGCCGATGTCCGCCGGGCTCAGGCCACTTTGGAGCTGGCGCGTCACCGGCTTTCTGAAATCGAGACCAATCGCCCGAAAGAGGTGGGCGCGGCGGAGGCCGAGTTGGAGGAGGCCCGGGCCCAATTCGCTCAGGCCCAATCCGATTTCGAACGCAGCAAGGAACTCGTGAAGAGCCGGACCGCGATCTCGCAACAGGAATTTGAACTGGCTCAAAGCAAGTACCTCGCGCAGCAGCAACGCGTCAAACGCCTGGAGTATGCCTTGCAGCTCATGGAAAGCTCGCGGCTGAAGCGGATTGCCGCGGCCCAGGCCGAGGTCCGACAGGCCGAGGCCGAGTTGGCCAAGGCCCAATGGCGTTTGGAAAACTGCACGATTCGGGCCCCGATCACCGGTACAATCCTCAAGAAGAACGCCGAAGAAGGCAACATCGTCAATCCCATCGCCTTCAACGGCTCCTTCAGCCTTTGCGACTTGGCCGACTTGTCCGATTTGGAGGTCGAGCTGACGATCCAGGAACGCGACATCTCCAAGGTCCGGGTCGGTCAAAAGTGCAAGGTCCGGGCCGAGGCGTTTCCTGATCGGGTTTATGATGGCGTCGTATCGCGCCTCATGCCGATTGCCGACCGAGCCAAGGGCGCCATCCCGGTTCGTGTCAAAGTCACGGTTCCCCGCGAAGAAGAAGGAGTGTACCTCAAACCCGAGATGGGCGCGCTGGTCTCCTTCCTGAACGATCCCAACCAAGAGGAAATTAAATAGCATCGGAGCACGAGGCAGGATCGAAACGACTGATTGGCAGCAAGATGCAAGGCGGGAGACGGATGGGCGACAGGAGTCGATCGTGTGGCGACGAGCGTTTTCGGCCAACACGCAACCCGACTCTCGCATTCTTTTTGAACCTCTACAATCCTGAAGCTTGACTATGGCTGAAACGAATGGAGCGATCGTTCGCGTTCGTGGTGTCCACAAGTATTTCCGCCGCGGAAGCGAGCGCTTGGACGTGCTTCAAGACCTGACCTTGGAGGTGCCCGAGGGCGAGTATCTAGGCCTGATGGGGCCGAGCGGCTCAGGCAAGACCACGCTGTTGAACCTGATTGCCGGATTGGATCGTCCGAGCGAGGGCGAGGTCTGGGTCGGCGGGCAATTGATCTCCGCGATGTCCGAGGCGCAATTGGCGCGATGGCGGACCAGGAATATCGGCTTCATTTTCCAGTTTTATCACTTGCTGCCGGTGCTCTCCGCTTACGAGAACGTCGAATTGCCGCTGTTGCTTTTGGGGCTTTCGCGCAGCGAGCGGCGGCGGCAGGTAATGACCGCCTTGGAGTTGGTCGGTCTGGCCGATCGCATCCACCATCGGCCTGGCCAGCTCTCCGGCGGCCAGCAGCAGCGGGTGGGCATCGCCCGGGCGATTGTCACCGATCCGACCCTGATTGTGGCCGACGAGCCTACCGGCGACCTCGACGCTCGAAGCGCTGAAGAGATTCTCAATCTCTTGGACGAACTTCGTCGATCGCTGCACAAGACGATCCTGCTCGTGACGCACGATCCCCGCGCGGCGGAACGTGCCGACCGCGTCTTGCATCTGCACAAAGGCCAATTGGTGGAGCAAGCCCAATGAAGATTCTCGGATTGATCCTGAAGAACATCGGGCGCAACCCGTTGCGATCGATCCTCACCGCTTTGGGCACGATGGTGCTGGTCTTCGTGGTGACCATGGTTTGGTCGGTCCTTTGGGTCTTGGATCTGATTACCGCGGAGAAGCAAGAGAACCTCAAGGCGATCGTGACGGAGCGTTGGTCCATTCCAAGCCGGTTGCCGTTCGCCTATGCTGCGCCGATCAGCGACGGAGCGGTCCGCCAGCCTGGCGACATCCGTCCTGACGATTCTATGACCTGGCAGTTCTACCTCGGCTCGCTCGATCCGAAAAACCTTACCCGCGATAGTTTCATTTTCGCCATCGCCTGCGAACCGGACAAATTGGGCAGAATCGAAAACGGCAAGTTCGTCACGATGATGGACGGTTTGGAATCGCTCTCCCCGAAGGATCAGGCGGCCCTCTTGGAGGCAATCGACCGGCTAAAGGCGAATCGGCAGGGCATCATCTTGGGTTACAACCACTTGGCGAATATCAATCGGATGACTGGCGACGTGCGCGACGTGAACATCGACCAACTCATGGGAAAACGGATCAAGTTGTTCGGCATCGGCGGATACAAGGGACTGGACCTGGAATTCGAGATCGTGGGCGTTTTCCCAGCCGGGCGGTATGACAACCTCGGGGCGTTCCACCGCGACTATTTCAACAATGCCTTAGACCAATATCCGCAAACGCACGGCGGTCGGAAACACCTCCTGGCGGATCGAAACCTGAACCTGGTCTGGCTCAAAGTGCCAAATATGGCGGCTTATAACCGCGTAAGCGCCCAGATCGACCAGTCGCCCTCCTTCCAGGACCCGGCCGTGAAATGCGAGACCGCCTCGTCGGGGATGGCCGCCTTTTTGGAACCACTGCGCGACTTGATCTGGGGGGCAAGATACGTCTTGGCTCCCGCCTGCCTCATCACCCTATCGCTGGTCATTGCCAATGCGATCAGCATCAGTGTCCGGGAGCGGCGACCTGAGCTGGCTGTAATGAAAGTTCTGGGCTTTCGGCCGGCCCAAATCCTTTGGCTGGTGCTCGGCGAATCCCTGCTATTGGGTGCTGGGGCGGGACTGGCCAGCGCGGCCTTGACCTACGGGGTGATCAACTGGTACTTCGACGGTTTGCGATTTCCTATCGGCTTCCTCGACCGATTCTACATCCCAATCAACGCGCTGGGATGGGGGGCAATGATTGGGGCTGTGGCTGCCCTTGTCGGGAGTTTCGTCCCAGCCTGGACTGCCCGAAGCGTGAAACCTGCCGAAGTCTTCGCTAAGGTAGCCTAGGGAGCGATCATGGTTTGGAAACTACTCGCGGTTGCAGTCATCGTGGTGGGAATTCTGGCGGCGTTCAACCGCGTCCCCCTCAAGTACACCTTGCGCAACTTAACTGTGCGCTGGAAAACCATCGTCCTCACCGCCTTGGCCTTCACGCTCGTCATCGGCGTGTTGGTCGTGATGTTGGCCTTTGTCAACGGAATGCGGAAGATGACGGAGGGGACGGGTCGCACGGATAACGTCTTGGTGTTGGCGGATGGGGCGACCGATGAATCGTTCAGCAATCTCAACGCGGGCGATCTAGCCGAAATGGAGGCCCTACCCGAGGTCCAACGCGATCCGGAGACGGGTCGGCCGTTGGCCAGTCGGGAGACCTACCTCATTGTCAATCAACCCCTACCCAATGCCCCGTCAAAAGGCCCCCAGCGCCGTTTTCTTCAGACGCGCGGCATCGAAGACCCCCGCATTGCCGCGAAGGTGCATGGGGTAGAACTGTTGCCGGGCGGAAGCTGGTTCTCCGAGGCTGGTGTCCAAGAAATGCCCGACGGTGGCCCCCCAGCCATTCAAGCAGTGCTGGGCGAAGGCGTGGCCCGAGAGTTGGCTTCGGATCGGACGCCGCAGCAGCGTGCCGCGGCGAAAACGCCCCACCGTTTGGACGTGGGCGAAACGTTTAAAATCGGCGATCGAACTTGGGTGGTGACCGGGATCATGAAATCCTCGGGCACGACTTTTGGGTCCGAAATCTGGGCCAAACAGTCGCTCATCGGACCACTGTTCGGAAAAAGCGGCTACACGACCCTCCTCCTCCGCGCCAAGGACGCCGACACCGCCAAAAAACTCAAAGACTTCCTGACCAATGATTACGCCAAGGTGGCGGTCAATGCCCGGATCGAGCGGGAACACTACGCCGATATGTCCGAGACCAGCGCCCAGTTCGCTTGGGCCATCGGGTTTGTGACTGTGATCATGGCCATCGGCGGCGTGTTTGGCGTGATGAACACCATGTTCGCGGCCATTAGCCAACGAATCAAAGATATCGGCGTCCTCCGCCTTCTAGGCTACGCTCGCCGGCATATTCTCGTCTCCTTTTTACTCGAGTCCCTCGTCATTGCCTTGGTTGGCGGCCTGCTCGGCTGTGCGTTGGGGTCGCTCGCCGACGGAGTGACCGCCTCTAGCATGGTGACCGGACATTCCGGCGGCGGGAAGTTCGTGGTCATGGAATTGGCCGTGGACGCCTGGGTCTGGGCCGTGGGCATCTTTCTGACGCTGGTGATGGGAGTGATCGGCGGTCTAGCGCCGGCCCTGTCCGCGATGCGTTTGCGCCCCCTCGAGGCCCTCCGCTGATCGCCAGGCCCCGAAGGCTGCCATGTTCCTCCGGCAAACCGATTTTCCGGAGGTTGGCTGTCAGACATCCGAGTTGCCAGTTTTTAGGCAACTCTATCTACACCAGAAAGGGGGGGGCGGAATCCGCGGGCGAACTTGATCTACCCAAACACCGATTTCACAGGGTGCTTTCGGACCACGTGCCGACACCGCCATAGTTCGCTCCGCAGCATCTGCATCCCCGCTCGTTGATGGCGCACGAGGCGAGCGTAATTATTCCCCTCGGGCGGATCAATCTATGGCCTAAATCTGCACGAATTGCATGCACAGGATGCCCAATCATTCATCAACCGGACCGCCGCAATTTTAAATTGGTGATCCCAAAGCTTGTTTATAAGTCGAACTCATACAGCTATTTGCAACTCGATGGGGGGTGGAAATGCCCGACCTGGCACGGAGTTTGCAAACCGAACTCGGCAAAGGATGGTCGCACGGCGCTTCGGCTGAGTTCCGCCATGGGTTGGCGCCCGTCCAGTGAGAATAGGTTTCTGCTCGCGTGACGAAAGGAGAGATTTGTGACTCCCAAAGAGGTTTTGGCGTTGTGTCGGGAAAAGGACGTGAGGTCGGTGGATTTGCGGTTCATGGATTTTCCCGGGCTGTGGCAGCATTTCACCATCCCCGTCAACAAGCTGGACGAGGACGTTTTCGAGGACGGTCTGGGGTTCGACGGATCCAGCATCCGGGGCTGGCAGCGGATCAACGAGAGCGACATGCTGGTGGTGCCGCAGCCAGAGACCGCGGTGATCGACCCGTTCTGCACGATCAAGACCTTATCCATGATCTGCAATATCCAGGATCCGGTGACCCGCGAAGACTACAGCCGCGATCCACGCAACGTTGCCCGCAAAGCGGTCAATTACCTCAAGAGCACCGGTATCGCCGATACGTGCTACGTCGGCCCGGAAGCCGAGTTCTTCATTTTCGACAACGTCCGCTACGAACAGACCAGCAACTGCGGCTATTACTTTTTGGACAGCGTTGAGGGGCAATGGAACCGAGGCAAGGACGAGCCGACCAATCTTGGCTACAAGCTCCGCTACAAGGAAGGCTACTTCCCGGTTCCCCCGTCCGATCAGTTGATGAACATCCGCAACGAGATCATGCACACGCTGATCGAGTGCGGCATCGAGGTCGAGGCCCAGCACCACGAAGTGGCCACCGGCGGCCAGGCCGAGATCGACATGAAGTATTGCGACTTAGTGCGCATGGCCGACCAGATGATGATGTACAAATACATCTGCAAGAACGTCGCCTGGAAATACAACAAGACGGTGACGTTCATGCCCAAGCCGCTGTTTGGCGACAACGGGTCGGGAATGCACTGCCACTTATCGCTGTGGAAGGGATCGGAGCCGTTGTTTGCAGGGAGCGGATACGCCGGGCTTTCGGACATTGCCTTGTACGCGATCGGCGGCCTGTTGAAACATGCCCCTTCGCTTTGCGCGTTCACCAATCCGACGACCAACAGTTACAAGCGGCTCGTTCCAGGCTTCGAGGCCCCGGTCAATCTCGCCTATTCGCAGAGGAACCGTTCCGCGGCCTGCCGCATCCCGATGTACAGCCCCAATCCCAAGGCCAAACGGGTCGAGTACCGCTGCCCGGACCCAAGCTGCAATCCCTACCTCGCTTTTTCGGCTTTGCTGATGGCGATGATCGACGGGATCCAGAACAAGATCGATCCGGGCGAGCCGTTGGACAAGGACATCTACGACCTCTCGCCGGAGGAGCTGAAGGGGGTGCCAACAACCCCGGGCTCGCTGGCCGAGGCCCTCGCCGCGCTCCGCAAGGACCACGATTACTTGCTCCGCGGCGAAGTCTTCACCGCCGATGTGATCGACACCTGGATCTGGTACAAGACCGAGAACGAAGTCGACGCCCTCCGCTTGCGTCCCCATCCCTACGAGTTCTGCTTGTACTTCGATCAATAGAAAGGCTGGAAATTCCGGGGACACGCTGCCAGTCTGGGGATTTGCGAAATTCTTGGGCGTTCACCCTTCAACCCCATGAGGCACGCGTGTCTCCGGAATTCCGGAAGAATAAGGATTGCTCATCAGCCCGGCTTCTTCGCTCCAGCTTTGTCAGCGTGAAGGAGGCTGGGGGCCGAGGGGCGGGCCATCGCCAAGGTCCGAGGGAACGAGCTTTCGGTACATCGCCTCGACGATCCCGCGGATCAGCTCGGCGTGGCTGGTTTCGAGAAGGACCGCGAGTTGTTCGTGGGTGGTCCGGTTGCGATTCATGGCGGCCGCTGCGGCCAGGGCGCCTTCTTCGGTAAGCGGCCCGCCCGTGCCAAAACGGCTGTGAAGCTCGTCGAAATCGGCTTCCGTCCAACCACGGAAGAGTTCAGGGTGGTTTTGAACCGCCTCGGCCACGACCGGGTTGGTGTCGCGATCAAAACAACGGTAGACCAACTGGGCCGGATCGACGAAGAACTCGTCCGGCAAGACGCCCAAGCCGGCCGCCAGCCGTTGGAGGGTGCGGGCGTGCGGGCGATGCTCGCCGGCAAGAAGGGCGCGGATCGTCCGTCGATCGACGCGGGCGCGGGCCGCGAGGTCGTCGATCGTTAGCCCCAGCCGGGTCATCAACCGCCGGAGATTCGTGCCCACGTGATCGGCCATATTATGATTCCCTGACAGCTTCCCCAGCCAATATACTGATGTATAGAAACCGCTCGACCGAGTCAAGAGAGGCGTTCGGTGTTACAAGGACGCCGCTGGCATTCCCGCCCCAGAGGCCTTGAAAAACAAGGCGGTCGTGCGGTCGGCTATTTCCAAGGATTGGGCCAGTCGCCCCAGTGCTCCAGGTAGAGTCGATAGGCCGCGCACTGAGCGGACCGCTCCTCGATCCATTGTTTGGTCCGCGCGATCAATGCCTGCTCGGCTTCCAGCGTGAGTTGACCCAAAAGGACCCGGGTTCGCAGAAACACGAAATACGTGTCCAACACGTCACAGCGACAGTAATCGTTGATCTCGGCCAAGCGGCCGGCGTCGTACATGTCCTGAACCATGGCGCCCTGCACGTCCATTTTGCCAGGCTTGCCAAGAATGTTGGCCGCCAGGCTCAAGCCCCCGGTGAACCGCGTCGAGCCGAAATTCGTGAGCAGCTCGCAAAGGTCGAGGTGCGACTGGACGTTGTAGCGTCCGCGCGGCTGCTCGAACGACTTGGCGGCAGCGTTGAACCAGCCCGGCACGCTCAACCCATACCGAAACGCCGCCAACTCCAGCAACGGAATGTCGAACGAGCGGCCGTTGAAACTGACCAGTGTCGGGCGGCGATAGGCCTCCCAGCCGCGCCAGAATTTTTCGACGATGACGTGCGGGCGGAAGTCGGGCTCGTCCAGAAGCACGAGGTCGAGCAATTCAAAATCCTCCGCCACCTTGGCGGCGGCCACACAAATGGGAATCTGGAACGTGTACGGGATGAAGTCGCTCTCGTACTTGTCGATCAGCTCCGCCCGATAACGCCGCAACGCCTCGGCCGGCTCGATCGATTCATGCGGATAGCGAATCTTCGCCACCAAAGCGGCGTCGGCCACGCTTTCCACATCGAACACGAGATAGCCAATCCCGCCAGCAGCCATCGGGGCATCTCCTTTTCGCCCAGCCTACCAAATCGGAACGGGATCGGGGAAGATGGGAGCATACGCTGGGCCTAATCGAACGAATCCCGTAATCAATAAAATCCGAAACGAGTGAAGTCCCCAGCTACCAGAGCAAATGGCATCCGCCCTCGCCCTGCTGGAGGTTCGTTGGCAGGCTCGGCATTCCCGGATGTTTTTTTGGAGATGCAATGAATCGGAATCGTTTACTCGATCGCTTTTTGCGTTACGTTCAAATCGACACCACGGCGGTCGCCGACACTAATCAATATCCAAGCTCGCCCGGGCAACTTTATTTGGGCGCCTTGCTGGTTGATGAGCTTCGCAAGACGGGCGTGGCCGATGCGCGGCAGGACCCGAACGGAATTGTCTTCGCTACGCTGCCACCGACGGTCTCGCACCCGGTGCCGACCATTGCCTTCTGCGCCCACCTCGACACCTCGCCGGAAACGAGCGGGAGCAACGTGAAACCGCAGGTGATCGAGAACTACTCGGGCGGGGATTTGCCGCTGCCCGGCAACCCACATCGCGTGATCCGCGTGGCCGAGCATCCGGAACTGGCCGCAATGAGAGGCCGAACGTTGATCACTTCGGATGGCACGACGTTGCTCGGGGCCGACGACAAGGCCGGCGTGGCGGTGATCATGGAAGCAGCAACCTGGCTGATGGAACACCCCGAAATCCCGCGCGGACCCGTGCGACTCTGCTTCACGTGCGACGAGGAGATCGGTCGTGGCGTGGAATACCTCCGGCCCGAAATGCTTGCCTCCGAGGTTTGTTACACGCTCGACGGTCAAGGGACCGATACCATCGACGTGGAGACCTTTTCCGCGGATCTGGCCGTACTGAGGATCCAAGGCGTCAACATTCACCCCGGAATCGCGAAGGGGCGGATGGTCAATGCCCTCCGCGTGGCCGCGGATTTCATCGCCCGGCTGCCGCGAACCACCGCCTGTCCGGAAGCTACCGAGGGCCGCGAAGGGTTTATCCATCCCTTCGAGCTCCGCGGCGGCGTCGCCGAAGCTAGGCTGGAACTCTTGCTTCGGGATTTCGACACGGCGACCTTGGCCCGTTGGGCCGATTTGTTGCGGCAGACCGCCGCCGCCACCCAAGCGGCCTTCCCACAAGCCAAGTTCGAACTCACCATCACAAAGCAATACCGCAACATGTCGGAGGGCTTGGCTCGGGACCCACGCGCTGTGGCCTATGCCCAGCGGGCCTTGGAGCGAATCGGCCGCAAAGCTTCCCTTGCCAGCGTGCGGGGAGGAACGGACGGCTCGCGTCTGACCGAGATGGGGCTTCCCACCCCGAATCTGGCTACCGGCGAACACTCGCCCCACTCGCCCTTGGAGTGGACGTGCCTTGAAGAGTTGATCGCAACGGTGCAATGGGTGATCGCTTTGGTGGAAACCTGGGCCGATTCGGGACAAAGCAATGAATGTGCGGAATAGCAACTTTAGGTGCTTTGCGTGAACTGGGAAGGGGTGGAGATTACGGCCTTCAGCCGAGAGGCAGGACAGGGGTTCGAATAAACTTGGGTGCCCGTTTGAACCGACATATATTCACGCG
This sequence comes from uncultured Thermoguttaceae bacterium, assembly GCA_937951625.1. Lineage (GTDB taxonomy): Bacteria > Planctomycetota > Planctomycetia > Pirellulales > Thermoguttaceae > CALFBP01. The sequence goes on from CALFBP010000030.1 coordinate 13,912, forward strand.
GGAGGGCGCCTTCGCCAAAGTCGCGTAAATCCGTAGTTTTTGTTAAGGTTTCCTAAAAGCGGCTGTCGTACTAGTCTCGCGCTCCCTGTAGACCCTCGATCAGGCGATCTACTGTGGCCCGGCTGGCGATCATAATTCCCCACACAGGGGATGTTTCCGCGCTCGAGGACACATTGGCCTCTGTTTTGGCCAATCGACCGAACGACTGCGAGATTATTGTCGTTCTGTCGCAGCCGTATGAGGACCCCTACGACGTGAAGGGGGAGGTCGAGTTCGTGGCGGGGAACCCCGACTGCGGGCCGGTGGGTGCGATCAATTTAGGGATTCAGCGGAGTAAGTCCCCGTTGGTTCACGTGTTGCGCTGCGGTGTGGAGGTCGAGGAAGGCTGGGCGGATGCGGCGATAAAGCGTTTGCGCGATCCGCGCATCTCCGCCGTGGCCCCGCTGGTACTTGATGCGGGCAACCCCCGCCGCATTCTGGCAGCGGGCGTGTCCTATCATATTGGTGGATCGGTCGTTCCGTTAGCGGCGGGCAAGGCAATGGACGTGGTTGGGGATCACTGCCGCCGGGTGTTGGCGCCGCATCCCGCGGCCGCTTTTTACCGAAAGTCCACCTGGGAGTCGCTTGGCGGTTTCGACCCCGCTTTGGGTGATCAACTCACTTGGGTCGATGCAGGGCTAGCCTTGGAATCCTGCGGATTGCTCACCGTGTTGGAGCCTCGGTGTCGGGTGCGGGCATCAAGAGCCTGGCTGGCGGCGACCTCTGCCTTTCGCCAAGCCGTGGAGTCGGAGCAGCTTTTCTGGCGTTGGGCAGGACGTCTCGGTCGCGGCCGCTCCCTTGTTGCCCATGCTCTCATGATCCTTGGCGAAGCCGCACGCGGCGTGTGGAACTTCTCCGTCGCGACGCGTGCCATCGGCCGACTAGTTGGCGCTTGGTTGGCAATGAGCCGACGCACTGACTCGCGGGGCGAGCTGCGGAGGATTCTGCCTGGGCCGTCGGCCAGCGGCTCGATGGCATCGTCCCGGGCCGCCTGACACTCGGGCGTGTCATCTGGGAAGCGTCGCCCGCGCGAAAGCTGGCGCGGCAAACCGGCCCGCTGCTTCCGCTTGGGCAAAACCTTTCCCCGGTGAGCCTAAGGAGCTATTCCGGGCGTCGCGCTCCGAGTGACCGACTGCTTCTCGATGCAGGGAAGGAAAAAACAACTCCACTGCGGCCAGAAACGGTTCCAAGTCCGCGCCCTGCTCGCCGCCCTCGCAGTCTGAAAGGAACTTCTTGCGAAGCTCGCCAACTTGGCATCGACCGAGCGGCCAGCGCACGGAGATGATGGCGTGGATTTCGCTGAGCAACTGGTAGATGCGGGCGCGGGTAAGGCCCAATCCATGTGCCGCCTGACGCACGCTGGCAACCGGTCCATGGATTCCCAATCGGCTCTCCGCCAGTTGTACGATCTGCCGCGAGGCGTCGCAGCGGATTTGTTCCACGAGCGGCCGAAGGAATTTGTCGCAGATTTCCTCACGGGAGGGGACGTCGGGCCGTCGCATCGCAACGCGAACCCATGTTTCCGCCGCATCGATTTGGCGCGGCGCGAGTCGAATCGCCAGATGGTCTTGAGGGCCAACATGGGCAATCACCGCGTGAATCCCATGGAAGACTTCCAAGATTGCCCCCACGCGCTTCTCGCCGTGCGTTTTCATCGCCCGCATTTGGGCCAACGTCTTGCCCGCGTAATACTCCAACGGCGTGTCCCAGATCGCGCGGCTGATGTCTTTCAAGCTCAACGCCAATCGCCCGAGCGGTTCCTTGCCCAAACCGTGCCGCACCACGCTTGCCCGCCACTGGTCCCACACCAACTCGGAGACATTGGATGCATCGAAGCCGTTGCGCGAAGGCTCGCGAACCATCGGACCGCCTCCCTTTTCGGTCGAAGGCGAGAGATCCTCGGGCAGGTCGGCGGCATCGGTGTGTGCCGCGCGATCCAGCAGCTTCATCAGCGAGCACATTTTCTTCCGGCCAATGCCCGGCGTGGCGGCCAGTTCCGCGTAGGGCGTGTTCACGATGTCGCGTAAAGTTCGCCCAAGGAAAGCCACCGGGAGACGCCGATCCGAGGGTAAAGCCCAATACGCCAGAGGCCGTTCCAAATGTCTGTTGAACTGCTCAGTCGATAGGAGGCGGCGCAATGTCTCGAAACGGTTAATTAATTGGAGCTGCTCCAACGAGGCTGTTGGCAAGAAGTTCATGGAGTATGTCCTTTGGCGAAGGCAGCTTCCCCCCACGCCCAAATGCTCCCGGGGCGCCAAGTTGTCGCGTGCTATTGTTGCTTGGCCTAAAATGGCTGGTCAAGTTGCTAAATCCCAAAAAGTAACCGTATTTTTACTGGCTTTACTAATACCATTAAGTTACCTATTCATTCTAAGCTGTTAATTTAGACTACCCCAGAAGGTGGGTATTTAGGGCGGGAATGGTTCCGCCAAACTGACCCCCATCCGGTTTTGCGACGATCCGCGAGGGAGTCGTTGTCAGCGGCTTGGTTGCAGAAAACGGATTGAGTGACTGTTGGCCGTCAGCGGATGAGATTGCCGATCGTCCAGTGATGATCCGGCGGGGCGGTCCCTCGCGTCAGCTTTCCCAGCGGAGCATGCCCAGCAATGCTAGGGCCCACACCAACGCGGCAACGGCCAAGCGGTACCAGCCAAACGGTTCAAGCGTGTGGCGGCTGAGGAATCGGACGAAAAATTTCACCGCGGCCCACGCCGCGACGAACGAGACGACGAAACCGATCGCAAAGACCGGGGCGTGATCCGCCGCAAGCAGATTGCGGCTCTTGTAGAGTTCGTAGAGCGTGGCCGCGCTCAACAACGGCACGGCGGCGAAAAAGGAAAATTCGGTGGCGGTCTTCCGCTCCACGCCAAGCATCATGCCGCCGAGGATGGTGGACGAAGACCGCGACATGCCCGGCCAAAGCGCCAAACACTGAAACAACCCGATGCAAAAAGCGTCTTTCCAACCGAGGGTATCGATCCCTTCGCAACGCGTGCGGGGCAATTGCCGCTCGACGGCCAGAATCCAAAGTGCCCCGACCGCCAGCCCCACGGCCACGGTGATGGGTTGAAACAGGTAGGCCTTAATCATTCCCCCCGCCAGAAATCCAAGCACTCCCCCTGGTAGCGACACGACCGCCAGCAAACCGATTCCTCTCAACCCTGAAAACCCGCGGTTATCGTCCACCCGGAGCAAACGGACAAACCGGCTGGGATAGGCTACTACGACGGCCAGAATCGCCCCGAGTTGAATAAAGATCTCGAAGGTCTTGGCCGCCTCTGCGCCCACGAGTTCGTTGAACCGCAGGAGGTGGCCGGCCAGGATCAAGTGCCCAGTCGAGGATACCGGGAGGAATTCCGTAAGCCCTTCCACGAGTCCCATAGCCACGGCAGCTAACAGCAAAGCATTAGGGAAAACCGGCATATAGATCAGAGGCCCGACAACGTGTTGCTTACCGACGCAAGAAACCCAATCATTGGCAAATCAAGCCCGGGTGAAGGCTGAAAGCCGCTACCACAGTCTCCCCTTTCTACTCGCCGGGAGCAGGGCCAAGCGTGCGGGCGGCTACAATCTTTGCCGGTTCTCCGGCTCGAGGTAAGGTGACGTCCACCGCGCCCCAAAATCTTCACCCATCTCTCGGAGGGACATGACACCTTGGCGATAGGCTCTAAGCGTAATAATGTACCGTGGCTCGTCCGCTCGTGCACAGCTTAAATTGCCGAAACGGTGATTTGGCGAAAGAGGGGGGGCTCTCCCACTGCATTCGGGTGGATGGCCGTAATACCTTTTTTCGAAATGAGGGTTCACCCCTAGCAAATGTTCCTTCAGGCGGTGACAATCATGGCGCCGCGGGTGGATCAGGTGATCGAGTCTTCACGAGGAGACATGCTTTGAACGAGGCGACCATCGAAAGAGCCTACCAATTGGCCAAGGAACAATATGCCGCCTGGGGCGTGGACCCAGACCAGGCTATCGAACGGCTAGCCAAGATCCCGATCTCCATGCACTGTTGGCAGGGGGATGACGTGGGCGGGTTCGAGAACGAGGCGGGCCTGACCGGGGGCGGGATCATGGCCACCGGCAACTATCCCGGCAAGGCCCGCTCCGCCGACGAACTCCGCGCCGACGCCGCCAAGGCCTTCAGCCTGATTCCCGGCAAGCACCGCTTCAATATCCATGCCATTTATCTGGAGCCGGGCGGCACACCGGTGGAGCGCGACCAGATCGAACCCAGGCATTTCGCGCGATGGATCGACTGGGCCAAGGACTTGGGCATCGGCATGGATTTCAATCCCACCTATTTCTCCCATCCCAAGGCGGCCGATGGCATGACACTGGCTCACGCGGATGAGGGCATCCGCAAGTTCTGGGTCCAGCACGGCATCTGTTGCCGCAAGATCGGCGAGGCCATCGGTCGCGAGCTCGGCACGCCCTGTGTAACCAACGTCTGGATCCCCGACGGCATGAAGGACGTGACGATCGACCGCAAGGGCCCGCGCGAGCGGCTCCGCAAATCGCTCGACGAGATCTTCGCTCCGCCCATCGACCCGCGGTACAACCTCGACGCCGTCGAGGCCAAGCTCTTCGGGATTGGTTCGGAAACCTACGTGGTCGGATCGCACGAGTTTTATTTGGGATACGCGGCGAAGACCGGCAAGCTGTTGACGTTGGACGCGGGCCACTTTCACCCCACGGAGACGATTGCCGACAAGATTTCTTCGGTCTTGATGTTCGTGCCGGAACTACTGTTGCACGTCAGCCGAGGCATCCGCTGGGACAGCGACCACGTGGTGATCCTGAACGACGACCTGAAGGCGATCGCCGAAGAGTTGGTCCGCGGCGCTTTTTTGGAGCGGACGCACATCGGGTTGGATTTCTTCGACGCCAGCATCAATCGCATCGCGGCCTGGGTGACCGGCATGAGGGCGATGCTCAAGGCCCTGCTTTGGGCCCTGCTGGAGCCGACAGCCAAACTCCGCGAGGCCGAGGAAGCGGGCAATTTCTCGGCCCGACTCGCAATGGTCGAAGAAATCAAAACGCTGCCGATGGGCGCGGTGTGGGACTACTATTGCTTGAAACACGACGTACCCGTCGGCCCGGCTTGGTTCGACGAAGTCAAAAAATACGAAGCCGAAGTGACGAGCAAGCGCTAAACGCACGCGAGGCCGCGAAGGCGGGAGGCGCGGTGGTAGCCGAGTCCTCGAACCTCCCTGCCCCACTCGAAGGACCGTGAGCCTGCTGCCTCAAACTTCAAGCTTCGAGCCCGTGGACCAAGGAACGCACCTATGGACGCAACACCATTCTTGGGCGTAGTGCTCTACATCGTCGGCGGCCTGTCGGGGGCAAGTTTCTATTTGCCTTTCAAGGGCGTAAGGCGCTGGGCGTGGGAGAGCTACTGGCTGGTCTATTGCATCGCCGCGCTGCTCGTCGTGCCGTGGGCCCTGGCTTTGGCCATGTCGCCTAACGTAGTTTCCGTGCTCCGCGCCACGCCGTGGCAGACGCTCGGGCTTTGCTATCTGTTCGGGGCGATGTGGGGAGCGGGCGGGTTGACCTGGGGCCTGATGATCCGCTATCTCGGCGTTGGGCTCGGCGTGGCCATTGGCTGCGGACTGTGCGCCGCGGTCGGCACGCTGGTGCCCCCCTTGGTGCAAGGCGATTTCCAAGAGATGGTTGCCAAACCGGGCGGAATTCCGGCCCTCGTCGCCCTATTGGCCGGTGTGGCCATCAGCCTAGTGGGCATCGTCGTCACCGGCGCGGCGGGCATGTCCAAGGAACGCGAGATGTCCGAGGAGCAGAAAAAGGCCGCCGTCGCCGAATTCAATTTCACGAAAGGCATTCTCGTGGCGATTTTTTCCGGCGTGATGAGCGCTGGGATGTCGTTCGGCGTGCGGACCGCCGATGGGGTGATCACCCCGCTGGCCAAGACGACCGCCCCGGCCACGCCCGACCTCTGGAGCGGCTTGCCCGGCCTGGTCGTGATCCTCTTCGGCGGTTTCACGGTGAACGTCGTCTGGACGCTCTTTTTGAACTTCAAGAACCGCACCACCGGCGATTACGCCAAGCCTGAAGCCCCGCTGGTCCTGAATTACCTGCTCTCGGCCTTTGCCGGGGTGCTTTGGTACTTGCAAATGGTGTTCTACACCATGGGCGACTCGAAGATCGGCGACTACAAGTTCTCGGGGTGGTCGGTCTTCATGTCGGCCCAAATCATTTTCAGCACGCTCTGGGGAATTGTTTTACTCGAATGGAAGGGGGCCAGCCCGCGGACGCAAAAATTGCTTGCCGCTGGGCTGGCCATTTTGGTGCTCTCGCTGGTAGTGATCGGATATGGCAATTATTTGAAGCCGGCGGGTTAGCACGGCCTGGAGGGCCTGAGGCAGCGGATGCGTCTCCCAAGGAGGCAAGACGCCACTTGTTGTTTCCGTTTGGTGTTCATCCGTTTTTTCGTTTCGACCTTATTTTTATACTGAAGACGTTCCATGCCGGAAGTCTTTGAGGGTACCCGGGAAGGCCTCCTCGCCCGGCTCGACAGGCTCTACGAGTTCGAGCGCGAGCCGGTCACCAACGACAAGCTCCAACCCGGGGCATATTTCGCCGCGGTCTATGCCGGGGAACACATCGCCGCTACGGAGTTTGTGATTGGGGCGGCCTTCGTGAGCTTTGGAGCCACGGCCACCGATGTTCTCGCGGGCCTTTTGGTGGGGAACTTGCTGGCGGTGCTCTCCTGGGCCCTGGTCTGCGCGCCGATCGCCTATCAGACCCGGCTGACGCTCTACTGGTACCTCCGCAAGATCGCCGGGCCTGCGGTGACGATCGCCTACAACCTCCTCAACGCGGTCTTGCACTGCATCCTGGCCGGGGCGATGTTCACCGTTGCGGCCTCGGCCGTGCGGATCTTCTTCAAGATCCCGCCGCAGACCGGCTGGCTGCCCAGCGATTATCGCTTTGTCCTCGTGGTGCTCGCGGTCGGGGCGGTGGTGGTCACCTTGGCGATCCTGGGATTCAAGCGTTTAGCTCAGTTCGCCACGGTTTGCGCTCCTTGGATGGTCTTGATGTTCGTGGTAGGGGCCTTGGTAGCGCTTCCCAGGCTAGGAAACATCTCCAGTGTGAGCAAACTTTGGGAAGTGGCCCAGACCAAGGTCTGGATCGGCCCTCAAGCAGGTCAGCAGCATTCGCTGGGATTCTGGCACATCGCGGCCTTTGCTTGGGTCTGCAACCTGGCCGCGCACCTGGGGCTCTCGGACATGGCCCTGTTCCGGTTCGCCAGGCGTCCTTGGTATGGGGTTTATTCCGCGTTCGGCATGTACCTCGGCCATTTTGTGGCTTGGATTTGCGCTGGAATCATGGGCGCGGCGGCCGCCGCGGTGGCCCGGCAGCCGCTGCGGGAACTCGATTCGGGCGCAGTGGCCTATTCGGCGCTCGGGGTGATGGGGGCGGTATGTGTGGTCTTGGCAGGTTGGAGCACGGCGAATCCCACGCTCTACCGCGCGGGGTTGGCATTCCAGGCGGTGACGCCTAACTGGCCGCGATGGTTGGTGACGCTTGTGGCCGGCGCGGTAACGACCCTTATCGCCTGTTCGCCGTTTGTTTTTCTCCGTCTGCTGGATTTCGTGGCGCTCTACGGGATCCTGCTCTTCCCGATCGGCGCGATCGTGATTGCCGAGCACTGGATTTTTCCTTGGTTCGGGCTTAGCCAGTTTTGGAGCACGCGCAAGGGCCAAGTTGTGAATTGGCCCGCCTTGGTGGCGTGGTTGGCTGGCGTGGGGATCGCGGCCGAGGCGTGGCTTTCTAAAACTGTCTTCGGCCATGAGGTTCTCCACGAATTCTTTTTGGCTTTGCCCGTGTGGATCGTCACCACGGCGACCTACCTGATTCTCGCGGCCTTGGCCGGGGCCAGGGAGCCGGCGCCCGCCCCATCGGTCGCCGACACAGTACCTGTGATCGTTCGAACCCCGCACTCCGATCTCGACAGGGCCGGACCCTTAAGCAGGATTGAGTATGCCCTTTATTACGCCTCGGGGTTGGCCGCGATCGGCATTCTGGGCTTTTGGGTGGTGGGGGATTTTGTTCGCACGGTGCTGTCGGCTGGAAAAGAGGCTGTGGCCGAAGCCCCTTCAACGACGCCCACGTTTGGCCCTCTCCAGCTCGCCTTCTTCGCTGCGGCGGCGATTTGGTTCCATTTCCGTGAAAAAGCGCTGGCTTGGGACTGGACCCTGGCCTTGGGAACCGGCGTGTTGGCCCTGGCCAGTCTGATCCTCTGCCTGGGCTATGGCGTCAGCGTATTCCTCGGATTTACCGCAGCCGAGGCGTTCCGGAGCCATCTGATCGTATTGAGTATCGTGTACTTTATTGCCAGTGTCGTTTGGCTTCGCCAATGGGAGAAACGCCCCAAGCGGCGGACCTTGTAGGGCCTTCCGCCGATCGTCGGCAGGGCCTGCGAGGCGCCGCAAGCGAATACATGCATAGAAAATCCCACAATCTTCCTCCCGCAAGTGTGAGAGTAAGAGTGGGTTGAGGGTGAGGGCAGCGATAACGGACGCGTTTTTTCCTGTCGTTTGCAAAAGTTTTTGGCCCTCCCCCTGACCCTCTCCCAGTGGGAGAGGGGATTTTGGGGATAGGCTTGTACGAGGAGAACGACCCATGCATTGCTTGGCAGCAGTCTGTTGTTACGTTTTGATGGCTCCGCTTGCCGAAAGTCCGGCCGCCGCGACCTATCTGCGCTGTGAATACCGCGTGGATCCCCTGGGAATCGACGTCCTCCAACCCCGGCTATCGTGGGAAATGCACGACGAGCGGCGCGGGGCGGCCCAGACGGCCTATCAAGTGCTCGTCGCCTCGGACCCGGAAAAACTAGCTGCCGATCAGGGCGACCTTTGGGACAGCGGCAAAGTCTCGTCCGATCAATCGTCTCATATCGTTTACGCGGGCAAGCCGTTGAAATCACGGATGCGCTGCCACTGGAAGGTCCGCCTCTGGGACGCCGAGGGTAAGCCGACCGCTTTCAGCAAGCCTGCGTTGTGGACCATGGGGCTTCTCGAACCGGCTGACCGTAAGGCCCAATGGATCGGTTTAAAGGAACCCATGATCTATCCCGGCAGGGGACCAGCACTGTCCTTCGAGGGCTGTCCTTGGGTCTGGTATCCCGAACCCGGCAAGAACGCCCAACAATCGGTTCCCAAGGGCACGCGGGTCTTCCGCCACACGTTGGCCCTGCCCTCCGACCGCGTGGTGCATCGGGCCCGATTCCTCCTCACCGCCGACGACGGTTTCGAATTGTTCGTCAACGGCAAACCTGCCGGGCGGGGGGCAGGCTACAACCAGCCCCAAGTGGCTGAAATCACCAACCATCTCGTGCCGGGCAAGAATACCTTGGCAATTTCCGCCACGAACGGCTCGGACGGGCCCGCGGGGCTTGTCGGCCGCTTGGCCATCGAACTCGACAGTGGCCAGACCATGACGCAGTGCATCGACGCCGCCTGGAAATCGTTCGATAAGACCGTACCCAACTGGAACCGACCCGACTTCGACGATTCCGCTTGGCCCAAGGCCGTGGTCATCGCCACGATGGGCGATCAGCCTTGGGGCAAGTTAGAGGCCAAGGCCATCGACGTGCTCGGCTGCCCCTTGTTCCGCAAGGAATTTCGCCTCGAAAAGCCGCTACGCCGGGCAACCGTGTATGCAAGCGCCTTGGGAAATTTCATCTTGCACCTCAACGGGCGCCGCGTGGGCAACGACTATTTCAGCCCCGGTTGGACCGACTACAACAAGCGGGTCTACTACAACACCTACGACGTCACCGAGTTTATCAACAAGGACGGCCCGAATGCCATCGGCGGAATCCTGGCCGCGGGCTGGTACGCGGGCGCCATTGGCTGGAAGGCCGACCGCTTCATCTACGGGACCGATCCCCGGCTTTGGGTCCAATTGGAACTCGAGGCCGAGGACGGCTCGATCCAGACCGTGGCCAGCGACGCTTCGTGGAAGGCCGCCTGGGGGCCCTGGATCGAGGGGGAGTTCCTCGCCGGCGAGACCTACGACGCCCGAAAGGAAATCCCCGGCTGGGACCGCCCTGGATTGAACGATGCCGACTGGTTGCCCGTCGCCGTGACCGAAGCGATCCACGCCAAGCTGGAAGCCCAGCCCAGCGTGTTGGTCGAGGCCACCGGCGAACTCAGGCCGGTAAAAATCACCGAGCAGCGGCCGGGAGTGTTCATCTTCGACATGGGCCAGAACTACGCCGGCGTGGTGCGGCTGAAGGCCAAGGGGCCTGCGGGCACGAAAATCGTGCTCCGCTTCGCCGAGATGCTCAACCCCGATGGTTCGATCTACACTACCAATCTCCGCGGCGCCCGAGCAACGGACACGTATATTCTCAAGGGCGAGGGCGAAGAGGTCTGGCAGCCAGGCTTCACCTTCCACGGCTTCCGCTACGTCGAGGTGACCGGCTATCCTGGCACGCCAACAGCCGAGGCGATCACGGGCATTGCCCTGAACTCGGCCACCCCGCTGGTCGGTACTTTCGAGTGCTCCAGCCCGATGGTCAATCGGCTGTATCAGAACATCGTCTGGACACAGCGGGCAAACTTCATCTCCATTCCCACCGACTGCCCCCAGCGGGACGAACGCCTCGGTTGGACCGGGGACGCCGAGGTGTTCATCCGCGCCGCGACCTACAACGCCGACGTGGCCGCGTTTTTCACCAAGTGGCTGGTGGACCTGGAGGACGCCCAGCGACCAAACGGGGCCGTGCCCGACGTGGCCCCCGACGTGCTCGGCCTGGGCGCCGGCACCGCGGCCTGGGCCGACGCCGCCACCATTTGCCCCTGGACCATCTATCACGTCTACGCCGACAAGCGGCTTTTGGCCAAACACTACGGCATGATGTGCCGTTTGGTGGAGTTTTATCGGGCGAATAGCAAGGGCTTGCTGCGTCCTGCGGCGGGCTACGGCGATTGGCTTTCCGTCAACGCCGACACGCCCAAGGACGTGATCGCCACCGCCTTCTTCGCCTATAGTGCGAAGCTCACGGCCCAAGCGGCCCGCGTGCTCGGCAAGGAAGACGACGCGCGCAAGTATGAAACGCTCTTCGAGGACATCAAGAAGGCGTTCAACGCGGCTTACGTAGCCGCCGACGGCCGCATCCAAGGCGACACGCAGACGTGCTACGTGATGGCCCTCTATTTCGACCTTTTGCCGCCCGAAAAACGCAAGGCCGCCGCAACCTATCTCGTCCGCGACATCGAGACCCGGAAGTGGCACCTGTCGACGGGCTTCGTCGGCACCAGCATGTTGATGCCAGTCCTGGCCGAGACCGGCAACCAGGCCGTCGCCTATCGGTTGCTCCTGAACGATACGTATCCCTCCTGGGGCTACTCGATCAAGCACGGGGCCACCAGCATCTGGGAACGCTGGGACGGCTGGACCGCCGAAAAGGGGTTCCAGGACCCAGGCATGAATTCCTTCGCCCACTACTCCTTCGGCGCCGTGGCCCGATGGATGTTTCAAAGCGTTGCCGGCATCGACACGGATCGGCCGGGCTTCAAGCGGCTGTTGGTCCGCCCGCGTCCGGGCAAGGGGCTCACCTGGGTCAAGGCGAGTTACCGGTCGCTGCACGGGCAGATCGCCTCGGAATGGAAGATCGACGAAGGCCAAGCGGGTGCGCCGCGAAAGTGGACATTCCGGCTCACCATTCCCGCCAACACCAAGGCTTCCGTTTACCTCCCGGCAAATGATCCGCTGAAAGTCGAGATCGACGGCCAGAAGCTCCTCGTTGCGGATGAGGCAAATCCACGCGCCGAAAATCAAGCCGTTCCTCCGGTGAAGTTGCTCCGTAGGGAGGCCGGGGAGTTGGTTCTGGAAGTGGGGGCGGGCACCTACGAATTCGTCATCCACGGCGATGTTTGGGCCGACGTCGCCGGGCTCGTGAGATGAGCTTTCTGCGGCAGACAGGCTAGCCGAATGACTTCATACGCTCGGGTAAGTCGCACATAGCCAAGGTGATCAGGGCCGGCGAGAAGGAAGTGGCCAAGGTGTATCACTACATGCGGCAAGTCGCCTGCCCAGCCCGAAATGTGCTACTGGCGCAAGATGAGTAGGCTTCCGCCGCAGTCGCTCCGGCCTTGATTTCCCAAGCCACGCGACGTGCTTGTCGCATTCGCGTTGGCTGTGATGGTTGTCCGGTGAGGTGGCTTGTGGCATTCGGGACTCGTCAAGTAGCCAGTTTGGTCCGTGATTCCTCTGGCGATAGGGTATAATCTTGAAGGGATGTTGGGAGCCAACCATGCCGCCGACCCCGTTGCCGCAACCTTTGCGAGGAATCGTTCCCCCCATGGTCACGCCCTTGGCGGACCCGGAATCTCTGGATATTTCGGGCGTCGAGAGGCTGATCGATCACATCCTTTCCGCGGAAGTCTCGGGGCTGTTCATCCTGGGCACGACCGGCGAGGGCCCGAGCCTTGGCTACCGCTTGCGTCAGGAGCTGATCGAAGTCGTCAGCGAGCGCGTCCGTGGCCGTGTGCCAGTCCTGGTGGGCGTGACCGATTCAGCCTTTGCCGAGTCGTTGGCTTTGACCGAGTTTGCGGCCGACGCCGGGGCCTCGGCCGTCGTGCTAGCCCCGCCATACTACTACGCGGCGAGGCAAGAGGAGCTGGTTGGCTACGTCCAGCGTTTCGCGGCCGAGTCCCCCCTGCCGGTCTTCCTCTACAATCTGCCTAGCCTCACTAAAACAACTTTCGAGTTCGATACACTGCGACGGCTGATCGAAACGCCGAACATCGTGGGGCTGAAGGATAGTTCGGGCAACATGATCTACTTCCACGGCGTGCGGCGTTTGGCCAGCGCGCGGCCTGGCTGGTCGTTGCTCGTCGGCCCCGAGGAATTGCTGGCCGAATCCGTCCTTTTCGGTGGGGATGGTGGAGTGTGTGGCGGGGCGAATCTGTTTCCCGAGCTTTATGTTGATCTCTACCGCGCGGCCCGCGATGGCGACCTGGCCCAGGTGCGAAGGCTCCATAACGACGTGATCCGGATCGCTGCCGCCTTGTATGCGATTCCGGGCCATGGAGCGCCAGTAACCGCTGGGATCAAAGGTGTGCTGGCCCGCTGGGGCATTTGCCGCGACGTGCTGGCCGAACCGTTTGGGCCGCTCTCCGAGACCCAGCGTCGGCAAATCCGTGAGCGGTTGGAAGGCTTGGGCGAGTCTTGGGCCTCGTTGAGCGGCTATGCCGCGACGCGCCGCAGCCGCCCCGTTCGCTCGATGCCTGATCGCGGGGCGTTGGCCGCCAGCGACCCCAAGTCCAACTGACTCGAACGCCTGTTTGGAACCGGCGTAGCGGCGCGGGCCTCGCCGCAGAGATGGAAACGCTCTGTGAATGGCGACAAGGCTTTCAGGCAACGGGTGTCCCATGGACGGGCTTTTTTGTTCGCCGGGCTGGAATCCTGATCGACGGCGGGGTATACAAGGCGGCGGAGCAACTCTTTCAACCCGCTTTTAGAGGAGACGTCAGGCATGTCCCGATCGAGTGGCACGACGCGGCGCGAGTTTCTCGGCCGTGCGGCAGCGTTAGGCTCGGTGGCTTTGGCTTCGGCTGTAGTATCGCCGCGCGCGACGCCGGGCATCGCGGCCCAAGACTCCGGCGGTTGGCAGATCGGCATCTACACGCGGCCTTGGGCCAAATTCGAATATCCCGTGGCCTTGGACGCGATCGCCGAGGCGGGCTACAAGTTCCTCGGTCTGATGACCATCAAGGCCAAAAACAACGTGGTGATTTCGGCAGATTCCTCTCCCGACGAGGCCCATCGCGCCGGTGAGGAGGCTCGCAAGCGGGGGTTGACGATCGTCTCCGTTTACGGCGGCACATTTCCGGCTGACCGAAAGTCGCTGCTGCCGGGAATTCGCGGGCTTCAGCGTTTGATCGACAATACGGCGGCCTGCGGCTGCGGCAGCCTGTTGTTGGGCGGCATTGGCCGGGCGGAACAAGAAGACGCCTATTATAAGATCATCCGGGAGTGCTGCGATTACGCGGCGGAAAAGAAGGTGTTGATCACTCTCAAGCCGCACGGTCCACTCAATGCCACCGGACCCGAGTGCCGCGCGCGTTGCGAAAAGGTGGGCAACAAGCAGTTCCGCATCTGGTACGACCCGGGCAACATCCTTTACTATTCCGACGGCAAGCTCGACCCCGTGCAGGACGCCGCCTCGGTCGATGGATTGGTCTGCGGCATGTCGGTCAAGGACTACGCTGAACCGAAGCGGGTGGACGTGACGCCGGGCACGGGCAAGGTCAACTTCCCTGCCGTCATGGCCCGGCTGCGGCAGGGGGGATTCACTTCCGGGCCGCTGGTCATCGAGTGCCTCAGCCCTGGCGATCTCCCCGCTTTGGTGGCCGAAGCCCGAAAAGCCAAAAAGTTCGTGGAGGACTTGGTGCGAAATTAACCGAGCGGCGTTCCCGCGACATCGCGGTCCATGAATATCGTCCTTGCGATAGTTTCCACGCTCACCCGAAACCGTAACGAGCAACCATGAGGAGCCTTCGATGACACGATCCCAAAAAGACTCACCAACCACACGACGGCAGTTTCTCCAGCAATCCAGCGCCCTGGCCGCGGGCAGCACTTTGGTCGCCGGGCTGGCCCGAACCGTCCATGCCGCCGAGGACAACACCATCCGCTTGGCGCTGATTGGTTGCGGTGGCCGAGGCAACGGGGCGGTCGGGGATGCGCTTTCCGTTAAGGGCGAAGGGCCGGTCAAGCTCTACGCCATGGCCGATCTGAGCGAGAAGCGAATCGCCCAATCGTATAATGCCCTGCGAAAGCAGTTCGAAGACAAAATCGACGTTTCCGAGGACCGCAAATTCGTGGGCTTCGACGCCTATCGCAAGGCCATCGATCTCCTTCGCCCCGGCGACATCGCCATGTGTACCACGCGGGCCTATATCCGTCCCATTCATGTCGAATACGCCGTGAAAAAAGGGATCAACGTCTTCATGGAGAAGCCGTTCGCCTCGGACCCCGGCGGCCTGCACCGGCTTCTGGCCGCCGGCGAAGAGGCGGAAAAGAAAGGCGTGAAGATCCTCGCCGGACTCCAGTGCCGCCACTCGCCCGCCCGCCAGGCCCTGATCGACCAGATCCGCGATGGCGCGATGGGCGAAATCACGCTCATTCGGGCAAACCGGCTGGGAGGCGCGGGCTGGCTCAACAATCAGGGTCCCGCCGCGAACCACCTCCTCAGCCAGTTAGAATTCGGCCGCATTCATCTGTATTGGGTTGGGTCCGGCCACATGGTCGATTACCTGATCCATCAGATCGACGAATGCTGTTGGATCAAGGACGCCTGGCCGGTCGAGGCGGTGGGGTTCGGCGGCCGCGTGCCTGGCAGCACCGACTGCGGACAGAACCTCGACGTCTACTCGATCGAGTACACCTTCGCCGACGGCACGAAGGCCTTCTGCGGCTTCCGCCGCATCAACAACACCCGAACCGACTTCGCCACCTACATCCACGGGACGAAGTGCGCGGCCCAGTTTTCAGGCAACGTCCACGCAGCCACCGTCCACCGCTTCAAAGACCAGCGGATCGGCAAGGACTTCATTGCTTGGACACCCAAGGCCGACGAGTTCAGCCCGTGGCAATACGAGTGGAACCATTTCCTCCACAACATTCGCCACGACCTGCCGCACAACGAGTGCAAGCGGGCCGTGTATTCGGACCTGACGACGTTGATGGGGCGTGCGGCCTGTCACACCGGCCAGACCGTCACTTGGGACGAGATGATGAAATCCAGGTTCCAGTTCTGCAAGGATTTGGATCACCTCAGCGCTGAAACTCCCGTGCCCGTGCAGGCCGATGCCCAAGGCCAGTTCCCCGTGCCGATCCCCGGCCAATGGAAAGAAGTCTGAGCCGCGCCCGGCCGTACTACGCGATCGCCTTCAACATTTCCACGGTCGCGGCGGTGAACTCGCGCGCGGCCGTGGGAACGAAAGGTGGATAGTCGAGTATCCTCGGCACCACGACCGCCGCGTATTCGCCGGCCTTGTACGCGTTGGGATCCGGCAGGTAGCCGATCATGTCGTCGGCGTAGCCCACCACCAACGTGTCGGCAAAGGGCGAATCGCGGCGAATTGCCAGCCCGTAAAAACTGTATAGCTCGGCTGGATGGAATGCCATGCCGATGGGCCCCAAAGCGATGCCACTCGCGGTGGTCGGCAGATGGGTCTCGGTGAGCGCACGTTTCGCGTTGCCGCGGTACCAGTCCGCGGCGAACTCGGCATCGACCCACTCGCCTCCGGTGCATCCCGCTGGATTCTTCTCGTACCGCGCCAACCATTCCCGAAACAGCGCGATATCCAGGGGAACGCGGACCTCGCGACGCACCGTCTGGAGCCTGTCGATCTTGACCGGCTTAGCCGCCTGAATGGCCTGCTGCAAGGCGGGATAGATGGCCTGGACCGTCTGCTTGATCTCGCCCCGCCAGTCGCGGCCGTCGCCCGGATTCACGTCGCCAATGTGGCCCTGAAGAAACGAGGCTTCCAACTTTTCATTCTTTCGCACCAGATCGGCCACCTCGCCCGGCCAGTCTGGTCCGGCCAACTCATCGGCGTAACAAACGCTATGGGCCGAAAAGTGGTACCAGAGCAACGTCCTTTTCCCGCCCGGGCGATGGAAGAGCAGGGCATGGACGGTCGTATCCAGCCAGCGCTCGTTGTCGTCCGAGTCTTTGCCGAAGTGTTCGTCGGTCTTGAATGTCTTGGTGGTGCGGTTGTGGTTCCCACCCTTGGCCCGGCTCTTACCAAGCGCAACCTCGGCGGGCGCTAAATCGGCCTTAGCCAAACGAACCGCTTCCACGGTCTTCTTTTCGACGGTGGCCATGTAATCCTCGGGTACACGGCCCCATTGGCGAAGGAAGCAGAGAGTGGGCATCGAATGCGTGTGCGTGGTGCAGACGCGGACGTTGTCGGCGGGAATCCCTACCTGTTTGGCCACCTGCTCGCGAATCCGCGCGGACACTTCCTTGGAAACGGCGAGCATGTCAAGCGAACAAATGGCCACTTCCGTTTCGCCGAATCGCAGCACAAGGGCGCGGGTAGCTGCGGGCTGACGTATGCCTTTGATGCGTCGCTCGTTGCCCGGTTTGCGGTGAAATCCTCCCATTTCGATACCCAACGGTGGAGTGATATCCACCACGCCTTCGCCGGCCAGAAGTGACCCGGCGCTTTCCGAGGCCACCGTCCACTTCGGCGTCGTGGCCATCGCCGCCGCACTCACTGCCGAAACCAAAAAATCCCGCCGCCGTAAAATAACACCATGTTGCCTCGCCATGATTCGATCTCCTGGGGAATCGTTCTTAATGGGGTGTAAGCGATGGGGCAGACTCGCCCCATGCGCGGATGCTTGGTTGCCGATCTGTAGCTGGGAAATCGAGAATGCCTACCTAACCTTGATGTGAAGTCCGTTCGGGGCTCGGAGCTCCGGTCCTGCCCGCCTGGCGAATCAGGCAACTCATCATATTCTTGTGTTGGATCGATTTCCAGACGCCGCGAATTGTCACCACCACGCCCGTGAAGGACAGTTTCAGACGAGCGATCGGGAAAACCGACCCGCCGAGCAAGGGGCCAGGCGGCCCCTGAGACATCGCGACCACCCAAAAAAAACCAAACCATTCAACGATTCCACCTAGCCAAAAAGTTTCCCAAAAGCATCAAAATGCTAGCGTCGGCAGGCGGGCAAAAAACGCAGTGGTGCAAGCGGCCAAGTGGCCTGGATTGGCAAATCGGTCTACCGGCCGCTTGGCAAAATACGTAGAATGCAGATTCAAAGACGAGGCGTCTAGTGGGGAATAACTCGTTGGGGAGGCTCGACTTTGGCAATTGAAACTGGCTTGCTCGGCTGGACAAGCACCGTGAATCGAGGCCACTGAAGACTTAGCAAGAATCGGGAAAAATATTTAGTTTACGGATGGCGCATTGCTATGCTGCGTTTTTGGACGGCGGGTGAATCCCACGGCCAAGCTCTGATTGGCATCTTAGATGGGTTCCCGGCTGGGGTTACGGTCTCGACCGACGAGATCGACGCCGAACTTGCCCGGCGGCAAGGGGGGTATGGCCGTGGGGGCCGTCAGAGGCTCGAACAGGACAAGGTCGAAATCCTCAGCGGCCTGTGGCGAAGCAAGACGACCGGTAGCCCTATCGCTTTGGTGGTCCGCAACCGAGACTACAAAATCGAGAAGATGGAGGACTTGGATCGTCCTCGACCGGGCCACGCCGACTTGAGCGGCGCCATCAAGTATCTGGCACCCATTCGGGTGATCCTGGAGCGGGCCAGCGCTCGGGAGACCGCCGTTCGGGTGGCGGCCGGGGCCTTGGCCAAACAACTCTTGAATGCATTCGGCGTGACCGCCTTCGCCTATGTCGCCGAGGTCGGGCCCATCCGTATCAACCCCAAACCAGGCCCGTTGGCCGAACAGCGTGCCTTGCGCGACGCCAGTATCCTTTACACCTTGAATCCCGACCAAGACCAAGAAATCAAGACACTCATCGACCAATGCCAGAAGGCAGGCGACACGCTCGGCGGGGTGATCGAAGTCCGCGTGGAGGGCGTGCCCTTCGGCCTCGGCTCCCACACCCAATGGGACAAAAAACTCGATGGACGCTTGGCCCAGGCCGTCATGTCGGTCCAAGCGATCAAGGGCGTGGAGATCGGCCTGGGCTTCGAGGCGGCCCGACGCCGCGGCTCTCAGGTCCACGATCCGATCCAATTCGATCCCTCGCAGGTCAATACGCATACTCTGGGGTATGTGCGGCCAACGAATCATGCTGGCGGCATCGAGGGTGGAATGAGCAATGCGCAACCGATTGTGCTCCGCGCGGCCATGAAGCCGATCAGCACCCTGGCGCGTCCCTTGGAATCGATCAACCTCAAGACGAAACAGCCCGAGGCCGCCGCCTATGAGCGGAGCGACGTCTGTGCAGTCGCGGCGGCTTCCGTGATCGTTGAAAACGTCGTGGCCTTGGAGATTGCCCGGGCCATGGTCGAGAAGTTCGGAGGCGACAGCCTCGCCGAAATGCAGGCGCGGTGGACGTTGTTCCATCAAATGGCGGCGGAGCGATGATCCGACTCCACGACAGAACGCGGCGACGGATCGCCGTGACGATTTTTCTTACCTTGGGCCTTGCTCCCTCGCTGGCCATTGCGGCGTGGGGATTGTGGTGGCGATCCGCGTGGTACGTCGCCAGCGAGGCCCAACGACTGGGCTGGCGCTTCGGCTTGATTGCGACGTTGGGCGACGTGCGCCATCCAGCTCCCGGCGAGGTGATTTACGAAGACGTTGCGTTCTCCGAGCCGGAGGGACGTCAGCCCGTATTCCGCTGCCGCAACCTCGTGGCCCGATGGGAAGGCTCGCCGTCCAAGGCTGGGGGACGATTGCTCCGCGTCACCCTCTCGCGGGCGGAGATCCTCGCCGCCCAATGGCCGGAGATCTGGCAACTTGTGAATCGCGTGCTGACGGGCCGCTGCCACTTGGAAAACTTCTCCGCTCAGATCGTGGCGGAGCAACTTCGGGTCATCGGCTGCCGAGCTCCGCAGGAGTTAGAGCGCGTCGAAATGCTGCTCGATGCCCGGCCCGAGGGGGCGTGGTTGGATGCGGCCTTCCGAGTGGCTGGCGAGGGCCGCGGCGAGCCCGCTCGGCTGCTGGTGACGCGCAACCGTCAACGCACGCCCGCCGCCACCCGATTCGAGTTGGACACGGCCAACGGGGCCTTGCCGTGCGGACTGCTGGCCGTGGCGTTGCCCGGCTGGGACGCCGTGGGTCCGGGCAGTTTGTTTCATGGCATCTTGCGGGTCGAACTCTCACCTGAAGGCCCGGGTGGCGAACTCGCAGGCCAGTTCCTTGGCGTGAATTTGGAAACTTTGATCGGGGACCGCTCGCCGCACCGAGTGAGCGGGATCGCCGACTTGGCCATCGAACAGGCCCGCTTCCGCGACGGCCGCCTCGTCGAAGCGGCAGGCTCGCTGGTGGGCGGACCAGGCATGGTCAGCCGTTCGTTGTTGGAGGTCGCTATCCAAAGGCTTGGTATGTCAGGTGGAACGGGGATCGATCGGCCCGACCGATTGGTACCCTATGAGCGACTGGCATTCTGGTTCGCGTGCGATGCCAACGGCATCCGCCTCCGCGGACTGTCGCCCGGTGGAACGCCTGGTGCCCTGCTTTCCGGCCGCACGGGCGCGATCCTCATCGAACCCGATGCCTCGCAACCTCCCCTGCCGATCGCCGCCTTGGTGCAGGCCCTCGCCCCGGAGGCTGAATTTTTTCCCATCGCCCGACAACAGGATTGGCTGCTTGACGCCCTCCCGCAAGTTACCGAATCATCCCGAAGTTTCCGCGACTCTTCCCTGCCATCTTCCCGCTTTCACGCTCTACCAGACACAGACAACCCCTTACGTTGAACTGTGCGGTAATCGGCCTCCTTGAGGCGACGAAACCTCAAATCATTCAGGGTCCCGTTGGGAGAAGGTTGCTCCTGAGCACCCGTAAGGAAACCGTTCTCGATCACACGCGAGGCTCGCCGAGAGGAAGTTTTTGGCGTAGCCAAGCAAGTTCGTCGCAGGGGTCTGATAAAGAGCTCGTCCCCTAATTGCGGGTGCAAGAAGGTTTAGAGGTCAGTCGAAAACGATTCGGCCGGGCAATTCCGCCGTCGGCCGATGATCGTGGATTGAGGGATCGGAGCGTACCAACCACGAGGCCGCCGTGGCGATCGTGTTGGCATTCGGGTAGTAGGCTTGTTCCAAGGTCCGGCTGGTAGGAGCGGGAGTATCAGGTAAGCAGACCCGAACTGGAGCAGCCTTGAGATGTCGGAACACTCGGCTCACCACGGCGGCCACGATCTCCGCGGCCACTCCGCCGGTGGCCCACGTTCCATCGGCAACAAGCAATCGACCCGTTTTGATGACCGAATTGCACACCGTATCTTTGTCCCACGGCTTGATCGTGCGCAAGTCGATCACTTCTGCTTCGATGCCTTGCTCCTTCAGCCGATCCGCGGCGTGTAAAGCGACTTGAACCATGTAGGAGCTTGCGACCACGGTGATGTCGTTCCCTCTGCGTCGCACGGCTGCGACCCCAAGGGGGGTCATGTACATGTGCCTGGGTACAGGGCCGGTGATTCCGTAAAGCCAACGATCGTCGATATAAAGGACCGGATTGCCATCGTAGACCGCGGCGACGAGGAGGCCTTTTGCGTCCTCTGGGGTGGCTGGCATCACGACTTTGACCCCAGGTACGTGCATGAAAAACGCCTGGAGGGCTTGGGAGTGCTGAGCCCCTTGTTCGCCGCCACGGTTGATGATTGGTCGAACCACGAGCGGTACGCCGATCTGCCCGGCGAATAAGTAAGACCAATTGGCGGCTTGGTTTACGATGGGATCGACCGCCAGCGTCATGAAATCCATGCGGGGATGGACCACGATCGGTCGCATCCCAGAAAGTGCCGCCCCAACGGCCGCGCCCGTGGTCGCGTTCTCCGAAACCGGACAGTCGATGATTCGGTTCCGTCCGAACTCCTTTTCCAAGTCGGTCATCGTGTTGCCCACATACCAAGGGCTCCAAAGCCCCTGGCCAATCACAAACACACGATCATCCTCAGAGAGCAATTGTTGATGGGCTTCGCGGATGGCCGCGGCGTAACTCAACTCTCGCATTGACGTTCCTCCGAATCGCAAGGAAGGCAGGCCGTAAGGCGCAATCGGGGGTGATGGATGGCCCACCGGCTTGAAGGAGCCCTTTTCACGCTGCTTCGCGGATCGACGGCATGAACCACGGCAAGTCCAGCGGCGCTGCGGCACAGTAGACGTGGTGCAGGAGCTCCCCTTCATCAGGCCAGGGGGCGGCTCGGGCCTCGGCTTCGGCCTGGGCGATGCTGTCCTGGACCGACTGCTCGATGGCCGAGAGCTCTGCCTCGGTAACCCCCAGCTTTCGAAGTCGCTCCTTCGCACGGCGAATGGGGCATCGCGCAAGCCAGTCGTGGAGTTCGTCGCGTCGTTTGAGGCCCACGTCGATGTCCCAGCGGGGCCCCACGTGTCCCCGCCAGCGATAGGTCCGACACTCTAAAAACGACGGACCGGCTCCGGCACGGGCCCGCTCCATAGCCCGGAGCGATGCCTCGTGGACGGCTTCTACATCGTTTCCATCCAGGCAAATGCCGGGAATCCGGTAGAGTGATCCGACTTCATGGAGGTTGGCAGCAGGCCGACGCTCGCTCCAATGCAAATGACTGGCATATTGATTGTTTTCGCAAACGAAGATCACCGGCAGCTTGTACACCGCGGCCAGGTTGAGGGACTCATGGAAGTGGCCCTCCTCCGTGGCCCCGTCGCCGAAGAACGCCACGCTCACGCAGCCGTCGCGCCGCAGGCTCGAAGCAAGCGCGGCGCCGACCGCCAAGGGAATCGTCGCCGCCACGATCGGTACGGTACCCAAAATTCCTTGATCCTTGGCGATCAGGTGCATCGAACCACCGCGACCGTGAGCGCAGCCCGTCGCTTTCCCGAGGATTTCCGCGAACAGACCCGTGAGACTTGCCTCTCGGGCTAAATAGTGGCCGTGCGAGCGATGGTTCCCCCACAGCGTGTCGCCAGCCCGCATCGCCGTGCCAACACCAACGGCAATGGCCTCTTGACCAATGTAAAGATGGCAAGGACACCGCGCCTCACCCCTTTCCACCCAATCGCCGATCTTCTCCTCGGCAGAGCGGATGAGTAGCATCAGGCGATAGCATTGGCACAATGTCTCGCGATTCATCCTTGCCCTCCGGAGAGATAGAACTCCCGAATGCAATCGCTTACGTAGGCGACATCGTCGTCAGTCAAGAACGCATGCATCGGAAGCAACAGCAGCCGTGTGAACAAGCTTTCAATGTACGGCAAACGTTGGGTAAAACCGAGCTTCGGAAATTGATGGACTGCCTTGCCGCCCCATTGGATCAGCGTCCCGATGCCTCGTTCGCGCAAATACGCTCGAAGGGCGTCGCGGTCTTCGGCCTCGATTTCGTAGTTTTGGAATACATCGAAGTGGTCGGGGTCGGAATCGGGAGCCGGCGGCAGACGCAGTTGGGGTAAGTCGCCAAGCCGCTCCTGATACAGGGAGGCGATCTCACGGCGACGGGCCACGACCTGGTCGTACTGTTTTAATTTGAAATCCAGGATCGCGGCTTGGAGATTATCGAGCCGGGAATTGAGCCCCCACACCACGACCTCGCCGGATGCGTCGCGTCCGTGATCGTGCAGCAACAGGAGTTTGTCGTAGACCGCCGGATCGTTGGTCATCACACATCCACCGTCGCCGAGGCAACCGAGCGTTTTGGCGGGATAGAAACTGACGGCCCCGGCCACGCCGAAGGTCCCTGCCGCCTTCCCGCGGAATCGCGAGCCCAGCGCCTGAGCGGCATCCTCGACGATCATCAAACCATGCTTCTCCGCAATGGCACCCAATGCCGCCATGTTGGCAGTTCGACCGTTGAGCTGCGTGGGCAAGATCGCCTTCGTACGAGGCGTGATGGCTGCTTCTACCGCCGCAGGATCGATCAAATGGTCGGCGCCGCACTCCACGGGCACGGGTGTGGCGCCCGAAAAATGAATCGCGGCGGCGGTAGCGACCATGGTGTGCGAACAGAAAATCACTTCGTCACCCGGCCCGATCCCCGCGGCACGCAACGCTAAAAGCAATCCATCGGTAGCGTTTGCCACACCGACGACGTATTTCACTCCCAGATAGCGTGCCAGATTCTCCTCGAATTGAGCCAAGTCGCGCTGCAAAATGAAGGCCCCGCGACGTCCAACGTCGGTGATCACGGCCAAAAGTTCTGCCTCTTGCGACGTAAATACCTTGGGATAGTCGAAGAAGGGGACCGTCTTTCGTGTAATGGTCTGCATTCAAACTGCCTTTCTTTTCAGGAATTGGTCATCCGTTCATCCAAGACTACGCAGCGGCGGAAAACTGGAACGAATCGCCACGCCGCTGCGCCGCCTCTTCCGCGATAATCTTTTCCACCTCGGCTCGCATTTCGGCAAACGTGGGATAGCCTTTCAGCTCTTTGGGCACCCAATCCTTGCGGAAAATCTTGACGATGGTGTAGAGGATGATCTTCAAGTCGCCCCAAAAGCTCCGAGTGTCGTAGTAGAGCATTTGCAGTCGAAGCTTGGTCGGCCGAATCACCGCTTCATAGACTGCATCGGGATCCGCCGTGCCCTCGAGTAGTCTCCCCTCATCGGCGTTCCAGATCGACGCCCAATCCGTGATTCCGGGCCGCAATTCGAGGATCTTCCGCTGCTCGCCCCGGAGCGTCTCGATCTTGTCGACCACCTCCGGACGCGGCCCCACAAGGCTCATGTCTCCCAAAATGACATTGAAGAGCTGACTCAGTTCATCGAGCTTGAAACGTCGGATGAAGCGGCCGCTTCGGGTAACTCGGGGATCGTCTCCCGAAGTCGACGGTCCACCAAGGCGATCGGCGTTCATCACCATCGACCGAAACTTGAAAATGCGAAATGGCCTGCCGTGGCGTCCTGCCCTTCGTCCGCGATAGAAAACCGGCCCAGGCGAATCCAATTTGATCCACAGTGCAATTCCTAGTAGCAACGGCGAAAAAACGATCAATCCGACCAACGCCACCGTCAAATCAAACAGCCGCTTTAGCATACACGTCATCCTCCGTGAACTCCGATAACATTGTTGGTTGGTCGTGGTCGGAAGCTGCCAAAGAAGTCGAATGGCCCGACTTCCGCAAAAGGTACGCTACTTGCCCCACAAGGAAGGGGCAAACACGACGGACCAGGAAATACATGCTGGGTGCGAAGCGGGAAAGGAATCGCCCCACTGGAGGCACCAACGCGCCCCGCTGTGTCTTTAAAAGTTCGACGTCCGAACCAGAAAAGAACAGGCGTCGCAGTCGGTCCCGAGTCAAAGCCTTATACGCGGGATCCCCGGGCCGCGGCATCCACCAGTCGACCAAGAGCAAATATCCGCCCGGCCGGCAGACGCGAATCATTTCTCGGGCAATGCCGGCGCATAAAGCATCGTCGGGCAGCGTGGCGAACATGGTCGATTCGAAGACCAGGTCAAACGTCCCATCGGGGAAGTCCATGCAACTGGCGTCCCCTTGCACGAATCGGATCTGAGGATAGAGCCGCCGAGCCGCCGCGATCCGTTCAGCTAAGATGTCGATCCCCACCACGTTCTCAGGCGCATAGCCCAGTCGAAGCAACTGAAAAAGATCGGCGCCGCTACCGCAACCAACGTCCAACAGCTTCGCCTGAGCCGGGTCGTGCTGGATAGCGTAGCACGCTTGGACGACGGACCCCTCCATCGCAAGCGCTTGGAATAGCACGCCGCGATTCGTCCGCAGGTCATTGCGGTTCGCGCATCGCTTCCCATAATAGGTGCGATACCACTCCCTGGTACTCCCCTCCCGACTCATGCCGCCTTTTCCTCCATCCTGGAACGACCCGAAAGGTTAATCGCGATACTTTCTACGTAAGCCATCATTTCGCCATAGACGCGTTCCGCGGAAAACTTTTCGCGGAACACGCGCTGTGCATTTTGAGACAGTTCACGAAGCTGAGTCGGCGTCTCCTGCAAGCGAAGCAAATGATTAGCCAAGGACTCGGCATCACCGTTTTCATAGCTCAGACCGCACTCTTCTTGGGCGAGTAGTTCGGCGAGCAAGCCGCGTTGGGGGCTAGAGAGAACCGGCAAGCCTGCGCTAAGATATTCGATGGCCTTATTGTTGATTGTCGCCAAAAAGTCGTAACGATCCGGCAGCGGGTCCAGGCCGATCCCCGAGCGTCGCAGCAAAACATAGATTGCTGCCCGATCCACCCAACCAGGCAGAAGGACGTTGTGTAAATCGGCAGCGGCCCGCCGAAACTGCTCCAACCGATCCCCAGCGCCGCAGAGTACGAATCGAATCGGTTTGTCATGAGACTGCAAGATTCGGGCCGCTTGCAACACCGTACTCAAGTCCAACTGACGTCCAAAAGTCCCAAAAAAGCAGACAACGAAATGGGGGGCGTGGGCGACGACTCCCAAGCTATCCCAATACTTCTCGGCCGATCGGATCGCTTCCACGGCTGGCGGCGTCGAGATGTATCCCAGCGGAAAGCTTCGATCCCAAACGGAACGCTCGCGCTGTCCACGACGGAGCCCCCACTCGAGGAACGGGTCCGTAATTCCGACAATCGCGGTGGCGTTGGAACATGCCCTTTTGGCCCGACGAAAAAGGGGAAGCAACAGCAAGCGAGCGGCAGGGCGGGCAAACCGGGGTACGCAGTCTACGAAGATGTCGGGCCACATATCCCGCATGTCTAGAATGACGGGACATCCGCGCTCTCGACCATAGGCGACCGCTTCGTCGCAGAGTTCGATGGTGGGCAAAGCCGAGAGAATCACGTCCGGGATTTCCTGCTGCTGGCGGGATTGAACCGCGAACTTTCTAGCGATTCGGCAATGGTCCCGAAAGCGGGCCCACGAAACATTGGACCGATACCCCCCGCCATGAAGCATGCGAATCTCGAGCCATTCGTTAACGTGAAGATGGTGGTCGTTCGGGAACCAATGTTTCTTCCGAAAGTGATCGAACGTCGACGTCCACCACGTCACCCTGTGGCCATGCTCCGCCAAATAATGCGCCAAGTACCCTGTACGGTGGAGTCGATCTTTACCGCCCTCGTTCACAGGAACAGGCTCGCCAACCGTGACCAACCAAATCTTCATGCGAGCTTCTCTCTGTTGACCTCCATCGCGGAGTCGGCAACCAGTTCAAATGTCCCCCACAATCGTAATCCTAAACGCTTGGTGCGGCGTGCTTTTCCCACTAACTTAAACCCAGCCTTTTGGCATACCGCCACCGACGGCTTATTGTTCGCCCTGGCGAGATACCAGAAAGTTCGCTTCGGTCTATTGAGAACGGTTATCAAGTGGCCGATCGCGATAGTTGCCAGACCCTGTCCCCGACAGGAATCCTCGGTCCACGTACTCGATATTTGAATATCCATTTCGTCCATGAACGGCCAGCGAAAACAGGCCGGGATGGCGCACGATCGGTGAATGAATCTGTCGCCGTCCTTGATGAGCAATACTGAATAGTCACGGTTACGAAAGACGTGGCAGTAATGAGCCAACCAGCAAAGGGCAGCCCTACGGCCAAGTGTTGGAGGCGTAATCTGTGATAGCGAGGGGCGCCAGAGATTAAACACCCGACCCCCTTCTAAACTTTGCATCAAATGAGGGGAACCGGATCGGCTGAAAACCAAGAATTCTTCTGTGCCGGTAGCCGAGTCGCTCCTGTTGGTTGTTTCCAGCAACGGTCTCGAATCCTTTGCTGATCGATGAAAGGTACCAAGTAGAGGCTGTTTGGCAAAGTATTGGCTGCAATTAAATACGGTTTCACGGGGGGACGGTCAAGATCGATTTGCGGAAATGTCTGGCATTTTTGTCCTTTGGCTGTGTTGCAGGGAAACTAATTTAGGCGGCCTTGTGGCGGCGCCCGGACTCAGGTCGTTGCACCGTGACTTTAACACGATTCGAGTCAACTGCGGCAATTCGTTGCAGCAGGGCTTTCACGGTCGAACGGACGGAAAATTGTGCTTCCACTCGCTGCCTGCCGAGGTCAGATAATTTGGATCGTAGGCGGGGATCATGAAGAACACTGCCGATGGCGTCGGCGAGCGCTGCTGCGTCGGCCGGCGGAACCAAAATGCCAGCACCCCGAAGAAGTTCCGGTATCCCCCCGGTGGTGGTCGAAATCGTGGGAACACCGAAGGCCATTGCCTCGATTAGAGTTACCGGAATGCCCTCATGCACGTGGCCCCCCAAATCCACGCTGGGCAATACCACCGCGTCTACTTGATGATTGCGATAAAAGGCGAGGATTTCTTCGTGAGGAAGCTGCCCGACAAGGCTTACGCGGTCCGTAATCTGATCCGTCCGCACTTGCTGCTCGATTGCATGACGCAAAGGGCCCTCGCCGGCAATAATCAGGTGGCACGGCACTCCTGCTCGTTTCAAGATCGAAATCGCCTGGAGCAAATAACGATGGCCCTTCACGGGCAAAAGATTCGCAGGACACAGGATGCGGCCAAGTGGTCGTTCAGACGGTTCCCCTACGACGTGTTGCTCCGTGGCCACGCCCATATGGATGACGCAGACGTTCCGAATCGCATCGCGGCCGGCGATCGTTGCGATTAAGCGTCGTCCACTCTCCGAAATGACGCGAACAAACGAGGCATCCAGGGCCTTGGCCCGCAAAAGGTTGTTATCAACGATGTCTCCGCGATGCGCTGTGAAACTCCAAGCAATGCCGGATACGCGACTCGCAATCATGGCCATCGTCGCGGTCGTCGACGCCCAATGAGCGTGAATATGACTTACCCCGCGAAGCTGCACCAAGTCGGCCAACCAGAGCGCCTTCGGCACGACCAAGAGATTTTTGGCGAGTACCCACGGGTCTCTACTTTTTCTCAGCACAGCGATTGCCGCAGAGATGGGATATCGACGTTCCGAACAAACTTTTGCCGCGGCGCGGAGGATGCACCTCGAAAACAACGGCTCGGCGACCGTCCGCTCGAGAAGCGGCCTTGCGTCCTGATGGATCACGCTGCCGCGGCAACTTCGGGGAATGAGCAGAACTTCCGCCCCTTGACGCCCGTATTCTAAAACTTCCGGAATAAGGAAAGCCTCTTGTGGGCCAAAGGGCATGCCCGCCGTGATGCAGGCCACTTTTACCAAGCCCCGCTGCCGCGCCAGACAATCGATGGCATTCATGCGTGGGAGGCTCCCGACTTGTTGCCGTTCCAACCTGCGTGAAACTCGTGCCGCAAGAAACTTCGCAGTCGAGGTAGGTAGCCCAGAACTACAAAAGGAAGTGTAAGCATCAGTCCAGTCTTAAATTGTCCGACGATTCCTGAGCGAACAGAAGCCGCAGCCACGCTCAACATCGCTCCATAGGCCAAAAGGACGATGTCATAGCGGATAAAGCCCATAAACCACTGATAAAGCCGCTCTAAAATCCATCCGGTAGTCGCCATCATGATGAATACTCCGGGCAGGCCATAGATCCAATAACCCTCCTGCAAAATAAAGAATGCGTACCCCTTACCCAAGGAGAGCGCCCCAGGCTCCATGATCTCAGTAAATTGCTCAGCTAACGAAAGAGGCCGTTGGGAAAAGAAAACCCGCGGGATGAACACCAGCAGCTCAGAGAGAATCGAGGCGCCATAAGTAAAGGTCGTTTCGCCATCTTCAATGAAACGGATCTGCGCCATCAGGTTTTGGGCGGTTAAGAATTCGGAGGAGCGCGTCAAGCCGAAAATAGCAAAACTTTCAGCCTCCCATTCAGCAACAACGAGCTTAATCATCTCCACCGGATTATTAGTGAATCGGGCGATCGACATGGCCGTGACAAAAACATACCCGGCGCCCAAGCAGAGAACGATCGTTTTGAGATTCAAGGATCTGATGCGGTAATGATAGTAGGCCACCACCATGATCACTGCACCGATCACCTCTCCACGAAATCCGCCGCGAAGCGGTACCATAAGATACGCCACGATCGTGACGAGTCCGATCATGGCGAGCACGGGGTGCCTTGCTCGGAAAAGTTCGAGAATGGCGGCCCCGTAAAGACCTTGCGCGGGCACGCGTGCGAGCACACTCTGAAATACCGCCGCTGGATCATCTGCCCATTGAAGGCGAACCTCACACGCGACTTCTGAATAAGCTGCCACGCCGAAAGGGTTGAAAAATCCGATCACATATCTCCACAGCGGGATGCCAAGAAGCAAGCCATATGACCAAAGATGATCGAGACACTCGCCATTCGGCATCACCCATTGCGGCGGGGCCAGCCGCGCAAGGCGTCGCGATCGCAACTGCCTGATCCAGGACCCAAGAATCAAACCTGTCAATCCAACGATGCTGCACGAATAAAACGTGTGAAGGATATCATCATTGATCAGCACCCCATGATAGGTGACGTCTTCCTGCCGTGCCGCCGCAGCAGAACTTGTCGTGTAAAGATAGAGCAGAACGCAAATCAAGATCAACGGATGAAGCCAATCGCCGTTGCCCTCTCTTACGTGCTGCGTGACAAAAATCGTGATCAATGCCCAAGATGTAATTTGGAACGCTGACCAGCGCCAAGCTTCTTCAGAGGCCGCATAACAGGAAGCGACGTAGAAAAGCAGAACAATTGCCAAGCTTGCCCAGTAAATCGGGGATGGGCCGAGGGGATGTTTTCGACTATGCTCGGAAAGTACTGGACGAACATTCGTCATGGTAGTGTCCGGTCTTGGAAATCAGCGTTTTATCACGCCGCAAAAATGCCAGTTATTGCATTTCACAACCTGACGCCGCATGTCGTGAAGAAAGGCATAGCAGACCGTTTTCGAGGAGTATGCTCGTGCGACCCGACCAACCCCCGAAAAGGCCGACGCAAACGTGCCACCACGGCTACGTCCGGCGGAGAAATTGGGACAAGCGGACATGGCCCAAGTACCCTTTCCGTGGCTGGCTCGCGCAGTAGCGACTTGTAAAGCGATGCCGACCTGCGCTTGCCTCTTCGACGGACCGCTACGAAGGGTTGAGCAACGGAAACAGCTTAGGCGGCTCATGAGTGCGCTTGACTTCCCCCGCTGCATTCGACACTACGAAGAGGCTGGACAGAGCAGGGACGCTTTGGAAACTCAGGCTTCGAAACGAAAAAGGTGTGAGCGGCTCTCAGCAGGTGAGAGATCATTTGGGCGGGCATGGGGGTGGTCGCAATTGCGACCAGGGTGAGCGCTCCCCAAAGAAGTCCTAGAAGCGCAAGTCCACCAAAAAGGGAATGGGGCCAAACGACAAGAGATCGCAGAATTAGAGTGATCGTAGCTACCACGCACAACGGCTGGATAACGGAATAGCGAAGCCATTTCTTGAATTGGCAGGAGAGGAACCGCTGATGCATGCGCCACATGAGCAGTAAGGAGATCATAACGCGCACCACGACCCAGGCAGTTGCTGCGCCGACCCCGCTGGCATGGAGTACCGCAAAATAAAGAGCAGCGATCAGGATCGGTATACCGAGGAGATGCGCTTCGAGGACGAGTCGGGTGGAGCCGTAAGCCCACTGGACGATGATGGGCACGTAGGTAATTGCACCAATCAATGCACCGCATGTCACGATCGAGAGAAGGGGAGAGACATGCCGCGCCAACACAGGATCACGGAGCCATAGCTGGAGAAGTTCGGGCGCAAAGAGGATGCAAACCGCGGCCAAAGGGATTACTGTTACCGCGACCCACTGCGATGCCTGGTGGTAAAGAAGACTAATTCCGCGGGTATCGCCAAGGGCGGCCTTTCTCACAAAGCCGGGGAATGTACCGGTTGCGATCGGGTGATAGAACAAATAAAGACTGCCTGCCAAGGTCCAAGCAAGGTTATAATGAGCGAACTCTTCTAAGGGGAGCCATTTACTCAAGACAATCTTGTCTAACTGAACGAAAGCTAGAGTAGCTAGGGTGGCGCAGGTTAGCCCGGTGGTGAAACGCCCAACGCGATGAAGGATCGCCATGCGGAACACCGGCGGTTTTTTGTCTCGGGGCAGCACGTGCCATAACGTAAAAGCCGTTCCTGACACATGCAGCAGATTCGCTAAAACTTGCCAAGAAAAAAAAGCAAGAATGGAGGAATCTGCGAAAACAAGTACACAAGCAGCCCCCCCGTATCGGAAGGCTAGAAACGCGCTATTGAGCGCGTTGCAGAGGACGTGTCTTTCAAGTCCGAACAGTCCGCTCGTGTAAAACGTTACCGGCCATTGAAGGGCGATACTAATACCCATCAAGGCAACGGCCACGTGAATGGTTTGGCTCCGAAGACTTACGGCGTTGATCCAGTGACTGGCAATGAATCCGGATAGGCTTGCAATGGTCGCACCAATGGTCGCAGCTATTAGCCAATAAATGATTTCGAGCGTGCGAACCGTGTCGCGCATGTCGCCCGCTTCATTTGGGATCCCAGAGCGCCGGGCCAGTTCACGATTCAGCGTGGTGCTGAAGCCGAAATCAAAAACGAAGAAGGCTGCCTGAAGCGTGGCATAAAATGCAAAGAGTCCGAACGCTTCGACCCCTAACCATCGGACATAGAGGGGAATAACGGCCAAATTCAGCAGAGCCGCCCAACTTTTGCCGAAAAAGTTGGCTAACGTGTTTACCCAAATGCCGCCTAGTGCGAGCTGGTTCCCCGCAGCCACTGTGGTCGAAGCTCCTGCTTTTCCCGCCTGATGGGATTGCATGTGCGACGGGCTGCTTTCCGTCATGAGCGATCACTCGGCCTAAGGCACTTGGTGGTACGTGAAGCCAACTGCATTGCTCGGGAAGTTCCGCCTCATTAAGGGAACCGACTCCGCTCAACGAACTACTCAAAAAGTGCGGTACTCTAGCAAACCAATTGAACGCACGCAAGGCCAAGAGGTTCCATACGGGAAACAGGGAAACAGGGAAACACGGGAAAAATACGGGAGCATGGGAGCATCGGAGCATCTGAGAGCATGCGGGGGCATGGGAGGCACGCCGGGACATTAACGGCATTTGGAGGCATGCCTGATTGCAAGGGTGTGCTAGGAGCTAAGTTGGGGACTTGGGGCCGGCGATCACCCCGAGCATCATGTCCCCTAGAAGGTTTTGTCAAGCTAGGGAGGAAGTCTTCGGGGTATCGTATGTGCGCTCCGTACCTGCAACCCGAGATTGGATGGCTCAAAGTTGGGTAGCAAGCGCAAGATGCGTTGAAAGGACAATGTCCGATATTCCTGCGGGAGCCCGCCAGGCCAACTGATGCCAGAATCCCCGTCGCTTCCTGCCCAAGGTCCGAGCGGCTTTAGCAGGGCCCGGTGAGTGGCTATTTCAACCAAAAAGAGCACTCTTTCGCCCACCGCGAGAAGTGAGCGGTTAGACAAATTGCGTAGAAAGCGTAGGGTGCGGGAGATTTTGGAACGGCATCGCCAGGCAGGTGTTGGGAGATTCACACCCTTGCGGGATTAGGTTTCTCGGGATCGAGGCCCAGTTGTCGCGCCGCGGCGTGAACGTTGGATTTGTTATAACGCCCTTGTTCGGCCAGGGCATTCAACGCCGCCAAGGCGATGTTTTCCGCGTCGACCTCGAAAAATCGCCGCAAGCGAGCCCGATCCTCGCTGCGGCCGAAGCCGTCGGTCCCGAGCACCGTGTACGGTTGGGGAACCCAGGGCGCGATGGAGAGGCCGAGTGCGGCGACGTAATCCAGGGCAGCTACGACGGGGCCGTCGCGCCCTTTCAAGACCTGCGTCACGTAGGGCGTGCGGGGCGGTTCTTCCGGATGGAGGCGGTTCCAACGCTGACAGTCCCGGGCATCCTCGTAAAGGGCTTTGTAGCTGGTCACACTGAACACGGTACTGGAGACGCCGAACTGTGATTCCAAGAGATCTTGGGCCCGGAGCGCCTCGCGCAAGATCGCCCCGCTGCCGAACAATTGCACCTTGGGCTTTTGGGAGCCTAGGTCGCGATCCGACAGGGGGTAGATGCCGCGGCAGATGCCTTCTGTGGAGCCCATCGGCAGGACGGGATGTTCGTAGTTTTCATTCATCAAGGTGACGTAGTAGAACACGTCTTCCTTCTCGTAATACATCCGGCGGATACCGTCGAGGATGATGACGGACATTTCGTAGGCATAGCAGGGGTCGTAGGCCTGGACCGTGGGGTAGGACAGGGCGGTCAGGTGGCTGTTTCCGTCCTGGTGCTGGAGGCCCTCGCCGGCCAAGGTCGTGCGCCCCGCCGTACCGCCGAGCAGGAATCCCCGGCAACGCATGTCGCCCGCGGCCCAAATCAAGTCGCCGATCCGCTGGAAACCGAACATCGAGTAGTAAATGAAGAAGGGGATCATCGGCACGCCATGACTCGAGTGGGCACTGGCGGCGGCGATGAACGAGGCCATGGAGCCCGCTTCGGTGATCCCTTCTTCGAGGATCTGCCCATCCCTCGCCTCTCGGTAATACAGCACGGTGTCCGAATCCACCGGTTCGTAGAGTTGGCCCACGTGCGAGTAAATGCCGAATTGGCGGAATAGGGCCTCCATGCCGAAGGTGCGGGCCTCATCCGGGACGATGGGGACGACGTAGCGACCGATATTCTTGTCGCGCATCAGTCTAGCCAACAAGCGGACGAAGGCCATGGTGGTGGAGACCGGGCGTCCCTCGCTGCCCGCAAAAAACTCCGCGTAGTCCTCCCATTTCGGCGGTTTGAGCACGATCTTCGCCCGGCCGCGACTGGGGACGGGACCGCCGAGTTCCTTGCGGCGGGCGCGGAGGTACTGGATTTCGGGACTATTGTCGGGCGGCCGATAGAACGGAGCCTCGGCCACCTGATCTTCTGGAATGGGGATGTCGAAGCGGGCCCGGAATTCCCGTAGCTCGTCTTCGTTGAGCTTTTTCTGCTGGTGCGTGACGTTGCGTCCCTCCCCGGCCTCGCCCATACCGTAACCCTTGATCGTCTTGGCGAGGATTACGGTGGGAGCGTCCCGGCATTCGACCGCGGCTTTGTAGGCCGCGTAGACCTTCACGGGATCGTGGCCGCCGCGTTTGAGCCGTCGGATCTGTTCATCGGTCAGATCGGCGACGAGCGATTCCAGCCGAGGGTCCACGCCGAAAAAGTGTTTGCGGATGTAGCTGCCTGGCATGACCGTGTATTTTTGATATTGACCATCAACCACTTCGGTCATGCGGCGGACGAGCACGCCATCGGCGTCCTTGGCCAATAGGGGGTCCCAATCCGAACCCCAGATGACTTTGATCACGTTCCAGCCCGCGCCGCGAAACGCCCCTTCCAGCTCTTGGATGATCTTACCGTTGCCGCGGACCGGCCCGTCCAGACGTTGGAGATTGCAGTTGACCACGAAGATCAGATTGTTGAGTTTCTCGCGTCCGGCGAGGGTGATGGCACCCAGGGTTTCTGGTTCATCGCATTCGCCGTCGCCGAGGAATGCCCACACGCGCGACTCGGCGGCGTCGGGCTTGATCCCCCGGTCGGCCAGATAATGATTGAACCGGGCTTGATAGATGGCCATGATCGGCCCCAGGCCCATGGACACGGTGGGAAACTCCCAGAAGTCGGGCATGAGCCACGGGTGCGGGTAGGAAGAGAGGCCGCCGCCGGGCGCAAGTTCGCGGCGGAAGTTCCTCAGTTGCTCCTCGGTGATGCGTCCTTCGAGGAACGCCCGAGCGTAAATCCCCGGCGCGGCGTGCCCTTGCACGTAAACCTGGTCGGGCGGCCTAGTCCCCTGTTTTCCCCGGAAGAAGTGGTTGAAAGCCACTTCATACAGCGTGGCTGCCGAGGCGAAGGTCGAAATGTGACCGCCAATTCCCGAGCTTTCCCGATTCGCCCGAACCACCATCGCCATGGCGTTCCATCGAATGAGGCTTTTGATCCGGCGCTCCAAAGCACGATCGCCAGGATAGGGTGGTTCTTGGTCCGCCGGAATGGTGTTGACATACGGGGTCGTGGCGACGGATGCACATCGTACCCCCCGGTTGAACGCAGTTTCCTGCACTCGTTGCAAAAGAAACGCTGCCCGTTCCGGTCCGGCGGTCTGAATCACCGACGCGATGGCGTCCTGCCATTCGGCGGTCTCTTGAGGATCGACATCTACTTGCGGAGCAATCAAGTCGCTTGCCAACTCCGATGCGGATTCTGGAGCCATGGTTGCACCTGAGCCTTGGTGTTCGAGAATCGAGGCAACGGGTTCGATCACGCCGGGCGGCCTTCGGCATGCGTGTTCTCAGGACGTCGCCCGCCGCGGCAATCTGGACCATAATAGGGGTGCTGGACCGGAGCGTCAAACCCTCTTGATTTCTGTCCTACGGACGGGACCGTTGCAAGACGGCCTGCAATAAACTGTCGGCTGCGTCAAGTTTTTACTCCCATGCGAAGATGGACAGCGAAAGGTGGCCTTTGTTGCAAAAAAGACTGCGGTTGCCCAAATGTATTCGCGGGAAATATACTTCGAGCGAGTGGGAGTCAGTTTCTCACGAAAGCGACCTTGTCGCCACCGCAGCGGACCAAACAAAGGGTTCGTCGTGCTGGCGAGTTTTCGAAGGCGGAGACAATACGATGCGATGGGCGCTGGCGACCCTCCTTGTTCTCGTGAGCTTTGCTTGGTTTGGGGCGGCGGATGAGCCGGGCTGGCAGGCCGGCATTGGCCGCCGCGTGATCACGCCGCAAACCCCGGTGTGGTTGGCTGGCTACGCGACGCGACGCGTGCCGGACGGGAAACTGCACGACCTTTGGGTCAAGGTTCTCGCCCTCCGCGACGCCGACGGCAAGCGCGTCGTCTTGGCGACCACGGATCACATGGGGATGTCGAAGACCATCTATGAGAGCCTGGTGGCCAAGGTCCAGCGCGATTTCGGTCTGAGTCGCGCTGATTTCATGCTCACGTTCTCGCACAACCATTGCGGACCTGTGCTCAAAGACGACCTGGTCGATTACTATCCCTTGGATGAGGAGCAGCGGCGGCTGGTCGCGGAATACTCGGACTGGATGGAGGATCAGATCGTGCAGGCAGTTGGCGAGGCCTTGAACGGCCTCCAGCCTGCGCGGCTTTTCATGGGGAACGGAAAATG
Organism: uncultured Thermoguttaceae bacterium; assembly: GCA_937951625.1. Classification (GTDB taxonomy): domain Bacteria; phylum Planctomycetota; class Planctomycetia; order Pirellulales; family Thermoguttaceae; genus CALFBP01. The sequence continues at coordinate 50,613 of CALFBP010000030.1, forward strand.
CACATTCGCCGTCAATCGGCGCGACAACGTGGAGGCCGAGGTACCGAAGTTGCGGGCCGAAGGTAAGCCGCTTCGGGGCGTGGTGGATCACGATGTTCCCGTTTTGGCGATCCGTGATGTCCAAGGCAAGCTGCTGGGCGTTGTGTTTGGGTACGCCTGCCATCCCACGACCCTCGCTTGGAACACTTGGTGCGGCGACTACCCTGGCTTTGCCCAGCTCAATTTGGAGGGCCGCCATCCGGGCTGCTCGGCCATGTTCTTCAACGCCTGCGGCGGCGATCAGAACCCCATCCCACGGCGGAGCGTGGAACTCTGCGCGCGGTACGGCAACATGCTTGCCGACGCCGTGGAAGAGGTGCTCGCCCGGCCCATGCAGCCGCTATCCGGCAAGCTTCGATCGGCATTCGAGTTCGTGGACCTGCCCTACGAGGAACTTGTGACTCGCGAAAAGCTGCTGCCTATCGCCGCAGGCCCGAGCCCGCTCCATGCCCGCTGGGCGCAGCGGATGTTGAAGTTGATCGAGGCCAACGTCGCCTTCCCCACCTCGTACCCCTATCCCGTGCAAGCGTGGCGCCTCGGAGAGGGGCTATTGCTGATTGGGCTTGGGGGCGAAGCGGTGGTGGACTACTCGCTTCGGTTCAAGCGGGAATTCGGGCCGGGGGTTTGGGTCTGTGGCTACGCGAACGATCTGGTGGCGTACATCCCTTCGCGCCGGGTTTGGAACGAGGGCGGCTACGAGGGCGGTCCGCATCTGGATGAGTATGGTCGCCCGGCTTGGCGGTGGACTGGCGACGTCGAGGACCGCATTGCCGCGGCCGTGCGCCGGGTCGTTCAAAGCGTGCGCTGGACTCCGGCTGCGCCGCCGGGCGGCCCTTCAGCAGCGAAGGCAGCCCCCGAAGTTGTTCCCGCGCGGTAGTAGATTTGAGCATTGTCGTCGCGATAGACTTGCTTCCAGCCGGGCAAGGTAGGCATGTGCTTGCTGACGGGCAGGGCGTTGGGCACGAGCACTGCGTCTGGCTGCTCGACCGCCAGTACGGCCTGCCAACCGTCCAGGGCCCGATAGAAGATCGAGTTGCGTTCCAGGCTGCCCGGCGGATAGGCCACCTCGTAGCGGCTGTCGATCGACACTTTCACGTCGGGATAGAGCCGCCAACTCACGTAAGCACCCCAGTCGAAGGGGACCATGAGCTTGCCACGGAAGCCGGTTCGGGCCAGAAAGTCCACGGCGCCGAGGGGATAGATCGGGTGATTGCCAAACCTGGGGATGGGTTGGTCGGGGACTCGCAGTAGCCACGGTTTGCTCAATAGGAGCGGTGGGGCGGAGACTGCCAGCATGGCAACATAGAACGCTGCGAGTGGCCTCGCCCTCTCTAGATATTTTCGGCGGAGGACCTGTCCGAGAGGCGTCGCTTCGAAGCTGGCTGGCAGGTAACAAAGCCAGGCGATCGCGTAAAAGTTCAACAGTCGCGTCGATTTCACCGCAAAGGCGGCGCAGACGAGGATCGTGAGCAACCCGCGCACATTGCGGAACCCGACGTGCCGAACAGTGTAGCCCAACAGCAGGAGCGACAGGAGGAAAAGTCCGATCTGGTGCGGCTCGCCATTGCGCCATAGCGGCCCCCATTCGTCAATCAACGGCCGCGGCATGAGGGCCGCTGAGGCGAGATAGTCATAGTAGTGGAGCCCGTACGGGTTGACGGCGATCAACCCGAGCATCGCCCCCCCGGCCAGCAGCAGGTGAACATGCGGCTCGCGGCGTGCCATCTGTTCCAGCCAGTAGAGGAAGAAGATGCCCGAGCCGACGAGGAATCCCGCGTGGACGTTGAGCCAAACAACGTAGAGCGGCATCCAGACAAGCAACCACTTGCGGTCGCCCTGTCGGTCGCGGTCCAGCCAGTAGAGCAGGCACGCTGTCAAGAGATAGGAGTACACCTGCGCGCGGAGGGTCGAGAAACCTCGGTCGGCTAGGAGCACGGCCATTGCCGCAAGAAGACCGAAGACTCCCAGACTGGCCCCCCGTCGCGACGCACAGAGCCAGCACACCGCGCCCAACCCGAAAGCCAGCACATACTTGATCAGCACGATACTAGGCTCTCCGAGGGAGTTCACCGCGCAAAACGCCACTATGCCGGCGCCCCATTCGTGATGCACCACCGGATAGTTGGTCGGAGTGTAGGCGAATCGGTCTTCTCGAGGGATGCGGCCACTGGCGAAAATCTCGCGAGCCAGGGCCATCTCGTGCCAAAGGTCCACGTCGGCCACGTTATTCGAGATGCGGTAAGCAAAACTGATCCCCAAGGCAAGCAGGATCAACACCGGCAGGAACCGGTGCCGCGGTGTCGCACAAGCGCCGGGGAAACTGGTCTCACACACAGGTCGCATCGTCGCGAGGTGATGTGGAGCGGAGCGAAACCAATCGACCTCTTGGAAAGCCTAGCTTACCGCCCACGTTTGAGGTGCTCAGCACTTCGCACCGCCGACAGAATCCGCTTTCCAGCTTTGAGTTAGAACGATCCGCTCACAAACAGCGTGCCGCTGAGCGATCCACGAGCGAAAGGCTGTCGGGCAAGCGAGGGCCTTTCATCGCCGCGCCGCTTTGGGGGTTGAAAGGACTGGCGCCTTTTGCCGGAACGGCTGTTCGGGTGCTTTGCACAAAAGTGCCCATCCCCTTTTCCATCGAACGGGATGGGATTTCGCGTCACGGCTCTGCCTGCGGATTCGGAGCCATCGCCGAAGCCTCGGCCGTCGAAGGCGGCAAGTCGCTTCGCCGTGCGGAAAGCAGCCGTGCGGTGACGACCACGTATTGCCAACCCCAAATCACGGCGACCATCAGACTGATCGCCGCCGCCGGGACCGCAAGGCTCGCGTTTTTACC
>CALFBP010000031.1 GCA_937951625.1 uncultured Thermoguttaceae bacterium
ATGGTCCACGACGTGGCGCGCTGTATGGCCGCCATGCGTCGCACCCGCTATCTGAGCAGCGTTTGCAAGTCAAATATCGATGCGTCAAGCCGCCTTATGGCAGCAAGCACCCCAAAGGCGGAGGGCAAGGGATTCGAACCCTCAACCGGTTACCCGGCACCTGATTTCGAGTCAGGCTGCTAACCGTTCGCGTACCCTCCTCGGTTTATTCTCCATAATTCTGTATCATCGGTATTCTGCCGTCAAGAAAGCCAATTTAATGGGTTCGTGACCACCCGGAATGGAGGTCGCGGGGCTTCGGGCGGCATGAGGTCAGCTCGGGGCCGCATCGTGTCGTCGGATAGCACGGCGAATTTCAAGCTTGGCAAGGCCCAGCCGCGAAACACGGCATCACGAACCAAGATCGCGTGCTTCTAGCTCGCTGCGACTGGCGCTTTGGGTGCTCATCGCCCGATGAAGCTTGTTTTCCGCACCGCTAAAACGAGGATAGGCTTCAGATCGCCTCGCCGCCGCGTTCGCCGGTGCGGATGCGAATGCAATCTTCCAGAGGCAGGACAAAGATCTTTCCGTCGCCCACCTCGCCGGTTGCACCGGTTCTGCCGCCTTTGATGATGGCGTCGACCGTGGGCTGGAGGAAGTTATCGTTGACGGCGATCATGAGCTGGACCTTGCGAACCAAATTGACGTTCACCTCGTGTCCGCGGTAAAGCTCGCTGTGACCCTTTTGGCGTCCGAATCCCTGGACGTCCATCACCGTCAAGCGAAAGACTTCCACGTCGGCCAGCGCCTGTTTCACTGCTTCGAGTCGATTCGGCTGGATGATCGCAATGATCAGCTTCATGACAGGGCAACCTCGCGGGAACAGAAGAACCGTGGCGTCGTCTTCGAATGATGGTATCGAGCTGCCAAGGCGGACTCAAGGGCGAAACTGGCTCGAACGACGACTGGGATTTCCCATCATGTTCATGCAACGCGATCGAGCACGGCCACCGAGCTTTATCTTGCCAACTCGACCCGCGAAAAAATAGCCGCGACATCTGGTTGACAATTCTTTGCCGCCGCGCACAATAGACGCCCATGGCGTCCCGATCCGTTGGTCGTGCGAGGAAGCCGTTGAAAACCCCATCGGGTCCATCGGGCAACCGCCGGGCGAAAAAAGTCACGGCCGCTTTCGAGATGGTGACGATCGCTGTTTCGCAGCCGGCCGTTAACAGGGATTACTCGGGGGGACGGCGACCGTAGGGAACGACTGTCGGCGGCGTTGGTCGTGGCCGGGAGGGCCCCCCCCGTGTCTTGGTGTTTGGTCGGCCTCGGGTCGAATGTGGGGGATCGGGCAGGAGCGATTGCCCTTGCCTTGGAAGAGTTAGGGCGTCGGCCGCAGATCGCCGTCGTGCGACAAAGCCGGCTCATTGAAACTGTTCCGGTGGGCGGGCCGCCCGGCCAAAGTCTCTTTCTGAACGCCGCTGCTCTGCTTCAGACTTCTCTCGAACCCCTTGCGATCCTCTCGGTTTTGCAAGAGGTCGAAGCCAAGCTGGGCCGGCAGCGCGCGGTCCGCTGGGGATCGCGGACGATCGACCTCGATCTGCTGCTCTACGATCAGCTCGTGCTCTCCACGCCTTCATTGACCCTCCCGCACCCTCGCATGGCTTGGCGACGCTTTGTGCTCGAACCGGCCTCGGAAATCGCTGGCGCGATGATCCATCCGGTCATCGGTTGGTCGATCGCTCGTCTTTGGCAGCATGTCCGTACTGCGCGCGATTATGTAGCTATTTGTGGGCCGATTGCAGTCGGACAAACTTCGCTGTCGCAACGGTTGGCATCAACGGCCGGGGCTTGCTGGCTGGTCGATCCCGGTCCATCGGTCGCTTTCGCTGCGGCGCTGGTCCAGCCGTCCAGTCTCATAGAGAATGCTGAATTGGAATCCCTTGCACGTCGTGGGCGACTCCTCGCCGCGGACGCATCGGTCTGGCGGGAACCGGTCCCGTTTTGGGTGAGCGACTTCTGGTTGGACCAAAGCTTGGCGCATTTTCGGGCGTGGCTGCCGCAGCAGCGATGGCAAACTCTAAAGACACGTTGGGAAGAAGCGACTCGCGGCGTCGTCCGACCCAAGCTGGTCGTGGCGATCGATGTTTCTATGGCAGCCCTCCGCGATTGCCTTGCGGCGAGCGGCTCGGTGTCGGCCTGTTCGACCGGCGAGGCTTTGGAACGGTTTCTCGCCGCCTGGGAGTGGTGTTTGGGGCGCGAAGAAGTGGGACCGGTGCTTCACCTCAGCGATCCCGTGAGCGATCTGGCCTTGGAAGAAGTACTGGCCGCAGTGGACGCTATGCGTTCGCCGTGAAGGCCCAACGAATTTACGAGACTGCGGGGCTCCTGCGCGAGAAACAGGCGTGAAGCTTGAAGGAGAACGATTGTTCTGTGTGGTCCATCTCGGCGGAAAATTCTGTTGGCGGCGTTCATGTTCCAGCGATGGGGTCTATAATGAAAATGAGGGGAACTTGCCGCTAGTGGGCGACGTCAGATCCCTGAGGACGAGTTCTCGTTTTCGCGCCGCGATGGAGCCGTTTTCGAGGTTGGCCCATGAGCAGTGAATTGGCAACGACGGCCCCGCCATCCAGCGGGTTCCAGCCTCACCGAATGGTCGATGTGGAGAGCTACATCGATAGGCGCATCGAGGAAACCCGCCGCCATGTCCGTGGAGTGGATCTGACCGTCGCCTTACTTCGTCTGGCGATCGGTGTGCTGGCGTACCTATTGCTGGCAATGGTGCTGGACCACTGGGTGCTGGCGGGAGGCCTGGGGAGGGGTTGGCGGTTTTTGCTTTGGGCCGTTTTGGTCTTGACCGCCGGTGGGTATTGTGCGCGGTATGTGGTTCCGCTGCTCATCCATCGGATCAACCCGATTTACGCCGCCCAGACGATCGAGCGGACGCGACCGACCTTTAAGAACGGATTGATCAACTTCCTTCTGCTCCGCCGCGAGGCAGCGGCGATCCAGAACGACGAATTGGCGAAGCGGGTGTACCAGGGGCTGCAAGTTCATACGGCCTCGGAGCTGAGCCGCGTCACGGTGGGAACGACAGTCGATCGCCTCCAGGTCATTCGCTTGGGTTATCTGTTAGCTTCGCTGGTGGCGGTTGGCTGCCTCTATTTCGTACTGTCGCCGAAGAATCCGCTGGTGTCGTTTGGCCGCGTGATCTTTCCTTGGGCCAGAATTGGTGTCCCCACGCGGGTAAGCATCGAAGGCATCACGCCTGGCGATGCCGTGGCCTATCAAGGCGACCACGTGATGGTTTCGGCCGAAGTTCACGGTCTGCGGGCGGGCGAGCCTGTCAACTTGTACTATTCGAGCGTCGATGGCCATCGCGTGGACCAAGCGGTGCCGATGAGGGTGCCGGAAGGCGGCTTTCGGCATCAAGGCGAATTGCCGCCGGGCAGCGCCGGCCTCCAGCACAGTTTGCTCTATTGGATCGCGGCCGGCGACGCCAAGTCGCCTACCTTTCGCATCGACGTGCAAATCCCGCCCGCCATCGTCGTCGACCGCGTCGAATACGACTATCCCGCCTATACCGGCCTGCCGCAGCGCGTGGCCGTGCGCGAGGGCGACCTCCGCGCGATCGAGGGCACGCGGGTGACGATCCACGGCGCGGCCAACTTTCCCATTGCCCAAGCCAGGATCGAACTCGAGGGCGACTCGCGGCCCACGCTCCCCATGACGGCCGACGGCTCCACGGCGATCGGCCGTTTGACCCTGGCTATGAGTCGCGAGGATCCCTCACGACCGGAATATCGCTGGTATCAACTCCGCTTCACGGACCCGGAGGGCCGAGAGAATCGCCGCCCCATTCGGCACCGCATCGAGGTGATCCCGGATCAAAAGCCCCAGGTCCGTTTCCTGGACCCACCACCGGACGGAACACAGCTTCCCGTCAATGGGGCGTTGGAACTCAAGGTCCGCGCCGAAGACCCCGACTTCGGTCTACGTCGGGTGGAATTGCGTGCGGAGCGGGCGAATCGCAGCCTGCTCATACCCCCATTGCTGAAAAAACCCCGTCCTGAAAAGCCCCACCAAGGCCCCCTCGAGGCCACTTACCTCTTCCAGCCGAAGCGGTTGGACCTCAAGCCTGGCGACCGCGTCGCCTATTGGGTCGAGGCCGCCGACTGCAAGGAAAAGGCCGAAGACCCAGGTTTCCAGGGCAATGTCGCAGAGACCGAAAGGCGAACTCTCCTCATCGTAGCCGAAGACCCAACGACGCCGGAGCAATCGCGGGCCAAACAGGGTGCTGGGGCCAAGTCCGCGGGCCAGCAGCCTTCCGACGCGGCTCAAAAGCCGGACGACGGCATGACCCCCGAGGAAAAGCCTGCTCAACCCGGCGACGCCGCGCAAGCGACCAAGGGCGATCAGGATAGTCCGGCCCAGGGGTCCAAGCCCCAACCGTCAAAAACCAGATCGCCTTCGTCGTCTCCCGACGCTAAGCCCGAGGATTCTGGCGACCCGTCCCATGACGATAGCCAGCCAGGGCCAGGGCAACCGAAATCCGGCGGCAACGTTGGCGGCAAGGCGGAGGGCAAGACTGGCAAAACCGACGACCAATCCAAAGTTGCCCAGTCTTCCAAGCCCTCCGACGCGGACGAGATGAGCAACGCGGACAGCGCGGAGAGCGCCAACTCTCAAGGTGCTAACTCGCAGGGCCGCGGCGCACCAAGCGGCGCCCAGGGCAGGACAACGGAATCCGCGGACCGGCAACAGGATCAGCAGCCCGCTCCCATCGACGGCGACACCAATCCCGGCGAGGCCTTCGAGCGAATCCTCGAAGATCAACGGCGACAACAATCCCAGGCCCGATCCGCCGCCCAAGGGAATCAGTCCGACTCCAGTCAAATGCCCAGCGATCAACAGCCCGAGGCGGCTCGAGCTGCGAATGAGAAGCCCTCCTCGGGTCAGCAAGAGGCCGAGGGCCCCCAATCGGCGGCTCGACCGAAGAAGGGTGAGGAGGACAAGCCGCCGGACGGTCAGCCGCCCTCGGGCCAAGAGTCCTCCGACGCCCGGTCCGAGCCCAACACGCGGAAAGGCCAATCTTCCCCGAAGGCCGCGCAACCAAAACCTTCGGGCAGCGAGGCGGGTAGCGAGGATCAGCCGACGGACCGTCAAAACGCCCAAGCCACCCAGGAAGGCATCCAGGCGGCGAAGGGCGATCGGTCGCCGTCGGGCGGAGCGGGTGAGAAAAAGGCCACGGCTCCTGCCGAAAAACCCGACGGCCAATCCAGAAAATCTGAAGACGCTTCCGCCCGGGGCGAGACAGCGAAGAATGGTCCTCAGGGCGACAAGACCGCGAAGACGCCCCGCAATCAAGACCATCCGCCCGAGGGGCCAGAATCTGAAAAACCCGACGAGCAGGGCAAGGCCGGAAGCGATGCTAGCGGCGACAAAAGCGACAAAGGCGCCAAGGAGGATCAAGTCGGGCAGGGCGCGATGAATCAAGGATCGGATGCCGAGCCCAAGGCGGGACAAACCGATCCTCAGGCGAAATCGGGCGCCAAGACGCCGCCCAGCAAGGGGAACGAAGAATCGAAAGGCGGCCCTCGTTCAACGGAGCAGGGGCAATCGGGCGATTCCCGCAGAGGCGGCAAGCGAGACGAGACCTCTTCAGACGCTTCCCAGCCGCAGGCCCCGCAGGGATCGGATTCAGCGTCGCGGCCTGAGGCCCCTGGGGCCGACCGCACGGAGGACGGCAAGTCGCCCATGCCGTCAGAATCATCCAACCCAGCGGCGAATCGCCAAGACGCGGGAGACGGTCAGCGTAAGGACGCCTCGAAGGGCGGCGACGAGGCGCCTTCGCCGAGCATCAGCCCCAAGCCATCCACTGCCAAAAGCGATAGCGAAGGCGACCGCTCGGCCGACGGCAAGACTGGCGGTGGTCAGCAGTCGAAGCAGTCGGGCCAGGGCACGCCCGGCAGCCAAACTCCCGCGGACCAAGGCAAAGAGGGTGCCCAGGAAAAGGGCGAGGGCGAAGTCGGCAACAAGCCAGGCGAGCAGTCCATGTCGGAACAGGCCTCGGGCAAATCAGCCGAACAGGGGCAAGGCCGAGGAGAGGGTTCCGGGAAAACTTCGGCCGGCGCTGAGGTTGGAAAACGCCCGCCGCCCGGTGATCCGTCGCGCCAAAAGGCCGAGGGGGCCAAAAGTGGCCCGCCGCAACAGGAGGCCCCTGCCGGCAAGAATCCGAGCCAGAAAGGCGGTTCGACCTTGGGCAATCCCACGGAAGGCGGCGGCGAGCCTGGCGAGGCGACCACGGGCGAACCGCCCGCCGCGCCACCCCTGCCCCCGCCCGATGATCCCAATCTCGAATATGCCCGAAAACAAACCACCTTGGCCTTGGAACACCTGGCCGATCAACTAGACAAGGATCGGTCGGAATTGCTCGAGCGTTTAGGTTGGGATCGGGCTTACGCGGAAAACTTCTTGCGGCAATGGAAGCAGATGTTGCAGGCGGCGAACCAGCCCGGTCCTCAGGGCGAGGCGGCCAAACGCGAGTTGGACAAGGCCCTGAAAAGCCTGGGGCTTCGGCCTACGCGAAGCGAGGTGCAAAAGGCCAAGACTCCGGCGGACAACCTGCAACAACTCCAAGACTCTGGCCGCATCCCGCCGCCCGTGGAATGGAGGGACTATTTCAAGGCTTACACCGAAGGCGTGGCGGGAAACAAGGAGTAGCGAATTTCGCGATTTCCGTCAGTGGTGCCGGACGAGTCGGGTGGGGACGCCGTTTCCGGCTCATGGGGCAGGAGGTAGGCTCCGTGAAGAGAAACACGGCTGAGTTGGCAAGCCGTGGCAGGCGAGCGTCGCACTCGATTCATCGTGTCACGTTCGCCGTGTTGTTGCTGTGTCGTTTCCCCTCCCGGCTTGCCGGGCCTCGCCTGATCGTTTATGCTTCAAAGATCCTGTCCTGTTGATTCTTCCCACCTACCATGGCTTTTTGGATCCCCCGCTATCTTGCCGCTTTCCATCCGAAAAAGGTTCCCCATTTTTTCACGGACGTTCTCGTCATCGGAGGAGGTCTGGCGGGACTTCGGGCCGCACTGGCGGTCGATCCCAAGTTGGCGACGCTCGTGGTGACCAAGGATTCCCTCCAGCAATCCAATAGCGCGTATGCCCAGGGAGGCATCGCGGCGGTCCTCGACTCGGAGGATCGCTTCGAGGACCATGTGGCCGACACGCTCGAGGCGGGCGGGCCGTTGTGCGACCGCGCCGTGGTCGAGCACGTGGTGCGCGAGGCCCCGTTGCGCATCCATGAATTGATTGAGTGGGGCACGCGATTCGATCGATCGGAAAAGGGGCTTGCTCTGTCGCGCGAGGGCGGGCACGGGCATGACCGCATCGCCCATGCCCTGGGCGACGCTACGGGCAAAGAAGTAATCCGCGCGGTGGTCGAGCGGGTCCGCGCCGCGCCCAATGTCGACATTTGGGAATACACCTTCACCGTCGACCTCTTGACCGATGATGAGGGATGCCGCGGGGCCCTGGTTTGGAACCGTCAACACGGGAAGACGTTTATTTGGGCCAAGCAGACGATTTTGGCCACAGGCGGCGCAGGACAGGTTTACCGCGAGACGACCAATCCGGATGTGGCCACCGGCGACGGCATGGCCTTGGCCTATCGGGCTGGCGCTGAATTGCGGGACATGGAGTTTATGCAGTTCCATCCCACCGTGCTCTACATCGCCGGTTCCAGCCGCGACTTGATCACCGAGGCGATGCGCGGCGAGGGGGCCCACCTGATCGATCGCTTCGGCCACCGCTTCATGCCCGATTACGATCCCCGGGGCGAACTCGCCCCCCGCGACGTGGTCAGTTGGGCGATCGTCAGCCAAATGGAGAAGACCCGCCACCCCAACGTCTACCTCACCCTCACGCACTTGGACGCCGACCGGATTCGCGCCCGATTCCCCGGCATTGCGGCCATCTGCGCCAAATTCAATATCGACATCACCCGGGACCGCATCCCCGTCCGGCCCGGCGCCCATTACATGATGGGCGGCGTCACCGTGGACTTGGAAGGCCGGACGACCGTGCCAGGGCTTTGGGCCGCCGGCGAGGTAACCTCCAGCGGCCTGCACGGGGCAAATCGCCTAGCCTCGAACAGTTTGCTGGAGGCCTTGGTTTATGGGGCGCACGCGGGCGAAGGGGCCAGCCGGGCGGCACTCGCCACGAAGGACGATTTCCATGCGCTGCCGCTGGAGAATCCCCGATCCGAACCGGCTCGCCAGACCTTGGACCTCGGCGACATCCGCAACGCCCTCAAGGCCTTGATGTGGCGCAACATGGGCGTGCGCCGCGACGCTGAAGGGCTTGCGGAGGCCAAGGAAAATATCGAACAGTGGTGCCGCTATGTCCTTGCCCAGCAGTTTTCCCGACCCTCCGGCTGGGAACTTCAAAACATGCTCTGCGTGGCCAGATTGATGATCCACGCCGCGTTGGCCCGGCAGGAAACCCGCGGTTGCCACGTCCGCATCGACTTCCCGCATCGCGACGACGAGCACTGGAACCGCCATATCACCTTTCGCCGCGGGCAGGAGTGAAGGGCCATTCCTCTCCCCAGCAAGGGGGGCGCCCAGCCATCGAGTCAACGCTTGAATAGGGATTAGTGATTCGTCGAATCTTCGCCGGGAGACGGCGCGATTCACGGTTCAAGCTCTGACCCCGCGAATGGAAGTCCCTCACCAGCACGCCCATGCGGCTTAAGAGGCTTAGCATTCCGGCGTTCATGGCCAAGGCGCGGATCGTCCCGCGCCGCACCAAGCAATCGAAAGCGCTCAACATCCCGCTAGTATGGCCCTGGTACTTCAGGATAAATTGGTTCATGGCGTCCTCCTCGGCCAAGTGAGGTCGAAAAACCGCTCCCTGCCCGAGAGGCAATGCCCTTTCTAAAGCCGCTTACCGGGCCACGCTGGCCCGGAACATAAAAGAAACAAGGTGGGGAAGGGACCTAACGCCCTTAGTTCCTGCCCCAATGCACTGCTTTAACGTTCTCTATCCTCGATAGTCCTTGGATTGCGGGCGAAGGCCGTGCTAGGGCCCAAAGCCCGATGTTCTTCGCGTGGAAGCCAAAAGACGACTTGACCAAAGCAGAAATGTGATTTTCCATGTAGAATCTTGAGAAGACGGGGCACGAAAACATGGGCGCGTCGTGCAGCGAGAACCCGCGTACGCCCCATGACCACCGCCGCGGATGGCGATGAACGCCGCCGCCTGCCTGCTGTCGCGCGGTGGCCGCGGCGTCCGCGGGCTACGCCGCGGCGGAACGATCCCTACCGGCGATCACGTCCTACTAACAAGTTAAACGGAAACCAAAAGCTGAAAGTCACAACACAACTACGCTCAACATCCTTTAACAGACAAATTTGGAAAGCACACCATGGCAGGCCATTCTCATTGGGCTGGAATCAAACACAAAAAAGCGCTGATCGACGCCAAGCGCGGCAAGCAGTGGAGCAAACTCTCCAAGGCGATCATCGTGGCGGCCAAGCTCGGGGGCGGCGACCCGGACGCCAACGTCCGCCTCCGCGTCGCTATCGAAGCCGCCAAGGCGGTGAGCATGCCGAAGGAGAACATTCAGCGGGCCATCAAGCGCGGCACCGGCGAGTTGGAAGGCGGCTTGCTCGAAGAGGTGTTGTACGAGGGCTATGGGCCCGGCGGGGTGGCCGTGCTCTGCGACGTCCTCACCGACAATCGCAACCGAACGGCGCCCGAGATCCGTAAACTTTTCGAAATGTCCGACGGCAAGCTCGGCGGAGCGGGCTGCGTGGCTTGGATGTTCGAGAAAAAAGGACTTTTCGTCGTGGCCGCGGACAAGGCCGACGAGGACCGACTCATGGAAGTGGCCCTCGAAGCGGGGGCCGACGATGTCCGTCGCAGCGGCGACAATTTCGAGGTCCTCTGCGCTCCCGAGGCCTATGAGGCCGTCGCCAAGGCTTTGGAGCAAGCGGGCATCCAGCCCGACGTCAGCGAAATCAGCCGTCTGCCGAAAAACACCGTCGATGTCAATGATCCGGAGGTCGCCAGAAAAGTCCTCAAACTCATGAATCGCCTGGACGATCACGACGACGTGCAAAACGTGTCGTCAAACTTCAACATTCCCGAGGCGATCATGGCCCAAGTCGCTGAGGAGTGAGCAACACACCTTGGCGGAGAACTCGGGCGGAGAGACTGGGGGCGGGCGAGGGCAAGGGCCACCGTTAAGCCAGGCCGCCCAGGAGCACGCCGGTCAAGTAGGCCGCGGCGGCCGCGATCCCGCCTACCAGCAACATTTCCAGTCCCGAGACAATCCAACTCCGGCCCGTGATCTTCACCTTCAGCGCCCCCAGCGCGAACAACGTGACCGCCGTGAATCCACAGGCCGTGGGAAAGGCCCAAGATTTAGGCAACGACGCCATCGCAACCAGGACGTAGGCCAGCACCGGCACCAAACCGAACAGGGCAAAGGAGGCGAAAGTCACCAGGGCGTTTTTCAAGGGCGACTCGTCGTCGCCAAGGATCCCCAACTCCTCGACCATCATCACGTCGACCCAGGCCTTTTTGTGCCGGGAGAGAACCTCGACGACGGTTCGGGCGTCTTCCTCGGGTATTCCCTTGGCCATGTAGAGTTCGAGAAGTTCCAGTTTCTCGCCTTCGGGGTAGTGCTCGACTTCCCACTCTTCGCGTTTACGCTCGGCGCGGTGGAACTCTTGCTCGGACTTGGTGCTGAGGTAGTCGCCAATGGCCATGGAGAGGCCGTCCGCGATCAAGTTAGCGAAGCCGAGGATCAGGACGATGCCTGAACTGAGCGAGGCCCCCGCCACCCCGGCCACCACGGCAAACGTGGTTACGGTGCCGTCCAGCCCCCCGTAAACCGCACTCTTGATGTACTGCCCAGCCCCATGCTGGTGCGACTCCCCAGCCGCGATCTTTCCCTGGTGGGCGACGACGGAGGCCTCACGATCCCCCCGCTGGTAGGCTTCCCGGGCCTTCTTAATGTCTCGCGAAAGCACTGCGTGGCTCTCCTGGTGAGGGACTGATACTTGCGCGATGCGCAGCGAACGTCGTTTGCACTCGGACAAGCCAAACGACGACAGAAGTTTTGGATTGTATCCGACAGGTCAAGGGCCAATTATCCTTGCACGATAATGCTGGACGCTCTGCTATCCAAACGGGGGTTCTGGTCCTTGCTGTTTTTTGTTTTTATTGCCATGATGGATGCCCCGAAATGGGAGCGATGCCGCATGAACGATCTGAAGATATTCACCGGTCGGGCCAACCCCGAATTGGCGAAGCGGATGTGCGAGTATTTGGACTTGCCGCTCGGCCGCTTGATGATCGGAAACTTCCCCGACGGCGAGATTTCCTGCAAGATCGAGGAAGACGTGCGGGGACGCGACGTGTTTATCGTTCAACCTACCTGCACGCCGGTAAACGAACATTTGATGGAACTGCTGATCTTGATCGATAGTTTCAAACGCGCCAGCGCGGAACGCATCACGGCAGTCACTCCCTATTATGGCTACGCGCGGCAGGACCGTAAGGATGAAGGTCGCGTGCCGATTACCGCCAAACTGGTTGCCAACCTTATTACCCGGGCAGGGGCCAACCGGCTCTTGGCCATGGATTTGCACGCCCATCAAATCCAAGGGTTCTTTGATATTCCCGTCGATCATCTCTTCGCGGCACCTGTCATCTACCAGTACATCAAGAGCCTAGGTCTCGACGAATCCGAGTGCGTCGTCGTAAGTCCTGATGAGGGGGCCATTAAGCGTGTTCTAAAGTATGTTCCCCATTTGGGTGGGAAGTTGGCGATTGTGGATAAGCGGCGACTTGGAGGCGTGACGAGACAGGCAAATCTCATCGGCGCCCCCATTGATGGGAAAATTGCCCTGATCTTCGATGACATGATCAGCACGGGCAGCTCGATTTGCGGGGCGGCCCAAATGGTCGCAGAAGCCGGGGCTAAGGAGATTTACATTGCTGCCACTCATGGTATATTCTGTGGACCCGCTAAGGAACGCCTTTCCAAGGTTCCGGCCAAACAAGTCATCATCACCGACACCATTCCAATGACCCCGGAGCGGAGCCTACCGAACTTGAAAATCCTTAGCGTAGCCCCTTTATTGGGGGAGGCCGTCAAGCGAATTCATCGCAATGAATCGGTCAGCAAACTGTTCCCGTAATTGGGAAATAAACGGAACGCAATTCGGCCGCGACGGAGCATGGCCCTGCAAAATTGGGTACTGGAGGAAGAACCGTTGGGAATCTGTCCCGGTTGGGGTTGAAATTCGCGCGGCTTCCAAGAAAATAAAGGGTTTCGCGTCCGCGCAGCAATTCGCTGACATGGTGCGGCAGGGGTTGGCGAAGCGGCTGTAGCGGGTGAGTCAGGAGAGCAACGGCGGGGCTCGACCGAGCCCATGCAACACATTGGGAGCGCGAGAGTCGATCGAATGTCGGAACAACTGAACGTAGAGCTTCGCGACACCCGCGGCAAGCGCCATGCCCGGCGAAATCGGCGCTTAGGCAAGCTTCCCGCGGTCCTTTACGGACATGGACAAGAGGCGATCAGCTTGACTTTGTCGGCCGAGCAGTTCGAGGCGGCAGTCCGCCACGGGACGCGATTGGTCAGGCTGACGGGGGCGGTGGACGAACAGGCGTTTATCCGGGAGATTCAGTGGGATACCTGGGGCACGCATGTCTTGCACGTGGATTTCATGCGAATTTCTGAACACGAAAAAGTGGAAGTTCGCGTTCCCGTGGAAATCCGCGGCGAGGCGCCGGGACTGAAGGCGGGCGGGGTAATCAAGCAACTCGTCCACGAACTCGAAATCGAGTGCGAAGCCACGGCTATCCCGGATAAGTTGCACGTCAGCGTCAACCAATTGCAATTGGGTCAAGCGATCACCGTGGCGCAGTTGGAGCTTCCAGCGGGGATCGTGGCGTTAGCCGATCCGGAGACCGTTGTGGTCGAGTGCAGCGAGCCGGTCGAGATGGTCGAGGAAGCGCCGACCGCCCCAGCGGAGGGTGAACCGGAAGTCATTGGTAGGAAGAAGGAGGAGGAAGAAGAGGAGGAGGAATAGCCGGGTCGATGAAGCTGATCGTCGGTTTGGGCAATCCCGGCCGCAAGTTCGAAAACACGCGGCATAATTTGGGCTACGCGGTCCTGGCCGAGTTGGCGAAGCGCTTGGGCGTGGGGCCTCCCAAGCTCAAATTCCATGGGGAGTTGGCCGACGGCGAACTGGCCGGCCAAAAGGTGTTGCTCTTGAGCCCGACGACCTACATGAATCGCAGTGGTTCGAGCGTCCGCGAGGCGAGGAATTTCTACGGCTTGGCCGATGAAGACGTCTTGGTAATTTGCGACGATCTGAACCTGCCTTTGGGCAAGATTCGCTTGAGGGCGTGTGGATCGTCGGGCGGCCATAAGGGGCTGGCGGATATCGCCGAGAACTTGGGGAGTGAACAGTTTCACCGATTGAGAATCGGCATCGGCGCGCCGCCGGAAGGCTGGGACGCCGCCGATTTCGTGCTGGCAAGATTCACCACCGAAGAGTTGCCGGAAATCGAACGGGCCGTGACACGAGCAGCGGATGCCTCGGCGGATTGGGTTCGCTACGGCATCGCATACTGCATGAATCGATACAATTGATATTGGACCGACGACAGACGTCGAACCGCGATGGATCGAGGAAACCAGAACGCCCTTGCCAGCGGCGCTGCTTCAGGTTTGTCAGACATTGGAAACAACAAGGGACGATTGCAGGAACCGTAAGACCACCCCACGCATCACACGAGGAGAGAAGGCTTGGCAGTCAACGTCTATGACGGCATGTTTATTCTGGATGCGGGACGCTACGCGCGCGATCCTGAGGGAATCTCCAGTTATCTTACCAAAGTCATCAAAGACGAGGGGGGAGAGATCCTCGTCAGCCGACTTTGGGAAGAGCGCCGCTTGGCGTATCCGATCAAAGGACAGCGTAAGGGTGTGTACTGGTTGGTGTACTTCCGCATCGATGGGGAAAAGGTGGCCACGCTCCGGCAGAAATTCAGCTTGAGCGAGACCATCTTGCGTTTCCTCTTCGTGCGCGTGGACCCGCGAATCGTCGATACCCTGGTGGCCCATGCCTTGGCCGGGCCCGCAGCCTTGGGCGCAGAGCGTCGGGCAGCCGAGGCCCGTCAGCGTGAGGCCGAGGCAGACGAACTCGAGGAGGAACTTCCCGTGGGCGGACCTGCCCGGCTGCGATCGCTCGCCGAATCCGACGAGTAGACGACTTCATCCAGGGGCGCAGAGTCTGCTTTACACGGCCTTGAAGGAGCGGACGGTTTTTCATCGACCAGCTCGGGAGAACGCACCATGGCGAGTTTTAATCGCGTCATCCTCGTGGGGAATCTCACTCGCGACCCGGAAATCCGTTACACCCAGTCGGGTCTCGCCGTCTGCAACTTGGGCCTCGCTGTCAATGAGCGGACCAAAAATGCGGAAGGCGAATGGGTGGACGAGCCGGTGTTTGTGGACGTCACGCTGTGGGACCGGACGGCGCAAGTCGCCAGCGAATACCTGAGCAAGGGGTCGCCGGTGCTCATCGAGGGACGATTGAAATTGGACACGTGGCAGTCGCCCGACGGCCAGAAACGCTCGAAGTTGTGCGTGGTGGGGCAGAGGATGCAGTTATTGGGAAGTCGCCAGGGAGGACCGGCCACCGAAGGCGCCAACCGCGCTGCGCCGCGGCGCGAAGCCCAACGTCCCGTCGCCGAGGACTACGACGCTCCGCCTCCGGAGGTCCCGCCGGGCGACGACATCCCGTTCTGAACGGCGTGATCGCGCCACCCCGAAGGCGATGCATTCTATCGAAAAAAATTACTTTGAGAGTTCCGATGTGAGGTGATCCGACTTATGGCCGATTCCAAATCCACTCCTCCTGCCCCCAAGAAGCGTGTTCGATCGTGGCAAAAACGGCTGCCGCGTGGGCCGCACGGGGGAATCCAGCTTTTGCTTGTGCAATCGGTGGAGCACCTCGGCAAGCAAGGCGACGTGGTCGAGGTGAAGCGCGGCTACGCCGTCAACTATTTGATCCCGCAAGGACTCGCCACCCTGGCCACGCCCCATCACCAACGCATGGTGGAAAAGCATAAGGCCCGCTTGCTGGAGCTCCAGGCCAAGCGGCTGGCCAGCCTCAAGGCCCTGGCCGACACACTATCGCGGCAAAGCGTGACGATCGAGGCCAACGCCAACGAGGAGGGGCATTTGTATGGATCCGTCGGGCCGGCCGAGATTGTCGCCGCGCTGAAGGCCAGCAACATCACGATTTCCAACGATCAAGTCCGCTTGCAGGGGCCCTTGAAAGAGTTGGGACTTTATACCGTGAAAATCCATCTCGGCCAGGAGATCGAAGCCGAGTTGAAGGTTTGGGTCGTCCCCACGGTAGGGGAGCAGCCGCAGGCTGAAACCAAGAAGTGAGCAACGAGCCGCGCAAAGACGCCGCGAATCGCGCGACCCCCGCGAAGGTCACGTCGGAAATCCTCGACAGGCTCCCTCCGCACAGCCTCGAGGCGGAGAAGGCCGTGCTGGGCAGTATCCTTTTGGACCCGCCCATGTGCGACGACGTGGTCCTCGTGCTTCGTCCCGAGGATTTCTACGCCGACGCGAACGCCAGGATTTTCCGCCACATGGTGGCGATGCACGACGAGGGCAAACGAATCGACACCACCTTGTTGGTGGAGCGGCTGAAGTCGGCGGGCGATTTCGAGGCGATCGGCGGCGACGCCTACCTGTTCGAGATCTTTCATTCCGTGGCGGTGGCTGCCCACGCCGTGCATTACGCGGAAATCGTTCGGGACAAGGCGATCCTGCGTTCCTTGATCCACGCCACGACGGAGATCCTCCGCGACGCCTACGACCCCACCCGCCCCTCCCGCGAACTGTTGAACGCGGCCGAGGAACGCGTCTTCGCCCTCAACGACGAGCGGGGCGAGGACCAGATCGTCAGCATGCACGACGTGCTCGTGGCGGCCTTTGCGCAGATCGATCGTCGGGTAAAGGGCGAGGCCACGGGGATTCCCTCGGGATTCGGGGATTTGGACAATTTAACGGGCGGGCTGCACGACTCCGAGTTGATCATCTTGGCCGCTCGGCCGAGCATGGGCAAGACGGCCCTGGCGACCAACATCGCCGAGCACGCGGCCATGGAGGCCAACGTGACCACGCTCTTCGTGAGCCTGGAGATGTCCCGCCTCGAATTGGCCCAACGGATGCTCTGTTCGCGGGGTCGCATCGACGGCAGGAAATTCCGCAGTGGCTTCCTCTCCAAGGAGGATCGCAAAAAGCTGGTCAAGGTGGCGGGAGAATTGAGCAAGGCGCCCTTGTTTATCGACGACACGCCCAGCCGCACGGTGACGGAAATCGCCGCGGCCGCCCGCCGTTTGAAACGCAAGGCCAAGCTAGGGCTCGTCGTGATCGACTACCTTCAGCTCATCGAGCCGGACAACCCTCGGGACCCCCGCCAAGAACAGGTCGCCCGCATCGCCCGCCAACTGAAACATCTCGCCCGAAAACTCAACGTACCCGTCCTTTGCTTGGCCCAGCTCAATCGTCAGGCCGAGGCCGGCGGTAGCAACCGGCCGAAGTTGAGCCACCTCCGCGAATCGGGGGCCATCGAGCAGGACGCCGACGTGGTCATGTTCGTCCACCGCGAGGAATACGGCCTGACGCGCGAAGAGGCCCAAGAGCGGGACGTGGTGGGCAAGGCTGACCTCATCGTGGCGAAGCAGCGCAATGGTCCCACCGGGGACATCAAGCTCCGCTGGTTCGAGGAATACACCCGCTTCGAGTCGCTGGCGGCCCACGTCCACGAGGAATTCGCCGCCTATTCGGGCAGCGAGGGGGCCTTTTGAAAGACCGTCGCAAGCGGACAAAAGAAGGGAGCAGAATCGCCGAGGCGGTAGGGTAGCGCCTGTCCTCCGCGGCCCGTCGTTCACGTAGCGCCGCACCCCAAGCGACTACTTCACTCTTCCCCTCTCCACGACTCGTCCCGGACCTCCCCGGTCGGCTCGCCACTCACACGGCGGCGGAGGTAGAGCTTGATCGGCACTTCGGAAAAGGGAAGCTCGTCCCGCATCACTCCCAACAGATACCGCTGATAAGGTTGGGAGATCGCTTTCGGGCTATTGCACAACAAGACGATGGTAGGCGGCTGCACGGCGACTTGTGCGGCGTAATAGATTTTCGGCTGCTTGCGGCCGGAAATAGGCGGTGGATTTCTTTCCAGCGCCGCGTGGACCACCCGATTCACTTTCGCCGTGCTCACCCGCTGGCGGGACTGCTCGAAGAGCTTCCTCGCATGCTCTAAGAGGGCCTTCACGTTCTGGCCCGTCTGCCCCACGATGAACGCGATCGGCACATAGGGCAAAGAGCGGAAGGTATCGCGGAGGTATGCCACCCAACGATCGGCGGAAACATGGTCGCGGACCAGGTCCCACTTGTTCACGACGAAGATGCACGGTTTGAACTGCTCGGCGATGTAGTCGCAGAGTTGCTTGTCGACCTTGCTGATCCGCTCGTTGGCGTCGAAGAACAAGAGCACCACGTCGGCGCGGCGGATGCTTCGCTTGCCGCGGTGGACGCCGTAAAAATCGATGTTGCTGACAATGCTTTTCGTGCGTCGAAAGCCGGGCGTGTCGATGGCCAGAAAGGCCTCGCCATCGAGTTCGAAGCGGACGTCGACGCTGTCGCGGGTCGTGCCGGGCACCTCGCTGACGATCATCCTTTCGGCCTGGCAAAGCGTGTTGACGAACGTGCTCTTGCCCGTGTTGCGCCGCCCCACGATGGCCAGCTTCATCACCGGCTCGCCCGGCGCCATCTCGGCCCCGGCGGGCGGCAAGAGTTCGCGAATCGCCGCCAGCAATTCCAACTTGCCGCGGTTCTGATGGACGCTTGTCCGAACCAGCTTATAGCCGAAGCAATGGAACTCTTCGGCCTGATCGTCCAGGCTGGGGGTGTCGGCCTTGTTGGCCACGCAGATGATCGGTACGGTGAGGGGGCGGAGCCGCCGCGATACTTCCTCATCGAGCGGAACTAGACCGTCCCGCGCGTCGGTCACGAAGAGAATCAACGCCGCGGAGTCGATGGCGTTTTCGATCTGTTCCTCGATGTGCTCGGTCAGGTCGTCGGGGTCCTTGATCCCCATCCCACCCGTGTCGACCAACTCCGCGTAGCGGTCGCCGAACTGCAACAGGTAGGTCACCCGGTCCCGCGTGACCCCCGCCGTTGGGTCGACAATCGCCAAACGCCGTCCCGCCAGCCAGTTGAACAGGCTGGATTTGCCGACGTTCGGTCGACCCACGATCGCAATTTGGGGGACCCCCATGTCACAACCTTTGGCGAGAGCGAAGCTTCAGCCCCAACACTCCTAAGGTCGCCGCAGGCAACCTTCGCTGACCATTACCTACATCATACTTGCCAATCTCCCCGGGACAATTACAACCTAGGGCGTTTTGTCGTCGTTCCCCGAGCTGAAAGAACCAAACTAGCGGTTGCCAGCCCCGGTTGGCATCGCCTAGTCGAACCACTAAGATGCAACAAGCGGAGCATGCACGGCGAACCAGTCGTCAGAGGGGACGATGGAATTAAGGCACTCGGCCGGCAACATCCAACCTCGGGCCTTGGAGCGGAAACTGAAAAGCCTACTCCAGGCTGGTGTGACGCATATCCCCAGGCGACGGACTGGGACAGACGGCCGGTTCGTTGCTGCCGTCGCGTCTACCTCCCTTTCGGCGCTTGGCGCCGCGAATGCAACACCCATCGCGGCACAGTGTCACGCCGCCGAACTCAGCGTCGCCCAAGAGTTGCTTGAAGCGGATGCCTCAACTAGCCCTCAGGAGATGGCTGCGGCACGGACCGCGGCGTTGAACGCCTTGGCGCAAAAGGTGGCGGCGTGCCGCCGCTGCGTTGAGCTTGCCCGAACCCGCACCCAGACCGTTTTCGGTGTCGGCAATCCCTTGGCTCGGCTGGTGTTCATGGGCGAGGCGCCCGGGGCGGACGAAGACCTCAAGGGCGAGCCGTTCGTGGGTCGGGCAGGGCAACTGTTGACGGACATCATCACCAAAGGAATGAAGATTCGCCGCGAAGACGTATATATCCTCAACACGATCAAGTGCCGCCCGCCGGGCAACCGAACCCCGTCGCCCGAAGAAGCCGCCAACTGCCGCGAGTTCCTCGATGGGCAATTGGCGATTTTGAAGCCCGAATTCATCTGCTGTCTCGGGGCGGTGGCTTCGCAGAATCTGCTGGGCACGACCGTTCCGATTGGCCAGCTTCGCGGCCGCTTCCACGATTTCCGTGGAATCAAAGTCCTGTGTACCTATCACCCGGCCTATGTGCTTCGCTACCCCGCCAGCAAACGCCAAGTGTGGGACGACATTCAGATGTTGATGAGAGCCATGGGACTCATGAAATGACGGCGTGTGAACGTGTTCCGTGGTCCGCAGGTGCCCGCGACAAACCGATTCCCGAGCACCCCTCCCCCAACTCCCCTCCCCCAACTCCCAACTCCCAACTCCCAACTCCCATCTCCCATCTCCCATCTCCCAACTCGGAGATGG
>CALFBP010000032.1 GCA_937951625.1 uncultured Thermoguttaceae bacterium
TTCTGATGGCTGAGTCGTCAGCGGGCTTTTCGGACCCCGCAGCGATTTCCTGAGCAGCTCCCTCAAGCGACATCGCATCTTTGTTTTTCTCTGGACTGATGCGGAAGATCACGCGTCCGTCATGAGCGAACACAGCATTCCGTCCGCCCTCTTTGGCGGCATACAGAGCTTGGTCCGCCCGGGCAATCAGGTCCGCGCTATCTTCGGGGATTTGCGCCGCGGCGATTCCAAAACTGGCCGTGAGGCAAATTTCTTTTCCCCCGTAGTGGAATCGCGTTTGTTCCAAGGCGATTTGAGCCCGCAAGGCGGCCTCGCACGCCGCCTTCAGGTCCGTTCCGGGCAAGATCACCACAAACTCCTCGCCGCCGTACCGCGCCACGATGTCCATGTCGCGAAACCTCCGGCGGAGCAATCGAGCGACGTCGCGGAGCACATTGTCGCCGACCTGATGGCCGTAAACGTCATTGATGCGTTTGAAATGATCCAAGTCGACTAAGACCAGCGAAAACACTCGGCCCTGGCGGCGGAACTCCGAGAAACGCCGCGCCAACTCATCGTCCAAGGCACGGCGATTGGCCAACAACGTCAGGGAGTCGGTCCGGGCCTCGGCCGCGTGGGCCTCGATTTCTTCGGCCTGTTCCCGGAGCTTCTCCTCCGTCGCGGCCAGCCTATCACACATGCGATGGTTGATTTCTACAAGTCGGGCAACAAGGTCGACAACCCCGCCGGGATTACTCTCTTGAGAGGCAATCAGCTCCTCATTGACTTCGGCGATCTGGTTGTTGTGCTCGCCAACGTCCTTCGCCAGCCGCGCGGCAAGCTCCTGCAAGCGAACCAGGACCTCCGCGGCTCGCTGCGCTTCCACGTGGTTTCTCACCACAGCGGCGCGCCCGAAAATAATCCAGCACAGGCAACAGGCCACGGCTGCCCCGAGGACCGCCGCAGTCAGACCGTACACCGCCGCGTTGACGATAGATTCCACGGGGCACTCCATACCACCCTAAATTCCCCCCAAGGGAGGCAGCCGGTTTACAGCCGATCCGCCCTTTGCCAACCTCTGGGTTCTACCAAACTTACCTCACAACCCGGGTCTGAGGCGCAGGGATATTTAATTGGAGAGGGAAATAATTACTGCGGAAGCAGCGTCCTTTGGCTTTCAAAAACAGTTTACGCTTCCCTACCTAGGTGGGGTATTGAGAGCTTATCCCGCAACCTCCCCTTTCCCTCTCGCGGGAGAGGGGTTGGGAGTGAGGGCAACTACGAGGCAGGCGTATTTTCCCGTCGTCTGCAAAGATCTTGGGCCTTCACCCAACCCTCTCCCACGGGGGGAGGGAACTTTTTGGGATAGGCTCTAAATCGGGGCCGAGGGAGTAGAAACGTTGGATCGGTACCGATTTCTTGGGACCCGTTCGAACTCGTTCCTTATAGCCAACACCATTTCTTTTTTGGTGTTCGTCATCACCGCTTTTCGTGACCACCTGGTTCGCGGAACCGTTTCCAGTCGATCCCCAGCTTCCGCATCCGCGCCCGAAGGGTATGCGGGTTGATGCGGAGCAGTTGCGCGGCCCCGAATGGTCCCTCAATACGGCCCCGGGTAGCGGCGAGCGCCGCCTCGATGTGTTGCTTCATGGCCTGGTCGAGGGGGAGAAAGCTCGAGTGAGACTTGGTTCCGCGAGACTCTGGGGGAGAATCATCGGTGCCGAGATGGGGACGGATTTTTCCCACCCCCAAGGCGGTTGCCACCTCCAGCCGAGTCCCGTTTCCCAGGATGGCAGCCCGGTCGATCACGGCCGCCAACTCGCGGATGTTGCCCGGCCAAGGATAGCTTTGGAGCAGCGCGATATCCTGGGCGGAGGGCATGGCCAGGGCCAAACCGAATCGGGTGGCGGCTTTTTCTGCGAAGTGGGCGGCCAGGGCGGGTATGTCTTGTCGGCGCTCGCGGAGCGGCGGCAAATGGATTGGAAACACGGCGACACGGTACCAGAGGTCCTCGCGGAACTTGCCTGTGGCCACCATCGCGGCCAGATCGCGGTGCGTGGCGGCCACGATCCGCACGTCGACGTGGATCGGGTGGTGTCCGCCAACCCGCTCCAACCAGCCGTCCTGAAGGATCCGCAGCAGCCTCACCTGAGCGGCCAACGGGAGTTCGCCCAATTCGTCCAACAGCAGCGTGCCGCCATCGGCCCGTTCAAACCACCCCTGCCGTCTCTCGACCGCCCCAGTAAACGCGCCCCGCTCGTGGCCGAATAATTGCGAGTCGATCAGCTCGGGCGGGATCGCCCCGCAGTTGACTCGAATGAACGGTCCCGAGGCCCTCGACGAACGATTGTGGATCAATCGCGCCACCAGCTCCTTTCCGGTACCGGTCTCACCGACGATCAGCACGGGCACGTCGGATCGGGCCACCAGGTCCACGCGTTCCATGACCAGCCGCAGGCCCGAATCCGCACCCACGACCGTATCGGCCAAGGCCTTGCGGCCGAGCCGGTTCAGCAGCGAGCGTTTATCCGCCTCGGCCGCCTCACGCAACGCCGCCAATTCGCGGAGGCGCTGGTCGTTCTCCATAGCCGCCGAGAAAGGTTCCAGCAGCAGATTAACCAACTCGAGTTGGGAGGATTCAAACCCAGCACCGTCGGCAGCCACCAACACCAAGGCCCCACAAGGATTTCCCGACTCTCCCAGCGGACCTGCAATTGCCTCGCCACTTATTCCCGGGGGGAAAACCACCTCAGCCGCGATGGATTCTGCCTGGGAGTCGGGCAAGGGGGAGAAGCGGCCGAATTGAAGCAAACGGCCTTGTTTCGACCAGGCCCGGATGGCTTGCTTATGAGTCATTGAGCACTTCGACTTGACCTCACCGCCCCACGACCCCGAATTCTTCATCCCGGCGGCCACCGTTTCTACGACTTCCCTTTCCCAGTCGAAACGCCGGACGAGAACTTGGCGGATCGGGAGCTGGGGCTCAAGCAAGGCGGCGATCGTCGCCGTCGATTCCGCGATTTCTAGGTGCCTAGAAACCTCGCGCCAAACATGGAGAAGGAGAGTACGATGGGAACCCAAGAACCTATCTCCCAGCAAATTTGATGCTAATTCTATCATATTTCACGGCTGTGAACCAGGATATTTCACGGCATGATCGTCGGTGTTTTTTTCGTCTTTCTAAACACTTTAATTTTCGATAGTTACGTCGATCGCAAGGGAAAACGCGGGACAAGGCACGACGTTTGCTCGACTCGCCAGCAACGAACCCGAGCATACGGCAGCCCGCGCTGACAGTTCCAGAGAACGTCGGGCGGCGCTCCGCCTGATCCAACAGGGTTCCACCGCCCCCCGCGTCGAACACCTGAGAAAACGTTCCATGAACTCCCCGTCGCCATCGTCGGTTGTCATTTTGCGTTTCTCTCTTGGCCTTGTGCTGGGTGTTCTGATTGTTTCGAGTGTCTTGACTGGGTGCGACCGTTCGAACAGTGTGGCGACGGACCCTCGTGGAACTAAAGCACTCTCGTTACTGAATGTCTCCTACGATCCTACCCGAGAACTTTATGCAGAGGTCAACCGCCAATTCTCCGCCCACTGGCGGGCTACCACCGGACAAGAGGTGTCGATACGGATGTCGCACGGGGGGTCGGGCAAACAGGCCCGGGCGGTGATCGACGGGCTGGAGGCCGACGTGGTAACCTTGGCCTTGGCCTACGACATCGATTCCATTGCGCTCCATAGCGGTTTGATCGCCCCGGATTGGCAGCATCGCTTCCCTCACAACAGCGCTCCGTACACGTCGACCATCGTCTTTCTAGTTCGCAAGGGCAACCCGAAAGGGATCAAGGATTGGGGCGACCTGGTCAAACCGGATGTCGCGGTCATCACCCCCAATCCGAAAAGCTCGGGCGGAGCACGATGGAACTACCTGGCGGCCTGGGGATACGTATTGAAGCGGGAACTGGGCGATCTGAAAAAGCTGCGCGAGCCTAAGCCCGCCGAAGATGTGGCCAATGCCCAGCTCAAGGCCCGGCAGTTCCTTACCGAGTTGTTTCGCAGGGTTCCTGTACTGGATTCCGGCGCTCGGGGCGCCACCATGACATTTGTGCAGCGGGGGATTGGGGATGTTTTGTTGTCTTGGGAAAACGAGGCGTTTCTAGCCGTCCACGAATTGGGCAAGGATCAAATCGAGATCATTGTGCCCTCCATAAGTATCCTCGCAGAGCCTTCGGTGGCGGTGGTGGATACGGTGGTTGATAGGCGGGGAACCCGCCAGGTGGCGGAAGCCTACCTCCAGTATCTTTACTCCCCAGCCGGTCAGGCCGCGGCAGCCCAACACTTCTATCGTCCCCGCGATGCAAGCGCCGTGCCCGTAGAACTGCTTCGGCGATTCCCCAAATTGGAGCTATTCACGGTGGACGAAGCGTTCGGTGGCTGGCAGAAGGCCCAGCGCGAACATTTTGATGACGGCGGGGTGTTTGATGCGATTTCTAAGCCGCGTCTGTCAGAGCCTTAGGAGAGAGTTCGGTCCTGTTGAACCCCCTGGCGCGTCGCGGAGAGAACATGCGATTGGCTTTAAAACGACATGGGGTGCTGCCCGGCTTTGGTCTGACGCTGGGGTTGACGCTTTCGTATCTCAGTGTCGTGGTGCTGCTCCCCCTGACCGCGCTTTTGCTGAAGGCGGCGCGGGCCGACCTCGGGCAATTGTGGGGGGCAGTATCCGACCCGCGTGTCGTCGCTTCCTACCGGCTGAGTTTCGGGGCGTCGTTGGCGGGGGCTTTGGTCAACGCGGTGTTTGGGCTGGTCGTGGCCTGGGTCTTGGTCCGCTACACGTTCCCAGGAAAACGCTTGCTCGACGCCTTGGTCGATCTCCCCTTCGCCATGCCGACCGCAGTTTCCGGAATCACGCTCACAACCCTCTACGCGCCGAACGGGTGGATCGGCAAATGGTTCGCAAACGCGGGAATTCCCGTCGCTTACACCCCCCTAGGCGTTACGGTGGCGTTGATCTTCACCGGCTTGCCCTTCGTGGTTCGCACCGTGCAGCCGGCAATCGCGGACCTGGAGGCGGAAGTCGAAGAAGCAGCCGCTAGCCTTGGGGCCAGTCGATGGCAGACGTTTTGGCGGGTAATCCTGCCATCGATCCTGCCGGCGCTTTTGACGGGGTTCGCCCTGGCCTTTGCCCGCGGCTTGGGCGAGTACGGTTCCGTAGTTTTCATCTCCGGAAACATGCCCATGAAGACCGAGATCGCTCCCTTGTTGATTGTGACGAAATTGGAGCAGTACGACATGGTCGGGGCCTGCGCGATCGCCCTGGTGATGCTCGGAGTGTCGTTTTTGTTTTTGCTGGCGATCAACGGGTTGCAGTGGTGGAGCCGGCGGTACGCGATGTCGTGAAAGGGCGAGGGTTCACAAAACGGTTTCCGGCAGGCATCGCCAGGAGCCCAACGGGCGTTGGCGGACGTGTGTCGGCGACTTGCGTCCCTGTGCTGTGGAACAACAGAATTCGAGTCCGAGTGTAGGTATGTTGATCGGCGGTGGCGTCCCCTCTGCGCTGACCGGTTTTTCGGCGTCGTCGGCGGTAACCGCCGAGCGACCGGTGGTCCGATGGGCGTTGATCGGGGTGGCAATCGTTTTTCTCGGGCTGTTCCTGGTCATTCCCCTGATCGCAGTCTTCCTCCAGGCCTTTGAGAAAGGGATCGCGGCCTACTTCCGCGCGCTATTGGATCCCGACACCCAATCGGCCGTGCGTCTGACCTTGCTGGTGGCTGCCGTGGCCGTGCCGCTGAATACGGTGTTTGGGGTGGTCGCGGCCTGGGCCATCACGAAGTTCGAGTTTGCGGGCAAGAACGCGCTGATCACCCTGATCGACCTGCCCTTCAGCATCTCGCCGGTGGTAGCCGGGCTGGTTTTCGTGTTTTTGTTCGGTCGTCAGGGTTGGTTGGGGCCGTGGTTGGAGGCCCACGGGGTGCGCGTGATTTTTGCCGTGCCGGGCATGGTCCTGGCGACCGTCTTCGTCACATTCCCCTTTGTGGCCCGCGAGCTGATCCCGCTCATGAAGGCCCAAGGAACCGAGGAAGAAGAAGCGGCCCGATTGCTCGGCGCCAGCGGCTGGCAGACGTTTTGGCGGGTCACGCTGCCGAACATCAAATGGGGGCTACTGTATGGGATCGTTTTATGCAACGGTCGGGCGATGGGCGAGTTCGGCGCGGTGTCCGTCGTTTCCGGGCACGTCCGCGGGCAAACCAACACCATCCCGCTGCACGTGGAGATTCTCTACAACGAGTACAACGTGGCGGCGGCCTTCGCCGTGGCCTCGCTGTTGGCGACCCTCGCGCTGGCGACGTTGGCCCTCAAGTCGCTTCTGGAGTGGAAAGTCGCTCGACAATTGGCGGAAACCGACGCAAAACCATGACCAACGACCCGGTAGAACCTGCCGCGCAAGCCGAGCGGGCAGCGGCTTGCTCGCGCCCGCGTCATGGCGACGCGAACCGGCAGTCAGGAGAATCCCCCATGAGCATCGTCGTAGAAAACATCAGCAAGACGTTTGGCCAGTTCGTGGCCTTGCGGAACGTCAGCCTGAGCGTGGCCAGGGGTGAACTGATTGCCTTGCTGGGGCCTTCGGGTTCGGGTAAAACCACCCTCTTGCGGATCATGGCCGGTTTGGAAAAGCCCGATCCTGGCAGCGGTCCCATTCGCTTCGAGGACGAGGACGTTGCTAGCCGAAACCCGCAGGTCCGTCACGTGGGCTTCGTCTTCCAACACTACGCTTTGTTCCGACACATGACCGTGGCGGAAAACGTGGCCTTCGGTCTCCGCGTGCGACCGCGACGCCTGCGGCCAAGCCGATCCGAGATTCGCCAGCGGGTGCAAAAGCTCTTGAAGCTTGTACAGCTCGATGCCTTCGCCAACCGCTATCCGAGCCAGCTTTCCGGCGGCCAGCGTCAGCGCGTGGCTTTGGCCCGAGCCTTGGCCATCGAACCTAAGGTACTTTTGCTGGACGAACCATTCGGGGCCCTGGACGCCAAGGTCCGCATGGAGCTTCGCCAATGGCTCCGCCGTTTGCACGACGAGATCCACGTCACCAGCGTCTTCGTCACCCACGATCAGGACGAGGCCCTGGAATTGGCCGACCGCGTGGTGGTCATGAATCAGGGCCGCATCGAACAGATCGGAACACCGGACGAAGTGTTTCATTCCCCAGCGACGGAATTCGTGACGACCTTCCTTGGACAGGTGAACCTGTTTCACGGTCGGGTGGAAAATGGCAAGGTGCATTTCGCCACGCTCGCCTGGGACTCGCCCGAACATGCGGCGATGCCCTCTCAACCGGTGCGGGTCTTTGTGCGGCCGCACGATTTCCATGTCGCGTCGCACCGCAACGGCGCGCCGGCCTTCCGCGCCACCGTGCGCCGCGTGCATTCGGCTGGGCCGAATGCACGGCTGGAACTGGTGGCCGAGTCCGGCGAGTCGCTTTGGGTCGAAATGCCGCTGGACGTGTGCCGGGCCCGCAACATCGTCCAAGGAAGCCCTGTGTTCCTCACCCCGCGCGACGTCAAGGTCTTCGCCGAGAGTCCGCACTGAACAACTCGTTGGCGACCACTTGCGCTGGCAACCTCCTCTCGCCCAACGCCAACCCCATCACTGCACGAAGACCGGCAATTCGCCCTTGAGGCGAACACTTTCAAATCGCCTTCTCGAAGTCAGCGACCCAAGGTAACTACCTCAGGGAGCGTTTTTCAGGGGTCCCTCTGGGGGTGTTTTTCAGGGACGCAAGTTTGCACACCCCATCCCGCGAAAAATCTGGATGCCGACGCGCGGGTAGGCTATAACAAGAGCTGCCGCGAACTAACGTGACTTCGCTTTACGGTGGCATGAACCGAGGGGAGCAAGTGTATGCTATTTGGTGTTAGTGGAAATCGTCGCAACATCCATTTTGGTTTTTGTATCCTAGCGTTTGCAGGAATATGGTGGGCGGTGTCGGACGGGTCGGTCTTCCCCGCGGAAGCGGCAGGTGGCTCCGCGCCGTCCAGCACCAGCGGTTCCCCGACGCTTCCGTCGTTGGAGAAGGCCTCATGGATTTGGAGCGATCCGAAAGACGAGATCTGCCAGCTTCGCACGGTGGTGCAGCTCGACGAGGCCCCCAGCGCCGCCAGTATTCTGATCACCGCCGACAATGGCTATGAGCTTTACGTCAACGGGGCGGAAGTAGGCTTCGACATTGGAGCGGAAGGCGAGGTCTGGAGTTCGGTGGAGCGTTTCGACCTCGCTTCGCGGTTGACGCGGGGCAAAAACGTAATCGGCATTCGGGGCACGGACCTCGGCGGGATTCGCGGCTTGGTGGCTGCGGTGCGGATCGAGTTCCCCAATCATCCTCCGCGGGAAATCGTCACCGACGCCTCATGGCGTGCGGCCGCCGAGGGCGATCCCGTGCAGTACTCGCATCCCGAATTCGTCGAAGGGCCTGAGTGGACCGCTGCCACGGTGGTCGGTCCGATGGGGATGGCGCCGTGGGGCAAGCTGTCCTATAGCGGATCGACGGGAGGACGCCGCCCCCGGTCTATGCACGCCTCGCTCGTCTTGACCCAACCGGATGAGAACTTCCGTTGGCCCGAGGAAGTGATTTTCCTCGGCGACGATTGCAGTGTCTATGTCCCGTTTCGGGCCGACGCCTGGGGCGTGTGCTTTCGCATCAACGATTGGTCCCGAGCCTATACCGAGTTCGATCTGCCTTGTCCCGTGAAGATCGGTCGCAAACTGTATGCCCTCAAACCAGGACCCGATGCCAAACCGCGTTTGCTCCTCGACGCTGGCAAGGGCGCGATCGGCTCGCCGAGCGTCAGCCATGACGGTCGATGGATCTATATCTCGATGGCTTGGAATGGAGATCCTTTCTACCACATCTATCGGCTTCCGGCCGAAGGCGGCTCGCCTGAACGACTTACCGACGGTCCCTTCCACGACATCGATCCCGCCGAATTGCCCGACGGCAGGATCGTGTTCGCCTCGACGCGAATCGGGTCGTTCGAGGAATACCACAATCCGCCTTCGCGGGCACTATACGTGATGAACCCGGATGGCAGCCAGATTCGGCCCATCACCTACACCTTGATCTTCGACAATGAACCGAAGGTGATGGCGGACGGGCGCATCATATTTGTGCGGACCGACAACTTCTTCGACCGCGCCAAGGTGGAAACGCAACTCCACGTGATCCGGCCCGACGGCACCGGCGGGCATACCGAGTTTGGAGCCGACGTGGGAGCGGATTACGGTTGGCGTCTGCGTGCGTTGGGTTATGGCAGTCCGGCTCCTCTGCCCGACGGCAGGGTCGCCTTCATCTCCACGCGGGGCAATTTCATCGCTGCGCCAGGAAGCGCGGAGCACACCTACCAAGCTTTGCCTGGCGGCCTAGGTGATTTGTCGGCCATGCCCGACGGTCGCCTCTTGGCTACGGTGCTTCATCCTTCGGCGAGGCAACAACAGTCCACCGTTTTGACGGTCTTGGAACCGCACGACAATCGGCTTGTAACCATCTATCGGTCGCCCGACGGCCCCATCCACTCGCCAGTATTCCTCGGTCCGCGACCGAGGCCCTCGGTCATTCCCGACCAAGTGGACCCCAAGTTGGGCGGCGTACCCGAGGCCACGGGATTCCTTCATTGCCAAAACGTCCGCTTCACCACCAAGATAAAGGCCGACTGGCGGCAGGTTCGCGCAATCCGTGTTTTAGGGGCCAAACCGCTGACCACGCGTTCCTCCCACTCGCACATCGTTCACGCCGGCCACGAGACGATGGAGCTGGGCACCGTGCCATTGGCGCCGGATGGTTCCTTTTCGGTCGAGGTGCCCGCCGACATTCCGCTCATGCTTCAGGCCGTGGACGCCGAGGGCCGATCGGAACTTAACGAAATGTCGTGGATTTACGTGCGGCCGGGCGAACAGCGGACCTGCTTGGGATGTCATCATCCCCGCGGCGCGGCCCCATTTGCAGAGGGCCGGCAAGCACAATCGTCGAAAATTCGCCCGCTCCGCCTGCTCGGAGAGGGACAGACGCATCGCTTCCGGGGCAACAACTCCGGTGTGTCCGGGATGATGGACCTTCAGTTCGAGCGATTCCGGGAAGTGGCCTCTTTGAACCGTTTCGCCGAGAATCCCGATCCCTTGGCGACGGGCAAACAGGAGGTGGCCCTGCAAATTGCGCATCTGAGCGGCAACGACAAGAACTTGAAAATCTCGGCGGCGCAACGCCTGGCGATTTTTCGGGACCGAGCCGCGGCCCCGACTTTGGCGGAGCGGCTCAGCGATGGGAACCGCGAGGTTCGTGTGGCCGCTGCCCTGGCTTTAGCCACCTGCGGTACGCGCCAGAGCGTGCCCGCCCTGCTTGACGCCCTGGAGGACCGCGATCCGCTCGTGGCGCAAGCCGCCGCCGTGGCCCTAGAGAATCTCACCGCCCACGCCGAACCCTTCGATCCGTTCCTGCCATTGACACGCCGAAAAACACAGGCCGACGCATGGCGGGCATGGTTCCGAGCCAATTCGTGGGAGGACATCGAGCGGGAACTCATCCAGCGGATCGGGGCGGCCGATCGGGTGGATCAACGTCGGGCCCTCGTGGCCTTGGGGCACGTTGGCGGCGACTCGGCCCGTAACGCCCTCCGCCAATTCGTCGCCACCGAAAAGGATAAGAACCCTTATCCACCCTTCGAAAACGACAATCGCACCGACTCGTTCACGTACCCGGCCGATTCGCCCTTCAATCCTCGAACGCTTCAGGAGGCCGTGAGGGCCATCGGCTATTTGGGCGACTCCAACGCTGTACCGCTACTGCAAGAGATTCTCAATCAAAACATCGAGCCGCGGACGGCCAATTTGTACCTTGCCGAGGCGGCCGTCGAAGCGTTGGGGTGGATCGGCACCCCCGAGGCCGAGACCGTCTTGATCGAAACCTTCGCCAAGTTGAAGAACTATTGGGAGTACGTGGGCTGGTACAGCGACCACCCAGCCTTGTACGCTTGCCACAGCTCCCCCGTGCACGCACGGATCATCATGGCCTTGGATTGGATCGGATCGACGCGCGCCGGGCCGATCGCCCCGCATCTCATTCGATCCATCCCCACCGATCCCGACCGGGCCTTGTTCCCGCAAAACGACGACTACGAGACGTTGGTCGGCCGTGTCTTGCGGCGGAGTGGCCGGGCCGAGGCGATCATCGAGACTTGTTTCAGTCTGCTGGGCGATCCCCCGTCGGCTGATTCCCGGAGCGACAAGCCCGCTCCACCAGATGAGTTGCGCGAAGCCATCAGCACCACGTTCGCTGCGTGGGCGGGCAAACCAGCGCCGGACAATCGGGCAGCGCAAGTCCTCTCATTGATTTGCCGCGACCGGCGTTACGAGCCCCGCGTGCGCGCGGCTTACGAGCGTTATCGAGCCATGCCCGAGGACGCCATCCTCCGGCCCCTGGGCAACCCCGATTGGATTCCTCAACGCCATTGGGTCTTGTTCTACCTCGGCCGAGCACTGGGCAATCTGGGCGCCGAGGACTCCGTGGATACGCTCCTGGCATCCCTGCGGCCGGAGCTGAACGAGGCACGACACGGGCGTCCCGATCCAGCAGAGCCGAATGTCCACTTCCTCCATCTGGAGTACACGCCATGTTGGCGGGTGACGGCGGCTTGGGCCTTGGGGCGCATCGGCCAACGCCGCGCGGGTGCTACGTTGCTCAACGTGATCGGTGATTTGAACAACGCGACCGACGTCCGCCACGCGGCTGCCGAGGCCCTCCCGTCGCTTCGCGATCCAACGCTCCTGGAATCGATGAAACGCTTAGCCAACGATTATCCGGAACACTCGGTCCGCAAGGCCCTGCTTCGCGGATGCGCCGCGTTGGCCGAGCCTTCGGCGGGCATGGTCACGGCACGTTGAGGCAGACGCGATTCCCAGACGCAGTATGGGGACGCGACTTACCGCCTGTATGAGGGGGTGTGAGATCTCGCCCTTGTTGCCCATCCACCCCATCGGTTATAGTGCGCGACATGGCTAGCGAGCCAGAGGCTGAATTTGCCGCCGATCACGAGGAGGCCGTGTCGCTGCGTCAACTCAGCGACGCGTTTGCGAGGGTCCTTGGCGACCGTGTTGCGCAGGAGTCGGGCATCACCGCGCCCCCGTCCGCGTCCCAAGCGGCGGCGGACGATCCAGCGGGGGCCCCGCTCGCGGCGCCGGCGGAACTCTCACCGCAGACATTGTGCTCTGCCGATACCCTGCCGTCGCCAAGCGGCCTGGCCAGCGACAACGATCCCTGCGAGGTCAACCCCAGCAGCATTTTGGAGGCGTTGCTTTTCGTAGGCCATCCCAACAATGAGCCGCTGACGGCCCAGCGGGCCGCGGAATTGATGCGGGGAGTGTCGCCAGAAGAGGTCTCCGAGCTGGTGGAGGGATTGAACCGGCGTTACCGCCAGCGCGGATGTCCTTACCATGTCGTCAACGAGGGCGCCGGCTATCGGATGACGCTTCGACCGGAAATGGAAGTGATTCGCAATCGGTTTTACGGCCGGGTCCGCGAGGCACGGCTGTCCCAGGCAGCAATCGACGTGCTTGCCATCGTCGCCTATCGGCAACCGATTACCGCGGAAGAGGTAAATCAGCTCCGGGGGAGGCAATGCAACCATCTACTCGCCCAGCTTGTGCATCGACGGTTGCTGTGCATCGAGCGGGACACGTCGTCCCAACGCTTGGCCCGGTATCGCACCACCGACCGCTTCTTGAACGTGTTTGGCCTGGAGAGTCTCAACGACCTGCCCCGTAGTGACGACGTGGACATTCAGTGAAACGACCAGGTGACTATCTAGCAGGCTGAGTTCTTTGGCGAGGCAGTCGCGGCAAATAAGGCAGGGCGGCTTTTCTGACGGCTTACCCAAACCTTTCATTTTGCTTTAAGTCATTCTGTTTCTGACACTTATGGTCTACCCCCCAAAACGAGAAGAGACGCTGAGTCGGCGGGATGTTAGAATCGGGCGGATGGATGCAGCTACGCTACGGCACGAACTCTTCGCCCAGGCCCCGCTGATCGGCCCTTCCTTGCTGGCTTGCGATTTCGCCAACTTAGGGAGAGAGGTACAGGCCGTGGAGGAGGCCGGCGCCCGCATCTTGCACTTGGACATCATGGATGGGCACTTTGTGCCGAACTTGAGCTTCGGGTTGCCAGTGGTCGAGGCCGTCCGAAGGGTGACCGAGCTTCCCTTGGACGTACACCTCATGATTTCCAATCCTGCCCAATATGTCCGAGCGTTTCGCAAAGCGGGAGCGGATTGCATCACGTTCCACGTCGAGGCCTGCGACAATCCCCTGGACATTCTAGGAGAGATACACAAAACGGGTGCTTTAGCTGGGGTTGCCATTAGCCCCCCGACACCGATTGATAGGATTTCACCACTTTTGGTGGATTGCGACTTGGTGTTGGTCATGACCGTCATGCCCGGGTTTGGTGGACAAGCGTTCCAACCCGAAACTATTGACAAAGTGCGTTGGGTCCGGGATCACCGGAAGGAGGGGACGCTGATCTCGGTTGACGGGGGAATCAATGGAGAAACGATCGGTCCCTGCGCCGCCGCTGGCGCGGATCTGTTTGTCGTAGGTACGGGGCTATTTGGGTATCCCGATTATCGGCAACGGTATGCCTACTTGCGAGGACTGGCCCAGTCGGCGGTCGCCGAAACAGTCTGAACGGCCATGTTGCAAATCGTTTTAATCCGCCCAGGTTGCACGGACTACGACCTTCAGGGGCGTATCCAGGGCAACCTCGACGTGCCCCTCAATGAGCAGGGGAAAAGCCACGTGCTTCGCATCGCTGAGGAGATACGGGGCCTGAGGATTGAGGCCGTGTATTGTGCCTGTGGCGAGCCTGTGACACAGGCTGCGACGATCCTCGCTGAGATTTTAGGAATCAAATTGCGCAAAATGGATCGAATGCAGAACCTGAATCACGGCCTTTGGCAGGGGATGCTGATTGAAGACGTTCGCGTGAAGCAACCAAAGGTCTATCGGCAGTGGCAAGAGCATCCGGAGAATGTCTGCCCCCCGGAGGGGGAGATGCTCGCCGACGCTATCCAAAGGGTGGAGGCAGCGATGGCGAAGTTGCTTAAGCGACACAAAGAGGGGGTGGTAGCCGTTGTTGCGTCGGAGCCCTTAGCTACACTCATCCGTCGCTATGTGACCCATGAGGAGATCGGCGATCTCTGGAAGGCCTTGGAGCGTCACAGTTGTTGGCAGGTTCTCACCGTCGATCCCGCCTTGGTCCACGCGGATTGACCCATTTTGGGGTTGCCAACCGACCATCCACCGTCTATCCTCCAGCGCGGAATAAGCTGTGGGTCTGGCTGAGGCGGCCTCGCTTGAGACCGGCGAGTCCCAAGACGCCTTCTGAATGTACCGAGTTATGGCTTCTGATCGCACTGACATAGCCAGTTGGAAGAGCGTGAGCAAGCACCCCAAGCGGGCCGTTCCCGAGGGCCTTTGGGTTCGGTGTCCGGGATGTAATCAGACGATTTTCCGGAAGGAGGCGGAACGGCGGCTCGGCGTCTGCCCGGAATGCGACTACCACTGGCATGTCTCCGCCCAAGAGCGTATTCGTCAGGTCCTCGACGAAGGCACGTTTGAAGAGTGGGATGCGGAACTCCTGCCTGCCGACCCTCTGGAATTCGTCGACAAAAAGCCTTACAAGCAGCGGATTCTCGAGGAGCAAGAGCGCACGGGCCTGCGCGAGGCGGCGGTGGTGGGGGCAGGCATGATCCGGGGGCGTCGCGTGGCCTTTGGCGTCACCGATTCCGCATTCATCATGGGAAGTATGGGCTCGGTGGTGGGAGAAAAGCTTACCCGCACGATAGAACGCGCCACGGAGCAGCAGTTGCCGCTGATCATCATCTCAGGCTCGGGCGGCGGCGCGCGGATGCACGAAGGCTTGTTCTCCCTGATGCAAATGGCCAAGGTCTCCGCCGCGTTGGCCCGCTTCGACCGCGCGGGCGGGCTGTTCATTTCGGTGTTGACCAATCCGACGATGGGCGGGGTTGCCGCCAGTTTCGCCGCCCTAGGCGACGTGGTCTTCGCCGAACCGAAGGCCCTCATCGGCTTCGCCGGCCCACGCACCATCCGCGAGACGATCCGCATCGAGCTGCCCAAGGGGTTCCAGACGAGCGAATTCCTTCTCGAGCACGGGTTCATCGACCGCATCGTCCGGCGGCAAGACCTCAAAAGCGAGATCGCCCGAACGATCGACTATTGCGGCAAGTGATTCTTCGCCCCACGGCGGATGGCGGTCGAGACAAAAAAACCCCGGCGGGTTGGCCGGGGTGCTGCAAGTTGCCCGAGCACGCTTCGTCTGCATCAAATGGGTTGGCCCGTGAAGCTGGTCAACGTCTTCATGTAGTTCCCGCGGGCGAAAGCGCTGGGATCAGGACAATTCTCCAGACTCATGCTTCCTTTGAGCTGGGCGACCGATTCGTATTCCTTTTCCTCCATCCATTGCTCCATGCCGCGGAGGATGTGGCCGATCTGAGCGAACCCCTTTTGGTAGAGGACCGAGGCGATCATCCCCACGTCGGCGCCGACCAGCAGCGCTTGGAGCATTCCCTCAGCATCATGAATACCGCTGGTCAAGGCCAGCGAGGCGGGCACGCGACCATGGATTCCCGCGATCCAACGCAGCGGTAAAAGCAGCTCGGCCGGGGTGCTGAGGACCAGACGCGCCCGCACGCTGAGATCGTCCAGATTGATGCTCGGCTGAAGGAAGCGGTTGAAAAGCACCAGGCCGTCCGCTCCGGCCTCGACCAGCCGCCTGGCCATGTTGGCGGGCGAGCTGAAGTAAGGGCCGACCTTGACCGCCAAGGGGATCGAAATCGACTTCTTCACCGCGGCCACCAGATCGAGGTATTGCTGCTCGACCGCCTCGCCTGACAAGTCCACGTCGATGGCGATCAAGTAGATGTTCAACTCCAGGGCGTCGGCCCCGGCCTCCTCGATCAACTTGGCGTAGCGAATCCACCCGCCTTCCGACACGCCATTCAAGCTGCCGATCACAGGAATCGAGACCGCTTTCTTGGCGGCGGCGATGTGGTCCAGGTAGTCGTCGAGCGGGAAGCGATACTCTTCTGGCTCCGGAAAGTAGGTCAACGCCTCGGCGTGCCGATCACTGGTGAACTGGTGGACCTTGGCGAGCTCCGATTCTTCGTGCTCAATTTGCTCCTCGAAAAGCGAGGGGAACACCGCGGCCGCCGCGCCCGCGTCCTCCAAACGTTTGAGATGATCCAGGGACTCGGTCAACGGGCAAGCCGCGACGACGACCGGGTTTTTCAGTTTCAAACCGAGGTATTCGGTGCTCAGATCCACGCTCATGCCTCCACCTCCTTCTTGGTCTGCGGCTTGTCGGCGCCGTTGCCATCGCCCTGCGCGCCTGGCCCATGCCACATCGAAGCCAATTGCTCATAAAGTTGCCATCTCGAATCGATGTCTTGCTGGGCCAAGGCCAACAGGCGTTCGGCCTCCTGCGGCTTGGAGCGGACCAGCATGTTGAACCGGGCTTCCTTGAGGGCGAACTCCCTGAAGGAACCGGTCGGTTTGCGGCTGGCCAGTTGGAACGGCTGTTCGGTGTTCCGCGGATCATAGGTGTACAGCGGCCAGTATCCGCAGGCCACGGCTTCCTTCTGGAGGCTCATGCCGGTCGACATGTCGATGCCCCAGCCGATGCAATGCGAGAAAGCGATGATCAAGGACGTGCCGCGATAGGACTCGGCCGCGCGGATCGTCTTGATCGCGTGGAGCGGGTTGGCGCCCATCGCGATCTGACCTACAAACACGTTCCCGTAGGACATGGCGATCATGCCCAAATCTTTCTTGCGGCCCGGCTTGCCGCCTGCGGCGAACTTGGCCACGGCGCCCCGAGGCGTCGATTTCGAGGCCTGGCCGCCGGTGTTCGAGTACACCTCGGTGTCCAAGACAAGGATATTCACGTCCCGCCCCGAGGCGAACACGTGATCCAAGCCGCCAAAACCGATGTCGTAGGCCCAACCGTCGCCACCAAAGCTCCAGACGCTCTTGCGGATCAGATAGTCGGCCGAAGCGAGCAGGGCCTTGGCATCTGGATCGTTCAAGGCTTGAAGCCGTTTGCAAAGCTCGGCCACCAAGGCCCGTTGCGTGGCGATTTCCTCATCGGATTCCTGCTTGTTGCTCAGCAGTTCCTGGACCAGCTCGTCGCCGACTTGGGAAGCCAGGCGGCGGAGCAGGGTGCTGGCGTTTTCAATCTGCTGGTCGATGGCCAGCCGCATTCCGAAGCCGAACTCCGCCGCGTCCTCAAACAACGAGTTGGACCAGGCGGGCCCCTTGCCTTCTCGGTTGACCGTGTACGGCGTGCAGGGCAGATTGCCGCCGTAGATCGAGGAACACCCGGTCGCGTTGGCGATCATCATGCGGTCGCCGAAGAATTGGGTGATGAGCTTCACGTAGGGCGTCTCGCCGCAGCCCGCGCAGGCCCCAGAGAACTCGAACAACGGGAGCAAAAGCTGGGAGCCCTTGACCGTGTCGGCATTGACCCGCTTGCGGTCCAAATCGGGAATCCTCAGGAAGAAATCGAGATTTTGCCGTTCCCGCTCCAGGTGTTTGAGCTTCGGCTCCATGTCGATCGCCTTGTGTTTGGCGACCGCCTTGTCGCGGGCCGGGCAGACATCGACGCACAACCCGCAACCGGTGCAATCGTCGGGAAACACTTGGATGGTGCAGAGATAGCCGGGATATTCTTTGCCCTTCCATTCGGCCGAGGCGAAGCTTGACGGCGCCCCTGCTAAGGCGCTGGGATCGTAAGCCTTCATGCGGATCGCCGCGTGGGGGCACACCAACGAGCAAAGTCCGCACTGGATACAGATTTTCGGGTCCCAAATGGGGATGTCTTGGGCGATGCTCCGCTTCTCGTACTGCGTGGTGCCCGTGGGGAAAGTGCCGTCGGCCGGCATCACGCTAACCGGCAGGTAATCGCCCCGATTGGCGATCATCGTACCCAAGACGTTCTTGACGAACTCGGGGGCGGAGTCAGGGACCGGCGGCACCATGCGGAGCTTCGAGGTCACGCGATCCGGGACCTTGACTTCGAACAGCCCGCTCAAGGCCGCGTCCACGGCCGCGAAGTTCTGCTCCACTACTTTGCCGCCGCCCTTCTTGCCGTAGGTCTGCTTGATCGACTGCTTGATCTGGTCGATGGCCTCTTCGGGCGGGAGCATCTTGGCCAATTTGAAGAAGCACGTCTGCATGATCGTGTTGATCCGCACGCCCATGTTCGTTTCCCGGGCCACGCGGTAGGCATCCACCACCCAGAACTTCAGCTTCTTGGCGATGATCTGCTCTTGGACTTCCGCAGGCAGGTGGTCCCAGACCTCGTCGGGGCCGTAGGGGCTGTTCAAGAGGAACGTAGCCCCGGGTTCGGCCAGCGAGAGCATCTCGATCCGTTCCAGGAAATGGAATTGGTGACAGGCGATGAAATTCGCCTTGTGGACCAAGTACGAGCCCTTGATCGGCCGCGGGCTGACGCGAAGGTGCGACGTGGTGACCGAACCCGCCTTGCGCGAGTCATAGACGAAGTACCCTTGCGCGTGCAACGGCGTGTTCTCGCCCACGATCTTCACCGTGCTCCGCACGGAACTCACCGTGCCGTCGCTTCCCAGGCCGAAAAACACGGCTCGGGTCACGTCGTCGCGCTCGGTCGAGAAATCGGGATCGTAATCCAGACTCAAGTTCGTCACGTCGTCGTGAATACCTACCGAGAAATGCCGCTTGGGCGAGGCTTTGGCCATCTCTTCAAAGATCGCCAGCGCCATAGCCGGGGTGAATTCCTTCGAGGACAGCCCATAGCGGCCGCCGATCACCTTGGGCATCGCGGTCGACGCATGTTCCTGCCAGCCTTCGGCCAGGGCGGTGATCACGTCTTGATAGAGCGGCTCGCCTGCCGCGCCAGGTTCCTTGGTCCGGTCCATCACCGCGATCACTTTCGTGGTTTTGGGCAAGGCCGAGATCAAGGCGCGATAATCGAAGGGCCGGAAGAGGCGGACCTTGACCAAGCCGACCTTCTCGCCAGCGGCCACCAGATGGTCGACCGTTTCCTCGACCACGCCGATCCCCGACCCCATGATTACGATCACCCGCTCCGCATCCGGGACCCCGACGTAATCGAACAAGTGGTACTGCCGTCCAAAGAGGCTGGCGAATTTGTCCATCGTCTTCTGGACGATGCCTGCGCAAGCCTGGTAATAGGGATTGCAAGCCTCGCGGGCCTGGAAGAAGACGTCGGGATTTTGAGCGGTGCCGCGGAGCACGGGCCGTTCGGGCGTCATGGCACGGCGGCGATGCGCGGCGACCAGCTCCATGTCGATCATCGCCTTGACATCGTCTTCGGAGAGTTGCTCGATCTTGTTGACCTCGTGCGAAATGCGGAATCCGTCGTAGAAATGCAGGAAGGGAACCCGGGCCTCCAGCGTGGCGGCATGGGCAATCAGCGCCATGTCTTGGGCTTCCTGCACGGAGGCCGACGAGAGCATGGCCCAACCGGTGGAACGGCAGGCCATCACGTCGCTATGGTCGCCGAAGATGGACAGGGCGTGCGTGGCGACAGTTCGGGCGGTGACGTGAAACACCGTCGAGGTCAACTCGCCGGCGATCTTGAACATGTTGGGGATCATCAACAACAGGCCTTGGGAAGCCGTGAAGGTGCTCGTCAAGGCCCCGGCTTGAAGCGATCCATGCACTGCCCCGGCGGCTCCCGCCTCGCTCTGCATTTCCACCACTTGCGGCACCGTTCCAAAAATGTTTTTCCGGCCCGCCGCTGCCCAGGCGTCCGGCATCTCCCCTAGCCCCGACGAGGGCGTGATGGGATAGATGGCCATCACTTCGTTGCAAAGATGGGCAATGTTGGCAGTCGCTTCATTGCCATCCAGCGTGACGAATTTTCTCGACCCCACTGGTTAGTCTCCTGCAAAGACGAAAAGAGTCATGCGTAAACCGTTAAGTTAACCGCGACAAGAATCTATCACAAGGGCCCATTGCCGACGCGTCGTGCCCCAAAACGCCTCGACCAACGAATGCTTAGACGGATTAACCCTCCGGCAGCAAATCACTTGCGACGCTCTTGCTGGCCCATATCGCGAACAAAGAATATAGTCTCTTAACGAAACCTGCGGCGACAAAAAGGAGTTGTCTCACCAAACTTGGGGGCTTGCTTTCCTACGCGAGAAGATATAAAATTGCGAGTACTTGCCTACATTAAGCCTGCCTACAAAGTGTAGCCATGTTTCTTGCGAGTTCCGGAGGCAAACTGGCTTTCTTATTCACGTTATTGGGTTGTTTGGTTGCTCTGACTCGCCTTGCATTCCCGGACCAACTCGCCCTGGTTTCCTGCCTTGAGCGAGCGGGCCGATGTAGGGTTGGTCTCCTTTACAAAGGACACAATGCCATGTCCCAGAACCAATGTTTCCTCGACGAAGCCACTCAGAACCAGATTCTGAGCGAGATGGGAGAGACTGCTTTCACCGACGTGTACGCGGCGGTCAAGCATTTCTCGTTTCTAGCCAAGAGCGGGAAACGGTTCTCCGTCAACGACGTGACCACGATTTTCGCCGCGTTGGGACTGGACACGGACCCGATTCCCTCGGCGTTGGCCGAGCTGGTCAATCAACGCGTTCTCGAGTCGTACTCCAAGGACGGCACCACGGCCTATTACATGGAACGTGGGGCACGGATCGAGTATGGAGAATCGATCGGACGGCCCACACGTGCCTCGGGTTGGAAGTTTTTGGGAACGATGAGATGAACCGAGCGATGCGGCGGTGTTTGAGTTCCGTTGCCGTGGTTGTGCTGGCAGTAGGCTTCATCACGGCCGAGGCGAGGGGACAAATGTTTGGTTCGCGTTCGCTGGGCGGCGGCCTCGGCGGGTCGAGTCATGGGTCCGATGTCGGGGGCGTCGGCACGCTGAACTTCAACGAGCGGTTCATCCGCGGCAACCGTCGCCCGGGGGAATTCGTGGGAACGGATGCGCGAGACCGCCGCAATTTCGTAGGATCGCAGCAATTGCACACAGGGCGCGTTCGACCGACTATCCCGCGGATGCGACCGTCGCCCACGACGGACGCCAATCGAACCCCCGCTCCGTCGAGTGTCACCCGATCCGGCGTGTACGAGCCACGTTTGTCCGTCGCTTTCGACGTCACCCCTCCGCCCGCCGAAGCGGTTGCGGAGGATCTAGCTCGTTTGCTTCGCGCCGCCCCGACACTTCAGGCATCGGACCAGATCGCGGTGTCGGTGGAAGGCCGCGTTGCCACGTTGCGGGGAGAGGTTGCCTCCGAACGTGATCGCCTCTTGGCGGAACGGCTGATCCTCTTCGAGCCGGGAATCGACTCGGTGCGGAATGAGTTGAAGGTGAGGCCTTAGCCTCGCCTTGACTGCGCGGGGATAGGCTCTCGTCCTTGGCGGTTGGCTTTGGATCAGTTTCCGCAGCCTCGCTTTCGCGGGAAATTTTTCCCGCGTCTTTTCCTCGGCCCACAAAACTCGGGGGTAAATCGATCGTCAAGGTTGTCAACTCGTCACGCGGGTTGGGTTTCTGCGTGGGGGCCTCGTAGCTGACCGGTTGGACGCCGCGATTGGCGCCCTCATTCTGATCCTCGTCTGGGGCGTTCTTTGGGGACGAAGCGGAGGCCTTCGGCCCGGGCAAGACATGGTGGGAGGGATGGGAGACGATCGGCCGTCCTTTGCGAGGTTCAAAACGGGCCACTAGGCAGATGCGGCGTTCGGGCCCCCCCACTTCGTCCCATGGCAGCCAAAAACTGTAGGAATGGCCAAGCTCCGATTTGCTGTAATGGCTGGGCAACTGGTCAGGGAGGATGACGAATTTTTTCTCGGGAGGCTTCATTTCGGGGGGCACGGGTACGCCTTTGGTGTCGGTGTCGTCGAACGCCAACACCACGAAGGTCCCATCCACGACGATCGGCTTCGGCCCCTCTTCACCGTAAAACATCACCCGGCCGCCAAATCCCCGCACCCCGCGCTGGCCTGGTTGATGAAACACCGTATCCGTCCAGATGTCGGTCATGCGGACGGGCGTCTGTGGCTTGGGGTTCGAGTCGGACCAGCTCCAGGCGTTGGCAACGTCCCAGCTCGTGCAACCGCCGCAGCTTGCGCACAACCCGAAAAGAACCAAGCCTCGCAGGATTGGTCTTAGTCCCAAGATGGCAAAAAGGCGATGCGCGTCTAAGCCGTGCTGACTGCTCATCATCGGGGATTGGTAGCGTGGCATCGATGAAACCATGGCGTGGGGTGGCTCGTTTCCCAAGTCAGTCCCCAGGGCAACGCCGCCTAATTCGCACTTTCCAGACGGGCGGAACCTCGCCGTCGGTCCGTTTCGTAATCTGCCGGAACCCCAGGCGAGGTTTTGGCA
Source organism: uncultured Thermoguttaceae bacterium (assembly GCA_937951625.1). Classification (GTDB taxonomy): domain Bacteria; phylum Planctomycetota; class Planctomycetia; order Pirellulales; family Thermoguttaceae; genus CALFBP01. Next base: position 22,439 of record CALFBP010000032.1, read on the forward strand.
CGACTCTCCGTGGGCTTGGCCGATGAATCGGCGTCGGGCAACGGCAGCGAGGGCGGCACCGCTTCCAGCCCGGGCGCCTCCTCCGAACCAGGTTTCTTGTTCTTCAGCGGCTTGGGCGGCGGCGTTTCCCCGTTGGGCACCCCGCGGGGGTTGGTGTCCGGATAGATCACTTGCCCGCCGTTTTTCGTCAACTGAAGGTCTCCGTGAATCTGGTACACATCCTCCAGGCACCAGTTCATGCGCGCCGATTCGATCCGTTTGATCCGTTCGGCCTCCTCCGGCGAACGAACCACATGCGGCGTGAGGATGATCAGCAATTCGGTTCGCTTATTTTGGGTGAGGTGGTACTTGAACAAGTTGCCAAGCACCGGGACATCGGCCAGGTAGGGAACTTTGCGCTGGACTTTGCTCGAGGTCCGCGTGATCAGACCGCCCAGCACGATCGTCTCGCCGTCCCGGGCGCTGACCGTGGTCTGCGCCATGGTGGTGTTGAAACTGGGCGAGCGGATCACCGTAGAACCGGAGATCGAGACGGGGATGCCCTCGGCCTCTGGGCCGACGTCCGACTTCTCGGCGTCGATCTCCATGACGACCATGCCGTCCGGGCTGATCCGCGGGGTGACGCCGAGGATCAACCCCACATTCACCAGATCGATCGTGTTGGCCTGCCCAATCTGGTTCACTTGCGTGCCGGTGATCCGCGGCACGCGTTTGCCAATCTGGATGAAGGCCGGTTGGTTGTCGAGGGTCATGATCTGCGGCCGGCCCAGGACCTCTAAACGCTGCGATTCCTGAAGCGCCCGGATCAGCACGCTCACCGACTCGCTGGAGGCCGAGAGCACCAGCCCACCGAACCCCAGCTCGCTGTTGAACCGCCCCAGACTGAAACTCGATAGCCCTTGGCCGCCGACCAGATTCGATTGAGCCAGGGCTTTGTTGCTCCCGGAATTGCCCAATTCCTGATTATTGAAGTTGTAACCCGGCGAGTTCGTGGCCGACACGATCTGCTGCTGCGTCTGCGTGATGATTCCCGAGGGGGTGCTTTGTTGCGTGGTGTTGGTGAGCGTGAAGATCTTGTCCAGCAAGCTGCGGTTGAAGAGCACCGAGTCTTGGAGGCCGAGTTCCGCGCCGAACTCGTCGGTGTCGCGCAAGGTCAGGTCCGCGATGAGCACCTGGATCATGACCTGCGGCGGTTGGGCGTCGAGCTTTTCCACCAACTCGCGGATTTCCTCGAAAAACCGGGGCGTGGCGCTGATAATCAGCGAATTGCTCACCGGCTCCGGAACTACCACGACCTCGCTTTCGAGCTGCTGGAAGGGATTCAGCGCGCCGGGCAACGCCGCCTGGACTTGCCGCTCGCTGCGGAGGAAATCGTTGACGGCCACGGCCACGTCGTTGGCGGGCGAGTTCTTCAGCCGGTAGACCTCGGTCTTGCGCTGCTGGACATCTTGCGTATCCAGGCGAAGCAGCAGGGCCTCGATGATTTTCAAGTCGCCGGGCGAGCCGACGGCGATGATGCTGTTGGTCCGCGCGTCGCTGGAGAAACGCATCGGCACGATCGAACTTTCGCCCTCGGCGACCGACAACTGGGCCCCGCCCGCCTGCGACGGAAGCAAGGCCCGCAGCATCTGGATCATCGCGTTGGCGTCGCCGTTCTGGATACGGAAGACCTTGATCTGGGCCACCGTGCCCGGCGAGTCGAGTTGCTGGATCAACGCGGCCAACAACTCCATGCTCTCGGCCGGAGCGGCCACGACCAGGGTATTGAGCCGGGTGTCGGGCGTGATCCGCACATCGTTGAGAATGCCCGACTTGAGGATCCGTTCTCCCTTCGGGTCGACGGTCAGGAGCTCCAACGCGGCGGATTTTTCGCCAGCTCGACCACCGCCCCGCGCCGCGTCGATCGCATTCTGCAAGGTGGAGTAAACATCGTTGGCCAAGGTGTTTTGGAGTTTGAACACGCGGGTCTGGAGGACCGCCTCGGCCGTGTCGGTGTCCAGCTTTTGCACGAGGAGTTCCACTTCCAGCAGGTCGCGTGGGGCGGCGTCGACGACCAGGGAGTTGGTTCGCGGGTCGGAGGCCACGCGGACTCTGGGCGCCAGTCCCCCGGTTCGCCCCTGGAAAAACTCCTGGATCGTGCTGGCCACTGAAGTCGCGGAAGCGTGCTTCAGCCGGAATACCCGCTGTTGCGTCTCGGCCGCCACCGGCTGATCCAATTTGGCGATCAGCTCCTTGGCCGCCTTGACCGCCTCGCCCCAACCGATCAACAGCAGGGCGTTCGGCTTGACCAAGGGGGTAACGCTGACGCGGCCCTGCCGTCCGGCGATCAAGTCCCGCTCCACTTGCTGCACGATCGTGCTGAGCGCCTCCCCGCGGACATGCCGGAGGAGATAGACCTCGATCACCGGCTGGGTCTCGGCGCTGAGCCGTTCGATCTCTTCGATGATTCGCTTGAGTTCCTGTACATCCCGATCGCGCCCGCGAAGGATGATCACGTCCAGGTCGGGCAGGGTCTCGATTTCGACGTCGGGTCCGAATTCCCGCAAGCGCTCCCGCCGCATCTCCGCTTCGGTTGCTTCGTCGGCCGGAGGGCGGACTTTGGGTTTCGCGATCGGCATTTCCGGTTCGGCGGCCTCCGCCCCCCCCTCGCTGACCGCCGTGCCGGCGCTCCCTGCGGGCTGGAACAAATAGCTCACCAATTCGATGCCAGCGTGGGACCGCAGGCTGCCTTGATCGTCGCGGGCAGGCCGGGAACCGGTCGAGGGAAGCGGTCGCAAGCCCGCCCCCGACGCGCCAGCCCGATACGCTTCGACCGCCTCGCGGACTTGAGAAGGATCGGCATAGCGAAGCAGCAAGGCTTGCGAAGCTCGACCTTCGGCTTCCCGCCCTCCGTCGAGGTGCTCCACGAGCCGAGCGAATTGTCCGACCAAGCTTGGCGGGCCAGCAATCTGTACCGAGCGTCTGCCGCGATCGAAGGAGATTTCCGCCCTGCGGCCCAAGACGTCGGAAAAACGGTAGCCTTGGTCCTGGCCGATGGGAACCAGCCGAGGACCAAACAACTCCCGAAGCTTGGTCTCGATGCGATCCCCAGACAGTCGGCGGAGCGGGACCGACCGATGGGCCAACGCGCGGGCATCCGAGTCGGCGGAAGCATCTTTCCCCTGCCCTGGAAATCTGCCCCTCGTGTTTGTCGTCCTCGAACTCATCGCGCGCAGACGGCTGGCAATTTGTTCCTGAATGCGGGGCGGGGCGAGGACCAGGATTTGACCAGATTGGGAATCGGCGGCGATGCGGACGTCTTCGCGTTCGCCGTACACGGCCCGAAGTTCTGCTACGATTGCGTCGCGACTCTCCTCATCGCAAGGATAGCCCCTGACCAGCGGTCTTTCTTCGTGGCCTGGCTTGGCCGATGCCATTGTGGCCGGCTGGTCGAGCGTGGTCAGCAGGTCGCGGACGATTTGCTGCACCCGTTCGTTTCCGCGGACCAAGACCTGATTGGCGCGAGGATCAGCCACCACATGGGTCTCGGCGCCGGAACGCGCGAGCATCTCGACCAACACCGCTTCCACGTCCGTGGCCGCTTTATGCTTCAACGCATAGGCATGGTACTGTGGGACGGAGGTCGCCTGACCGAACGCCTCACTCCCCCAAACTGCCAACGCCAACAGCGTCCCCCCCCAGGCAACCCAGAGAAACCGTTGAGCAGCTAGATACAAGGGACTTCTCACGCGCCTACACTCGGGTTTTGGGTATCGTGGCAAACGGTCGTTGGGGCGGGAATCCACCCTAGGAAAGGCAGGCGGATAGTAGACTCCCAGCCATGCTCGTTCAAGATCATTTACCGCAGCTTTTCGCCTTTTCCCGGCAAAATAGGAAAGCTGAGCAAATTCTGTTCAAGCAACACCCTTCTCCTGTATTGTTCCGGCAAGCATAATGGAGACTAGAAAAAAGGATTCACTCGAAACATGAGGACGCAGATTGGAGACGATCTTGACCGATTCTTCAAAGTTGTTGGCTCGTCTGGGTTTTCGAGGGTAGTAAACGGTCCGGGTTGCATTGGTCAACTAGCCTGAAGGCGGGGGCATCCACCATGAAGGTCCGCGAACTGATTCAGTTATTGGAACGGTTCGATCCGAACGCTGAAGTCCGCCTTTCTGTTCACATGCCCGGCCGCGTGATCGAGACCCACGAGCAGCTATGGGTAGGCGACTATGGCGGCGGACCTCAAATCACCGCGACCCGCGACTTCCGGCAATTCTCCGTGTACGTAGGCTGCGGTCTGGAACAGATGGTCCGCGATGTGCCAGACCCTAAGACCTTTCTCGGCGAGTACGAGACGCCGGAAATCGCGGCGAAGGTGCATGATTTCTTCGTGGTCCATCGCAGGCTGCACGAGCCGCTGGCGTATCCGGATTTCGATTACGAGCGATGGATCCCTCCGCGAACCGTCACCGGCGAGTACAATCCGTTGATCGCCGAGATTCTCCGCGAGAAGCTGCTGAAGGAGTGAGCCGGTAAGCAGGGAGCGAGAATCGTTTGGCGAGGCGGACCGTCGCGAGCACGCGATGGCTCACAAAGGGTTGCCGTTCCCCGGGCGCGGGCCACACATTCGCGCGACGTATTCTCAAGGGGCGATCCGAGCGAGCCGTAGCGGGCGGAAAGTCTCGGGGCCGCTGTGTTGCGTGGGCGGCACGCATCCGGAACTCTACTTCGGCGAGTTCTGGCTGACGGAAATCGTAGGCGAAGAGGGCTTGCTCTTCTCCACGGCGAGAGTAGCCACGGAGACGGCCCGCATGGCGGCTTGAATCTCTTCGCGGGTGAAATAAGGCCGGGTCATGCCGGTGGCGTATTTATACTGTTTTTTGGCCAGTTCTTCCCAGCTCATGCCGTTGTTGACGTGCCATGCGGCGATCTGCGCGACGCGCTGGTTCAATTCGCCACGCCCGAGGCTTGCGCAGATTTCATGAACGACCGGCTTGTCAGTGGCTTGGTCAATCGGCTTGATTTCGTATTTCATGCTGGGCCGGGGTTCGGGCTTGCCGTGTTCGAGGCAGACGGTGGTAACCTTGATTTGGCCGATTTTTTCTGGGGCGACGTTGAACATGCCTTGTCCGCCCATGCCACCCATACCCCCGAGGCCACCCATGCCCATACCGCCCATGCCACCAAAGCCGCCACCCATCATCTGGCCGCCGCCATAGCCGCCGCCATAGCCGCCTCGGCCACCCCGGCCGCCACGCCCCTCGCCTAACCCGCCCATGCCGCCAAACTGGGCAAGCACCGGAACCCCTGCGAAGGCCTCAGGCAGTTTAATGGAGAGGGGTTTCGTGGTCTTGTTCTTCACCAACACGGTGGCTTGCGAGGAGTCTTTGGGGATGAACTGGACCTCGATTTGACCTTGCTCGATGCCGGCGAACAACTCGATCACCTCAGCCGTGCCACCAGCGCCATGAGCAGCGGAGGCCCGATCTCCTGCCAAAGCAAAGCTGGCAACACTGCATACCGCGACCGATAGGCAAATCCTGCTCAACAAGCGCAACCATGGACGCCGGCTCATGGCCCAATCCCTCCAAAATCATTAAGCGGCCTGCAACCCAATCGCGCCTTACGCAGGCCGTCCTTTCTTCATGTTAATTGGCCGCTCTGGGAAAACCAAGCAGAAAATGCAGAATATCAGAGCAGTACCGCGAACCCCTTTTCACGGGGGTAATTCAATCGCTATTTTTGATGGATCGCCGAGTGATGGGCAGTAACGCGACCTTTTCGCCGTCCACCCTCCTGATTAGGGACATAAAATCCGCGCTGGTTGGTGACTTCGTTACATGCATCACGCCGTGGGCTGCGTTTCGTTACTTCTTGCCGCGTTCTTTTTCTTCTCCGCAATCGCGGAAGCGGTATAGTTGACAGGTTTGGAAAACGCTCTGTAAACTGCTTGGCTTAAGCTGTTGCAGCAGTGGCTGGTTTACCAAACGGTTCTTTAACAACTTTGTTTGAGAATGGGGAGAGTGGAATGACTGGAAACGCGAGTTCGGGAGGCAGAAACGGGGCATGGAGGCCGCGGCGCCGGCGGGGATCGACCGCCTTGTTGACGGTAGCCGTGGTGGGAATGCTGGCAGTCCTGGGCTGGCTCCAGTTCCACCCCCCAGTGGCTGGCGTCGAGGCGGCGCCTTCGGCCTCCCATGCCGTCGGTGCGGAGTCCAGCGGCGTGAAGCTCTTCGAGCCGCTCGTGGACGCAAAATACAGCATTTGGGAAAGGATCGCCCTGATCACCAACGTGGTGATCGCGGTGGCAGGGCTGATCTACGCCGTGATGTTGGTCGGCGAAGTCAAAAACGCGGACCAGGGCACGCCGCGGATGCAGGAAATCGCCCAGGCGGTCCGCGAGGGCGCCAACGCCTACCTCTTCCGACAATTTCGCGTGGTCGGCGTGCTGATCGTGGTGATCACTGCCCTGTTGTACTTCGCGGCCAAAGCGGCGAACTCGGAAGAGGCGATTGCCTTGGGTCGGGCGATTGCCTTCTTCATCGGTTCGACGTTTTCGGCAACCGTCGGATTCGTGGGCATGCGCATGGCCACAGTCGGCAATCTCCGCGTGGCTGCGGCTGCCCGGGAAAGTTTCGGCAAGGCGCTACAGCTTGGCTACCGCACGGGCACGATCACGGGAATGCTCACCGACGGCCTGGGACTGCTTGGCGGCTCGCTCATCTTCCTAGTCTATGGCGAACACGCTTACGAGGCCCTCTTGGGCTTCGGCTTTGGCGGCACGCTGTTGGCGTTGTTCATGCGCGTCGGCGGCGGCATTTACACCAAAGCGGCCGACGTGGGCGCCGACCTGGTGGGTAAGATCGAGGCCGGCATTCCAGAGGACGATCCCCGCAACGCCGCCACCATCGCTGATAACGTGGGCGACAACGTGGGCGACTGCGCGGGAATGGCTGCCGATATCTTCGAGAGCTACGAGGTGACCATCGTGGCCGCCATGATCCTCGGCATCGCCAGCTTCGGCCACAAGGGCGTGATTTTCCCCTTGCTCGTCCGCGCCATCGGCGTGGTGGCGAGCATCATCAGCACTTACACGGTTCGGGCAGGCGACAAGGGCACCGCCGCCGAGGCCATGAAGGGCGTGAACCGCGGCTTCGTGATCGGCTCGATTTTGAGCATCGCCGGGTTCATCCTTTTAGGCCTCGTCTATCTGCACTTCGACGCCGCCTATTTGGCAGCCTATCCGCAGTCCGCGGCCGGGTTCCCCGGCGCCACGCCCGAGGCCGCCGCCGCTGGGCTGCCGTGGTGGGCCAATTTCGGTTTCGGCGGTCTCGACATGCGCCCGGCTTGGACTTGCTTGATCGGCATCATCCTTGCCGTGTGCCTCAACAAATGCACTGAATACTACACCGGAACCGAATTCGAACCGGTCAAGAGCCTGGCCAAGTCCTGCTCGACCGGCCATGCCACGAACATCATCCAGGGGTTCGCCGTGGGCTACGAAAGCACGGTGGCCGCCGTGTTGATCATTGCCGCGGCGATCATGTGTAGTGCCTTGATCTACGCGGGTACCAATCCCACGTTCGTCGCCTTTGGTGTGGCCATGTGCGGCATCGGCATGCTGACGTTGACCGGCAACACGATCTCGATGGACGTGTTCGGGCCCGTGGCCGACAACGCCAACGGCATCGGCGAGATGGGCTACGATAAGGATCAGATGGGCGAGGAAACCTACAAGACCGCTCGCCAAACCCTGGCCGACCTGGACGCAGTGGGCAACACCACCAAGGCCATCACCAAGGGAATCGCCATCGGTTCCGCGGTGATCGCCGCCGTGTCGCTGTTCAACAGTTTCATCGTTTCGGTCGGCTCGGCGGGTGGGGGTGAGACGGCTCGGGTGGCCAAGGAAGTCTACGACGCCGTGGCCTCCATGCTCACCGTCTCCGATCCCACACTCTTCATCGGCATGTTGATCGGCGGCGCCGTGCCGTTCTTGTTCAGTTCGATGACGATCCGGGCAGTAGGCCGCGCGGCCTACCTGATCGTCAAGGAAGTCCGCGTTCAGTTCAAAGACAAGGCCATTTGGGAAGGGACGAAAAAGCCCGACTATGGCCGCGTGGTCAGCATCTGCACCGCCGCCGCCCAGAAGGAACTCGTTGGGCCCGGCCTGCTGGCCTTGTTTGTCCCCATGCTGGTCGGGTTCATTTTGGGCGTCGTGGCCCTGGCCGGGTTCCTAGCCGGGATGATCGTGGTCGGCCAGCTCCTGGCCGTGTTCATGGCGAACGCGGGCGGGGCCTGGGACAACGCCAAGAAGACCATCGAGGACGAACCCCGACAGCCCGAGCAGAACCTCGGCAAGGGCAGCGAACGCCACAAGGCAAGCGTCACCGGCGATACGGTGGGCGACCCCTTGAAGGACACCGCCGGCCCGGCCATCAACCCCCTGATCAAGGTGATGAACATGGTCAGTTTGCTGATCATCGGCCTGATCCTTCCCTACGACAGAGGCGTCGTGGAGAAGCTTCAGAATCTTGGGGTTCGGGAGGCCGCCCAGAAGCCTCTCGACATGTTGTTCTGGGGGGTGGTTATCGTTGCCATCCTGGGATTGGTTTGGTCTGTCTGGCAATCGAAACGCGAAACGCCCGAGATGCAAGAATCGCAGCAATAGTTGCCTTGGCCAACGGCTGAGGTTCGAACCATCGTTCGAAAGTCAACTAAACGGGCCGGGAAGTTTCCTTTCCCGGCCCGTGCTTTTTTCAAGCTGCGGAACCAGCCGCTCGGGACAAAGGGGCCAACGACTTTTGCACGAAACATCCGAGGGACGTTTCGGCATACGGCGATGGTCCCTGTGTCCGCTTGCTCGATGGGCGACCCTGAGCAGGAGTTGCCGCCTGCGCTAAACACGGTCCGCCGGAAACTCGAACTGTTCCAGCGACTTTCCGCCGCCGCGCTCCGCATCTTGGCCCTGCCAAGCCACGGCGGCGGGAAAACCGGGCGCCGCGCGAAGGAGCTCCAGCCGCCACGCCGCGGGATCGTGGCCCTGCGCCATGGCGACGATTCTGGGAGGCGAGTCGCTAGGCGAAACCACGACCTGGTCCAGCCCCGCGGAAATCCCCATCCCCAAGGCCTTCAACACGGCCTCCTTGCAGACCCAGAGTCGGAAGAAGACTTCCAAGCGTTCGCGTGCAGGCAGGTTCGCCAGGGTCTCGTTTTCCGCCGGTGCGAAATACTGGCGCGCCAGCCCCAGCATGTCATCGATCGGCCGCACCTGTTCGATGTCCACGCCGACCGGACGGCCCGCCGCAATGGCCACGAGGGCCCAATCCACCGAATGGCTGGCGCTGAACTCGATGCGATCGTTGCCCTGCGACCCCGCTAGCCGGGGCTTACCGAGCGGACCGCGATCGAAGCGCAGCGCGTCGGGCGACTCTGCGGCGTAGAGGGCCAAAATCTGCCGCAGCCTCGCCCGGCGCACGATGAATCGACGTCGAAGCTCCGCGGTGCGCAATCGTGCGGCATGGTCTTGCTCCTCAACATCCAAAAGGCAGGCAAGACGAGCGACCGTCTCGTTCTCGGCCACTAGCGCGACGCGCCAGAGGTGGATGCCTTGTTGTGCCAAGACTGGTGGGGCGTTGGCCGCCCGCCAGCACGGGGCGATTTCCGACGACGATTGCATGGTCCCCTCACCCGCCCTTGCCTCGCGTTATTGTCGCTTCACGCCGAGCGTCCACGCGACAGGGTCGCTAGGGAGATTCCGATTCGGCAGCCTTCGAAGGCGGGGGCGTCGGGCTCGTGTCCTCCTCGTCTAGCTCCTTGGACAAAGCGGGCACGGAGTACCTTTCATCCAGCCAGCGGCCCAAGTCGATGTCGCGGCACCGCCGACTGCAAAACGGCATCGCCGGCGTCTGCTCCGCCTCGAACCTCGCGCCGCAGATCGGACAAACCAGCGTGCCCATGGTTTTAACCAGGCGGGAGGCGGTGCCAACTAACAGGCCGCGGTGGGCTTGTCGCCGCTCGTTTTGCTCTCCTTGGTGGAGCTGGTGGCCGAGGCCGTACTCTTCTTTTCCGCTTCGGCTGCCTTCTTGTACGAGTCGGAGCGGTAGTCGGTTTTATAGAACCCCGACCCCTTGAAAACGATGGCGGCGCCGGCGCCGATCAAGCGGCGGACTTTCCGTTTGCCGCATTGCGGGCACTGCTTTATGGGGTCCGCGGTGATCGACTGGAACAGCTCGAAACGGTGGTCGCAAGCGTCGCAAGCATATTCATACGTCGGCATGGGCGAGTCTCCCTGATGGATAGAAGAAGGCAGTTGAAAAACCTCTTTAATCGCAGACGCCAGAAATCTCCGGCTACGAGGGTTTATTTTCGCTGGGCGCGGCGGCAGGATTCTCTGCCGGGGCCGAGACGATCACACGACTCGGCCGCACGACCCGGTCGTGCAGGCGGAACCCTTGCTCCACCTCCTGGATCACGGTGTTGGGAGGGAAGTCGGGCGACGGCTGGCGGAGGATCGCATCGTGGACGTTCGGGTCGAACGGCTGGTGCAGCGCGGGAATCGGCGTGCAGTGGTGCCGGGCCAAGACTGTCTCGAACTGTTGAACGACCATCTTGACCCCTTCCAGCAGTCCAGCGAGATCGTGATTCTCCGCGCTGGCGTCGACCGCCCGCTTCATGTTGTCCAAGACGGGCAGCAGGTCGCGGAACAGCGGCAATGCGGCGTAGCGGCGTTCCTCTTCCATCTGCCGCGCAGTCCGCTTCCGAAAGTTCTCCAGCTCGGCCCAGCCCCGCAGCGCCCGGTCCTTCACATCTTCCAGTTCGGCCTTGAGCCGGGCGACTTCATCGGCGGGAGCCGCCTCGGCCGATGCAGGTTCCGTCGCTGGTTGAGACTCCGCCGTCGGCTGGATCTCGACCGCAGGCTGAGATTCACTTTCGGGAATTTGCTTTTCGTTATCCGCCATGGCCCTGGAAATACTCCTTCACTTTGCTGAAGAAACTCTTTCGCTGGGGACTGACGTGGACGTTTTCGATCTCGGCCAACTCCCGCAGCACGCGCTCGTGCTCCGGAGCGAGCCGCTTGGGGACCTCGACATACACCTGCACGATCAGGTCGCCGCGGCCCCGCGATTGCAAGTCCGGCATTCCTTTGCCACGAATGCGAAACACATCGCCGCTCTGGGTCCCGGGCGGGATTTCCAACTCCTCCTGGCCGTTGAGCGTGGGGAACGCCACCTTCGCGCCCAAGGCTGCCTGAGGATAGGTAATCGGCACCTGACAGATCAGGTCGCGGCCGTTGCGTTGGAAGAGCGGGTGCTCGCGCACCGTGATGTAACAGAAGCAATCGCCGCGGGGGCCGCCTTGCGGGCTGGGCTCGCCTTCGCCCTGGAGGCGCAACCGGGTGCCGGTGTCCACGCCGGGGGGAATCTTCACTTCGCGGACCACGCGACGCAACACATAACCCCCGCCCCGGCACTTGGGACAAGGGTCCCGAATTACCACCCCCTCGCCATGACACGAAGGGCACGTGGTTTGGATGGAAAAGACGCCGGCCGACTGGACCACCCTCCCGCGTCCACCGCAGTATCGGCATTTTTCGGGCTGCGTGCCGCGCCGGGCGCCTGTGCCGCGACACTCTTCGCAAACTTCATGTCGCTCGAACTCGACGTTTTTGGTGGCGCCACGGGCCGCTTCGACCAGATCGATGGTCAGCTCGCAGCGGATGTTGGCGCCGCGACGCTCTCCGCCGCGCCCTCCCCCGCCGAAGATGCCGCCGAAGAGGCTATCGCCGAAGATGTCGCTGAAGGCGGCGAAGATGTCGTTGACGTCGCGGAACTCGGGCATTCCGCCCGACTGCTCCAGCCCGGCGTGCCCATACCGGTCGTAACGGGCCCGTTTTTCGGGATTGTTCAGGACCTCGAAGGCCTCGGCCGCTTCCTTGAAGCGTTTCACCGCCTCCTCGTCGCCGGGGTTGCGGTCAGGATGATACTTCAGGGCCAGCTTGCGGTACGCCTCGGATATCTCCTTTTCCGTGGCCGACCGATCGACCCCGAGCACCTCGTAGTAGTCGCGTTTGGCTGCCATTACGGGCATGGCCGAAAGAAAAACCGTTGTTGCAAACACCGACCAAGCCCAGAAGCCTCGGCCCCTGGGCTTGGTGCGGAATTCCTTATTGTACCAAAGGAAGCGACGGCGCAACCAGGCCGTCTTGCGGGGCGTTGGGAGCGGCCTCCTGAGCCACTCTTACCGCACCGCCCCCTCCACGCGAGCTGCCTTGTCCTTCTTGTCCTTCGGCAGGTCCGTGACCAAAGTCTCCGTCGTCAACATCAACCCGGCGATGCTGGCCGCGTTTTCCAAGGCGGTGCGGACGACCTTCAAGGGGTCGATGATCCCCGCCTTGAACATATCCACATACTTGCCGGCGTTGGCATCGTAGCCGGTCGTGGTGGGCTTCTGGCGAACCTCGTCGGCCACCACGGCCCCGTCCACACCACAGTTCTCGGCGATTTGCCGCAACGGAGCGCTGACGGCGCGCAGCACGATGTCCACGCCGATCTTTTCATCGCCTCGGGCGGAGGCGCGGGCCTTCTCGATGGCCTCCTCGCAACGGAGCAAAGCGACGCCACCGCCAGGCAGGACGCCCTCTTCGGCCGCGGCCCGGGTCGCGTGCAAGGCATCCTCGACTCGCGCCTTCGTCTGCTTCATCTCCGCCTCGGTGCTTGCGCCCACCGAAACCACGGCCACGCCGCCAGAGAGCTTGGCCAGGCGTTCCTGGTATTTCTCGCGGTCGTAGTCGCTCTCGGTAGTTTCGATCAGGTGGCGCAACTGGTCGATGCGGTTCTTGATGTCGGCGGGCTTGCCCGCCCCCTCGACGATCGTCGTCTTGTCCTTATCCACCGTGATCTTCTTGGCCCGGCCCAAATGCTGGAGCGTGAGGTTCTCCAATTTCAGGCCGAGGTCCTCGCTGATCATGGTGCCGCCGGTCAAGATGGCGATGTCGGCGAGCATGGCCTTGCGGCGGTCGCCGAAGCCCGGGGCCTTGACCGCGCAAACGTTCAAGATGCCGCGGAGCTTATTGACCACCAGCATGGCCAGGGCCTCGCCCTCGACGTCCTCGGCGATAATCAACAGCGGCTTGCCGCTCTGGGCCACTTTCTCCAACAGCGGGATCAGGTCGCGGACATTGGTGATCTTCTTCTCGTGGATGAGGATGTAGGCGTCCTCCAAGAGGCAATCCATCTCCGTCGCCCGATTGATGAAGTAGGGCGACAGATACCCCTTGTCGAACTGCATTCCTTCGACGACCTTGTACGTCGTCTCAGCGGTCTTGCCTTCCTCAACGGTGATCACGCCGTCCTTGCCGACCTTCTGCATCGCCTCGGCCAGCAATTCGCCGATCTTGCGATCGTTGTTGGCGCTGATGGCGCCGACGTTGGCGATGTCCTGCTGATCGGTCACGGGCTTGGCCATCGACTGGAGGTGGGCCACGGCCGCCTCGACGGCCTTTTCGATCCCCCGGCGAATGGCCGTGGGATTGCTGCCCGCGGTCACGTTGCGAAGCCCCTCACGGAAGATTTCGCGGGCGAGGACGATGGCGGTGGTGGTGCCGTCGCCGGCGACATCGGAAGTCTTGGAGGCGACCTCGTTGAAGAGCTTCGCCCCCATGTTCTCGAACTTGTCTTCCAGTTCGATTTCCTTGCTGACCGTGACGCCGTCCTTGGTGACCGTCGGGCCGCCGAACGACTTACCCAAAATGACGTTGCGTCCGGTGGGCCCCATCGTCACGGCGACGGCATCGGCCAGTTTGTTGACGCCGCGGAAGATACGATTCCGGGCGAGATCGTTGAACAGTAATTGTTTAGCCACGGTGGCAGATCCTTCTTGCTGAACCTTACTTGACGACCTTGGCCAGGATGTCGCTTTCGCGGAGGATCTTGACCTCGCGACCGTCGATCTCGATGTCGCTTCCCGAGTACTTGCCGTAAATCACCTCGTCGCCCACGGCGACCGAGAGCGGGCAACGCTCGCCGTTATCGAGGAGCTTTCCAGGCCCCACGGCAAGCACCGTGCCACGTTGGGGCTTTTCCTTGGCGGTGTCGGGCAACACGATCCCGCCCGCCGTCTTCTCTTCCGCCTCCACAGGTTCCACGACCACGCGTTCATCCAACGGTTTCAGTTTGATATCCTTCATAATTCGTTTCCTCGCAATCGGTCAGGAGTTGGTGGTTGGAATGCCAAAAGGGCCAAACAGGTCTAGGTGGCGAGGGCGGGCGTTAGAAGTCGCCCATGCCGCCCATCTCGCCATGGTGACCGCCCGGCCCGGGTTTGCTGTCTTCTTCCTTCGGGATTTCCGTCACCAGGCACGAGGTGGTCAGCAGTAGGCTGGCGACGCTGGCGGCATTTTGCAGGGCGACGCGGACCACCTTGGCCGGATCGATGACGCCCGCCTCGATCAGGTCGCAGTACTCATCCCGCTCCGCGTCGTAGCCGTCGCCTTTGCCTTTCATCTGCCGGACTCGGCTGACGACCACCGCCCCATCACGGCCCGCGTTCTCCGCAATGTGGTACAACGGCGACTCCAGGGCCTGAAGCACGATCTTGGCGCCCAAGGCCTCGTCGCCGTTGAGTTCGAGCTTCTCAATCGCCTTGGCGCTGCGGAGCAGGGCGACGCCGCCACCGGGAACGATGCCCTCTTCCAGAGCAGCCTTGGTGGCGGCGCGGGCGTCCTCGAGCAGGAACTTGCGCTCCTTCATTTCGGTCTCCGTCGCCGCGCCCACGTTGATTTGGGCCACGCCGCCGGCGAGCTTGGCCAGCCGCTCTTCCAGTTTTTCGCGGTCGTAATCGCTGGTGGTGGTTTTGATTTCAGCGCGAATCTGCTCGGCACGGCCCTCGATCGCCTTCTTATCGCCCGCCCCGCCGATGATCGTGGTATTGTCGGCGTCGACGACAACCTTCTTGGCGCTGCCTAAGTCGCTGAGCTTGACCGATTCAAGCTGCACGCCCAGGTCTTTGAAGATCGGCTGTCCGCCGGTGAGGATGGCGATGTCACCGAGCATGGCCTTGCGGCGGTCCCCATAGCCCGGCGCTTTCACGGCGCACACGTTGAGGATGCCGCGGAGCTTGTTGACCACCAGGGTTGCCAGGGCTTCGCCCTCGACATCTTCGGCGATGATCAACAGCGGCTTGCCGGCCTTGCTGACCGCCTCCAAAAGCGGGATCAGGGCCTTGGCGCTGGAGATTTTTTCCTCATGCACCAGCACGAGGCACTTCTCCAACTCGCAAACCTGGGTTTCAGGATTCGTGACGAAGTGGGGCGAGAGGAACCCTCGGTCGAATTGCATGCCCTCGACCACTTCCACCGTGGTCTCGGCTTGCTTTCCTTCCTCGACGGTGATCACCCCATTCTTGCCCACCTTCATGAAGGCCTCGGCCAGCGTGGCCCCGATCTGCGGATCGCCATTGCCGGCGATGGTGGCGATTTGGGTGATTTCCTTCTTATTCTTGTCGTCGATGGGCATGGCCATCTTCTTGATCGCGGCGACCACGGCCTCGGTCGCCTTATGGATGCCGCGAGATAAGGCCATGGGGTCGGCCCCGGCCGCGATCATTTTCATCCCTTGTTTGAAGATCGCCTCGGCAAGCACGGTGGCCGTGGTCGTGCCGTCGCCGGCAACCTCATTGGTCTTGCTGGCGGCTTCCTTGACCAATTTGGCGCCCAGATTCTCGTTGGGGTCCTCCAAGTCGATGTCTTCGGCGACCGTCACCCCGTCTTTAGTAATCTTGGGCGAACCCCAGCCTTTATCCAGCACCGCATTGCGGCCGCGCGGACCCAGCGTACTGCACACGGCCCGGGCCAGCTTGCCGACGCCCGCGGCCAGCGCCTGCCGGGCATCGTCTTCATAAATCATCTTTTTTGCCACTGCGAATTCCTCCTCTTGACGGCGAAACTACGCTTAAGCCCCAGGCGGCACTATCTAAGCCCCCTCCCCTGGTGTGGAGATGCTCAGACCATCGCTCACGGCGCACGACTCCACGCTTGGCAGTCGTGGCCTAGTTTTACGCAAAGGCAGCAAGCTGCGTGCCAGATTTAGATTTACCATCGTAAGATATTGCGAGTGATCGACTTACATCCCCAATTCAACGTCTGTTGCGTGATTGCTTCGGGAAAGCGGACCGCCGGCTGTGCCAAATTGGCAGAAAACGCTCGCCGTGTTCTTTGGTCCGCACGCATTTCGGCCCCCAGTTGTTGACCAGCGGGGAGGCAGCTAGGATAAGCCTTTCGGGGGTTATTGCTTCTAATCGCTTGGTATCTCTTCCCATGCCTCGTCGCAATTTCTGGCTTCTGACGGCTCTCTTGGTGGTATGCCTGGCGTGCCACGTTCGGGCGAACCGGCATGGCCAGGTTTTTAGTTACGCCTTGGAACAGGTCTTCCATCGCTCGTTGGAACCGATCAGCCGTCGTGCCTTACTGGAAGGCGCCCTCGACGGCATGATGGCAGAGCTGGATGACCAGCACTCGCTTTACATCCGGCCTCAGGTCGTGGAGAAGCTCCGTCAGACGCTGGACGCGAAATTCGCCGGAGTGGGCTTGGAGATTGTGCTCGATCCGGTGACCAAGCAGATCACCGTGGCTTCCCCGCTGTTTGGCGCCCCGGCCTACGAGGCGGGCGTGCGGTCGCGCGACAAAATCCTCCGCATCGATGGCCAAAGCACCCAGGGCCTCTCCCTGGAGGATGCCTCGAACTTGATGCGGGGCAAGCCCGGCACCGCCGTCGTGCTGACCGTGCTCCACGAAGGCGAAACCGAGCCGGTCGACATCCGCATCGTCCGCGCCGACATCCGCGTCGCCACCGTGCTTGGCGACACGCGGAACGCCGACGGCTCGTGGAACTATTTCCTCGAAGGGCAGGACCGCATCGGCTACGTGCGGATCCACAGTTTCGCCGAACAGACCGCCGAGGAGCTCGAACGCGTGGTCCGCAAGCTGTTGGCTGAAAACATGCGCGGATTGGTCCTCGACCTCCGCGACGATCCCGGCGGCGTGCTCCAAGTGGCGGTCAGCGTTTGCGACCTGTTCATCCCGTCCGGCGTGATCGTGACGACCCGCTCCCGCGACGGCGCCGTGCGGCAGAGCTTCGAGTCCACCGCGGAGGGCACGCTTCCGGATTTCCCTCTGGCCGTGATCGTGAACAATTTTAGCGCCAGCGCCAGCGAGATCGTGGCGGCCTGCCTCCAGGACCACGGCCGGGCAGTGATTGTCGGCGAGCGGACGTTCGGCAAAGGCACCGTACAAGAAATCGTGGATCTGCCCGGCAATGAAGGGGCACTCAAGGTGACCACGGCCAGCTACTGGCGCCCCAGCGGCCGGAACATCAATCGCGCCAAGAACGCCACCGATCAGGACGAATGGGGGGTGACGCCCGACCCCGGCTACGAAGTCAAGCTCGAAGCCGAGGCCTTGGCGCGGCTGGTGCGGTGGCGTCACGAACGGGGAATGTCGCGTCGCTCCAGTGCGACCGAACCGCTTGCCTCCGCGCTGCCCACCCAAGTCGATCCGCAATTGGCCAAGGCCGTCGAGTATCTGAATGCTCCACGGTGAGCCGAACGACTAAGTGTCGATCCCAAAAGTTCCCTCTCCCCATGGGAGAGGGTCGGGGTGAGGGCCCAAGATCTTTGCAGACGACGGAAAAAACGCCTGCCTTGCAGTTATCCTCTCCCCCAACCCCTCTCCCGCGAGCGGAAGAGGAAAGGTTGTGGGATAAGTTCTAACTACCCGACGGCTCGGCGCGAACGATGACCAGCCCGTTTGCGGGAACAGGAATGCTGCCAACAATCGGCTGGCCGCGTTGTTCGGAGAGATCACTCCGCCATTGTTGCATCGGTTGGGCCCAGCGCAACGTCACCTGCTGGTCACGGCCCGAGACCCCGAATAGCCGCACCACGAACCCACGCCCGTCGTCGCTTGCCTTGAGGGTTTCGATCAACACCTCGGGCGAATCGAGGGTGAGCAGGGAGGCTGGCACGGCCTGATCGGGATTGGCAGGGACGGCGACCAAAGGCCGGGTAGTTTCCAAACCGAACCGAGCCGCCTCCGCTCCCGAGTAGCCTCCCCCATGCGGCCGCACTACGTACCGGAACGTGGTCACGCCCGGCTGATCGGCCTTGTAGTTCGTGTGCCAGTGGTTGTTCTGGGCCCACGAGTAGATCGTTTGAGAATCGGGGGCCTTGGTCAGCCACTCCCGCAACTCGACAGGCCCCAACAGATTGGCCGTGATCGCACCGATTTCCATCAACGGGGCATCGACCGGGGCCCAGGTCACCCCGCGATCGGCGTTGGAAATATCCACCCAACGTTGGACCGAATACCAGTTGAAGCACGCACCCGGAAGCTGGTCGAGATTCGGTCGCACGACGGCCCAAGGCGTTTCGATGCGGATTTGCCCGCCCGGCACATCGAATCCAAAGCCAAAATGCACGGCGTCCTTTTCCCGCACGGCCAGCCGGTCGACGTGGTTGATCAATTCCACGCGGTCGAGGCCGTCGACCACGCGGACCTCGCGGACCAGGTTGCGGCAACCCGGCGCATCGGAAGTCACACGGAGCGTGGCTACCAGCGGCCCGGCGTCCACCACGGTGATAGTCGCCGGGCCGTTGACTTGGGCCTGCGCCGGGTCCACGCCCAGCAGATAGCGGAAATCGTTGACCGCTACCGGGGCCTTCTGGTCTACGAACTCGGCTTCGATGCTTGCCCGGCGCAAACTCTTGACGGCCCCCGTCGTCTCGTCCAACTCGACGGAAAGCAACGCCGTGCGGAGTTGCCGCCCGGTCGCTTGAGCCGTCCCTTGCGGCTTGGCCGGACCGGGCAAGAGGCGGAAACGCTTCGCGCCGAAGGGGGGCACGTCGTTGGCCCAAAGCGCCAACTCGCCCGAGCTCAAACGTTGCGTAGCCGCGGGCTTGCCCTCGGCGTCCTCCGCCTGTTCGCCAACCAAGTCCCACCCGCTAGGCAACACCACCAGGTCCGACCGCGTCCACTGGGTCGTATTGAACACGTCGATGACCGCGATGCGTCCCGACGCCGCGCCCCGCACGGACAACGCGCCAGAGAGAATGGCCCGGCTCCGTCGGTCGGCTTCATCCGCAAAGGCCTTCTTGGTGGCCCACTGGGAGGTGGTGAAGGGATCGTCGGGCTTGGAGATACTGCAATGGGCGCCCCAGGTGTGCTCGCTGTACAGCAGCACCTGACGCCATGCTTCGGTGAACTCGGCGGCCGGACGGCGGCCGGGCGCGAGCATGGCCCAAAGGACCTCGGCCTGGACCAGCCGATCGGCCGAGGCGCGGTTCATGGCCGTCTCGTGCGAAGTCGAGCCGGCGCCGTCCTCCCAATAAGGCGTCCAATCGCCCGCGGCCTGGGGCAGCCGGCTTCCCCAACGCTCCTCAAACGCCCGAAAGGCCTCGGCGCAGGTCGCCAGCACCAAACGCGGCGTCACGTGCTGCTCGTTCCAGGCCTTCACCCAATCAGGCAATGTCTCGTCGGGCACCGCGTTGTCGCCGTAGCCCGCCCAACGCCAGTGGACGATGTCGTAAGGGTACTTGATCTCGTCCAAATAGTCCAAAAACTCCTGCACCCGCGCCGATTTCCGATCCGGCGGCGTGAGATGCGACAAGGCGTAGCCGTAGTAGGGCAGCGCGCAGAGCACCTTGTCCTTGCCGGAGGGACCGATCCAATAAAACGGTTTGTCTTCCCAGGCAACGCGGGTGTGGCCGATGCGGTCGCGGAAGTTGGGGCCGATCGACCAATAGCTCACGCCGGCCTGGGCCATGGCCGAAATCACTCCCCACGTATAGCCCGGCACGTCGCTGATCATCGCGTTGTCCACCGGCACCCCGCACTCGCGTCCCAACCGCACGGCATAAGCGAACAACTGGAGAAGCTCCTCCGGTCGGCACAAACCGGTCAACACGTTGCCATACAGGGCTTGTAGGCCCAAGTGTCCGTCGCGCACCGCCGCGAAAAATTCTTGCCGCTGCTCCGGCGTCGCCTGGCGAAGAAAACTCTCCACCGGCCAAAGCACCTCGACATTCCAGCGGTAACGAGCGCCCTCGGGATAGTTGGCCGTGGCGCGAATCAACTCCAACGCTCGCTTCAGGTTGCCGATCTGCTTCTTTTCGACCTCGCTTTGGTGCTCGGTATAGCCAATATCCACGTGGGAGTGGGGCAAGATATACAGCGTCAGCGGCCGCACCGGTTCCAAGGAACATTGCCCTGAAAGTACCGTCTGGTCGCCAACGCGAAGCGTGTGCCGGGCCGTCGCGGCCTGTTTCACCTCGGGGATCAAGACACGAACCTCGTGCAGCCCCCACGATAACCGCAATTTTTGCGGCCCGGTTCCCTCGATCTCCAACACCGCATCGCACGGTTCCGCGTAGGGGTAGTCCACCACCAACCGCAACGGCTGCACCACGCGACCGTCGCTCCGTTCGAGGACCCTGCTCGGCACGAACCGCAGCGTCAGGCTGCGCGGCAAGGGCTCCGCCGCCTCGGCCGTGAAAAAGGCCAATTCCGCCCCGCCCAAACAGCTATGCTGCGAACCCGGCTCGACGGTCTGCCAGCGGACCCGCTGGGCGGTCACCGGCTTGGCAAGCGTCCACGCCGTGACGCCGCTCCTCTGATTCACGTGAACGACGCGCTGCTTCCCGAGCACGCCGCCATTCGTATCCAAAAAGGTCAGCTCCGAGGCCCGGATGGTCGCCACATCGTTGCGGTCCTGATGCCAAAAGCCAGCGATCAACACGGGCCGACCGAAATCGAACTCGACAAACGTCTCCGCACCTTTGCCGTGGGAGGCGAATTCGGTGTGGCCTTGGCCGTCGAGGAGAAACGCAGCCCGATACGAGCCGCCGGGAAATTCCTCCGCAGAAGCGACAATTTGCGGCGCCGGCAGACGCTTCAATGGCCGGAACCCGCTGGCCTGAATCGCCGCGTCGCCATTCCTCCCGAGTGGTACGATCATCGCAATGAGAATGATGGCTACTTTGCGAGTCATTTCAGGCTCCTTTTCGATGCTGACAGACGACGGAAAGATGCGCCGCAACTGGCGTCCAAAACCCGCCCAGTTCGGCGACCGATTCTGCCATCCAAAAAAACCGGCTGCTCAGCGTGACCGGCCAGCCACGCCAATCCAAGAGACAGCCTCGTTCCTTCCCCGGGGCAATATACCGGTCCTTCATGCCCTTTCACAAGC
>CALFBP010000033.1 GCA_937951625.1 uncultured Thermoguttaceae bacterium
CGGCCTTCTTCTTTTCCTCAGCGGCCTTTTCCTCAGCCGCTTTCTTCTCGGCCTCGGCCTTCTTTGCCGCTTCCTCTTCGGCCTTCTTCTTTTCCTCAGCGGCCTTTTCCTCAGCGGCCTTCTTCTCGGCCTCGGCCTTCATCGCGGCTTCCTCTTCAGCCTTCTTCTTTTCCTCAGCGGCCTTTTCGTCAGCGGCCTTTTCCTCGGCGGCCTCCTTCTCGGCGTCGGCCTCCATTTCGGCCTTTTCCTCAGGCTTCTTTTCCTCAGCAGCCTCCTTCTCGGCCTCGGCTTTTTTGTCCGCGTCCGGGGTTTTTTCTTCCTTGGGCGCCTCTTTCTTTTCAGCCACAGGAGGAGGCGGGACGGGAGTCAGTTTTTTCTTCTTAGGGGGCTCTTTTTGGCACCCACCCAAACACACTCCCACTGCCAACAACAGAACCAAGAACGCTAGCCGTTTCATGCGTCACCTCCGATCGTGCTAAACTGGAAATTGCTGTTTGCGAGCTGTCAACATACTGTCTGACCGATATCCAGTAAAGGCTCCCCACGCCCGGGAATCGAACGATCCGTTGGATCGCCGCAACGCACAGATCGGGGAGCGACTACCGTTCACTTGAGGGGTAGAAGTCCTTTCGCAGGGGCCTCGCCAGAGATTGAAAGACCGAGGGGTCGACGTCCATTGGGCGGCATCGCCGCACTCCACTTCTATCGTGTGGTCGATCACCGTGAGCGTTGGTTCCTATTTGGCTTTCGGGGGTATGCCATAACTCACCACGTGCGAGCCGCTGGCGAAGTAAATTCGGCCGTCGAGAACATCGCCCCCGGCAGTGATCGCAACCGGCGACTTGGCAAGGAGGTGGATTTGCCGGGTGGAGGGATCGATCCGCGCGATGCCGCCGGTCATCAACAAGTAAGTCGCTCCGTCGTCGTCTCTCACGAAGGCCCTCGGACCTTGATGCGAAACCGCGCGAGTCAACGGCGGCTTGAGGGCCTGCTGATGCACGACCTTGCGTTGGGAAGGATCGAAAACGAAGAACGTGGCGCCGTCGGCAATGCCCCAGACTTGACCGTCGGGCCCGAGGCAAAGGTCCGTGTATTCGCGAATGCCCGGTAGGACTGGCTCGCGCCACACGACACGGGTCTGAGCCATGTCGAACAGATAGAGTTCGGCTCGCTCCGCCTTGCGCATTCCTCCAGTGCCGGGACTGGTCGTAGTCCCGCCGAGCAGGAGCGATCCCTCCAAGGCCACCAGGCTCATGGTGGACTGGTCCGGAATCACCTGGCGATCGGTGAGCACCGTCTTGCGTTCGCTGCGGCGATCCCAGAACATCAGTCCTCCACCGGTCAGTCCGTAGCCGGGCGTTCCGGCAAGGATGAGCGTCTTGCCATCGGGATGGGCAAGGAGTTCGTGAGGTCGGTTGATCGTCGGTTCGCATTGGTCGAGGAAACGGGGGTTGCAGCCCGGCCGCCCCGGCACGGTATCGATCCACGGGGCTTTGGGGTCCCACTCCAACAGGCCCCCTCCTCCGTAGATTCCGGCGAAGAAGCGATCACCCTGACGAGCGACGGTGTTCCATTGGCCATAAGCTGCCCGCTCGGTCCACCGATCCTCACGGGGATCGTAGCGAAAGGATCGCATGGGAAAGGCGGTGCCGCCGCAGATCGAGCCGTCGGGCGCCGTGGCCAGACCCATGACGTGGGCGCCCTCGGACTGGTACTCCAACCGTACACTGGTCTGCCGATTGGTTTTCGGGTCCGCAGTTACCAAACGGCGCTCGATCAGGTCCAACGTCTCGATGCGCCGTCCATCGGGGAATTGGCGGTGAAACAGGCCCTGGCTGCCGGCGATGATCGCTTTCTGGCGGAACGGGGGCCGCTTGCCGACCTTCTCCGCACGCCCTTGATGGAAACAGTACCAATGCTCCTCCGTGCCTCCGGGCCGCCGACCGTAAACCTTCCCATCGTCGCCGGCATAGACCTCCCCATACCCGTGCCCTCGCTCCGACTCACTCCACAAAGGCACGGCCTTGCCCGCCTTCGGATCGAACATCAAAATCTGGCAGGCTGCGCTGCCCACGCCCAGATACACCCAGCCAGCATCGTCCGTAGCCACGAACCGCGGATACTGGGCCCAGTCCTGCTGGTACACGTAGCCGAAGTCGGTAAGCTCGCGGCTTTGGGGATCGAAACGGACCAAGCCGCTATGCGGATACGTGGCCGACCAAATCCGACCGTGATCGTCCTCGGTCATGCTCATCGCCATTTGCGGAGCAGTCTTGCGCCAGAAGGTGAACTCCCGCCGCGCTGGATCGAACTCGATGAAATGGCTGCCGAAGTGGCTGTAGAACTTGTTTTTTCGGGAAAGGATGGAAGCGAAGGGACTATCGCCCAAAGGGAACGGTACGGGGAATTCGCGGGCGTTACCCGACGTTACGTCGATCCACAAGAGGGCGTACGTTCCGCGGTGGTCCATCAACCAGGCCAGCACGACCGGCTTGCTGTCGCCGTCGACGGTGGCCACGACGCCGCGGTGGCAACTATTGGGCGTGGCCACCCCATGATCGACGAACCCGTGGCCGAGATCCTTACTCTCCCCATGCACCTGTCCGCACAGCAGAAGCACAAGTGCTACCAGACCGAATTTCATCCGTTGCATCGTCGCGTCTCTCAAAACAATTTGTAAAAGACGGATCGCTTTTGCCGGGTGGCTAACGCCTCGCGTGCGACTTGCACTTGTCATCTTTTATGGCTCTTAATTCCAAACGCGCGGGAGAGACGAGGCTTTCAGCAAAGAATCGCGGTGGCGTCTCGGGGTGTGCGTTATGTTGACCAGATCACGCGGGGTGCAAAAGGAAAACGGAAGGCTCGCCACCGTGACGCCCAACTCAGCGGGCGAAATAGGCTTCGTTCCATCGCAAGTGGTTCTTGATCTGTTCGACCGTGGTCTCGGCGCCGATGCAAAGATACTCGATTCCGGCCATGTCGGCAAACATCTCCATCTGTTTGGCGCTGACGGCTTGGGAAAACCCAGTATGATGGGCCCCGCCGGCGTAAATCCACGCGGCCGCCGCCGTCTTAAGGTTGGGGCGCGGGACCCAGAGGGCCCGGGCGACGGGCAGGCGGGGCAACGGCCTTTCGGGCGGCACCACGTCGACCTCGTTGACGATCAGCCGGAAGCGGTGGCCCAAGTCGATGAGCGAGGCGTTCACCGCCGGGCCCGGCGCTACGTTGAACACCAGTCGCGCCGGATCGGCCTTGCCGCCAATGCTCAAGGGATGGATTTCCAGCGAAGGCTTATCCTGCGTCGTCGAGGGGCAAATCTCCAGCATGTGCGCGCCGAGCACCTTCATGCTGCCTGGAACCAGATGATACGTGTAGTCCTCCATGAATGAAGTGCCGCCGGGACGCCCGGCTGCCATGACCTTCATCGCCCGAACCAAAGCCGCCGTCTTCCAGTCACCCTCGGCGCCGAAGCCGTAGCCGTCGGCCATCAGCCGCTGGACGGCCAGGCCGGGAAGCTGCTCCAAACCGTGGAGCTGCTCGAACGAGGTTGTGAAGGCCTTGAACCCGCCGTTGCCCAGGAAGGCCCTCAACCCTAATTCGATCCTCGCCGCGGCCAGGAGACTTTGGTGGCCCGACACCCCTTCTGTTCCCGGCCCCAAGGCATAAGCTTCCCGATATTCTTGCACGAGCTTTTCGGCCTCGCCATCCGAAACCTGCTGGACGCAGGCCACGAGGTCGCCGACGCCGTAGCCGCTGACCGCATAGCCGAAGCGGAGCTGGGCCTCGACCTTGTCTCCCTCGGTGACAGCCACCTCGCGCATGTTGTCGCCGAAGCGGGCGATGCGGGCGCCTTGGGCGTCGGCCCAGGCCGTGGCGACGCGGGCCCATTGGCCAATCTCCTCCTGCACGTCGGCGTCCAGCCAATGGCCCACCACCACTGCCCGTTGCTTACCCAAGCGCGAACAAATAAACCCGAACTCGCGGTCGCCATGGGCGGCCTGGTTCAGGTTCATGAAATCCATGTCGATCGTGTCCCAGGGAATCTCCCGATTGAATTGCGTGTGGAGGTGAAGGAGGGGTTTTTTCAGGCTCGTGAGGCCGGCGATCCACATCTTGGCCGGCGAGAAGGTATGCATCCAACAAATCAGGCCGATGCAGTTGGCCGCGCCGTTGGCCTCGCGGCAGAGCTGGGCGATAGCGTCGGGCGAGGTGAGCACCGGCTTGTATACGATTTTGACGGGGATTTCCGCGGCATTGCTCAAGGCGGCGGCGATCTGCTGGGAGTGGGCCGCCACCTGCTGGAGCGTCGCCTCGCCATAAAGCTCCTGACTCCCCGTCGCTAACCATGCCTCGTAACATCCCCAATCGATCATTCCGATCCCCCTTTTTCGCGCCGATCTGAGGAAGACTTTGAATTGACGTAGAACCGCGCCAAATTGATCCCCCCGCGGACCTCCTCTTCCAGCAATTTCAGCCGTTGCTCCAAGCGCTCGATCCGGCGCTGGAGGACAAGCAGCATTTGCCCCTCGGATTCCTGAGTTTTGGGCCGGGGAACCGTGGGATAGCCCAAATGTCGGGCCAAGGCGGAAAATAAAAACAGCGGGTCCTTCTGCCGATTCGCCAGGGCGATCTTGCCTTCTTTCTCGCCGAAAAGGACCGGCTTGCCTGTCTCGCCCTTCAATTGCCGGTAGTGTTCGCTTCGCACGAAGATCAAGTCGGCAATGTCGATGATGCCCACCTGACGCCGCACCGTATCGATCCATTCGCGCCAGGCATCGTCATAGGCGGGATCGGCCGCGACCGCCTCCAGGCCCCGGTCATATCCTAGCCGGTTCCGGCAGAGCGTCTCGAACTGGTAGAGGAAAAAGCCTTGCGGCGAGCCGCCTTTGGCGCGGTAGTCGGCCTCGCGCTCCAGCACCTCCAAGGCGATCCGCACGTCGAACTTGCCCTCGTCGCGTTCCGCTTCCTGCATGACGAAGGTTTGAAAGGGCGTGAAATAGTGGCTCAACCGCGCCATGGCTCGATGAAGCCGCCCGGTCAGACGAAGATCGGCGGCAAGATAATCGAGGGCCAAAGGAAGTTTGGTGGTCGAGAGCAATTCTTCGCGGATGGCGACGATCAGCTCCTGCGTCGACATGCCCTGCTGAATGCGTTCGCGGAGCGTGCGAAAGAAATAGGCCTGTTCGACGTACTCCTCGCGGTCCAACGCCATGGCGGCCTTCACTTCCCGCTCGTCGCCTTCAGACATTCTTCCGGCGTGATGATCCCATCGCCGTTGAGGTCGTACTTCATGAACTCCTCGGCCAGGGCATTGGACCAGCCGCTCCGGGCATACTCAGCCATCGACACCTGTCCGTCCGCGTCGGCGTCTTTGCGAAGGAACCAGTCGGGCAGACCAGCGGGCAGGCGTTCGTGCGGCAAGAGGAAACGAATGGACCGCCGGGGCGCGGCCGCACCGCCGCTGGGAGCCGCGGCCACCATCGTGGTTGAGGGGCTGCTGGACGGTCCTGAACGCGAACGGCTGAAATTGGCCATTCTGGCGGCCAGTTCGTCGAGCGTAATCACGCCGTCTCGGTTGGTGTCGGCGTCGTGCCAGGTGCTCCTCATTTGCGACCACTCGTCCTTTTCGAGGACGTTGTTCTTGTTCTTGTCGTATTGGCGGAGCATGGCCTCCGCGTACTTTCGCACCCGATCGTCCACGCGGTTCTCCGACGAGGTCGGTGACGAAACGGGTGCGGAAGACGAAGGGGCCGGAGGTGGCGACGCCGGCGGTGCTGGAACGGAAGCCGTGCTGGTCGAATTACTCGCCCCGGCGGGGCTTGGCGTTGTACCCGAACCGGTGCCCGACGAAGTCACGGATTTGGCGGCCGACGGCGGACCGAAACCCGGAACCAGGGTAGCTGGAGCGCTTGGCCCGAAGCCGGGCACGAGGCTCGCTGCGGGCTTGCTGGCATCGCCGCCAGTTTTGCCCGCTCCCTCGGTCTGCCCAGAATCCCGGGAACCACCGGACCGACGCTGCACCAAGGCGTCGCGCAACGCTTGGACGGAGATCGTTGAATTGGGATCCAGGCCTGCGCGACGGACCAGCCCTTCGTAAAAAGGCCGTCGCGCGCTACTTACTTCGTTTGGGGAGATCATTCCATCCCCGTTCGCGTCAAACTGTCGAATGAATGCGTCGTAGCGCTGCGAGCGATCCTCGGACCCGCCATAGGATTGGGGCTCCCCTCCCCATCCCCGACGCATCGAGCGGAATCTTTCCCAGTCAGGGGGAGGACCGCCAGGCCCGCCAGGAAACATCCACGGTGGTCCGCCGGGAAACATCCCCGGCCCGCCAGGAAACATTCCCGGTGGCCCCCCTGGGAACATACCCGGTCCACCCTCCGGCCCTTGACCTGCCGCAGAAGCGATCAGCACAACCAGGATCATCCCCGCAACACAGACTGGTGTCGCTCGAAGCATGGCGACCCTCCCGAAATGGTTTTCGCGGGCAATGGCTGCGCAACACAATGGAAAACCTTACGTCTATTATGTTAGCATTAAAGCATGGCTGGATGCCAGAGCCCCAAATTGCCGGAGTCGGGGGCAACACCAATTCTGGGGGGCGGAACTCTTGAAGCTTATCGGGGTTTACAAGTATGGGAACATCGTCTTCACGCCTGTCGTGTGCCCACGGAATTCGCCAGGGATTGAAAACGGAAAATCCCCGGCACTGTCGACACGCAGGGAGTGAGAGACGGATGTCTCGTTGTGTGCTGTCGGCCTGGGTTGGGCTGTTGGTATCTGTGGGATGGCTGGTCGGGGCTGAATCCTCCAAAGAAGGGCCTCCACCGCAGATCGGCACTTTCGCCCTGAAAGGCATGGCGGGGCCAGGGGCCCTCCAGGACGTCTGGGGCGACCTCTTGCGGTCCGAGGCCGTTCGTAAGGAGTTGAAAATCGATGCCCAACAGTTGGAAGCCTTGACCAGGATTTCGCAGAAGGCCGGCAAGGCCGCAAGACGCAATTTCGAACAATTGCAAGAGTTACGAGATGCCCCACCGGAAGAGCGAAGTCGCAAATTTGCCGAAATCTCCAAGCTTGCTGCAACCCAGGCGAAGCAGACGCGAAAAGAAATTGAAGAGGTACTCCGACCCGAGCAAATGAAGCGACTCAAGCAACTGGCCGTGCAACTTCGGGGCGCGGCGGCGTTGGAGGACAAGGAAATCCAGGAGGAACTAAAGCTCACTGAACAACAAAAAAACCAATTAAGTACGCTGCGTAAAAGCGTGACGCAGCAGATGCAGGAGTGGTGGCGGCCGGGAAACCCAATCAAACCCGAAACGCGTCGGGAAAAGTTTCGGGCCCTGCTGAAAGACAGCGAAGCCAAGGCATTAGCCGTGCTGACGGATGCCCAAAAAGCGCAGTTCGAGCAGATGAAAGGCCCCCAATTCGACCTGAGCCACGTGCGGCCGCCACGGGGCGGCCCGCCCAAACCGTAGAAACCGTACCGGCTGGAACGTTAATCATTCCAGGGATCAGGAGGAAAACGCGATGGAGGTTAGCGAAATCCTCCTCAAGAAGGGACTTCTAGACCAACGGCAACTGGACATGGTTCGCGCTGCGCAAACGGAGGGTGTTCGTTTGGATCAGGTGGCTGTGAATCTGGGACTGGTGACGGAAGAAGCGGCCCTTCGCGCGTTGGGTGAGGAGGTAGGGTTGGAGTTCGTGGATTTGGCCGAGACGCCGATCGACGTCAACCTTTTGCAGACCTTCCCGCCCAAGTTCATCCACCGCGAGGGCCTCTTCCCCATCCGCCAGCACAACGGCACGCTCGTCGTGGCCACTAGCGACCCCTTCAATCTCTATCCGCTCGACGAGCTTGGGGCCGCCACCGGCAAGACCGTCATTCCCGTGCTGGCCAGCCGCAGTGAGATCGCTCGGCTGATCAAGACCCATTTGGGCGTGGGCAGCGAGACCATCGACGGCTTGATGGCCCAGGCCGCGGACGACCAGGTCCAATTGCTCGACCAGATCGAGAGCGACGGCTCCGAACTCTCGGAGATGGCCCAGGAGCCGTCGGTCATCAAGCTGGTCAACGAGATCCTTCGCGAGGCCATCGAGCTGAAGGCCAGCGACGTGCATATCGAGTCGGAGGCCTCGGGCCTGAGGATTCGTTACCGCATCGACGGTGTATTGCACCCGCAGCCTGTCCCGCCCGAAATCAATCGCTTCCAAGCGGCGATCATCAGCCGACTGAAGATCATGGCCCGGCTCAACATCGCCGAGCGCCGCCTGCCGCAGGATGGACGCATCCAGTTGAAAGTCGCTGGACGCGAGGTCGACGTCCGCGTCTCGGTGATCCCCATGATCCACGGCGAGGGGATCGTGATGCGTTTGTTGGACAAAGGCGGCATGGAGTTCACCTTGGACAAGTTGGGCATGGAGCCTGACCTGTACGCCAAGTTCCGCCAATTGATCGAGTTGCCGCACGGGATCATCTTGGTGACGGGCCCGACGGGCTCTGGCAAATCGACCACGCTCTACAGCGCGCTGTTGGAAATCCGCAGCCCGGAGTTGAAGATCATCACCACCGAGGACCCGGTCGAATATCAACTCGAAGGCATCAACCAGATTCAGGTCCACCCCAAGATCGGGCTGACGTTCGCCAATTCGCTCCGCAGCATCTTGCGGCACGACCCGGACATCATCCTCATCGGCGAAATCCGCGACTTGGAGACGGCCGAGAACGCGATCCAGGCCTCGCTGACCGGGCATTTGGTGTTCAGCACGCTGCACACCAACGACGCGGCCGGGGCGTACACCCGGTTGGCCGACATGGGCGTGGAACCATTCCTCGTTTCCAGCACGGTAGAAGGGGTGATGGCCCAGCGGCTGGTCCGCCAGTTGTGTCCGGCCTGCAAGGAACCCTATCGCCCCAAACGCGAGGAACTGCCCGACGACTTCCCGATCCACGAACTAAAAGAGGGGGCGGTGATTTACCGGGCGACGGGCTGCCGCGCCTGCCGCAACGTGGGTTATAAGGGCCGCTTGGGA
Organism: uncultured Thermoguttaceae bacterium; assembly: GCA_937951625.1. GTDB lineage: Bacteria > Planctomycetota > Planctomycetia > Pirellulales > Thermoguttaceae > CALFBP01. Next base: position 9,031 of record CALFBP010000033.1, read on the forward strand.
ATCTTTGAACTCCTCGTCACCACCGAGACCATCCGCCAGTTGGCCCACGAACGCAAAAGCACTTGGAACATCATGCAAGCGGCCATCCGCGAGGGCATGCGCACGCTCCGCCAAGACGGCTGGGTGAAGGTGCTCAGCGGCCGCACCAGCGTCGAGGAAGTGGTCAAGGCCACCAAGGGAAACGACCTCAGGCTAGGGAAGTGACGCGCGATGAATCCCCCGGCCCTTGCAGCCCCCACCGCGATGCCGGATTTCTCGCCTGAACGCCGCGCGTATTCTTGATGGACTCCGCAAGCTGAGTGTCGTGCCTATGGACGAGTTCGCCTACATCGCCCGAGACGCCTCCGGCCAGCGCGTGACCGGCACCATCGCCGCGGCCAGTCGGCGCGAGGCGCTGGAGATCATTGCCGGCCGGTCCCTGTTCCCGGTCGAGGTCGCCAGCAAGTCGCCCACGCAGCAGTTCAAGCGTCTGCGAAGGCTGTCGGGACAAGTCTTGGCGGTCCTGTATGGCCAGCTTTCCGACCTGCTGCGGAGCGGGGTGCCGTTGTTGCGGGCGTTGGATGTGTTGCGGAAGCAGAGCACCCGGCCCGCCTTGACCAACGTCTTGGCCGAGGTCCATCACGACGTGGAGCAGGGGGCTTCGCTGGGCGAGGCCATGGCCCGGTTCCCCAACATCTTCGGCGAAATGGCCATCAGCATGGTCCGTGCTGGCAGCGAGGGCGGTTTTTTGGAAGACGCCCTCGCCCGCGTCGCCGAGTTCACCGAAACCCAGGACGACATCCGCAAGCGGACCATGGGCGCGCTGGCCTATCCCGCCTTCCTGGCCGTGGTGGGCACGATCGTGGTCATCGTGCTGATGGTGTTTTTCGTGCCTAAGTTCGAGGGGCTGTTTCAGAACCTCCGCGAGCGGGGCGAGTTGCCGGTGATGACCGAATTGGTGCTGGGCACGAGCCAGTTTTTTCAACGATGGATCGTGCTGGTGCTCGCCGCCTTCGTCGCGGCGGGCATCGCCTTGCGGCAATGGATGCAAACAGAATCAGGCCGGATGTGGCGGGACCGCCTGAAGATTCGCGTGCCTTTGGCGGGCAAGGTGTTCCTGAATCTGGCCGTGGCCCGGTTCTGCCGCGTGCTGGGAACCCTGCTCCGCAACGGGGTGCCGATCCTCCGCGCCTTGGAGATCGCCGCGGATGCGACGGGCAACCGCGTCCTTGGCGCCGCCATTGTCACCGCGGCAAAAGATATTTCAGGGGGCCAGCGGCTGGCTGGTCCCTTGGCGGCCAGCGGACATTTCCCGCCCACCGTCGTCGAAATGATCTCCGTCGCCGAGGAATCCAGCACCCTGGAGAAGGTACTCCTCGAGATCGCCGAGTCGTTGGAACGCCGCACCTGGCGGCAGCTCGATCTGGTGGTCCGCCTGATCGAGCCGATCATGCTCCTGGTGTTGGCCATGGTGGTCCTAGTGTTGGTCGTCGCACTCTTGCTGCCGGTGATTAAGATGAGCATGACGGTATAGCGATGGATAGATGAACGAAAAAAACTGGAAGGCGTCGTGGCGGAAGACAGTGGAAGGTCTTGCCTCAGTGTTGTCCGCCGGGAGAGAGAGGCAAGCAGAATCGCTTGCGGCCAGATGGCCGCATGAAACACGAGAGGAACGAATCCGATGAAAACACGAAAAACGCAGGGCCGCCGCCAGGGCGGCTTCACGTTGGTGGAAGTGCTTTTGGTGTTGGTGATCCTGGTGATCGTGGCCTCGCTGGCCGTGACCAATCTGGTGCCCATGCAGCGCAAGGCCAACGTCAACGCGGCCAAGACGCAGATTCGGGCGTTCAAGGGGCCCTTGGCGGCGTACCGGTTGGACGTGGGCGACTACCCGCCCTCGCTCGACGCCCTCCGCGCCCCGCCCGCCGACGCAGCCGCCGCCGAACGCTGGAGCGGTCCCTATCTGGATCGCGAGGTCCCGCTGGATCCTTGGCATCGGCCGTATCAATACCGCTATCCCGGCCAAAACGATCCGGATATGCCCGACATCTGGTCGGCCGGCCCCGACGGGATCGACGGCACCCAGGACGACATCACCAGTTGGGACCCGGACTAATGGCTTCGGACCGCGGCTTGGATCGTGTTGCCGGGCGAAGGCGTGCCTCGCGGGATGGGCGCCGGGCGATGACCTTGCTCGAGATCGTGCTCACGCTCAGCCTGTTGGTCATCCTCGCCGCCGTGACCTGGCCCGCCTTGGGAAGGCCCATGGCCCGCCAACGGCTGCGGCAATCGGCCGATCAGGTGCGGGCGGAATGGGTCCGCGCCAGGGTGGATGCCATGTCCACCAACCGCACGTATGTGTTCCGGTTCACGCCCGACAGCGATACTTACACGGTCCAAGCCTATGCCAGCGAAGACGAAGCGGCTTGGGACCTTTCGCTGACCAGCGATGAGACCGAATCGCCGCTGGAAGCAAACTCCCGCCAACGCCGCTTGGCCGACAAAATCCGCTTTGTCGCTGGCGAAACCGGCACCGCGGCCGCCGCCGGAGGCTTAAGGAACGACGACGCTTTGACTTCGAGCGGTTTCGACCAGCGGATCTTTTTCTATTCCGATGGCACGTGCTCCGACGCCCAACTCCAATTGGCCAACGAGTATGGCAGAACGATAATCCTCTCGCTCCGCGGATTGACCGGCGTGGTCACGGTGAGCGAGCCTGTTTCCTCGGAGACCGCGGCGCCATGATCCACCGATTTGAAGGTCCAGCCCCTGTTCGTGATGGCAGCCGTGCTCTGTGGCGGCCCAGCCGCTCGTTCGAGTCCCGTCGCTTCGCGGTCGCCGCGAAGAGGGAAGCCCGGCAGATTCCACGCGGCTTTTCACTCTTGGAGGTCATTTTGGCGTTGACGATTCTGGCCGGCGTGATGGTGGTCTTAGGCGAGGTCGCGCGTCAAGGCATGGAATCGGCCCGCATCGCCCGCGATCTGACCTACGCCCAGACCATTTGCGACAGCTTAATGGCGGAGCTGGCCTCCGGCTTGATATACCCCGAGATCGTGGACCAGGCCCCGGTGGACGAAATTTGCGATCCCGCGCAAACGGGCTGGGTCTACTCGATGGACGTCGAATCGACGGAGATCGAAGGGCTTTTGGCCGTGCGGATCACGGTCTCTCAGGCCCTGCCGCCGGAAAAACGGCCGGTCCAATGCTCGCTGGTGCGGTGGATTCAGGATCCCGATATGACGTTCAATGCCACTGCGATGCAGGAGTGAGGACCAAAAGTAGCGTTTCCAAAGCTTGGGCGGGAAAAAGCAAAAGATCTCGAACTGACGATGAATGACCGACCCGCACGGGGATTTACGCTGCTAGAAGTGATTTTGGCGCTCGGGCTGACCGGGTTGCTGCTGGTCGCCCTTGGCATGGCGATCGACTTTCATTTTCGCGTGTTGGACACAGGCCGGGCCCACGTCGAGGAGGGCCAGCTCGCCCGAGTCCTGCTGCGCCGCATTGCCGACGACCTCCGCGCTGCCGTCACTGGCGCGGCAAACGACTTGATCAGCGACGTGGCCAGCGCCGCCGGCAGTTCCCTAATCAGCGAGGCCTCCGAACTGGCTGTGATCCACTCCCAGCCGGGAATCTACGGCGACAGCTCGATGATCCAAATCGACGTCAGCCGCTTGCCGCGGCCCTATCAACTCCAGGAACTGCTCGCCACTACGGCCGAGAGCCTGGGCGCCAACGCCTTGAGCGACGTGAAAACCGTGACCTATTTTGCGGCCAGTTCTCAAAGCGAGGCGCTCTCGCAACTCCCCGTGAGTTCCACGCCCGAGCAAGGCCTGATGCGGTGCGAGATGGACCGGGCCGTGGCCGTCTACCAGGCCGAGCAAGGCGGCCTCGCGCCGTTGGACGCCACCGCCGTGCTCTTGGCGCCCGAGGTGGCGGGCGTCGAGTTCCTCTATTTCGACGGCTCCCAGTGGGTCGATTTCTGGGATACCAGCCAGAACGGCGGCCTGCCTGTCGCGGTGCGCGTGACGCTGTACATCACGCCGAAGCAAACCAAGCAGCGCCGCGGCCCGCAAACCCAGGACGCTTCGTTCCCGACGGGCATATCGGCCTCGCGGGGCGACTTGCTCGTCTACAGCCTCTTGGTCCACATCCCGGCTGCCAAGCCAACGTCCACCAGCGGGACGTCCGATTGGAGTTCTAGCGCCGCGACCGGCGGCGGCTCGTCGGGCACCGGGAGCCTGGGAGGCGGGAACATGGGATCGGGCAACACCGGAGGCAGCCAAGGCTCGTCCGGTGGAGGCAGTTCGGGAACAGGCGCCGGGGCTGGCGGCGGTGGCGGCGCCCCGGGCGGCGCTGGAAAGGGGCGATCATGAGTTCTCCGCAAGCCCAGGCAATCGCCGCCAGTCATGAACCCGTCCCGGGAACCGTAGCGAATACGCGCGTCTTGCGATCAAGTCCCGGCGCCGCAGGACACCGGGTCGTTAGCCATCGCATGTCACCGCGGCGTTCCCGAAAAACCCGAGGCATGGCCCTCGTCGTGGTCCTGGTGGTCGTCACCCTTCTGACCCTCGGGGCACTCACGTTTTCTGAACTCATGATGGCCGAACGCGAGGGCGCTGAGGTGGCGGTGCTCCAATCGCAGACGCGGGCCTTGGCCGATTCCGGCGTCGAGTTGATTCGCATGTTCCTCGCACAGGACGCCCAGGTGCAACAACAGTCGGGTGGATGGTACGACAATCCCTCCCAATTCCGCGGCGTGGGCGTGATCTACGAAGGCGGACAACACGGCGTGGGCCGATTCACCGTGGTCGCCCCCGCCATGGACTCCGACGGCCGCCTCGCCGGCATCCGCTACGGCTTGGAGGACGAGTCGACCAAACTGAATCTGAACATGGTCCTGGCCGCCGACATGAAGCTGGGCGGCAACGCAGGCCGCCGGATGCTGATGGCCTTGCCCGGCATGACCGAAGACGTCGCCGACGCGATCTTGGATTGGATCGACCTCGACGACGAGCCACGCGACTACGGCGCCGAGATCGAAAGCTACGCCGCGGCTTCGCCGGCCTACGCCACCAAGAACGGCCCGCTCGACACCCTCGAAGAACTCCTGCTTGTCCGCGGGGTAACCCCCTCGATGCTCTTCGGCGTGGACACGAATCGCAACCACCTGGTCGACCGGGCCGAATCCGCCGGCACGATGATCGTCGATGCGGGCAACGCGCAGGGCACCTTGGACTGCGGTTGGGCCGCGTATTTGACCATTTACAGCTACGAATCGACGCGGCAGCCCGATGGCCAACCCCGGATCGACCTCGCCAGGGACGCCTCCTCCGAGGAAGACCGTAAAAAGTTTTACGAGGAACTCCAGGCAGTTCTTGCCCCGGACTGGGCGAAGTTCATCGTATTTTGGCGGCAGGGGGCCGATCCGAGCGGGTCGACCGCGAACCTCCGCCCCGTGGCCGAATGCGAACCCGACTTTAGCCAACCGTTTCAACGCAAACCTCAATCGGTGTTGGACCTGGTCGGTAAGAATGTACGCTGCCGCGTCTTGGGCCAGAACTCGGCGGTCGTAGTGCAGACCCCCTTTCCCGACGAGCCATTCGTCTCGGGCCTGTTCTTGCCGAAGCTTTTGGACCATTGCACGGTGGGCTCGGCTGTCACGGTCATGGGCCGGGTGAACATCAACACGGCCTCCCGGGTCGCGCTGGCGGCGGTGCTTGCCGGGGTGTTGGGCTCCGACGACGAACCCTTCGATCCCACCGAATTGGTCGACGCCATCGTCTCCGAACGCCCTGAAAACCCCGACCAGGCCGATGAAAGCTTTCTTTACGAGACCTGGCTATATTCCCGGGCCATCGTGGATTTAGACCAGATGAAAAAGCTGTTTCCCTACGTCTGTGCCCGGGGCAGCGTATATCGCGCCCAAGTGATAGGCTACTTCGACAATGGAGGCCCCTCGGCCCGACTGGAAGTGGTGGTTGATGCTACCAACATTCCCCCCCGCATGGTATTCTGGAGAGATATGACCCATTTGGGCCGCGGCTACCCGCTGGAAACCCTGGGAGTGGAGGCCTTCGATTCGCCGTAAGACCGATCGCGGCGGCGATTCGATCTCGCATCGAGGAAACTCGAAGACGTACAGCTCCCCCCAGTTTAAGCACGATCTATCGGCCATGAAAATCGTCCGACTTCTAGCCCTGGAATGGAGCGAAACGGAAGCCCGCTTGGCGGTGGCCTCGCGGCGGGGCGACGAAGTGGTCATCGAACATGCCTTCACTGTGGCCTTGCGGGCCGACGCAGGTGCAGAAGCAGAAATTTCGGATCCGACGCGGCAAGCGGAGCACGACGAGAAGCTTGGCGCCCGGGGCGTCGCAACCGACGGCGCGGTTGAGGCGGGCCGTCGCATCGCGGCCGCCTTGAAAGCGCGGGGCATTCGCAAGATCGACACGCTGGTGGCGATTGGCCGGGCGAGCATCGAGCTGAGGCAACTCACGCTGCCGCCGGCCCCGGACGAGGAACTCCCGGAGATGGTCCGGTTCCAGGCCCTCCGCGAGTTCAACGCCTTGCAGGAAGGCTGGCCGCTCGACTTCATCCCCATCGACGAAGACCCAAGCCAGCCGCGGAACGTCCTGGCGGCGGCGGTGGCTCCAGAGCTTGTGGAGCAGCTTCAACGGACGTGCCAGGCGGCGGGCCTGCGCCTGCGGCGGTTGATCTTGCGGCCCTGCGGGGCGGCCTCGCTGTTCTGCCGCCGCCAAGCCGAGGGATTGCCCAAGGCTCGTCTGCTCGTCGATCTTTTGGCCGACGAGGCCGACCTGACCGTGATCATCGACCGTAAGGTGATCTTCCTCCGCACCGCGCGGTTGCCGGGCGAACCGTTGAGCGACGCGGAGTCGGGCCAGGCCCTGTTGGGCGAGATCCGCCGCACCATGGCGGCGGTCCACAACCAATTGGGCGGGCGGCGCGTGGAGTCCATTGCCTTATGTGGCCGGGGCCCGGAGCACACTGCCCTGAGCGAGCGACTCGCCGAGCGGCTGGGCGTGCCGGTCGAGTTGTTCGACCCCTTTGCTGGCTGGACGTTGGATGGCGACCTTGCGCAGAATCTGCCCGAGCATCCCGCCCGATTCGCTCCGCTCCTTGGGATGCTGATCGATGAACTCCAGCACGTTCCCCACGCCGTCGATTTCCTCCACCCGCGCCGCAAGCCGGAACCGCCCAGCCGGATCAAGCACTACGTGCTGGCCGGAGTTGGCCTGGCAGCGGCCGTGCTCGCGATGGTTATCTACGGGTTCCTGGAGTACAACAGGCTGAGCGACGAGGCGGTTTCCTTGGCAGCCAAAGTCAAGGAATGGGAGGGCCGGGCCGCGGAGGCCGCCAAGCTCCAAAAGACGGCCGCCGAAATCCAGACGTGGTTGGGTGGCGACCAGGTCTGGCTCGACGAGTTGCTTTGGCTCTCCCAGCGGCTTCCTCCGGCTCAAGAGGTGATGCTCACCCAAATCCAGGCCAGCAGCACGCCGCGGGGCGGCGAAATGAAAATCGAGGGACTCGCCCGCTCCGTCGAAAGCATCAAAGCCATGCAGGAGAGGCTCCGCGACAACGAGCACCGCCTGGTGGGCAAAGAGGCGGGCGAGGGCGGATCGCAAAAGGAATATCCCTTGCGATTCAGTTCCTCGATCTTCACCGGCGAGGAGGCCCGCAAATGACCCTCTCCCAGCGCGAAAAGCTCCTGGCATCCATCGTCGGCGTGTTGGTGGCCGGCCTCGCCTTGTGGCTGGGGTTCCGCCTGTTCAGCGGCCCGCTGGTCCTTGTCCGCGCCCAAGTCGCGGCCTATCAGAATAAACTCGACACGCTCCAAGATCAGGTGCTTCGGGCGAAGAAGGCCCAGGACCGAGTGGCTCAATGGAACCGCCAGGCCTTGCCTTCCGACGCGGCCCGGGCAGGCGCTCTCTACCAGAGTTGGCTTTTGGAACTGGCCGGCAAGGCCAACTTCCGCCAGAAGAAGGTCGATCCGGGCGAAGTCCGTAACCAATCCAGCGCTTATCGCGTGCTGCCGTTTACCGTGCGGGGCCAGGCCACGCTAGAAGAACTTATCCGCTTTCTTTTCGACTTTTACTCGGCCGGTCACTTGCACCAGATTCGGCGGATCACGATCCGCCCGGTCGAAAAATCCAAGGACTTGGACGTGGTGCTTGCCATTGAAGCCCTGTCGCTGCCCACGGCGGACCGCAAGGACCAGCTCTCGCAAGAGAAGGGGCAACGCCTGAAGCTCAGGGATTTGGCGGAATATCGGAAGGCCATTGCGGAGCGGAACGTCTTGGCCCCCTACCGTCCGCCTCCGCCTGTCCGACCTCCCGAGCCGCCCATCGTGGCCAACCTGCCCAAGCCCGAACCGTTCGATCCCAGTCGCTTTGCTTATGTGACGGGGATCGTCGAGGTCAATGGCGAGCCGCAGGTTTGGGTGAAGGCTCGCACCACGGACGAAAACTTCCAGCTTCGCCAGGGCGACAAGTTCCAACTGGGCCCGTTCAGCGCCGTGGTCGCCCGAATCGACTCCCGAAACGTGGAAATCGAGGTTGACGGCAAGCGCCACACGGTGCCCCTGGGAAGCAACATTCGCGGCGTTCCCGTGAATAGCGAGAAGCCTGAATCCCGTGGCGACGGCGGCAACAGCCCCAATCCTGGAATGGATCGTCGGGAAGGCGGCGAACGCGAGCCAACAAGGCCGGGCGAACGCGAAAATGGAAACAGCGTGGGGATGCGGGTCGTCGATCCGCGAGCCAGTGCGTCTGCCCTGCTACCACCGCCAGGCAACGGCAACAAGGCACCCAACGGCGAGGGGCCTTTCTCCAAGAGGGGTCGGCGATCGCGGGAGCTGCGGGGCAGCCAAGACCGGGGTGGTGAACCCTAGAGCAAGCTGACACGGCCTCGAAGGCCGTGCCCTCCATCGCTGCCAACCGTACTTCACGCCGAGGACTGCGGCGACTGAAACGCTAATTCCTAGCGGAGTTGCTTCGAGAGGCCGCGGTGGCTTGTGTTGCCTCGTCATCGGCCACGCCGCGGAGGATGAACTGCTCGACGGTGCGGAGATCGTGGCCGCCGATCAATCGCCGCAAGCGCCAACCGCTGGGGGTTTTGCGATAGACCACGATTTGCGGGATGGGCCCGCCTTCGGTGAGTTTCGCGGCTAGTTCCGTCTCTTCGTCAACATCGACCTGGGCGAAGGCCACGTTCTGGAGAATGCCTCCGCGCTTAAGTTCGGGAATCACCTTGAGTTTCATCTCCTGGCAAGCCGGGCACCAAGTCGCCCCCACGACCACCACAAGTGGATAGCCTTTTTCAATTGTTGCCTTATGGGCCTCACCGTAGCTTTCCGAGCCACCCCCCAAAAAAACAACCTGCAACACGACGACCAACCCCAGACTCATCGCTCGTTAGCTCCTTGAGGCAACCTTGAAAGGAATCGAGTTCGGCTGGTACATGGCGCAATCCCAAACACCCGTGTTATGCGCGGAATCGAGGGAACCCTGTCCTCATCCATGGAGTTTGGGCGATGTTCGTTGCACATCCTGACCGGGTCGGCTACTGACCCGCGCGGGACACCGGGGACCACCCCCCCCGGTGCTTCGCCGCCCGGCTAGGATTTCGGCATGACAGCCTTTCCCCTTGGCGGCGCGTGGCGACGGAGATGCCGCCTCCCATGCCGACCATCGTGTCAAACGACCGCTTAAGGCAGGCAAGCCACGATTCATTGCGGCCAGTACAGTGTATCGGGATGCTTCCGAGGATCAAGTCAGTGGCGGAAAAATTTTCTGGCTGGGGGCTTCGGGCCCTTTTTTCCGAGTGTATCGTCAGCTCCGCCCGACGATCGCCCAACTCCTGGCGTCACATGAAGTTGAGGGTCATTGAGACCTCAGCCCTCGGGGTGTTATAATTTCCGCTCCATGAAACTGCGCGTGGGCATTGTCGGCTTGGGAGAATCTTGGGAGCACCGGCATCGGCCGGCCTTGCGGAGTCTCGCGGACCGGTTCGAGGTCCGCGCGGTTTGCGACCAGGTGAAGCATCGTGCCCAATGGGCGGCGGCCGAGTTTGGGGCGAAAGCCATCGACGGATTTCGGGCCTTGGCCGAGCGTCGCGACGTGGATGCGGTGCTCATTTTGGGTCCCCAGTGGTATAACCCGTTGCCTATCTTAGCGGCCTGTAGCGCTGGGAAGGCGGTCTATTTGGGACAGGGGGTGGAGCTGGAAGCGGAATGGAGCGAAATGGTTCGTCGTCGCGTGGAGGAGGCGGGCATCGCCTTCATGGTTGAGTTCTTGCGCCGCCAATCGCCCGCCAGCGTTCGCTTGAAGGAATTGGTCGCCACGCATCTGGGGCCGCCACGATTGCTGTTTTGTCATCACCGCTTGCCCATCGCCGAGGTTCGCCCACATACTCCCACCTGCCGTCTGCCTCCCTCGCTTCGTCAAGAACTAGTGGAACTGGTCGATTGGTGCCGTTACGTGGTCGGTGCGGAGCCGCACTGGGTGACAGGGATTCGCTACACGGGCTCGGACAGCGGGGGTCCAGAGTATCAGATGATGAGTCTTGACTTCTCGCCCGGTGGCGAGCCAGGAACAGGCGCCGTCGCGCAGATCAGTTGCGGCCGCTATTTCCCTGCTCGATGGTCCGAGGCCATCCACTACCGTCCCCTGGCCTCGCTTCAAGTATGTTGCGAGCGGGGCATCGCCTTCGTCGATCTGCCCACAACCTTGATCTGGTTCGACGACGCGGGCCGACATCAAGAGGTGCTCGACAGCGAACGTCCCACAACCGAGCAACTCTTCACCCAGTTCCACCGCGCCGTGACCAGCCTGGTCCGCAAGAGCCGCGATTTGGACGACGCCTGTCGGGCCATGGCGATCGTGGATCGGGCCACTGAAAGTTTCCTTCAAGGCATGCGCCTGCCGGTGTGAGAATGGCTGGATCCTCCGCTCCGCTGCCGGGCGTTGAACCGCCCCTGACGCTCATCCGCCCTGGTCGCGGGTGGCAGGCGTTGAACGTCGGCGAGTTATGGCGCTACCGCGAACTGCTGTTTTTTCTCGCCTGGCGCGACATCAAGGTGCGCTACAAGCAGACGGTGCTCGGCGTGGCTTGGGCCGTCCTCCAGCCGGTCCTCGCCACGATCGTGTTCGCCGTGTTCTTTGGAAGGCTTGGCGGCCTGGACCAGCACACGACCCTCCCGTATCCCGTGTTCGTGTACGCGGGAATGCTGGCCTGGGGCTTTTTTGCCGAAGCGGTCAGTCAAGCCAGCCAGAGCCTGATCGCCAGCGCCAACCTGCTGACCAAAGTCTATTTCCCGCGACTCCTCGTTCCGGCCGCGGCCGTGGCTGGCTTGTTGGTGGACTTCGCCATTTCGCTGGCCGTGATGGCGGTCTTGATGGGCTTTTACGGCATCGCTCCGAAGGCGACCGTTTTCATCGTCCCCTTGCTCATGCTAGCGACCGTCGTAGCCGCGCTGGGGGTCGGAATGCTGCTGGCAGCCCTGACAGTCACCTACCGCGATTTTCGCTACATCGTGCCGTTTCTGCTGCAAATCTGGATGTTCGCCAGCCCGGTCGCCTATCCCTTGACCCTCGTGCCCGAGCGGTGGAGGATCGCGTACAGCCTGAATCCCCTGGCAGGGATCATCGACGGTTTCCGCAGTTGCCTGTTGGGCGAGCCAATCCAAACGATGAGCGTGGCGATTTCCACGTGCGTTGCCGTGATCCTGTTGATCGCGGGCGCCGCGTGGTTCCGTCGCTGGGAACGCCGTTTCGCCGACATCGTATGACGCAGCCTGCTATTCGGATCGACCGACTCGGCAAGCAATATCGGCTCGGCGTGCGCGCCGCCGCCTACCTTACCCTGCGCGACACGATCATGGCCGCGCTGACCGCGCCCTGGCGGCGTTGGGCCTACCTGTCGGGAAAGACCAACGAGGCCGAGACCATTTGGGCCCTCAAGGAAGTCTCCCTCGAAATACCACCCGGGGAAGTCGTGGGCATTATCGGCCGCAATGGGGCGGGCAAGAGCACCCTGCTGAAGATCCTCGCCCGGATCACCGATCCCACCGAAGGGACCGCGGAGATTCGCGGTCGCGTGGGCAGCTTGCTCGAGGTGGGCACGGGGTTTCATCCCGAATTGACCGGCCGGGAAAACATCTTCCTCAGCGGCGCGATCCTCGGCATGACCGCCGCCGAGACGCGGCGCAAGTTCGACGAAATCGTCGCCTTCGCCGAGATGGAACCGTTCCTCGACACGCCGGTGAAATACTATTCCAGCGGCATGTACACCCGACTGGCCTTCGCCGTGGCTGCCCATCTTGAGCCTGAAATCCTCCTCGTCGACGAGGTGCTTGCCGTGGGCGATGCCGCGTTTCAAAAAAAGTGTTTGGGCAAGATGGGCGAAGTCGTTCATTCAGGTCGGACCATCCTTTTCGTCAGCCACAACATGGGGGCCGTGCGGCGACTGTGTGCCCGCACGATCTGGCTCCACGCCGGGCGCCTGCGGGCCTATGGCGACACGGAGGAAGTCGTCACGGATTATCTTCGCGACACCGAGCCTTCGGAATCGCTCGACGTGGTTCGAGCCAAACTGGCGACCGTGCCCGCCGATCCGGTGTTACGCTTCCTCGACGTCCGCGTGGAACAGCACGGCCGCGAGACGCTCTTCGTCGGCAACGGCGATCCGATCGAAGTCGAGATCGCCTACGAGGTCCGCGAGTCGGCCCGAGGGCTTCGGGTCTATCTCGATCTTTACGACGAACTGGAAAACCTGCTGTTTCGCACGTTCCACGACGAGGATTGCGACACCGCGCCGGTCTTGCAGCCGGGTCGGTATTGTTCGCGGGCGACGATCCCCGGCCGGTTGCTTGCCCCTCGCGATTACCGGCTGGTGGCGAGAGCGACGATCCATAACGTGCGGGAATGCCTGCCGGCCGACGGCATCGCCCTGGCCTTGCGCGTGCAGCCCACCGGGCCGCTGAATCGCGCCTACCCTCACGAGCCCATCCGCGGCAAGCTCCAACCCGCGATCCCCTGGGAGATCCGCCGTGTCGCTTAATCGTGTCGACAACGGCCGCGCTGACAGTGCGTCACTCCCCAAGGTGCTGTCTGGTCGGCGGGTCCTCATGGTGTTGGGCTGTTTGGACTTGGGCGGGTCGGAACGTCAGGCTCTGCACGCGGCGGGCGTTCTTCGCCGTTTGGGGGCCGAAGTCCAGGTCTGGGCCTTCCGTCCCACAGGACGCGCCGCCACGCTCTGCGAACAGATGGGCATTCCTTGGCGCTACGTCCCGGAGCCGTGGGGTTGGGGTCCGCTGCGATGGCCCTTGATGATCGCCCGACTCGCCCAAACTTTCCGCCGCGCCCTGCCCGACCTCCTCTTGCCCTACACCGCCTTTCCCAACGTCGTCTGCGGTCTTGTCTGGCGTTTCACGGGCGCGCGGACGTGCATTTGGAACCAGCGGGACACAGGCATGGGGCTGGACTCGCCCACCGTGCCTTGGGCAGTACGCAATACCCCTTTGTTCCTCAGCAATTCCCAAGTCGGTAAGGATTTCCTGGTCGAGCGCCTGGGCGTGGCGCCGCGGCGGATCCGCGTGGTGCCCAATGCGGTCGCGCTGCATCGCCCGCAAGCAGACCGCGCCGCATGGCGAGCGCGGCTCGGGGCCGACGCCTCATGCCTCGTCGCTTGTATGGTCGCCAACATCCATCGCAACAAGGACCACGCCACGTTGGTCCGTGCCTGGAAAACGGTGGTCGAAACGCTTAACGCGCAACGCCGATCGGCCGTGTTGGCGTTGGCGGGCAGGCCGGATGAGACTGAGGATTTGCTGCGCTTGATACATGCTTGGCGACTGACGGACGCGATCCGCATCCTCGGCGAAGTGGAGGACGTCGCCGGTTTGTTGTCGGCCGTCGATCTGGCGGTCTTCAGCTCGCGTTCCGAGGGCTGCCCCAACGCCGTTCTTGAATCGATGGCCGCTGGCTTGGCCGTGGTGGCCACCGATTGTCCAGGCGTTCGCGAAGCGGTTGGCGAGACGGGCCTCGCCTGGCTCGCCCCGCCCGGCGATCCCGAGGCCTTCGCCCACCTGATGCTCCAACTCGCCGACCATCCCGAGCTGCGTGCGGAACTGGGTTTAAACAATCGCCGGCGCGTGGAGAAAGAATTCACCTTGGAGCGGCTGGAAGCGCGTTTGGCCACCCTCGTGCCGACGGCCTTGGAAAGTCGCCGTTGGCCGGAAGACGTGGAAAGCAGCGCTGCGGAAGCATCGGCCGGTCCAGCGCGAGATCGAGCACGCTCGTAGGCCGTTGGGCCAAATGCCACAACGAACAAATTCGGCCAGCCCAGCCGGGCTCCCCTCCTCGTAATTCTTTTCGTTGAATCGTTATAATACGGGCAGGCATGCCATGCCGCAGTGTGCGTCGTTCGGGGACCCTGAGATAACCGGTCGGAGCGCAAAGCCATGGTTCGCAACTCATCAACGGTAGAAGTCGAAACAGATCGCGTTACGGCGCGCCGCGACGTTTGGCGAGGTACGAAGGAAGCGGCGCCTGAAGAAAGTCGAGCGACCCCCTCGCCGCCCGGGTTAGCGCCTCAGGCAGGATCAGAGACGAGTCGATGGGATCGTTGGGTCGCCCAGCGGATGTTGCGGGCCCTGGGCAGCCCACCCGTTCGGATCGTGCTGGCCAGCGGAGAGGAGGTGGGGGTATCCGACGCTGCCCCCGTCGCTCGAGTCCTGCTCCGGGACCATGCCACGCTTTGGAAGCTGGCCGCGCGGCCTCGGCTCGAATTCGGCGAGGCCTACAGCGATGGGCGATTGGAGGTGGAGGGCGACTTGGCGGAACTCTTGACGGCGGCCTACCGCGCCGCGGCTGCCGCAAGCCCGCTAGGCAAAATCCGCCCCTCCTGGCGTGCGCGTTGGGCCAATGCGTTGCAATCGAACACGCTCTCGGGCTCGAAACGCCACATCCATCATCACTACGACATCGGCAACGATTTTTACCAACTTTGGCTCGACAAGGAACTCGTCTACACCTGCGCTTACTTCGCCGAACCGAGCCTCGGCCTGGAACAAGCGCAGCGAGCCAAGATGGAATACGTCTGCCGCAAGGTGTGGCTGCGGCCGGGCGAGACCGTGTTCGAGGCGGGCTGCGGATGGGGGGCGCTGGCGCTGTATATGGCCCGGCATTATGGCGTCGCGGTCCGCGCATTCAACATCTCGCGGGAACAAATCGCCTATGCCCGACGCCGTGCTCAGGCCGAAGGGCTCGCTGCCCAAGTCGAGTTCATCGAGGACGACTATCGGAACATGTCGGGCCAGTGCGATGCCTTCGTGTCGGTGGGAATGATGGAACACGTGGGGCCGAATCATTACCGCGAATTCGCCCAAACGATCCACCGCGTGCTCAAGCCGCGCGGCCGGGGCTTGATTCACACCATCGGCCAGAGCTGCACGGGCGGGGCGGTGAATCCTTGGATTCGTCGGCGAATTTTTCCCGGCGCTTATCCCCCTTCCCTCAAGCAGATCGCCGCCATGCTCGAACCGTGGCACTTCGTCGTGCTCGACGTGGAAAACCTCCGCTACCACTATGCGGAGACGCTGCGGCACTGGCTCGCCCGGTTCGACGCCGCCGAAGAGCGGGTGCGGGCGATGTTCGATGAACGATTCGTGCGGATGTGGCGGTTGTATTTGACGGGGTCGATGGCCGCGTTTCGGACCGGGGCCCTGGAATTGTTCCAGGTCGTCTTCGCGCGACCGGAGGCTGACGGCCTTCCTTGGACTCGGGCCGGGATCTACCGCGATTTCCATGGAGCGCTGTGACGTTCTCATTGTCGGCGGCGGTCCCGCCGGGTCTTCCTGTGCCCGGCGACTGGCCAGTGCTGGGATGGACGTGCTGGTCCTCGACAAGGCGGTGTTTCCCCGCGACAAGGTCTGCGCCGGTTGGATCAGCCCCGCCGTGATCGACGAACTCGAACTCGACGTGGCCGACTACGCCAAAAGCCGGGTCTTTCAGCCCATCTCGGCGTTTCGCATTGGCCTGGAAGCCGGCCCAACCCTGGAAATCGACTATCCTCGACCGGTCAGCTACGGCATCCGCCGCTGCGAATTCGACCACTATTTGCTTGAGCGCTGCGGCGCCCGACTGAGGTTGGGCGAGGCCGTCAAGTCGCTGGTCCGCGAGTCGGACGGGTGGGTCATCAACGACCGCTACCGGGCCCCCATGCTAGTCGGCGCTGGCGGACATTTCTGCCCCGTGGCGCAGTGGTTGCAAAAACGTTCCGGAAAACCGAAGGAGGAAACGCTCATCGCGGCCCAGGAGGCGGAGTTTCTTCTCGATGAGCGTCAGCGTGTCGAGTGCCGCGTGGAGGGCCACCAGCCCGAGTTGTACTTCTGCCGCGACCTGTCGGGCTACGGTTGGTGTTTCCGCAAGGGCGACTACGTGAACGTGGGATTGGGCCGGTTCGACCCCCGCCGACTTCCCGAGCAGACAGCCGCCTTCCACCAGCGTTTGCAAGACGAAGGCCGTCTTCCCGCCGGCGCGACCGGCAAGTTCCGCGGGCACGCCTATTTGCTTTTCACTCATGCCAACCGCGAAATGGTAGGCGAAGGCGTGCTCTTGGTGGGCGACGCGGCCGGTCTGGCCTATGCCGAAAGCGGCGAAGGCATCCGCCCGGCGATCGAGTCCGGCCTACTGGCTGCCAATGTCCTACTGGGTCGCGGTGCGGGACTTCCGAAGGGCCACGCCTCCCACGGCGCCGCCGCGGGCGATGGCCGCGACCGTTATCGACGCGAATTTTTAGAACGCTATCGGGACCTATTGGAACACAGGTTCGGGCCGCGCCGCGTGGCCCCGCGGCGCGAAGCGTCGCGACTGCGGCGGACGATCGCGGCCTTGCTCATGAGCCAACGATGGTTCGTTCGCAAGGTGGTCCTCGACCGGTGGTTCCTGCGTTCGAGCATCGCCCCGCTGGACTGAACCGGCGTGCCGCCTTTCGGCACGACACCGACCCTTGTTGTCCTTGCCCTTGGCGTAGTACGATGACGGCGGCATGTTTGACCGCCTGGGCACGTTCATTGCGCGACATTGGCTTTGGGTGCTGCTGGGCTGGGCGACGGCGGCAGCGCTGTGTGTCTGGTTCGCGCCGCGATGGGACGATGTAACCCGCGACGGCGACTTCGCTTACCTGCCGGCCGCCATGACCAGCGTCCAGGGCGAGCGTCTGCTCGAGGCCGCCTTTCCCGAGGCCCTCGCGCGAAGCCAAGTCATTCTCGTAGTCTGCCGCCCCGACGGCCCGCTCCAAGAGGCCGACTACGCGGTGGCCGACCGGCTCGTGGAAATCTTCACTCCCGAAGCAGACCGCGATGGCCCGATCCTCGGCGTTTTGAGCCACCAGACCGAGGTCGTGGGTAAGAAGCTCACCAGCCCGGTCGGACAAGACGGCCAAGCCCTGCTGATCGTGCTGCCGTTGCGGACCGAGTTCATGGCCATTGGCAACATGGAGCTTTTGGCGCGGATCGCTCGGGAATTGGACGCGGCCCGCCAGTGGCCGGACTTTCCCCCAGGGCTGGTGCTGGGGTTGAGCGGCTCGGCCGCCGTGGGCGCCGACATGCTCTTCTCGGCCGAGGAAAGCATTCGCAGCACCGAGCAAATGACGATCGTGCTCGTGCTGTTGATCCTGCTGGCCGTGTATCGGGCTCCCGGTCTGGTTTCGGTGCCGCTGGCCACGATTTTCGCCTCGTTGGCCGTGGCCAGCGGATTGGTGGCCTGGATCGCCGCGGCCAGCGACGCGGTGGGCTGGATCCCTTACCAGATTTTCAAGACAACCCGAATCTTCATCGTGGTGATTCTGTTCGGGGCAGGAACCGATTTCTGCCTGTTTCTCATCGCCCGCTACAAGGAAGAACTCCAGGCCGGCTTGCCGCCGGCCGAGGCCATCGCCCGAGCCTTGGGACGCGTGGGCGTGGCTCTGGCTGCCAGCGCGCTGACGACGATTATCGGCTTGGCGGCCATGGCCTTCGCCGATTTTGGCAAGTTTCGCAACAGCGGGCCGACCATCGCCTTCTGCCTGGCTGTGGCGTTGGCAGCCAGCCTGACGTTGGCGCCGGCGCTGCTGCGCGGCTCGGGCACTGTCGTTTTCTGGCCCTTCGCCGCCTCGACTTTATCCGACCGTGGGGAAGGCGCGGAACGGTCGCTCTCTTGGTTGTCGCGCTTCTGGGAGGGGCTGAGCGGATTGGTGGTACGCCGTCCTGGCGTGATCCTGGTGGCAAGCCTAGCGGTGATGCTTCCCTTGGCCTATCGGGGGTTGCACGTCGAGGTCACGTATGACCTGCTCAGTGAATTGCAGCCGGAGCGACGAAGCGTGCAAGGGACGCGGTTGCTGCGGCGTTATTTTCCGGCGGGCGAGACGGGGCCGATCACCATCCTGGCCTACCAGGAACAAGGCGGACTGGAGGACACGCCCGCCACGCGAGACAAACTCCGCCGACTCGCTCAGCGCCTCTACGACTTCTCTTCTCCCGACGCCGACGGCCACCCGATTCAGCCCATTACCAGCGTGCGGAGCCTCGTGGAGCCGCTGGGCGACCCGCCCGAGCGGTTCGGCTTTTTCAGCGGCTTGCGTAAAGGGCTGGTCCGCGGCCATCACCGCACCAAGAGCACCTATCTGGCCCAGTCGCCGGAATACGCCGGCAAGCTCGCGCGGCTCGATGTGGTCGCCCGATTCGATCCCTTTTCCGCCGAAAGCATCCGCCTCCTCGACTACCTGGAGGACGACCTCTGGCGCTTGAGCCAAGACCCTGCCTCGGAATGGTACGGCGCCGAGTTTCATTTCGTCGGCACCACGGCCGGCATCCGCGACCTGAAACGCGTCACTGAAAGCGACTTGCTCTTGATCCAGCAGCTTGTGCCGATCGCGGTCTTGGCGGTGCTGGTCGTGCTGCTGCGACGGACGTGGATCTCGATCTATTTGATCCTTACCGTGCTGTGGGGATATTTCGTCTCGATCGGTTGCACCGAGCTGTTCTTCACGTGGCTCTACGGCGATACCTTCGTAGGCCTCGACTGGAAGGTGCCCATGTTTCTGTTCGTGATCCTGATCGCCGTCGGTCAGGACTACAACATTTATCTGGTGACGCGGACCTTCGAGGAGCAGGCGCGGCTCGGGCCGATCGAGGGGCTACGCGTGGCCTTGATCCGCACGGGCGGGATCATTACCAGTTGCGGCGTGATCATGGCGGGCACGTTCGCCTCGATGACCGCCGGCACCCTCCGCGCCACTTCGGAACTGGGATTCGCCTTGGCCTTCGGCGTGATGCTCGATACCTGCGTGATCCGCACCATCTTGGTGCCGGCCCTGCTGGCCATCCTCGCCCGCCGAGCCGAGCATGGCTCCACGACTTCTTCGCTTGGTTCCCCACCGTCAGCGGCCCAAGCATCCTCCGCGACTGGCTGAGCTTCAAACACCGCTCCCGGCAATCGCCCGCGCTCCCGCCGTTGCAATAAGCGTGCCTTGAAGTCAAAGGAAGATCAAGTCTGCGTTAAAAGGACATGCCACAAGGGCCAGGCCCTCGTCCCTCGCGCAAACTCCCCGAATTAACTGCTTATGCTGCCTCCGGGGGAGTTGCATTTTTGCGGTAAACGACTCCCTCGGCGACCTGTTGGAAGCCGAGCTTACGGTAGAACTGAAGCAGGGGCGGATAGCTGAGCCGGGCTTGGGCCTCGAGAAAGGTCACTCCTTGATTGGCGAGGCTTCGGGCCAGTTCGGTGATCAGGTAGGTGGCAACCCCTTGGCGGCGACATTCCGGCGCGACGAACAGTTCGACCAGGCCTGCCACCCGGCCTGGCCGCCCCGCCCGACCCCATTCCATCGCCCGAACCAAGGCATACCCCACCTGCGCCCCGCCCCCACGCGGCACCAATTCGAACCGCGTGGCCTCGAACTCGCCAACGGTCAAGGCCTCCCAACGGCTTCGCGGCGGCACGTCCACCATCACCTGAACGAGCAAGCGGCGGCGGCACTGGACCTGCAAGCGGTCCATGGGCGGGCGGAAGCTGCCCAGGTCCTGACGGAAGAGGAGTATCTGGTCAACGGGCTGGTAGCCGTGGGCGGTATAAAGTTGGCGGGAGGAGGGGTCCGATTCCAACACACCCGGCGTCTCACAGCCCCCGCACATTCCGGAATAAAACGGGCTAAGCGGCCACACCCCGCCTCCGTAAAGGCATTTCGCCCCGCGCTCCCGAAGGTAAGCCTCGCAGCGATCGAGCAGCCCCGCCGCGACCGCCGCTTGATCGCAATCCGGTCGAACCACGATCAGGCACGTCACGCCCGTCTCGGTCGAAAGCCGCTGCTCGCTAGCGTCGGGCCCGAACGAGGCGTGGGCGAAGCCCACCGGCCGGTCATCGTCCAACGCCAAGATCAGGCCCGCATAGTCGAAATGAAGCCTCCCGAAAACGAATTGTTCCAAAAGATCGGCAGACACCGGTTGGACCAAGGCCAAGTCCTCGGCCCGGCTTCGCCAAATCTCGGCGACAATGGGAGGATCTGTGTTGCGAAACCCTCGGTAACGGAGCATTATTGGGAATTATAAAGCCCCACGACGTGCTCCACCAGCGATCGTGCCGGGTCCAGCTCGAGCCTTGCCAGACGGTCCGAGATCGGGTCCGCTGCCCCACGCTGCCGCAGATCGGTGAGGTATTCCCGCAAAATCGCTGCACGCTCCGGCTGCGTCTCCAGCAGAAAGTGGACCCAGGCCCAGGCCTCCGCGTATTGGGCTTGCGTCAGATCGGCCGAAGTCGAAAGCCGTTCGAGTTTGCCCAAATCCGGCTGCCAAGCGTTGATGCCGATTTGCTCGCCGAGGAATCGCAAATGGTCCCGATTCACACCGTGGTGCCCTCGGGGCGCCTCGGCGTACTCGGCCAAGCCTTCATCCAGCCACAACGGGACGTTAGCGATCGCCGAGTGTAAATATCCATGAGTCACTTCATGCCGCAAATCCTCGGCAATCCGATCGCCCCATTGGGCATACACCAGCAGGCGGGTGTCGGTCTTTAGAAAGAACGCCCGGCGCGAGGGAAACTCGGGATGCGATCGCCGCATGAATTCGCGGAACAACTCGGCGCCCTCGAACAGGTAGACCTCGATCGGTTCGTCGGTAGGGGGCAACCCCAGTCTTTCTTCGAGGTCCACCCGCAGCGCTGTCAGCTCCTCCAAAAGTCGATGGTTGGCCGGCAAAGGAAAATCGCTGTGAAACACCAGTTGGCCGCGAACCACCGTGTTCCGCTGCGGAAGACTTGCCCGCTCGTGCCAATCGGCGACACACCCTACCAACCAGATAAGAGCGACGTACCCGATGCTGGCCGACTTGTCCAACCCAAACACCCCCCCAACCGAGGAGACGATCGTTTGAGGGATGCATGGTAGCGAATCCATTTGCGGGGGGAAAGATCAACAACGCCCTTGAGTTCGCTTTTCCCACCTCCTCACCACCGACCATGCGCGCACGGTTCTCATGCGGGGCGGGATCGGCAGCGGCGAACCCTGTCAGGTCGGAACGAGCCGGGCGGGTTAGCAGCGACCAGCGGCC
Organism: uncultured Thermoguttaceae bacterium; assembly: GCA_937951625.1. Taxonomy (GTDB): domain Bacteria; phylum Planctomycetota; class Planctomycetia; order Pirellulales; family Thermoguttaceae; genus CALFBP01. The sequence goes on from CALFBP010000033.1 coordinate 30,611, forward strand.
AGCTCCGGCTTCCAAGGCTTGCGGGGATCCTCAATCTCCCCCGCCGTGATAATCGAAACAGTCCACGCGAAGGTCGCTTTCACTCTTCACGCCGCCGCTCGTTGTGGGGGCTTAGCATCGGAATGGTTTGCGGATAGGACTTCCGGCATCCCGGCAGGCGGCTTCAAGGGAAGGACCGCCGCAGAGGCATCACCCTCCACGGCAGTTTCGCGCTCAATCCGCCGCATCAGCCGCTCGATGAAGAGCCAGTAGCGGAAGAAACCGGAATAGGTCGAGGCGATTTCCCACGCCCGGCGGGCATAGAAAGTCACAGGGTTCTCGAGGGGCAGGCCCGGTCGGCGCGTGGTACGGACCTTGCGGCGGAAAAAGCCGCACTGGAGCGGATGGACTTTCTCGAAACGGTAGCTGGCGTAATAGCTCAACACGGCGTAGGCCACGTGACGCACGCCCACGCCATCGGCCTTCGCCCGACGCAACAGCGTGGCCACGTGCTCCGGCGTGTAGTACAGGTGCCATGCCCGGTCGTAAATGGCTTGCCATTGTTCGGCCGTCATCCGTGGGTGGCGGCTGGTGACGTGTTCCAAGTCGTAGCGGTTCAGGTCCGGTTCCATCCATGCCCCGCTCTGGTACAACGCCCGGTGATCGGCAGAGCCGGGAAGCGGCGTAAGCATCATGAATTCGAGGATGTCAACGGGCAGCTCTTGCTGAATGATGCGGATGTCGCGCTCAATCGACTCGGGCGTGTCGCAGGGCAATCCCAGGATATAGCCCGCATAGGTCACCACGCCCTGCGCCCGCCAGGCCTGGAGCATGGCCCGGTACTGGCCCACGCGATTTTGGAACTTGCCAGCGGCCACGAGGTTTTCCGGATTGATGTTCTCCAAGCCGAGAAAGACGCGGTTGCAGCCAGCGCGGGCCGCTTTTTCAATGAAACCCGGCACCTTGTGGCTCATGGCGTCGGCCTGCATGGCGAACTTGAATCGCACGCCTTCCTGCTCGCGAATCGCGATGAGCCGATCCAGGATCGCTTCCCAGTTCTTGTTTCGCGCCAAGTTGTCGTCGGTGATGAAGAAGCGGCGGATGCCCTGGGCCAAATTGGCGCGGACGATCCGCTCCACGTCGTCGGCGTCGCGATAGCGCGAGCGTCGCCCTTGCACATTGATGATCGTGCAGAAACTGCATTGGAACGGACATCCCCGGCCGCAGTCGAAGGGGGCGAAAAACAGATACTTTCGGGCGACCTCTCGGGGCAAGATCGGCGTGGGCTGGCCCTGCAATTCAGGCAACCGGCCGAGGTAGTTGTAGACCGGCTGCAAGGCCCCAGCGAGCGCGTCGCGCAGCAGGCCCTCCATCCGACCCTCGGCCTCGCCCGCAAAAAGGCTCACCCCCAGCTCTTGCAGCGTCTTCAATTCCTCCGGCACTTCGGGCAGCATGGCCAGCGAGCCACTGACGTGAAACCCACCGATCGCCACTTGCACCCCGGCCGCGCGGAACTGCCGGGCGAGGTCGATCGCCCGCGGCATCTGATTGGTCTGAACCCCGGCCAAGAAGACCACGCCCCGACCCTCGTTCGACCGGATGCGGCGAACGATTTTTTCCACTGGGATCACGGTGTGGCACTCGTCGTAGGCGTTGACTACGATCTGGACGTCGTCGCCCAACGCCCGGCGATCCGCCACGTCCCGCACTAGCGCATACAGACAGGCCAGGGAATTCGACGGCACGAACGCCCGAAACCACTGGATCACGTACCCGTCGTCATCGTAGTGCGAGGGCTTGACGATCTCCACGAAGAACGGGCGGCGGGGCGATGCCATGACGGGCCTCCTCGGCGCATCGGTAAAAATCGGCGAAGGGAGGAAGATTAGTTTTTGGGGCCGGGGGCGTCAAGGTCGATGCCCGCGCGATACTAGTCATGCTAGCACTGCTAGCAGGGCAACTCGTGGTACGCGGCGACGAGTAGCCTGGCCATGGTCGTCAGGACCAACAACTGGATCCGAGGCTTGGAAAGCAAAGCAGCCATCCGATTTACCTGGCGGGGGAAGCCCAGGGTGCGTCGTCCGACGCGACGCCTTCCGTCGCCGGAATTGGCGAGCGGGCAGGTTTTGGTGGACATTTTCGGCCCATAATCCCAGCTTCGCTAGCCTACCTTTCTTTATGCCCCGTGACGTCGTTGCGTAGCCTCCGGGAAGTCGATAGACTTCGACGATATAGGGACCGGTTTTCCAGGCAGAGGACAAAACCATGAGACAAAAGTTCCCGCGTCGAGGCTTTTTGCGCCGGGCGGTAGCGACGGGCGCGGTGTTCGCCGCACCGTCCATCGTGCCTTCTTCGGTCTTGGGTGAGGAAGCCCCCAGCAATCAGATTGCGGTGGGCTGCATCGGCGTGGGCGGACGGGGGACCGGCCTGATGCACGAGGCCGCGGGATGCCCGAACACCAAGATCGTCGCCGTCTGCGACGTGTTCGAGGACCGCCGCGAGAACCACGCCCGGCACTGGAACCAGCACTACGGCGGCAACGTTTGCAAAGCCTATCGCGACCTGCGCGAACTGATCGCCCGCGATGACATCGACGCCGTGACCATCGGCACGCCCGACCACTGGCACGTGCCCGCCGCCCTCTTGGCCGTTCGATCGGGCAAGGACGTTTATGTGGAAAAGCCGCTGGGGCTGAGCATCGAGCAGAACCTGGCGATCCGCCGGGAGGTGGAACGCTATGGCCGGATCTTCCAATACGGGACGCAGCAACGGTCCATGGCCCATATCCGTTTCGGCTGCGAGTTGGTCCGCAACGGACGCTTGGGCAAGATTCAAGCGGTAGAGGTCACGGCCCCAAGTTACGGCTTCGAGGCCGGGTCGCTGGAACCCATCCCCGTACCCAAGGGACTGGATTACGATCTGTGGCTGGGGCCCGCCCCTTGGAGGCCCTACACCAAGGACCGCTGCACGTGCTGGGGTGCGTATTGGGTGCTGGACAATGCCCACGGCTTCATCGGCGGCTGGGGCGCTCACCCCCTGACCGACATGGTGTGGGCCTTGGGAGACGACGCCGCGGCGGTGCCTGTCGAGTACGAAGGCACGGGCAAGTTCGGCACCGGCCTGTTCGACGCCCCCTACGATTGGGACATCCGCGGCAAGTTCGCCAACGGCGTGCCCTTCCACTTCACCCCCGGCGGCGATTGCGCCCACTTCATCGGCGAGCAAGGGCAGATCTGGATCTCGCGCGGCGGCTTGCGGGCGGAACCGCCCTCGCTGCTCCAAGAGAAGATCGGGCCGAATGAAATCCGCCTGTACGAAAGCCGCAGCCACATGGGCAATTTCATCGACTGCGTGCGATCCCGCCAGCGGACCGTCGCCCCCGTGGACGTGGCGGTCCTCTCCGACAACATTACCCAATTGAGCATGATCGCCATCCTCACCGGGCGCAAAATCCGTTGGGACCCCAACAAGGAGGAAATCCTCGACGATCCCGGCGCCACTCAATTGGTCAGCCGGGCCATGCGTACCCCATGGCATTTGTAAGCGGCGTTGTCAGCGGTGATCCACGAAACTCCGCTTGCGGCAGAACGCCCGGATTGGCAGAACGAAACCGCCAGCCTTCGCGACGCGCGAAACCCTTCGGAGAAAAAAACGATGATTCGCAGTTTTCCCTTGGTGGCGTGGATGGTCGTCGTAACGCTGTTTCTAGCATCAATCGCGGCTAGCCAACAGCCCGTCGATCTCTATGAGCAAGCCCTCCGCTATACCTTCGACAAGCCCCGCACGGCGGTGATGGCCATCGAGGCGGAAATCCGTGCGGCCAAGCCCGAACAACTTCGTGCGATCGAGGCCAAGTTGGCTCGGATTCTGACCTCGCCGGAGGCTACGAAAGACGCCAAGGCCTGGGCCTGCCGGCAATTGCGCCAAGCGGGATCTGAACAGTCGGTCGATGCGTTGGCGCCTCTGCTGGCCGATCCGGACCTCGCCACCGTGGCCCGCTTGGCCCTGCAAAGTATCCCCGGAGCGAAGGTCGATGCGGCGCTCCGCGAAGCCGCGGGGAAACTACAAGGCGACTTGCTTGCCGGCGTGCTTCAAACCATCGGCGTGCGGGGCGACCGCCAGGCCGTCTCGCTGCTCGTCCCGCTGGCCAGCGATAAAGATCCCGTGGTGGCCGAGGCAGCCCTGTTTGCCCTAGGGCACATCGGCGGTCCGGAGGCCTTCGCGGCCCTCCGCGACGCCAAAGTACCCGACCCGCTTCAGCGCTACCGTCATCACGCCATGCTGCTTTGCGGGGAACGCTTGAAGGAAGCCTCGCCTTATCGCACGGTCTTCGAACAGTCGAAGGACCCGGTGATTCGGGCGGGCGCGTTGCGAGGCATCGTGCTTTATGACAAGGCGAATGCTGCAAAAGATCTAGCCGACTGCCTGAGAAGCGACCATCGAGAACTTCGCGCCGCTGCCGCGAAGTTCCTCTGCGAACTGGGAGATAGCGAAGTTCTTGGTAAGCTGTTGGCTGAACTGACAACGTTTCCCGCCGACTCCCAGACGATGATTCTTGGACTGCTGGCGGATCGGGCGGCCCTACCCGCCATCGTTGCCGCAACCAAAAGCCCGGATTCGAACGTGCAACTTGCGGCGGTCAAGGCGCTGGGTCGTTTGGGCGACGCCGCCTGCGTGCCCCTGCTGCTGGCGCTGGCCAGCACGGATCAAGGCCCGCCCGAACTTGCGCGCGAGGCGCAAGCGAGCCTGCGGGCCTTGCGCGGGCCTGGGATCGCCGAGGCATTAGTCGCCGCTGCCCAAGACGCCAAGCTCGAGCAACGACGGGTGGCCGTGCAAGCTTTGGCCGCGCGCGGACAAGTCGAGGCCGTCCCCGTGTTGCTGAAACTCGTGGCGGCGCCGGAAGCCCAACTCCGCGGCGACGCGTTCCAAGCCTTGGGCGTCTTGGCCGAAGCGAAAGACTTGCCGTCGCTCGTCCAGCTCCTCGCCGGCGCGCAGACCCCTGAAATCGTGGGCCAGGCCCAGCGCGCCTTGTCGGCGGTGTGCGCCCGTGTGTCGGACAAGAACGCCGCGGCCCAAGCCGTGGCCGTTGCCTTGAACTCGCCGTCGATCGAGGTCCGTCGCGCAGCGCTGAGCATCTTGGCGGGCGTGCCCAGCCCGCAAGCTTTGGAAATCCTGCGCCCAGCGCTCCACGATGCCGACGAGGCGATCCGCGACACGGCGTTGCGCGGCTTGGCGGCCTGGCCCGACGCCTCGCCCGCCGCCGACCTCTTGGACATCGCCCGAAATGAAACCGCCACGAAGCGCAAAATCTTGGCGCTTCAGGGGGCAATCCGTCTGGCGGGGCCAGCCGGCAAGCTCCCGGCCGAGGCGTCGCTCAAGCTGCTGGCCCAGGCGATGAAGCTTGCCGAGCGGACCGAGGAAAAAAAACTTGCCTTGGCCGCGTTGGCCGACATTTCGCATCCCGAGGCGATCGATTCAGCCGCGGCGTGGCTTGCTGACCCCGCCTTAGAAGTCGAAGCGGCCACTGCGGTGGTCAAGATCGCCAAGGCTCTGCACAAAACCCATCCGGAAGCATCCGCCGCGGCCCTCCAGAAGGTGCTTCAGGTGTGCAAAGCACCCGCCGCCCGGCAGCTTGCCGAAAGCGCGATGATCGTATTCGGCGACCTGCTCAACATCGCCCCCCTCGGCACTGCCTCCAGCCCGGATGGGCTTGACAAAGACGGCGCGGCCGGCGACGACCAGGCCGCGATCGACGGCGATCCGGCCACCTACTGGGACGAAAAGGATGGCCAGCCGCTGTATCGCCTCGTGGTGACTTTCAAGCAGCCCGAGCGGATCGCGGCGCTGAGCATCCTCGGCTACCAACATCACAGTTACGCGCCCAAGGATTTCGAGATCCTGTGCGATGGGAAACTGGTCAAAAAGGTGGAAAATGCCCAGTATGACAACAACTTCCTGCTGCTCCGACTGGAGGAAATCGCTTGCACGAGCGTCGAACTGAAAATCACCGGCTACTACGGCCAATCGCCTGCGATCCGGGAGCTGGGGATTTATCGAGCGAAAGCGGCGCAGTGAGCCGGGCGCGGCAAGCCGGGGCAACGCCCTGATCGGAGTTCGAGATGACCCCGCGCGAACGGACGTTGGCGGCCCTGGACCATCGGCGGCCGGACCGCACGCCGCGCGACTTTTGGGCCGAGGAATGCACGTGGAACCGGCTTTTCGCGCACGTTGGCCACCGCGATAAGGATCGCCTCCTCGACCAGTTGGGGATCGACGTGCGGCATGTAAACGTGCCTGCTCCGCCGGAGCGGGCCATGGGCGGGGGCGTCTACCAGAACTTTTGGGGTGAACGCTACCTTTACAAGCAAACCGAATGGGGACCGATGCGGGAGGACCTGCCCGGGGCCCTCGCCGACGCGCAGTGCCTTGCCGACCTCCAACAGTTTGAATGGCCCTCGGTTGACCTATTCGACTACTCCGGTCTGGCGGAGCAGTGCCGCCGCCTGGATGCCTACGCGCTGTGTTACGGATTCGCCGACGTCTGGCAGCGGCCCGCACTAGTCCGCGGCTGGGAAGGCATGTTTCTCGACATGGCCGAACGGCCCGACTGGGCCCATTTCCTTTGCCGCAAGTTCACCGATTTCTACAAGGAAGACTACGCTCGGGCCGCCGAGGCCACACGGGGCCGCATCGACCTGTATCTGCTTATCAGCGATCTGGGAAGCCAAGCCGGTCCCCTGATCTCCGCGGCCATGTTCCGCGAGTTCGTTGCTCCATATTTGAAGGAAATGATCGACTGCATCCACGGGCTGGGCGGCAAGGTGCTGTACCATAGTTGCGGAGCGATCCGAGCGTTCATCCCCGACTTGATCGCCTTGGGGATCGACGTGCTCGATCCTATCCAGCCCACCGGGCCCGACATGGCTCCCGAGCGGCTTCAGGCCGAATTTGGCGGGAAGATCACGTTTCACGGCGGGATCGATATGCAGAGGCTCTTGCCGCAGGGATCGCCTGAAGAGGTGCGGGCGGAGGTCCGCCGCTATTGCCAGACGCTAGGCCGCGAAGGCGGTTACATCCTCGCTCCCGCCCATCTCTTTCAGCCGGACGTCCCGCCCGAGAACATCCTCGCCGTCTACGATGCGCCCTAAAAGCCAACGGCGCTGACGTTTCGTGTTGCATCACTGGCGGACCGGGAAGCAGCGTGGTTTCAGTGCCCGGAGGTCGGATTCTAGTTACTCTGCCTAGACATCCAACTGGCGGGCCTCCAGGGCGTGTTTCTCGATGAATTCACGGCGAGGTTCAACCTTCTCGCCCATCAGGGTGCGGAACAACTCGTCGGCGGCGCCGGCATCCTCCATGCGGACCTGAACCAGCGTGCGATGAGCGGGATCGAGCGTCGTCTCGCGAAGCTCCTCGGCGTTCATCTCTCCCAAACCTTTGAAGCGCGTGATTTGCAGCCCCTTTTCGCCCGCGGAACGCACGGCGGCCAAAAGTCCACGGAGATCTTCCAAACCGATCACCGAATCGCCACGCCGGAGCTTGTATCGGGGCTCGTCGAGGCCAGTGCGATCCTGCGGGATGAGGCTGTCCAGCTCGAAGCCCATGGCACGGAGCTCGGCCAGATGGGTGTTGATCGAACGGACCTCATGCAGCTCGACCAGGTGCAGGCGCGAGGCCTTCGGCTCTTCCCCGTTGTCTTTGGCCGATTCTTCGGTTGGCTGGTCGCTGACCTGAAGTTCTTCGCCGGTCTCTTTCTCCTGTTGGGCCAAAAACTCATCCAGTTCCTGACGCGTCGTGAACCAATACTCCTGCTGGCCGAGAAACACGTGATAAATCGGCAAACGGCCGGTGACGGGGTTCTGTCGCGCGGCGTGGGCGCGGAGGCTGATACCACGCCGTTCCAAGGCGATCAGGGCGTCTTCCAAAGCGGCCAGGGTACGGCAGAGCCGCTCCATATCGCGACCCTGGATCACACGCCCATCCCCAGGCTCAAACGCCGCGTCGGCTAGACCGGCCTCCAAGAGCTGGGCCTTCATCTCCTCCTCGGTCTGAACGTAATACACGTCCTTTTTGCGGCGCACGCGGAACAGCGGAGGCTGCGCGACAAACACGTAGCCGGCTTTGACCAAGTCGTACATTTGCCGGTAGAAGAACGTCAACAACAGGGTTCGGATGTGGGAACCGTCGACGTCCGCGTCGGTCATGATGATGATTTTGCCGTAGCGGCGTTTCTGGAGGTCCATCTCTTCACCGATCCCCGCCCCCACGGCGGAGATGATGCTGCGGACCTCTTCATTGGCCAGGACCTTGTCGTCGCGGGCCTTATAGGCGTTGATGATTTTGCCTCGCAGCGGAAGTATGGCTTGGAATTCGCGGAGTCGCCCGCCCTCGGCGCTGCCGCCGGCCGAATCGCCCTCGACGAGATATAATTCACAGCGATCGACGTCGCGGCTGGTGCAATCGCGGAGTTTTCCCGGCAGACCGCTGCCGGAAAGGGCCCCTTTGCGTTCGCGCACCAGGGCCCGAGCCTTACGGGCGCTTTCCCGGGCCTCGGCCGCCAGCAACGCCTTTTGGATGATGACCTTGGCGGTCTTGGGGTTCTCTTCGAGGAATCGGGCAAGATGGTCGCCCACGGCCGAACTGACGATCCCCTCGACCTCGCTATTGCCAAGCTTGGTCTTCGTCTGGCCTTCGAACTGCGGATGGGGCACGCGCACCGCGATCACCGCGGTCAGCCCCTCGCGGAAGTCATCGCCGGTGGGCACAAGGTCCTTGAACAGGTTTTCGTTCTTGCCGTAGGCGTTGAGGGTTCGGGTAAGAGCGGCGCGGAAACCCGAAACGTGCGTCCCGCCTTCCGTGGTGCTGATGTTATTGACGAACGAGTGCAGGTTCTCCGTGTACTCGCTGGAATACTGCATGGCCACTTCCAGGCCCACGCCTTCATATTCGCCGGAGATGTAAATGATCTCTTTGTGCAACGGTTCGGTGGAGCGGTTGAGATACTCGACGAACTCAAGGATACCCCGGTCGTATCTGAAGGTTTCCCCTTCGCCCGTCCGTTCGTCGTGGAAGCGGATCGTCACACCGCGGTTCAAGAAGGCCAGCTCCTGGAGACGGCGGTAGAGGATGTTGTAGTTGAACTGAGTAACGGGGAAGATGAGCGGGTCGGGAGCGAAGGTTGTCTTGGTGCCGACTTTGTTCGTGCTGCCGATGCGGCGGACCTCGTTGGTGGGCACGCCGCGTTCGTACTCCTGCTGGTAGACATGGCCGCCGCGGCGGACCTCGACCTCGCACCATTCCGAAAGGAAGTTGACCACGGTAACTCCGACCCCGTGCAGCCCGCCCGACGTGTAATACGCCCCTTTGCTGAACTTGCCGCCGAACTTCAGCACCGTCATCACGCCTTGAAGGGTGGAGAATCCCAAGTCGGGATGGACCTCGACGGGAATGCCGCGGCCGTCGTCCTCGACCGTCACCGAGCCATCGCGGTTGATAGTGACCGAAATCTCGGTGGCATAGCCCGCCATCGCCTCGTCGATGGAATTGTCCACCACCTCATAGACCAAGTGGTGCAGACCTCGCGGGCCCGTATCGCCAATGTACATCGCGGGGCGCTGGCGCACGTGCTCGAGATCACTGAGGTGCTCGAGTTGCTCCGCACCGTATTCGGCCTCGACCTTACGATAGTGGAGGAATTCCGACGGTGTGGACTGTCCTTCGGCCGGATTGACTTGGTTTTGGGAATCGGATGACATGGCTTCCAACCTTGCTTCAGGTGGTGTTCGATCCGCTTGTCGGGGTTTTTCGTTGCGCCAGTAGGGCCCGACGCGAAAGATGTCTTGCTGTTTCTACCCGGGCTGCCGACGCGGCTAAACGATCGGTCCTACGCGGAGGTGAAGGTCGTGAATCGCTTCTTGCGGCAAGGACTCTCGCAAGGCAGTGAGCACAGTGTTCTTGCGGAACGTCAACTCTTGGACGATGGTGGAATGGGCGACCGTGACTTCGAGCTTGCCGCGGCGGACGCTTCCCACGCGGGTGTGGCGTGCGATGTCCTCGCCCACCGCGTCGCGCCAGGCGGCCTCTAACCCCTCCGCGCGACGCACCCCGGCAAACCCCTTGTGCACCATCAATTCGTTAAGGACCGAGCCAATGAGTTTGGGGCCTCGCTGCATGGGAAACCTCCTTGTGGTCGTCCTGTTGAAGCGTTCGCGATGGCATTTCAGACCGCCGCTCGCTGGCAGGTTACTCGCGCGAAAGCGGCATGATGACGTAGGTGTATCCATCGGGAGCGTTGGCGATCACGGGACTTTCGGCGTCTCGGATACACAACGTGAAGGTGGAATCCAAATCTAGGACTTTGAGGAAATCGCTGACGAAGCGGGGGTCCAGCATCACGGCGATATCTGGCCCGTCGTAAACCACTGGTAGTTCCACATGCGATTCGCCGGTCTCGGCGTTCCGCGAAATAAGGAGCAGTTTGCCGTCGCTGAAGCGAAAATCCACGCCGCGATGTTTTTCGTCGGTCACGATGGCCGCCTGGCGTACGGCGGAATAAAACGGTCCCACGGTGATCTCGATGCGATTCTCCGGATCGACCTTCGGAATCACGTCCCTCCATTTGGGGAAGCGTCCCTCCAAAAGTCGCGTGTAGACCACCACACCCTGAACTTTGACCAGCAGGTCATTTTCCCTTGCCGAAATCTGAACGTCCTCCTCGGCGTTGGCCAAGGCCCGCTCCAAGACCTGCATCGATCGGGCAGGAACAATGGTGCGGTCGCGGGTCTCGTGGCCACCCACGGCCTCGGCGGGGCCGATTTGGCGTGCCAGACGCCGCCCGTCCGTGGCCACGCCGATGATCTCCTTGGCGGTCATCTCCAGCAACACCCCACCCAAGGCGAACCGCGTGCTTTCGAGGTCCGTGGCGAAAACCGTCCGACGAATCAACTCCCGCAAGAACCGTGCCGAAACCTTGTGATAGCGTGACTCTTCGAATGCCGTTACCTCAGGAAACTCATCAGGATTCTCGCTGGGCAGAAAGAACTCGCTCCGCGCGCCGGCGACCCGAGTTCGCACGCCGTCGCTCTCCAGCGTCAGTTTCTCGTCCGTCGACTCCCGGAGGATCAAGCCAAAGCGGTCGACGGGCAACAGCACCACGCCCGGTGAATCCACCTCGATGCCCGGCACCTCAGCGCGAATCGCCACCTCCAGGTCCGTAGCCAGCATCGTGGGACGATCCGTAGTCGTGTCCAACTTCACGTTGCGGAGGATCGCCTTAGGGCTCCGCGCCGGCGCCACGCTGGCCGCCAACTGGAAGGTCTGCAAAAGTTCATCGCGTTCGCAAGTGATTTTCATTGTTTGCTTGGACTCCCTGGCGAAGTGTGACGGATACCGGTGCCGTTGTGAATTTAGCTATCTTTTTCTATCAGTTGTCTTCTTATTCCAAACCACGTTCATTGTTTCGTGGATGCAAGCGGATTGACGCAAATTCTTTGGTCACTGGAAGCTTGGTAAGGTCATTGAGCTTTTTGAGGGCGTGAAAAAAGCGTTGATGGCGCGTCGGGAAGACGTTGGCCGGCTGTTGCTGGGCGCGGTGTTGCCGGACGCCGGCGAGTAGCTGTCGGTACAGCGGGTTATGTCGACTTGCGATCGACGGGCGGTAGACATTTTTTCCACGAGCGTTAAAACTCCGATCCGGTTGCCGACCGGGAAGCGACCGGTTGGGTTGGCGATGGATGAGGCCGCTCGGCCAATTGCCCGGCCGAGGTTGTCGGGAGCGGATCGACGGCCCGGCCGTCTAACTGACGCCAGAGTTGATCGAACGCGCGTCGCAGGATGGCGTCGGCCTTCAGAAGTTGGGCGGTTTTTGTACAGCCGTGGGACACGGTGCTGTGGTCGCGGCCGCCAAAATAGGCGCCGATCTGCTCAAAGCTCTTGCCGGTCAGCGTGCGCGCAAGATACATAGCTACATCCCGGGCCGTGACCACGGCGCGACGCCGGCAGCCGCTGCGAAGGTCCGTCAAGCGGACGGAAAAATGCCGCGCCACGGCCCGCGCGATCTCGCGGAGCGAGGGCTCATTCCTCTTGCGTTCGGCGAGCAATTCCGCCACGCGCCGGTCCAATGATTTGCTGGGTTCGATCGATCCCGACATCCTTAAGTAGCCAATGGCCGCCCAAATTGCCGACAGCGGCTCAGGCAGTCCGTCAACGAGGGCTTGGGCCGCTTCTTGCGAAAGATCAAGTCCGCCCAGGACGGCGAACTTGCGAGCGGCCGCTAAGCGGACCTCCCGGCCCGGCGGCGCTACCCGCACCACCAAGCCGCTGATAAGCCGCGCCTTCAGCGCCGGCAACAAGCCAGCAATCTCGCCCGGTGCCTCGCGGGCAGTGACAACCACTTGGCTTCCCGCGCTTAACAGGGCGTCGATCGTGTGTAAAAGCTCGTCCTGAGCCGCAGGTCGGTCAGCCAGGGCGTCTAGGTCGTCAATGGCCAGCAATTCCGGTCGTCGATATCGGGCCCGGAACTCGTCCGTGGTTCGGGTCTCCGATGCCTCGGTCCACTGCCGGGCGAAATCCAAGGCCATCGCGTGGATCGCACTGCGAGGCCCGCGGATCCTCCGCCAAGTATCAGCCATACCAGCCGCAAGGTGGGTTTTCCCTACACCGGGGGGACCGTGAAGAACCAGCGGGTTATAGAACGGCGGAAACTGACCGTTGAATACGGACTTCACAGCCTCCACGATTAGGAAGTTCTCTGGTCCGGCGAGGAATGTTTCGGACCATCCTGCCCTAAATGGATGCGGTGAACTACCAGCAGGGCTGCTTTGGCCAAACGCATGGCCCGAGATGGGGATTTCAACCACCGTGTCGGTCACTTATTCGGCATCCTATAAACACCGAGCCCGAGGTTGTTTGCCAATCCTTGAAAAACATTTTAGCGAATATTCAGGCGATTTACGAGGTGAACCGGCTAGGCCCAACATCGTTGTTGGCTCGAAAGGGGAAATTCTTTTCAGGTGGTATCGATCCAGTCAATAGTGTTATTATTCTGCGCAGGGTTGGAAATTTTCCCAACTGCCCACAGAAGCCGCCGAGCCCGAAAGCCTCACCGACCGACGAGTTCGCGTTCGATCTGTTCCAACGTCTTGCCTTTGGTTTCCGGCAAACGGCATTACCTGTAGAACCGGCCCGCCCCGCGCGCAAGAGGGATGGGTTCTGTCGCATCTGCTTGCGTCTTTGCCTGCCGCGGCCCGATGCCACGCTACAAGTTGCGTGCGGGCGGCTCGCGACGGGGCGCGATCAAGGTCTGAGCATGACCTGCGGTCGCCGCCCGAGCCAAGGCCGTGAGCATTCCCGAGAACACCCATCGGTGCATGGGATAGAGGGCATACCAATAAGCCAAGCCGAGCAAACCCAGAGGATCGAAGATGGCGGTTTGCCGGATCGTCGAACCTTGGGGGGCTGGCGTAACCTCGAACTCGAGCCAGGCGCGGCCGGGAAGTTTCATTTCGGCTTGAAGTCGCAGCAAGCGGCCTGGCTCGAAGGCCTCGACGCGCCAGAAGTCGAGGGCCTCGCCCACGCGGAGATCGACCGGGTCGCGGCGTCCGCGACGCAGTCCCACCCCGCCCAATAGGCGATCTACGGCGCCGCGGATTTGCCACAGCATGTTGCCGGAGTACCAACCGGTCTGGCCGCCGATCCGTTGGATGGGGCCGAAGGCCACCTCGGGCGGGACCGGGACCGTGGCCGTCCGCGAGTCGACGATTCGTGTGCCGAAACGCACGCCTCCCCAACGCGGCTTGAAACCAGTCGACGACAAGGCGTCCGACCAACGCGTCGCCGCGCACTCCTGATCTTCATACATCAAGGCCCGCCGGATCGCTTCCTCTAGGCCCCGCGGCCGAACCGGAAAAATCTGCAAGGCGTCGGGCGATTCGACGACCGTCGGATACCGCAGTCCCTCGACCAATTTCCGACCGATCCTCGCGTAAACCGGTGTCACCAGGCCCAACCAGAGGCTGGAAAGGTAGGGGGTGAGCACGGGCACGGGGATCATCCAGCGCCTCAGTCCGCGTTGCCGGGCGTATTCCCGCATGATGTCACCATAACAAACGCGGTCAGGCCCGCCGATCTCGAAGATGCGGCTCTCGCCTGGCGGCAAATCCAAGGCGAGCAACAAATACTCGAGCACGTCCTCCACGGCGATGGGTTGGGCCGGGGTCGCTACCCATCGCGGGCAGATCATGATGGGCAGCCGTTCCACCAAGGCCCGCACCAGCTCGAATGACAAACTGCCCGAACCGATGATGATCGACGCGCGAAATTCGATGACTTGCGCGCCCGAAGTGCGGAGTAACTGACCTGTCTCGTGCCGGGTGCGGAGGTGGTCGGAAAGCCCGTACTTCGGATTGCCCAGCCCGCCCAAGTAGATGATCCGGCCGACGCCCGCTTCTTTGGCCGCGGTGGCGAAATGCATTGCCGCTTGCTGTTCTTCGCGTTGCCAATGGCCCGGGCTGGCCATGGAATGGATCAGGAAATAGGCGGTATCCACGCCCGCAAAGGCCGGAGCCAACGTCTCCGGCGCCAAGGCGTCGCCTAGCACTACCTCCGTGTTCGGCCCTACGCGGTTTCGCAGGGTTTCCGGCCGCCGGGCCAGACACCGCAGCCTCACTCCGCGGCGCTCCAACAGGGGCAACAACCGTCCGCCGATGTAGCCCGTAGCCCCCGTCAGCAGCACCAAAGGCGGCTGGTTTGACATTTGCAAGGACGCTCCCTGGATGTTCCAGCAAGGCAATTTTTTGTAAAAGCGTCAGCCGAACAAGGTCTTTTCGGCCCGGCCGCAGCGCCAGCCCAACGCCTCTTCCGAATAGCGTCGCAAGTATTGCGTAACCCTCACCTTTCGGGCCGTGTTTTCGGAACTCATGTAACGGATCGTACCAAAGATCGGTCGCTCCGGCCCCCACGGACGGTCGTAGCGTCCGAGAATCCAGAAGATGCCGGAGTAAGAATTCGGGTCCTGCCCGTCCAACGCGTAACGATTGTTCAATTCGACCATGATCTCCAAGGCTTCTTCTGGCCGCGACGTCCACTCCAAAATCTTTTTGCCCCAGAGCATTCGCAAATAGTTATGAAGGCGGCCTTCGGAAACCAATTGCCGCTGGGCCGCGTTCCATAACGGATCGTGCGTCTGAGCCGAAGCGAACTGTTCGAGGCTGTAAACGTAAGACCGCGGGTCTTTGGCGTGTTTTGCTAACGTCGCCTTGGCCCAAGGGGGCAGCGAGTCGTACTCGGCATAGTCTGGCCGATGCGAGCAGGTGTTGAATCCCAGTTCCCGCCACGTCAGCAGTTGATCCAAAAAGGCCTCGGCCGCTTCGCTCATGCCCCACCAGCCCTGTCGGACCCCTGAGGCCTTCTGCCCGAGTCGTGCGGGAGTCCATGATTGCTGAGCAACAATGTCGAAAAAGACCTGATGCGTGGAAATATGACCGAAGTGCAAATAGGGCGAAAGCCCACTGGTGGCGTCGGACTCGGGCTGGTTCCGCAGCTCGGGATACGAGGCCAAGGCGTCGGTCAAAAACGCTTGCCATCGCGTTTCGGCCGCCGAGGAGCCGCCTTGCATCGAAACGGCTGGCACACGGTGGTCGATCGCCAGTTTCGCCAACGACCCGGGTTCGCCCGACAACAGCTCGACCGAGGCCCGCGGCCAGCGCCGCGCGATCGCTGTCGGCAGCGAATCGGCTGGGGGCAACTCCACGTGAGCGAAGGGGTCCGCTTGCGGCGTGTCGAAAAGGTGATCGCGGAGCACGGCTTGCAGAAACCTTCGGAAAGCGAAGGCCGTGGGAAACGCCTCATTGGCCGCCCGCATGGGAACCAATCCTACACCGTCGACCGCCTCCAACCGGACTGCGCAGCGATCGCCATTCGCGACGATGCCGGGCGCTGTGGGGTGCTCATCCGTCACCACCACACATGCTTGTTGGCAGATAGCCGCGAAAAACGCCTCATTTTCACCGGGCTGGCTTTCGACGTAGGGATAATAGAGCACCGGCCGACCGTTCAACCGCCTCGCCGTGTCCGCCATTCCTTCTAAAACAAAGCGGTGAGTCCGCTCTGTGTCCCAGCGTCCGCCGCAGGTGAGCACTTCGATGATCCAAAGCGGCTTTTTCAACTCCTGCGCCCAGTCGATCGCCCGATCCAGGGCGAAGTTCCACCGCACGCGGCGTGCGGCGGTCATCCAATAAACGACTGCCCGGCCGGCTCCGTGAATTGGCTCGTCGCGAACGACACGAACCCGCAAGGCTGGCACGCTGCCTAGGCTTTCGACAACCATGATGAAAACCGCCTTGACTTCGATTCCACGGGCAGTGGCTTAATCGGCGAGGCGAGAGCCTGGGGAACCAGGTCTCACCGCCTCACATGCCGTAAGGAAAGTTTTTCAAATCCACCACGCCGCTCGCCCGCACCGCACCCAGCGCCTTGGCATATTCCACCAAAAGCCGCAGGGAGTACTCGATCCGCTGCCGCAAGCCCGCATCATGCTCGTCCGCGGGCAAATCGCCCTGGAGCATGCGGCCCACGTTGCGGATGATCACGTGGTCGGGGATGTAGCAAATGCGAGTATTCTTGTAGCTGCTGGTCCGCAATTCCGCCACGGGATAGGCCCCGCCAAGCGATGCCGAGACCGTCACGATCAAACCTGGCTTATGGGCGAGGATCTCCCCGCCACACAGCAAAAAGAAGTTCTTCAAACCGGCCGGGACCATGCCTGACCACTCCGGCGAGACGATCACGAACCCGTCCGAAGTCTTCAGTTCCGCGGCGATGGGAGACCATCGCGATTTCCAACCGGGGTCGTTCTCCCAAACGCCTTCATCCCAAAGCGGCAAGGGATTGTTGGCAAGCGAGAGTACGTAGATTTCCTCCACGCCAATCTGCCGAAGCGTTTTTTCCAAGTACCGCGCGACCCGAGCCGACTCGGACTGCCGACGATGACTGCCTGCGATGATCGAGATTTTCATGTTGCTTCTCTTCAGTGGCCCTCGACAATTGAGCATCAAACCGAGGTCGGGGAGCGACGGCCCCGCCTAGAACGAGTCCAGTCCCCGGCCGCACCACTCTCCGTTCGCCCGTTGTGACGCCGATTGTACGCCATCCAATCTCGACGGGTGTAGATCACGGTGCTGCTGTCGGTCTCCTGAACCTCCAGGCGATCCAACTTGAAGCCCATGTCCGTGATTTCGCCAAAGAGCTGATGGGCCAAGTTTTCCACGGAAGTCGGCGCGTCGAACCGTTTCAATTTCAAGTCATCGCCGGTCCGCTGTATGTATTCGCTGAGGGCGGCGTACAAAGGATCGCCCACGTGGATCAGCAAGCTGTGATCGTACTCGCGTTTCAAGAACGGTTCGATCTTGGCATCGAAATCGCCGAACAACGTAGAAATCGATTGCCTCGGCTTCCGCGTCACTCGGAAAAAGCATCGCAATTCATACCGGTGTCCGTGGAGATTGCGACACTTGTCCTGAAGCTCCTCATTGCGATGCGCTGCATAAAACTTGTAACGTTTCTGAATGAGCATGAGCGAACCTCTCGGGCAAATTCTTAGAACTCAGCCTTGCGATTTGCTGAAAATCAAAGCCATCACCTCGGCTCGACTAGCAGGATTGGTTCGGAAGGTGCCGCGTAGCGCACTGGTCACGGTGCGGCTGCCCGGCTTGCGAATCCCACGAATCGACATGCACGAATGCTCGGCCTCGATGACCACGGCCACGCCGGAGGTGTCCAATTCGCGCTCGATCAGATCAGCGATCATTTGAGTCATCCGCTCTTGCACCTGCGGTCGCAGGGCCATTTCTTCCACAACGCGGGCGATTTTGCTTAAACCGGTCACGCGGCCCCGCGGCAAATAGGCGACATGCGCCACGCCACTGAACGGCAGCAAGTGATGCTCGCACATGCTCGTGAACGGAATGTCCCGCACCAGCACCAGCTCGTCGTAATCCTCGGGAAAAGTCACTTTCAGGTGCCGCGCCGGGTCCAGACGCAGGCCAGCGAACATCTCCTTGTACATTCGCGCCACGCGGCGCGGGGTATCGCGGAGGCCGGGACGATCCGGATCCTCGCCGACCGCACGCAGAATGGTCCGTACCGCGCCCTCGATCGCCTCGAGATCGACCTTTTCATGATCGATCTCGCTCTTGCCGCACGCCTCCTTCAAGCTCTGGCCATTGATTCGGTTGATAGCAAGGCTTTTCGTCCCGTTGATCATCGCGAAGTTTCCTAGTCCAGTGGTTGTCGTTTTGGTGGTTTCGTAATCCACGTCGAATGCCGAGTCGTTCGATGTAGATCGCCGAACAGGGCCCGTCGATTGGGGAGTTTGGAATCAAACGTACCGCCCTTAGTTCGCGTTCTCGGCCGCTTTGGATTCAGCCCCGGCTCCTGCCAGGTGTTCAACAGATGATCTGAAGTTAAACTTTAGGAGTGACGACAACGACAACGCACGCTTTTTTCCGTCGTTTCCGGGCATCGAGGGCCCTCACCCTAACCCTCTCCCAGAGGGAGAGGGAACTTTGGGGATAGGCGCTAAGTTTTGCTTCGGCGCTCGGGCTGAATCGGTCGCTAATCAGGAACCATCCAACCCTCGGGACGCCGAGAAAGGCAGCGACGAGGTAAGACGTAAACTTGTAAGAACATAGGGAGAACGCCGCATGACAACCGACCTTCGGTTCATTTCCGCTCTGGCCGTCATTTGCTCGCTGAGCTTGGTTTGTTCCCTCCCCGACGTTCAGGCCGACGAGGGTTTGTTCGCGCAGGAAAACCTCGTGGCCTGGTGCATCGTGCCCTTCGATGCCAAAAAGCGCGATCCCGAGGAACGGGCCCAGATGCTCGTCCGCCTGGGAATCCGAAAACTGGCCTATGATTGGCGGGACGAGCACGTGCCGAGTTTCGACGCGGAATGCGAGGCCATGAAGCGGCACGGGATCACGATCGAGGCCTGGTGGTTTCCCGCCGCCTTGAATCCCACGGCGCAGAAAATCCTCGACGTGCTTCAACGGCATAAGATTCCGGCCCAACTTTGGGTGAGCATCGGCGATCCTGCGCCGAACGCTTCCCAAGAGGAAAAGGTGGCGGCTGCGGCGGCCATCATTCGTCCGATCGCCGAAGCGGCCGCAAGGATCGGCTCCAAGGTCGCCCTTTACAACCATGGCGGATGGTTCGGCGAGCCTGATAACCAATTGGCCATCATCCAGCGCCTCGGACTAAAGAACGTGGGAATCGTTTACAACTTCCACCATGGGCACGCCCACATCGACCAGTTTCCCGAGGTATTCAGGCGGATGCAGCCCCATTTGCTGGCCGTAAACTTGAACGGCATGGTCCGCCACGGGGACACGATCGGCAAGAAGATTTTGCCCCTGGGCCAGGGCGATCAGGAACTCGCCATGATGAAGGTCATCGCCCAAAGCGGCTGGCGCGGACCGATCGGAATCCTGGATCACCGCCCGGAAACGGACTCCGAAATCACCCTGCGAGAGAATCTCGAAGGGCTCTCGCGGCTGCGAAAACAAATCGAATCGCGGTAGGCCGCGGGCTCTTTGCCCTTCGCACGATGCTATCAAGCCTGATGCCGCAGCGTAAGGGACGACGTCGGGGCATCGGCGGCGATTTGGATCGGGACGATCCAAACCGCGCTGGCGGCTTTGCACACGCCGTCGGCCCCCTCGCGGCAGTAATGGTAGTTGACCAACACGCGAAGCGTCTCACGGCCCTCTTGGGCGTCGAGCGGCAGAGCGATTTCGAAGGAAGCCCCGGGCGGCTCGACGGCGACCGGCTTTCCCAAGGCGGCGGCTTGCACCGGGCCGGAGCGCTGAGCAGCACGATCGGGGGCTTGCACCTCTTGGCCATCAGCCGCCACGCGGTCCACTTGGTAAACGAGCGGCGCTAAGGGATTGATCTTGTAAGGCGGGGTCAATTCCAACCGCACGGCCAGACGAATCGTGCCGTCGTGAGGTTTCAGTTTTGTAAGCGTCAGCCGTTGCTCGACCGTGCCCGGAAGCGCCGTCACCGGCTCTGGCTGCGTAGTTTTCTCAGGCGGCTGAAGCCCGGCGATGTTCAGCGTGGCGACCTTGCCGCTGGACAAATCGAGCACGCGAATGCGGTGGTTATTCGTGTCGGCGATGAACAACTTGCCCGCCGCGGCCGAGATCCCGCCCGGCTCGTTGAACTGTGGCGGATCGTCGGCGTTGCCCGGTTTGCCCGTGCCGGCCAGGGTCTTCGTGGTGCCGCTTGAGGGGTCCACCACCTTGATTTTGCTGTTGTACGTGTCGGCCACGTAGAGCTGCCCGCCGTAAAACACCACGCCCAGCGGGTGCTGGAGCAAGGCCTGTTTCGCCGGCCCGTCCACGTCGCCAAACGTGAACAGGCGGGCCTCGTTCAAGTGAGACGTACCCACCACGGTTTTCACTTCCTTGCGCGGATCGAACGGCACCGCGCGGATGGAACTGCCTTCGCTATCGGCCACGTATAGCCAGGTGCCGTCCGAGGCCAATCCACTGGGCTGGGCGAATGAGGCGTAGCCCAACTGGTAAGCCCGCTGGGGTAGCAGCGGTCCGTCTACAATATCCTCGCGGCCGTTGCCCGCGTAGGGCCCGATCAATTCCCGTTCTACCTCCATGCGCCAAATCTGGTGCGGCCCCGCCATGGCGATGTACAACCCGCCGTGCGCGACCAAGACATCCCAAGGACTATTCAGCGCGGTTTTCAAGGCGGGAAGCATCTGGCCGACGGGAGGGCGGTCGCGGTTCTGCTGGCCCGTGCCCGCAATCGTGCTCACGCGCTCCGAAGCCAGATCCACCTTACGGAGCAAGTGATTCTCCGTGTCGGCCACGAACAGGGTCTGGCCCTCCAGCGCCAGGCCCTGCGGCTGGTTGAATTCGGCTTCCGAGAAATCGCCGTCGCGCGCGCCGCTGCGGCCCGAGCCGATCACTTTCAGCAACTTCCCCTCGAAGTCCGCCACGACGATCCGATTGTGGTTGCTATCGGCGATGAACAGCCGCCCGGTGGCCTCGTCGGCCAGGATCTTGCCCGGAAACCGCAGCGGCGTGGCGGCGGCCTTGCGGACCTCGAGGTCGAACCGCAGCGGCGTTTCGTCCAGCAGTTTTTGCTGGCGGTAGAAGGGAATCGCTGCCTTGAGGATGGCGTCGACTTGCTCGAAGGTGATCTCGCCGCTGTGGCCCCAGACGGCATATCCCTCTGGGTCGATGAGCACCACGGTCGGCCAGGCGTTCACCCCAAAGCGACGCCACAATAGCAAATGGGCGTCGTTGACCACCGGGTGTTCGATCTGGTAGCGCTGCACGGCCTCAACGATGTTCTTCGTCTCGCGTTCCGCCGCGAACTTCGCCGAATGGACGCCGATGACCACTAAATTGTTGGGGTAGGCCCGCTCCAGTTTTTTCAGCTCGGGCAGGATATGGATGCAGTTGATGCAGCAATAGGTCCAAAAGTCTAAAAGGACGAACTTTCCTCGGAGTTCGCTGAGCTGAATGGGACCAGAGGCGTTGATCCAGGCGAGACCCTCGGGGAACTCGGGCACCTTGACCCGCTCGGCAAACGGTGGTTCGGACAAGACTCGCCCCTCCGCGCGGAACCAATACCAAGTTAGCGCGGCGATCAACATTCCGCCCAGGATCAAACCGTTTCGGAAAGACCGCATGGTGTGGATTCAAAAAGGCGGAGCGGTACGGAGCAGGCTGCGCGGAGGGTGCGGCCACGGCCGTTTGGGCCGCGGCCACGCCACCGTCCGCGATACGTGCGTCCCGCCCCTCCACTTTTTTGCTAAACGTGATATGTGTATTGGAGCGACGCGCCCCCGGCCAGCGGGCCGAAGTGCGTGCCCCACTCGCGCGACAACTCCTTGCCCAAGGAAGCCAATTGAGCGCTCTCTTCCTGGGAGAGCGGCCGGAACCGCTTGACCATTTCCACGTCTTTGCGAACCTGATCCGCGTTGTGGGCCCCGATGTTCAACGTGGCCACGCCTTCGGTCGACAAAGCGTACCGCACGGCGGACTCCAGATACTGGGCGTCCAGTTGGGCTGGGCAATTCGGATCGGCGTAGCGGCTCTTCCTCGCCCCGCCGAAGACCTTCATGGCCACAATGCCGGTGTTATGCTTCCGCGCGATGGGCAGGATGTTGTCCTCGAAATGATAGGTGTGCCGGTCGACGAAGTTGACCACGGTCAGTAGCGCGTCCACCTCACCGGACTCGAGCAGGCCGATCGCCTTCTCCGGCCGATTGTGGATCGAGATGCCGACGAATCGGACTTTGCCTGCCTTCTTCTGCTTCAAAAGCCAGGTGTACACGCCGTTGGGCAGCAGGGCCCGCTCCACGTCGCGGTCGCCCACCTGATGGAAATACACCAGATCGAGATAATCCGTCTTGAGCAAACGGAGGCTGTTGGCCAGGATTTTCTCGGCCTTGGGCACGTCGTCTGCCAGGACTTTGGACGAGAGGAAGACATCTTTACGGCGGTTGCCTAGGGCCAGCCCGATACCCTCCTCGGCGATGTCGTAGGCGGGGGCCGTGTCGATGGCGTTCACGCCCAGTTCGAGGGCCGCATTGACGCAGTTGGCGACATTTTTGACGTCGTGGGGCTTGGTGAATCCCGAGGGGGCGGTCCCCAGCGTGAACGTCGTCAACGAGACCCCGGTGCGCCCCAGGACGCGTCGGGGCAGCTCATCGGCTTGGTCACCCGCTGCCGCTGGCCCGCCAAGCCCACTCAACACTGCCCCGCCAGCAACCACCCCTGATTGAACCAGAAATGCCCGTCGCGATACGCCGTGGCCTGTTTGTTCGGACATGATCCACTCCTAAGTGAAAAAGTTTGTCAGGTCGCGAAAGCAGACGTGCGTCAGCGAACCGATCCAAGCGGTTCGATTCCCCCTCCCGCGACTCTTTCAGTATTTCCTAACCGAGCCTGATCATTCTTGCAGCCAGACCATGAAAAGTCAAAGAAGCGCGGCAGCTCAAAAGGGGGGGCCTAAACCCGGGTTGTCTTGTATCCCGGTTGCTGGTGGAGCAGCTCCACAAAGGCGAGGATGTTCTCCAACGGTACATCCCCGTCCACATCGTGGGCAGGGGCAAAAATGTACCCCCCCTCGCGGCCCAGTTCGAGCAAACGACGGGTCTCGGCACGGACCTCCGCCACCGAACCAAAAGGCAAGGTCCGCTAGGTGGACAATCCGCCGTGAAGGGCGAGGCGACCGCGAAAACATGACCTCGCGCGAAGTAGAGGAACAGCCAACGTTCGCGTCGGCCGACTTGGCCCGTTAGTTTCCGAGCGATTGCAAAGGCGCCGGGATGCGGCCGCCGAAGTGGACGAAGGCGTCGCTGGCCCCGGCGTTGCGGATTTCCATCACGGGCGTGGCCCCGAACAAGCCGCCGAAATCCACGCGATCGCCAGCCTTCGCGCCGGGAACGGGAATCAGCCGCACGGCCGTGGTCTTGTCGTTGATCACGCCGATGGCCATTTCGTCGGCGATGATGGCTGCGATGGTCTCGGCGGGGGTGTCGCCAGGAATGGCGATCATATCCAGCCCGACTGAGCACACGGAGGTCATCGCTTCGAGCTTTTCCAAGACGAGGTGGCCCTGTCCGACGGCGTCGGCCAGGGCGGCGTCTTCGCTCACCGGAATGAAGGCCCCGCTCAACCCGCCCACCGAACTCGAGGCAAACAATCCGCCCTTCTTCACCGCGTCGTTGAGCATGGCCACGGCGGCCGTGGAGCCTGGGGCCCCGATCCGGGCGATACCCAGCGTTTTGAGGATCTCGCCCACGCTGTCGCCGACCATTGGGGTGGGGGCAAGCGAGAGATCGACGATCCCGAAGGCCACGCCCAACTCGGCGGCCACTTCCCGACCGATCAACTCCCCCACCCGCGTCACCCGGAAGCTCGTGATCTTGATCTCCTCAGCCAAGTCGCCTAGGGTGAGGTTTTTTTCTCGGGCCAGGCGGCGTTTCAGGGCGCTGCACACGACCCCCGGCCCGGAAACGCCTATGTTGATCGTGGCTTCCGGTTCACCAGCGCCCATGTAGGCCCCGGCCATGAAGGGGTTATCCTCCGGGATGTTGGCGAAGATCACCAGTTTGGCGCAACCGAAGCCTTGCTGATCGGCCGTGGCCTCGGCGATCTTCAACAGCACGTGGCCCATGCGGTGGATCGCATCCATATTGATTCCCGCCTTGCGCGAGGCCACGTTGACCGAGGCGCAGACCTGCTTGGTCTGCGATAAGACCTCGGGCAGGGAGTCCATGACCACGGCATCCGCCGAAGAAATCCCTTTATGGACCAGGGCCGTGAACCCGCCCACGAAATCCACGCCGCACTCGGCCGCTGCCGCGTCGAGCGTTCGGGCGACCTGGACTGCCGCCGCGTGCCCGTGTCCGGCTAAAATGGTCGAGGCCGGGGAAATCGCCAGACGCTTGTTGACCACGGGAATGCCGTACTTCGCGCCCACGCGATTGCAGGTCTCGACCAACCGCCGGGCGCGACTGACGATCTTGTTCCTGAGCTTCCGGCAAACGTGATCCACGCTGGGCGCTGCGCAGTCTTCGACATTCAGGGCCAACGTCACCGCCCGCACGTCCAAATGCTCGGCGTGCAGCATTTCGATGGTCGAAAGGATTTCATCCGTGCGCAGCATGTCAATGTGAATAGCTTAAGCGCAACTGGTTGGTGGCGACAAACACGTTTTCGTGCTGGAGCTTCACGGTAAAGCCCAGTTCCTCGCCCATTTGTTCCAAATCGGTTTGCAACATGCCGATGTCCCATCGCGTCGGCACTTCGAGTTGGCCGATCAGCACGAACTCATCACCGGACCGGTCCCCGTAAAGATCGACAATGTTGATGTCCCGGCCGGCCAGGTATTGGCTGAACCGCCGCACGATTCCCGGTTGGTCCTTGCCAAAGGCGGTGATCACGAACCGATCGCAGGGATCTGTTGGCGTTGCTCTTGGCGTGGCATTGGCGTGACGAGCCATTACCTGAAACGGGGAATTGGAGGCCCCCGCCTGACGTACCTGCTCGGCGAGTACCGCCGGATCGACCGGTTCTGGGGTGCTCACGATCATAATGAGGGTGAAATACCCCCCCAAAACAGTTTGGCTGCACGCATCAATGTTCCCGCCCAACGACTCCACCGCCGTGGTAACGGCGGCCACGATCCCGGGATGGTCGTCGGACATTACATCCAAGACATAAACGTTGTCAAAGCGTGCTTTCATGAACCGAAGCGGCCGGTTTGGAGATAAGGCGTTTTTCTGCGAATTCCCCCAGATCGCTTTGAGGCTCGACCCCCGCTTTCCTACAAATCGGCAAGCGGCAGGCCCGCAGAAAACGCCACGTCGCGTCCAGAGATTCTCCCGCACAAATCGTTGGGATCAGTGTATCACGGGCAGGCGAAATGCGAAACGGTCCCCTCCGCCAGAAGACCTGTACCCCGGTTGTGGCATCCTGGCCGTTACAATCGCTGCGACCAACAAAACCGTTAAAGTCTGCCCATTGCAACGACGAAGTTTTCTGAAGCGTCCCGGCGCGCAAGGGAAGCCACCGTTTCGTCGTACCCCGTCGGACGCGACCGACGACGGGTGGAAGCTGCGCTGTCTTGATGGCCCGGCGAACTCAACGGGAGAACGACGGGTTCGAGCCTGGGCGAGAAATGAGGGGATGCATGGTTGCCATCGCGATTTGCCAGGGGCATCGCGGGTTCGTCGCCGGGGGATTGGCCGTTTGCATGGCTCTCTGTTGGGGATGCAGCCGAGAGCGCTACTTCCGCAAAGCCGACGAGGACGTCCGCTGCCTGATCGCGGAGAAATCCGACGATCCCCGTTGGGCCGCCCCGACGGATTTCAACGTGGTCATGGACCCCCGCAGCCGTTATTACGACCCCTGCGACCAGGTCCGGCCGCCCATGCCCGAGGACGATCCTGCCTCCCATGAATTCATGCACTGCGTCGATGGCATGAAGGGCTGGCGCTACTGGCACAAGAATGGCGACCGAGCGTTGCTCGAAAATCCCGACTGGCGAGCACGCCTGGCAGAATACGTGCCCGTTACCGCCGACGGCAAGGTTCAGCTTTCGCTCGAATCCGCCATGACACTGGCCCGGATGCATTCGCCCGACTACCAGTCGCAGCTCGAGACCCTCTATTTGTCGGCGCTCGACGTGAGCACGGAGCGGTTCCGATTCCAGACGCAATTCTATGGCGGCGACACCGTAACGATGACCCACCAGGGCCCGCTTCTGCCGGGCGGGGCGCCGAGGGCCGGCGGCGACCGCAGCACGCTCGACAACCAAATCGACATGCGAATCCGCCGCCGTTTTGCGACGGCGGGGGAACTGCTCGTCGGTTTTGCCAACTCCATGGTCTGGCAGTTCGCCGGTCCCGACAACTACGCCACGGTATCGCTGCTCAATTTCAATCTCGTGCAACCTCTGCTCCGCGGCGGCGGACGCGACATCGCGCTGGAGCAATTGACCATCGCGGAGCGGGCCCTGTTGGCCAACCTGCGGGCCTTCCAGCGCTATCGCCAGGGATTCTACACCCGCGTCGCCATCGGTGAGTCGGGCGTCACCGGGCCCCAACGCCGCGGCGGGTTTTTCGGCGGGACCGGCTTGACGGGATTTACAGGGCAAGGGGCCGGCGGGTTTGGCGGCGTCGGCGGGGCCACAGGGTTTGGTCGCGCAGGGTTCTCCGGCGCAGGTGGTGGAGGCGCCGCCGGCGGTGGAGCGGGCTTCGCCGGCGGCGGCGCTGGTCAGGTCGGGGGCTTCCTCGGCCTCCTCCAACAGCTCCAGCAAATCCAAAATAACGAAGAAACCCTCGCCCTTCAGTTGCGTACCCTGGGGCTCCTCGAAGCCCACCTCGAGGCCGGCACCATCGATCTGGTCCAGGTCGATCAGTTCCGGCAGAACATCGAAACCGCTCGGGCCTCGCTGCTCCAGGCCCGAAACGCCTTGGAAGATAGCCTGGACAGCTACCGCACCGGCACGCTGGGACTCCCGCCGGATTTGCCCCTGACCCTCGACCAGGGATTGATCCGCCAATTCCAATTCATCGACCCAGCCATCAGCCGTCTGCAAAACCGGCTCGCTGACTTCCGCTCCGCATTCGGCGATCTTCCGCCCAATCCGCCCCTGGCCACGCTCCAAAAGGCCCTCGAGGAGCTCAACCAATTGCGTAAGGAAATCGCGGGTGAGTTCGGGCGAGTGGCGCGGGACTTGGAGAACGCCAACCAACGGGTGCCGCTCCGCGAAACGCTCATGACCCCCGTGGAACGCAAACAGTTGGCGGCCGACCTGGCCAAGCTGCGGGCCGATCATGCCGCACTCGCCGCGCGCCTGGAGCAAGCAGCCAAATCCATGACCACCCTTCGCAGCGAAGCGACGGAAAACAACCGAGGCAGCATTGCGGACCGGATCGTGCAATGCGTGAGCGAAGTGACCTCGATCCTGGATGAATTATCGTTGGTCCAGGCCCGGGCAAGAGTCGAGCAGATCGCCATCGAGCATGAATCGCTCGATCCCGAGGACGCCCTCGACATCGCCCGGGCCAACCGTCTGGATTGGATGAACAACCGCGCCGCCCTGGTCGATACTTGGCGCCTGATCCAGTTCAACGCCGACGCCCTCCAATCCGTGCTCGACGTGACGCTCAGCGGGGACCTCGGCACGACGGGCGACAATCCCTTGCGGTTCCGCGGGGCCACGGGCAGTCTTCGCGCGGGCCTGCGCTTCGATGGGCCCTTCACGCGACTGTTGGAACGGAACAACTTTCGCCAAGTAATCATCGACTACCAGCGGGACCGCCGGCAACTGATTCAGTACGAAGACTCGGTCCACCAGACGCTCCGCTCGCTGCTTCGGGACTTGGAGCAGCTCCGCATCAACTTGGAGATCCAGCGACGAGCCGTGGTGATTGCCATTCGCCGCGTGGATCAGACCCGGGAGACGCTCAACACGCCGCCCCAGCCGCCCCAGCCCGGCGAACCCACCACCTCGCTGGGACCGACGGCGGCCTTGAATCTCTTGACCGCGCTGAACGACCTGCTCAGCTCGCAGAACAATTTCATGAGCGTTTGGCTCAATTACTATGCCACGCGGATGCGACTGGCGCGGGAACTGGGCACGATGCAGCTCGACGAGCAAGGGCTTTGGGTCGACGTGCCGTTGGCCGAGGCGGCGCGCGTGTCGTCGGCGGAGGTCGAGCTGCCGCCTGACGTGCCCGACGCCCTGCTCAAGGCCCTTGATAAGGCCCCGCCAGAGCGATCCTCGTCGTCTGCGGTCGAATCCGCCCCATTCCCGCCCAGCAAGGACGCTCCACTTCCGCCGCAGGCAACGCCCGAGTCAGCGACTAAACCGAAGCCCTTGCCGCCCAGCCAAAACGATCCCAAGCCCAGTGGCGTCTGGCAGAAGAAAGGCGCTGCGAGGGATGGCCGGGAAACAGGGCCTCCTCTGCCCAGTTCCCCAGCAAAGGTAGCGGAGTCGCCCCTCGCCGGGCGACGATAGGGCCGTCGGGGCAATACGGGCTCCGTCACGCCGAAAAAGAGTGATCGCTCAAGGCAAACCGCGTATAATCCCCTGGGTTTGCAAGTCTGCTTGGCTGCCCGGAGGGTCCTTGTGCGAGCACACGTTTGCCCCTGGTGGGGCGGGTATTTCATCGACAACCGGCTCCGCCGCTGGATCCACAACCCGGAGAGGATTCTCGGGCCTTATGTCCGGTCGGGCGCCACGGTGCTGGACTTCGGCTGCGGGATGGGGCTGTTTTCCATCGCCATGGCGAACATGGTTGGGCCCCAGGGAAAGGTGCTCGCCGTCGATCTGCAACAGAAAATGCTCGATGTGCTCATGAAACGGGCAGCCAAGGCCGGCGTGTCGCAGTGGATCCATCCACGCCGATCTGAAAAAGATTCGTTGGGGTTCATCGAGCCGGTCGATTTCGCCCTGGCGTTCTACTCCGCACACGAAGTGCCTGATCTCCGACCCATCTTGGTCGAGATCCACCAATGTCTACGCGGCGATGGCCGGTTTTTGGTCGTGGAACCGAAGGGCCACGTCGGGCCGAAAGATTTCGCCGCGATGCTGAAACTGGCCGAATCGGTCGGTTTTCGCATCCAAGAGCGGCCCCGCGTGGCGTTGAGCAGGACCGCATTGCTGGAGAAGTGCTGACCGAAGAGCTCGAAGGGAGATCAGTCGGCCGGCAGGTAAATCAATCGACAGACTGCGCCGCCTTGCCCAAGCCTTTCCCCATGCCGCGCCCCTTGCCCAAACCCATGCCGGGCTGGTGATCTTGCATGTCCGGGCCGAGGCCTAACCGCTTGCCCAAGGGGGCGTAAGCGGCTTGTGGGAATCGTCGTCGGATCGCCGCGTGGATCGCTTGCGGCGTGGTCTGATTGGTCTGGGCAATTTGGCTTACCGAGGCCTTGGTGTCCGCGACCACGAGGCCCTCGTCTTGCAGCGCTTTGGTAACCTCCTCGGCTGCAAGACCCAGATTCGCAGCGAGGCGTTCCAGCGTAAACTCCTCGGCGTGAATTGCTGGAGCGTCCGCTGCTTTCGGTTCCCAATAGTCTTTGATCCACAGGTTCCACGCCATGACCTCGCTGAATGGCGGCCAGTCGCGCACCGAACCCACGCTCACCACGGCCATGAGGGTCGCGGCGGCGAGAATCTCCCACTTCAAGTTCAGGCCCCAACCGACCTTGCTCTTGATGTAGCCCCAGAACATAGACCAGTTGAAAATCAGGTGGACGGCCGCTGCAATGATCACGAGGATCGACAGGTTCATGTGCAGTGCGGCCCATTGGGTTTTGGTCAGGCCCATCATCGTCCAACCAGTCCAATTGGCTACCCGACCACGTGGCGAGAGGTAAAGTAGCACCCCGCTCCAGGCCAAGCCCACAAAGGAAATGGAAAGCAGTAGGGAGGTAAAGCCCTTGAAGTAAAATCGCATCAGATCAACTCCGTACTGTCGTGGCACTGGCGTCAGCACACGCCGCACACTCTTGCTGGGGAGCAACTCTCATGCCACTACGCCCGATCCCGATAGCCTTTTACGATTGTCAGGGAAAATCAAGGAGAGACAGCGGATGTTCGGGGACTGGGAAATGGAACGAAAGGAATTAGATGTTAAGGATTGGCACCATTTTTCACGGCCCCCCTCACTCGGGTGTGAACGCTGGTGGCGTCTGGAAGGCCGAAGCGGGCGAGAGCTGGTTGCTTCCCATTTTACCTCCGTTGAGCCGCTTTGCCGTCTTCACCTTTTTTTCAATGGAGCACGGGACAAGTGTCGAACCAGGACCGCCCCTGACGTTCCATCCAAAGGGTGGTCTCGGCCGGGCCCCACATGCCGGGTTCGTAAGTCAACAGCGGTGGCCGCGCGGCCACGTCCCACGTGGACTGGATAGGATCGATGATGCTCCACGCCAACTCCACTTCATCCGAGCGGGCGAAGAGGCTGGCGTCGCCCTGGATGACGTCGAGGAGGAGCCGCTGGTAGGCCTCGGGCATGGGGCTGCTGAACTTCTCGCGGAAGAGGAAGTTCAAGTCGGTCATGCGTAGCCGCATCCCTCCGTCCGGCACCTTGGTGTAGAAATGCACCTGGATGCCCTCGGCTGGTTGGATCTGAATCAGCAGGCGATTGGAATCGCGCGGACTCCGCGGCCCACCCTCGAACATCATCGAAGGCGGTTCGCGGAACTGGATCACCACCCGCGTGGTGGCGCACTCCATGGCCTTGCCGCTGCGGAGGTAAAATGGAACGCCTTGCCATCGCCAGTTGTCCACGTACAGCCGGACCGCGGCGAAGGTGGCTGTGTGACTATCGGGCCGGACGTTCGGTTCTTCCCGATAGCCGCGGTACTGGCCGCGGACGGTCGCTTCGGCCACGTCTTCCGGCCGCAGCGGACGCACGGCCCGGAGCACCTTCGCCTTCTCATCGCGGACTGGTTCAGCTTCGTAGCGGACGGGCGGTTCCATGGCGGCCAAGGCGAGCAATTGGAGCAAGTGGCCTTGGAACATGTCGCGCAACACCCCGGCTTCGTCATAGTAGCCCCCCCGATGTCCCACGGCCAACTCTTCGGCGGCCGTGATCTCCACATGATCCACATAGTTGCGGTTCCAGACCGGCTCGAAGATCGTGTTGGCGAACCGCAGCACAAGCAAGTTTTGCACCGTCTCCTTTCCGAGGTAGTGGTCGATGCGGTAAATCTGCCTTTCGGCGAAGACTTCATGAAGCTTGCGGTTAAGTTGGCGGGCGCTGGACAAATCGACCCCGAAGGGCTTTTCCACGACGATCCGCCTTGGGCCGTGCGTCTCGACGGCCATGCCCGCGGCGCCCAAGTGGGCCACGGCGGTCTCGTAGAACCGCGGCGCCGTGGCGAGGTAATAGATGCGGGTCGACGAGGGAGTCGATTCGGTTTGTTTCAGGAAGTCGTTTAGCGACAGGAAGTCGTCGCGTCGTTCGATATCGCCGGAAAAATAGAAGATTCGCGAAGCGAGTTCCTTCCACGTCTCGCGATCGAAATCGGCCCCGATGAATCGGGCGGTGCTCTCGGCCAGTCGCTCGCGCCACGCCTCGTGCGAGAACGCGGTCCGCGAGAACCCCACGATCGTCGTCTCCGCGGGGAGCCGCTTCTTACGAAGGAGGACGTAAAGCGCTGGAATCAGCTTCCTGCTGGTCAGGTCGCCGGAGGCGCCAAAAATAACAAGCGTTGCAGCCATGCTGGAATCTTTCCTGCTTGAAAAACTAACCTGCCGGTCGTCTAACCAAGAAACTCGAAGGCGGGAACCCCGCGCACTGCCGGCCTGACGCGAAACACCCCGCCCGCCCCAGGCTGCTCCGCCAACTCCTGTTCCGAGAGGCCGACCCGGGCCGTGGTGATGTACAAATCGCCCAAGTCTTCGCCGCCAAACGCGCAGGAGGTGACGCGCCGCGCCGGGACCTCAAGCCGTTCCAACAAACGGCCAGTTCGCGGGTCCCAGCGGCTTACGCAACCGCCATCCCACAGGGCAATCCAAAGCATCCCCTCTGCGTCGATGGTCATGCCGTCGGGCTTGCCCAACTCGGGCGGGACGGTGACGACAGCGCGGGGATGGGTGATCTCGCCCGTGTCCGGGGCGTAATCGAACGCGGTGACTTGGCGCGTCGGCGTGTCGATGTAATACATCGTATCCTGACTCAAGCTCCAGGCGATGCCGTTCGAATTGGTCACGCCACGCAGCATCGTCCTTACCGTTCCGTCAGGCTCCAGGCAGTATAGGCTGGCAGCGCCCGGCTGACGATCTAAACTGATCGTGCCGGCCCAAAACCGGCCGCGGGGATCGCACTTGCCGTCGTTGAAGCGATTGCCCGGCAGGTGGGCCTCGGGATCAGCCCAAAACGTCAGCGTTCCGCTCACCAGGTCCAGTGCCGCGAACCCATGCTGCGTGGCGAGCATCACGCCGCCGCGGGCCCGAGGCACGACCGTCCCCAGCCGTTGGCCCAAGTCGAACGTGCGGTCACTGCCATTCGCCGGGTCGAATTGGTGCAGGCGTCCGGCCTCGATGTCCACCCAATAAAGCACCCCGCGCCGGGCGTCCCAGATGGCGCCCTCTCCAAGCGTCGCCTTGGCATCCAAGATAAGTTCCACGTCGGAGGAATCCCCCCACGGTTTTCAAAAGCGGCGACAAGGCGAAGTCATCGCCGATCCGCAAGGACAAAAAGCGTCTCATCAAGATTTGCCCAATTCTAGCAGGGCGATCGATCGATACAATCTGCCACCCAAAAGCCCACGTTGCATGATGTTCGGGGAGAGCCGCGCTCCGTCGCACTCGCGAGTAAGCCAGGTGAGCGAACTCAGCGTAGCAGAGGCCGGTCAAAGCACAGGCCAGTCCGGTGAGGGTGAAGGAGAGCATCAAGGCGGGCCCGGCTCCTGGTCGGGTCGCATCGCCCGCCGCGGCCGTGCCCACCAGGGCGAAAATCCCTGCCCCCACGATTGCGCCGATTCCCAAAAGAACCAGGTCCACCGGCCCCAAGACCCGCCGCAAACCCCGCCCGCCCTCGCCCGTCTCGGAGGTAAGCGAGTCGATACTTTTGCGTTGGAGGATGGAACCCAGCGGCATCAAGGAAATTTCCACGTCAAGGCGTCGTGGACCGCTCCGCGCGGCCTGAGCAAATACTGGCCACTCTCGCAACCTGTGCTGGTCACGTTCCCAGCACGGGCCGTGCCAGGTCGTAGCCGATGGCGAAGATCGCGGCGTCGATCAGCAGGTGGCTCACCCAGGGACCCAGCAGCGAACCGCTCCGATGATAAAGCCAAGCCCAGTAGGCCCCGCCCAACGCCACGGCAAGCGAAAAAACAAACGTCCACGGCGAAAACCGTCCGAAAAACGCGCCCAGCAGGATCACGTGATGGGCCATGAATCCAACGCTCGACACCGCCACGGCCCCGGGCCATGCCATGTGGCTGCGAAGCTGCCCGAAAACAAACCACCGCCAATAGTATTCCTCCAACAGCGAATGGACCAGCGAATAGAACGCGCCCAGCGCCGTGTAGGCCGGCAACGAGCCTACGCCAAACCCGGCGACCTGGGACTGGATCGCGGCCCCTGCCTCTTGGAGCGTCCCAGAGGGCCGGAGCACCGAGGCATAAAGCCCCGTGGCCGCGGCAAAAGTCACCAACCCGAACACAAGCCCTTCCAGCAGACCGGCAACGCCGAATCGGGCCAAGTCCAGACGCCGCCGCTGCACCGCCAGGACCCAAAAGACCGGAAAGGCGAATTGGATCGTCTTTCCCAGGGCATAGACGGGCTGTTGCCAACCCGGCGCCGCCTGGGGAAGCCAGACGAAATAGACCCAAGTTAGCAGGCTGGGAAACCCAAGGGCGAACAGCACCCCAGCAACGTCCCGGCGGCGAGATAGGAAGCGGGTGTCACGGGTCATCGAACGCACCCAGAGCAAATCCGTGGGTCTACCTGCCGCCCGCGTTTCGCCGCCCGGACCAGACTCTTTCTCCGCCGACGACACGCTCTCTCCGCCCAGGATACGCCGCGAGGATTCATTTCGCGGCAGGCGATTCCGCCAGCGGGGTCGCCTTATAGCCCGCCTTGCTCACGGCGGCTTCAATCTGCGATGCCGGAACTTCCGCCTCGTCGGCAACGACAACTGCCTTCTTGTCCTGAAGCGAGACCTCGGCCGATTTCACGCCCGGGATGGCCTTCAACGCCGCCGTGATCGTCTGAACACAGCCCTCGCAGGTCATGCCTTCGATGGCGAATTGCCGGGCCGGGCCGGAAGTGTTGGAAGTGGTGGAAGTGGTGGCCTCGGCCGGGCAACGGCCGAATTCGCCACAGCCCGGGCAGCCTGTCAACGCCGCCGCCAGAAGCACCACCACCGCGGCCATGGC
This sequence comes from uncultured Thermoguttaceae bacterium, assembly GCA_937951625.1. Classification (GTDB taxonomy): domain Bacteria; phylum Planctomycetota; class Planctomycetia; order Pirellulales; family Thermoguttaceae; genus CALFBP01. The sequence goes on from CALFBP010000033.1 coordinate 65,017, forward strand.
ACGCCAAGCTTGGACCTTGCCGGGCAAGAAGACGCCACTCATCTTCAATTCCTCCACGTCATGCTCTCTTGAAAACATGTTCGAGTTTTGTCGTTGCAAAAGGCGAATCCCCCTTGCCGAACCTTGTCGTGCATATCGGGACGAGACCCACGACGCTGGCACGTAGCCGAGCAATCCGCGTTAGCATTATAGGGCATTGGCCGCGGCAATTCATTATGGGAAGGCGAAGGTTTCCGCGGGACCTCGACAACCGCCGCGCCGGCTGCGCCTCCCTGCGGGCGGGAAGGCCCGCCCCGTCGGCTTAGCAGGCCAGGGAAGCGGGCTTCAACACCTGGCGAAGGAAACGACCGGTGTGGTTGTCGTCCAAGGCGGCGATCTGGTCGGGCGTGCCGGTGGCCACGACGTAGCCGCCCCGTTCGCCCCCCTCAGGCCCCAAGTCGATGATCCAGTCGGCGGTCTTGATTACGTCGAGGTTGTGTTCGATGACGATCACCGTATTGCCGAGATCGACCAGGCGGCCGAGCACGTCGAGCAGCTTGCGGATGTCGTCGAAGTGCAGCCCGGTCGTCGGCTCGTCGAGCAGGTAGAGCGTGTTGCCGGTGTCGACCCGACCCAGTTCGGCTGCCAGCTTGACGCGCTGGGCCTCGCCGCTGGAGAGCGTGATCGAGGGTTGGCCAAGCGCCATGTAGCCCAGACCGACGTCTTGCAGGCTGCGAAGCAATCGCAAGAGGGTGGGAAAATTCTCGAAGAATTCCACGGCCTCATCGACGCTCATCTCCAGCACGTCGGCGATGTTTTTGTCGCGATAGCGGATTTCCAGCGTCTGCCGATTGAATCGCTTGCCGCCGCACACCGGACACGGCAGATACAGGTCCGGCAAAAAATTCATCTCGATGCGTTGCAGGCCGTGGCCCTGGCATTCCTCGCAACGCCCGCCCTTGACGTTGAAGCTGAAGCGGCCGGCCTTGTAGCCCAACCGTCGCGCGTCGCGGGTATTGGCGAATACCTTGCGGATTTCGTCGAAAATCCCGGTGAAGGTAGCGGGATTGCTGCGCGGGCTGCGGCCAAGCGGCGACTGATCGATCTGCACCACCTTGTCGACCGCGGCAGCGCCGCGGAGGGCGGTGTGAGGGCCGGGCGTGGGCGCAACCCCGCCCAAACGCCGCACCATGGCCCGATACAACGTCTCGTTGAGCAACGAACTCTTGCCCGACCCGCTCACCCCCGTCACGCAGGTGAACACCGAGAGCGGAAAATGCACCGTGACGTTTTTCAGGTTGTTGGCCGTGGCGCCTTCGAGCGTGAGCATTCGGGATTTGGCGATTTTCCGTCGCCGCTCCGGGATGGGAATGGCAAGGCGCCCGCTAAGATAACCGCCGGTCAGCGAATCGGGCTCCGCGGCGACCACGGCCGGGGGGCCTTGGGCCACGATCCGACCGCCATGCCGACCCGCCCCCGGACCGAGGTCGATCAGCCAATCGGCTTGGCGCATGATCGCCGCGTCGTGCTCCACGGCCAACACCGTGTTGCCTCGGGCCTGAAGGTCGCGCAACGCGTCGATCAAACGCTGATTGTCCCGCGCGTGCAGCCCGATCGAAGGCTCGTCCAGCACGTAACACACGCCCACCAGCCCGGAACCCAGGCCCGTCGCCAAACGCAAACGCTGGGCCTCGCCGCCACTGAGCGAATCGCCGGGCCGATCGAGCGTGAGGTAATCGAGGCCCAGCCGCTGCATGAAGGCCAATCGGGCAGAAATCTCGGAACACAAAGGTTGGGCAATCGGCTGATGTTGCGCGTCGAAGCGGAGCTTGGCGAAGTACTCAGCCGCTTCGGCCACCGTCATCCGCGTGATCTCATGGATGGCCTTGCCCGCCACGCGGACTGATCGGGCCTCGGGCCGCAGTCGGGCGCCGCCGCAGTCGGGACACACGACCTGCCCACGATATGCCGCCAACCGCTCGCCCCCGTTGTCGTACGTCGCGTTTTCATATTCCCGCTCCAAAAGGGCCAAAATCCCCGGAAAGTCCTTATCTCCGTGGAGCAGGGCATGGAAGGCTGCCGCCGAAAGCTTTTCCAACGGAGTATTCCACCTAGCCCCCACCGAGGCCAGAAACGCCCGCACCAGGTTCTTCGTCTTCCGATCCGGTCCCGGCCCTTCGTTCCACGGCAGTACAGCCCCTTGAGCCAGGGACCGCCGCTTGTCGGGCACGACAAGCTGTGGATCGAACTCCTCGCGGACGCCCAAGCCCTCGCACGTGGGACAGGCCCCGTAGGGACTATTGAAGCTGAAGGTCCGTGGTTCGATCTCTTCGTAACTGATCTTGCACTGGGCACACGCATATTTCGTGCTGAACAGGCGCTCGCGCCAGGTGGCGTTCTCTGCCTTCCGTTCTTCAAAGAGGGCGACCAGGAGCCCGTCGCCATGGCGGACCGCCACCTGGACCGACTCGGCCAGTCGCGGTCGCACGCCGTTGCGCACGATCACCCGATCCACGACGGCCTCGATGTGATGGACCTTCTGGGCGGCCAGCGGCGGGGGGTGTTCCACGTCGATGACCTGCCCATCGACCCTGGCCCGAACGAAACCCGCCTTGCGGATCGCCGCGAACACGTCCTGATGTTCGCCCCTACGGCCGCGCACTATGGGGGCCAGGATCATCAATTTGGTGCCCTCGGGCAGCGCGAGAAGCTCGTCGATGATCTGCCCAGGGTGCTGCTGGCGGATCGGCTCGCCGCAGCGATAGCACGTCGCTTCGCCCAGCCTGGCGTAAAGCAGCCGCAGATAATCGTAAATCTCCGTGATCGTGGCCACCGTGCTCCGCGGATTGCCCACGCCGGCCCGCTGGTCAATGGCAATCGTCGGCGGGAGCCCCTCGATGGCGTCGACGTCGGGCCGCTCCAGTTGATGGAGGAACTGCCGGGCATAGACGGAAAGACTCTCGATGTACTGCCGCTGGCCCTCGGCATAGATCGTGTCGAAGGCCAGAGAACTCTTTCCGGACCCGCTGGGACCGGTCACCACGACCAGCCGATTCCGCGGGATGTCGAGGTCGAGGTTCTGGAGATTATGGACGCGTGCCCCGCGGATGCGAATCGCCTCCGCTGGCCCGGCCGAGCCGCCGCGTCCTGATCCCAATGATGTCCCGCTCTTCGCCATGCCTTGCCCGATTCGCCCCCTCGAAAGTGTCGCAAACTATTCATGCTAACCCGCTGGGCCAAACCGAGCAAGGACTTCTCTTTCGTCTCCCCGGGGCTCCGACTTCTCTCCGCTCTCTTCCGTTCTTCTCCCCCAGATCCCCCTGCATCGCTCCGCGGACGTATTGACGGTTCTCTCGCAAATTCGCCTGTTGCTGGGATGAGGCATTGACGGTCGGTCGCCCCCGCCGATACCATACACAAGCGGTGGACAATTGCTTCCGCCGGAAAGTGCTTTTCCAGCATCGCTCGGTTACGGTTCCTATCGGGGACAATTCCCGGGCTTGGTGCAACGAGTGCCTGAAGGCGTTTTGGGGCGATTAGTTCAGTTGGTCAGAACGCCTCGCTTACACCGAGGAGGTCGGCGGTTCGAGTCCGTCATCGCCCACCCCTTGCGCAACAAAAAGGGGTCAGAACTCTTTTGGCTTGCCGCTTTGCCCAAAAATAGTTCTGACCCCTTTTTGATGTGTTCAGGCGGAGGCTATGCCTACGCTCGGTTGGAACAATCGCCATTACGGCTCATTGAAGAGGCAACAGGGCCTCTCCGCCTCGTGGCTTCGCGGTGCTTTTCGCACAAGTCGATGGTTCCAAAAATTAAGCGCCGGCAAGTCTTCCTCGTCAATTAGTACACAACCAACTTTAGCTGCCAGCTCGCAGGCCGACGGTGTAAAGCGGCTATTCGTTATCACAGCGCTTCCGTGGCAGCCGTAATAATCCTTAGCGGTGTGCGCTTCCTGTGCAGTTCACGTTTCGGGGCAAGCCAGCCATGGCACCCGGCCGTATTTAGGGCGTGCGCATGGAGGGGGGCCGGGGGAACCCGGGTGGGTGGGCAGAAATGTTCTCGCCGGGCGGCGCCGGGCGATTACAATCAAGGGTGGAGGGACGGGGCGTGGGCCAGAAAAAGCAGATGTCGCGCAAGACGCGTCGGATCGTGCGGATGCCGGCCACGCGGTTCGGGCATCTTCAGAAGCGGATGCGTCAAATCGAACGAGGCGGTAAGGGGCTTCCGCCGCGGCAGTCGAAGTGATGTGTTGAACATGGGATACCGCACGCTCCGCGAGTGCGTCGAGGACTTGGAGTCGATCCGGCAATTGGTGCGGATCCGCGAGCCTGTCGATCCCGATCTGGAGGCCGCGGAGATCCAACGTCGGGTGTTTCGCGCGGAAGGGCCCGCGATTTATTTCGCCAACGTCAAGGGCTGTTCCTTTCCGATGGTGAGCAACCTGTTCGGCACGATGCTGCGGATGGAGTACATCTTCCGCGATTCCTTGGCGTGGCTGGAGCGACTGGTCCGCTTGGCGGTGGATCCGGCGGACGTGCTGCGGCGTCCGCGGCTGCACCTGGACTTACGGACTCCTTGGGCATTGTGGTACTCGCGACCGAAGCGTGTACGTCGCGCCCCGGTGTTAGCCAATCAGACCACGCTGGGGGCCTTGCCTCAGGTGCGGTCCTGGCCGCACGACGGCGGGGCGTATATCACGTTGCCGCAAGTTTATACCGAGGACCCGAATGCCCCCGGTTTTGGGCGCTCGAATCTGGGGATGTATCGGATTCAGATTTCCGGCGGGGAATACGAGCCGGGCCGCCAGGTGGGGATTCATTATCAGATTCACCGGGGGATCGGGGTCCATCACGCGGCGGCGATTCGCCGTGGCGAGCGTTTAGCGGTGAATGTGTTCGTGGGCGGGCCGCCTGCCATGACCGTGGCCGCCGTCATGCCCATGCCCGAGGGTATGAGCGAGCTGGCCTTTGCCGGGCTTTTGGGGCGTCGCCGGGTGCGGATGGTCTGCTTGCCCGGTCAACTGCCGATCTCGGCCGAGGCCGATTTCGCCCTCACCGGCTACATCGAGCCGGATCGGCTCCTGCCCGAAGGCCCCTTCGGCGATCACCTCGGCTATTACAGCCTGAAGCACCCGTTTCCGGTGATGCGTGTGGAACGGGTGTACCACCGCGACGATGCGATCTGGCCGTTCACGGTGGTGGGTCGGCCGCCGCAGGAGGACACGATGTTCGCCAAGCTGATCCACGAGATCACGGGTCCGGTGGTGCCCAAGGCGATACCCGGGGTTCGGGCGGTTCACGCGGTGGACGCGGCCGGGGTGCATCCGCTGCTCTTGGCGATCGGCAGCGAGCGGTATGCGCCCTACGAAGGTCGTTACCGGCCAGCCGAATTACTCACGCTGGCCAACGCGATTCTTGGCTACGGGCAACTCTCGCTTACCAAATACTTGTGGATCGCGGCGGCCGAAGATAATCCCGAGCTCGACGTCCACGATGTAGCGGAATTCCTACGCCACATGTTGGAACGCGTGGACTGGCGTCGCGATCTGCATTTCCAGACTTGCACGACGATCGATACCTTGGACTACTCGGGCGAAGGGCTGAATCAGGGGTCGAAAGTGGTGATCGCAGCCACGGGCACGCCGAAGCGAATTTTACCCGTGGTGTTGGACAGTCGCCTCTGGTTGCCTGAGGATTTGGGATTCAAAAAACCGCGCGTCTGCTTGCCTGGGATTCTGGTGGTGGAAGGTCCGCAATGCGGGGCCCAGCGAGGCCGGGACGGCGCTGTGGAGCGGTTTTGTGCCAGTTTCACGCGGGAGGACGCGATCAATCAGTTTCCCCTGGTCGTGGTGGTGGACGACAGCGACTTCGCCGCGCGGAGCTTGAGCAACTTCCTTTGGGTCACGTTCACGCGGAGCGACCCGGCCACCGATGTTCACGGCATCGACGCCTTCCAGCGGGACAAGCATTGGGGTTGCCACGGTTCCTTGGTGATCGATGCCCGCATCAAGCCGCACCATGCCCCGCCGTTGGTGGAAGACCTGCGGGTCTCGCGTCGCGTCGATGCCTTGGCCCGCCGGGGCGGCCCGCTGGAGGGAATCATCTGAAAGGTTGCGCGGTGCCAAGGAGCGAAGGATGGGCGAACAGGCGGTTGGCGACTTAGGCGTATTTGGGCTGCCCGCCTCGTTGGGATTCGTGTTGGCCGTATGGTTTTTCGCGGTCGGGGGCGCCGTGGGAAGCTTTTTGAATGTGGTGGTCTATCGACTCCCGATGGGGCTGAGTCTGGTCACACCCGCTTCCCATTGTCCGATCTGTAAGCACCCCATCCGCTGGCACGACAACGTGCCGATTCTTGGGTGGTTCCTGCTCCGCGGCCGCTGCCGGGACTGTCGCACAAGCATCCCGTTCCGTTACCCGTTGATTGAGGCGGTCACGGCCTTGCTTTTTCTGAGCGTGGGCATCGCGGGCGGCCCGGTAGGGACAGCCTCGGGGGGCCTGGGACCAATGTTGTTGCTCGTTCTCTATCATTCGCTGCTGTTGGCAACGCTGCTGGCCGCGGCCTTGATCCGCTATGACGGTCATCCGGTGCCCCATCGGTTATTCTTCCCGGCGATCGTTGTTGGGCTTCTTGTTGCCGCGGCTTGGCCGCTTTTGCGGCTGCCGTTGACCACCACGAGCATGTTCGGGCCGCAGCATGGGTGGATGGAGGGGATCGCGGGTGCGGGGGTAGGGTTGGTGCTGGGCCATGCCCTCCGCCTGACCGTTATTCCGCGGGATCGTGAGGAGATGCCGCTCGGATTGGCCGTGGCGGGGCTGATTCTGGGTGGAAAAGCGACCTTGGTCATCGGATTGCTGGTGGTGGCCATCCATTGGAAAATTCAAGCCCTCTACATCATGCGTTCGACGCTGCAACGCACCAGCCCTGGGCTGTGGCTTTTCGTGCTGACCTGGGCGGGGGTTTTGGCCTTGCCGCCCCTCGTCGAAGGCCTCAAAATGCCGTAGCATGGCCAGTCGAGCCTTCGCCGAGACAAGTCGGAAAATAGGCTCTCCGTGGACGCTCGCGATGCCGAGGGATTGGGAAGCGCCCCAGCTTCCAACACATGCCTGACGACCCGAGGCATTTCAGGATTCACCGGGCTTGGACTTACGAGGAGCACTCATGATCTGCGTCAGCATCGGTTGCGAGTCGCAAGAGCGGATGATGGCGGAACATCGCCGCATGGTACAGGGTGGGGCGCGACTGGTGGAGCTGCGTGTGGACTACCTCCGCGGCGAGGTGGACATGGAACGCCTGCTCGCCAACCGGCCTGGGCCTGTGATCGTCACTTGCCGGCGGCAAGAGGAGGGCGGACGGTTCGCTGGCGAGGAGGAGGCCCGATTGGCCATGCTCCGCGCGGCGATCGAGGCCGGGGCGGATTATGTCGATCTCGAAGAAGACACGGCCCGGCGGATTGCCCGGCGCGGCGCTACGAAGAGGATCGTCAGCTACCACGACTTCCAGCGCACGCCCCACGAGCTGGAGGCCATGCATGCCCGCCTCGCCGCGCTGGATGCGGACGTGGTCAAGCTCTGCACCATGGCCAACCAACCTGCCGACAACCTGCGGATGCTCCGCTTGGTGCGGGCCAGCGCCACGCCCACCGTGGGATTTTGCATGGGTGAGATCGGAGCGCCGACCCGGCTGTTGTGCGGCAAGTTCGGTTCGCCCTGGAGCTACGCCAGCCTGCAAGACGGCGGGTCGGTAGCGCCCGGCCAGTTTGCGTATCAACAGATGAAGGAACTCTTCCGCTACGAGGAGATCAACGCCGACACGCAATTCTACGGCGTGATCGCCGACCCGGTCGGTCACAGCTTGAGTCCGCTGATCCACAACACGGCCTTTCGGGAAATGAAGATGAACTGTGTCTACCTCCCCATCCGCGTGGCCCGCGAACATCTGGCGGAGTTTCTCGACACGGCCTGGGAATTAGGCATTTGCGGGTTGAGCGTGACGATCCCGCACAAGGAAGCCGTGATCCCCTTGCTCGACGAGGTGGACGAGGCGGTGCGTGGCATCGGCGCGGCGAACACGGTGGTTTTCGCGAGCGGCCGTCGCGTGGGACGCAACAGCGACTATGCCGCCGCGATGGGCAGCTTGGAAGCGGCCTTGGGCGTGTCCTTTCGGGGAAAGGAGACCTTGGCGGGCCGGACGGCCCTGGTGCTTGGGGCCGGGGGCGTGGGTCGGGCGATCACCTTCGGCCTTGTGGAACGCGGCGCCCACGTGGTGCTGTGCGACGGCGAGCCGAGCCGCGCGGTGCGCCTTGCCGAGGAATTCCGCTGCCAGGCCGTCGACTGGGCCGAGCGTCACACCACGGCGGCCGACATCGTGGTCAATTGCACGCCCATCGGCATGTACCCGAAGGTCGACGCCACGCCTTTCGACAAGCAATCCTTCCGTTCCTCCATGGTGGCCTTCGACGCGGTCTATAATCCCGAGGAAACGCGTTTCATTCAGGATGCCCGCGCGGCGGGTTGCACGTGCATCACCGGCGTGGATATGTTTGTGCGCCAAGCGGCCATGCAGTTCAAATGGTTTACGGGCCAGGAGGCGCCCGCCGAGGTGATGCGCGAGACGATGAAGCGGGCGATGGCCGCGGCCCATTGACGGCGCCTGGGACGTCGCCCGTTTTGGGGAGCGACGGGCGGCGAGCCGAAGGTGAAGACGCTTAGGGTCTGTCGCAAAAGTTTCCTCTCCCGGGAGCGGGAGAAGGGAGGTTGTGGGATAAGCTCTTAGTTCTGAGCGGACTCGCGGGCCGGGGCGAGCACGACGGGGCCAGCGCTTTCCAGGTATTCGCGGTACTGTTTGTCCAATTCGGCGTAGCTCGTACCCGTCAGTTTTGCCAGCAAGGCGGGCGAGTCGGCCCCGCTATAGACCGCGGAAAGGTAGGCCACCAGGGCGTCGCGGTATCGTCCACCGTCGTAGTGGATGAGGAATTGGGTCAGGCCGGCAGCCTGGCTATACAGGGTGCCGATGCGGGGGTCGGACTGAAGCTTTTGCAGACCGAAGGCGGTGAATTCGGCGAGGGGCACGTAGAAGCGATCGTTGAGCAGGCGATAGCGGGCGGCCAGGATTCGGGCATCGTCGAACCCGCCGAGCACTAGGAATCCGTCCTCGCGGCGGAGTGTCTCCATATACATCGCGATCCCTTCCACAATCCAGAAATTGGCCCGCGCGCCCACGTCGTTGGCCACCGCTCGCGTCTGGTGGAACAGTTGATGCGTGGCCTCGTGGTAGATGGTCCGATCGTCTTGCTCTTTGCTGGCGAAGAAGAAGGCCCGTTTTGCGTCGGCGATGTACACCCCTTCCGACATCCCCACCACTTCCTTTTTCAATTGGGGGAAGAGCATCGGCAGCCCGCGGAGGTAATCTTCGCGGTCGCGGAAGTAGACGACGTGCAGCTTGGGGAAGGGGGCTTGCTTTTTGCGGGAGCGGCCGTCGAAGAGGTCGGCCACCTGGGCCGAGGTGGCATAGTAGCGGATGAAAAGTTCCCGCCACACCCGAAATAACTGCTCCAGTTTCACGCCCAGTTGCACGCCGCCTTCCAGACTGTGATTGGTGCGGATGGCGTAGTGTTCGGTTTCCACGTCCCAGCCCACGGTGATGTCGCGGCGGAGCCGGGCGTCTTCCTCCGCACTGACCCAACCCTTGGGCGACCATCGCTCGCCCTGTTCATAGCGGCGGAGATATTTGGCGGGCAGCCAGCCAAACTGATCGTGCCAGACCTGACCGGACTTGAGCTTCTCGACCTCGTAGAGCGTGTACCAGCCGTTGCGATACTTCTGATAGCCCAACAGCCGACGGATGGAGTCGAAATCCGGGTCTTCACGAATCGCCGCGATCGCCAAATCAAAGGCCAACGAGGCCCGATCAGCTCGAACCGCACGGCGGGCCAACGCCTCGAGAAGCTTGGCTTGTTGCCGTCGCAATTGCCAGAAGCGGCGGTCCCACTCGACGACATTGGCGGGGGTGTCGGGGGGTAAATCGGGCCGACCAATGGCGCGGGGCAGATCAGCCACGTAGAGCTTGTTGGGGTCCCGCTTGCCCATCCATTGCCGTGTGATGCGGGCCTGCTCGGAAAGTCCCTGCTTGTCGCACCAATCGGCCAATTCCTGGAGTTGGGCGGAATAGCTGGTGTGCAGTTCCCGAGCCGCTCGGATCAACTCATCGGCCCGTATGACCTCCTCCGCGGACCCAAGCAACATGCCCGTCAGGATAGTCGCCACCCAGCACGTCAGACGGGCGGGGATTTGTAAAGCAAGGCGTGTGCGCGAAACGGCCACTACCACAAAATTTTTCCATACCGAAAGATTCATAGGCAGTAGTGAGGCAACCCCTAATTATACCCCGCTTGCGTAAGGCATGTCGAAAGGTCGCAGTGCCTCGCGAGTTAGCTCGGTTGAACTTCGGGCGGGCAGCGATCTATGGATTTCGGTTCTGCCTCGCCCAGGGGGGCACGCGCTTAATTTTTCTGATTTTTTTCCATTAATGTCGGTTGGACGAAGCCTATTGTTGCAATCATGCAGCGAGGATTGATTTGCCGGGTTGGGGGGCCTCGCCTAAGGAGGGTTTTGGGAACCAATCAATCATGGTTCTCGGCGGCTAACAGGCCAATCCTGGCCTGGGTAAGTATTATAACTATGGAGGGGTGATGATATAGCCAAATAAGCTACTTCTTTTACCTTTAAAGCTGATTTGGTTGGAGCTTTCGTTTCCCCCTTGACAGTAAAAAAACCGTGGTAGAACCGGTTCCGGAAACGGGGTTGGCGAATCGAATTGACGTGTACAATATGATGATCAGTAAAAAGCTAAACCAAGGGACGGGTTTGGGACTCCGCGCCCGTTACGGAAAAAGGCGCTCAGTGTGATGAATACCCTTCGCCCACAAGATTCTGCTGAGCAAGCCGTGAGCCATCCCAAGCTTCGGATTCGCGAGGGAGAGGAGGGAGAGCAGCAATTTTACATCGTGGGGATTGGTGCTTCTGCGGGGGGTCTTGAGGCCCTGGAACAGTTTTTCGAGAAAATGCCTGCCCAAAGTGGCCTGGCGTTTGTGGTCATACAGCACCTTTCGCCCGATTTCCGCAGTCTGATGGACGAGTTGCTCGCCCGGCGTACGCCGATTCCCATACGCCGTGTGGAAGACGGGATGGTGGTGGAGCCGGACACCATTTATTTAATGCCACCGAAGAAGGAGATGATTATTTCGGGGGGGAAACTGTTGCTCACCGACAAAGACCCTGCTCAAGGGTTGACCCTCCCCATCGATCACTTCTTCCGATCCTTGGCGCAAGACGTGGGCGAAAGGGCGATCGGGGTCATCTTGTCGGGGACGGGCAGCGACGGTTCACGCGGCGTCCGAGCGATACACGATGCCGGCGGGCTGGTCATGGTGCAAAGCGTGGACACGGCCAAGTTCGACGGCATGCCCAAAAGCGCGTTGGAGACGGGCGTGGTGGACTTCGTTTTACCGGTTCATGAGATGCCCGCCACGCTGATGCGTTACATCTGCCACCCTACGGCGGAAGGCATGGGCCCGGTGTCCAGGGGCGCCGCGGAGCGGGAAACGGCGATGGAGAAGATCCACCGCCTCTTGCGCGACCGCTATGGCATCGACTTCAGCTATTACAAACCGAACACTGTCGCCCGGCGGACTGAGCGGCGTCTAATGCTCAATCAGTCGTTGGATCTGGACGATTACGTCAAGCGGTTGGAAGAGGATCCCCAGGAGCTGAACCTGCTTTACCGCGATCTTCTCATCGGGGTGACGCGGTTTTTCCGCGACCGCGAGGCCTTTGAGCGGTTGGAAAAAGATGTCCTTCCGTTGGCTCTGGCGACCGTCCCACCCGGCGAGGAGTTTCGAGTATGGGTGGCGGGCTGCGCGACTGGTGAAGAGGCCTATTCGCTGGCCATCCTCTTGGCTGAACAGATGGAGGCCATGCGGCGGCCGCTGCGGGCCAAGATCTTTGCCACCGATGTGCATCGCGCTTCCTTGGAATTCGCCAGCCACGGCGTGTACAACGAGGCTGCCGTGGCCGAAGTCGGCCGCGAACGCTTGGAGCGGCATTTCACCCGCAAGCCCGACGGCTACATGATCTCCCAGGAATTGCGGCAAATGGTGGTCTTCGCCCACCACAACCTGATCAAGGATGCCCCTTTCACCAAGCTGGATTTGATCAGTTGTCGCAATCTGGTGATCTATTTCCAACCGCTGGCTCAGAAAAAAGTGATCTCCCTGTTCCACTTCGGCTTGAAGACCGGAGGCATCCTGTTTCTTGGGCCGAGTGAAAGTCCCGGCGAGTTGAGCGAAGAATTCGAACCGGTGGATCCTCACTGGAAGATCTACCGCAAACGTCGTGACGTCCGCTTGCCCGCGGACCTCCGTATTCCTTTATCGGTGGCGGATGCACGCACACGGGCGTTGGGCACAATGCCGCTGGCGATGCCGACGCCGGGCGAGGTACACCTGTTGGGTGTGTACGATGCGATCCTCGCGGAACACATGCCCCCCAGTTTCCTGGTGGATGACAATCGGGTGTTGATCCAATCGTTCGGTGGAGCGAGCCGGTACTTGCACATCGGCGATGGCCGGCTATCCACCGACTTGATCGACATGGTCGACCCCGACCTTCGCATGGCGCTTTCGGGCGCGTTGCAGCGCGTGTGGAAGGACCTGGTGCCCATCGTGTACAAGGGACTGCGGGTGCGCTTGTCCGACGGGGAACGCTTGGTCAACCTGACCGTCAAACCGATCCGCAGCCAACGCTCCAGTCGCCCGTATGCCTTGGTGTCGATCGAGGAACTGCCTCAAGCCACCATGCCGCCAGCCACCGAGATCGATTTCCGCCAGGCCTCCGACGAACAACTTCAGGCCATGGAATTGGAGTTGCGTTATACGAAGGAGAATCTTCAGGCGACGATCGAGGAACTGGAGACCAGCAACGAGGAACTTCAGGCGACGAACGAAGAACTGGTTGCGTCCAACGAGGAGCTCCAAAGCACGAACGAGGAGCTTCATTCGGTCAATGAGGAGCTTTACACCGTCAACGCGGAGTACCAGAAAAAAATCTCCGAATTGACCGAGTTGAACACCGACATGGAGAACCTCTTGGCATGCACCGAGGTGCATACCCTGTTCCTCGACCGAGAGTTAGCGATCCGCAAGTTCACTCCCAAAATCGCCGAAGAATTCAACCTTTTGCCGCAAGACGTCGGCCGCCGAATCGACAACTTTACGCATCATATTCAGTACGCCGACTTGGTGGACGACCTTCGGCGTGTGCTCGAGACGGGTCGGCGATTCGAGCGTGAGGTTCAGAATCGCCGCGGGCGGTGGTTCTTGATGCGGATTTTGCCGTATCGGTCGGGAGGGAACATCCATGGCGTGGTGCTGACGCTGATCGACATTTCCGACCTCAAGCAGGTGCAGGCCGAGGTCAAACACCAGGAGCGGCTGCTGTCGGGAATTCTGGAAAACTCGCCCAATCTCGTTTCGGTGAAGGACGCCCAGGGCCGTTACTTGTTAATGAATCGGGCGTTTTGCGAGCTTTTGGGGGTGTCCAAGGAGGAGGTGATCGGTAGGGCGGATCGCGAAATCTTCCCACCTGCCCTCGCAGAAAAGCTCAGCCAATACGACGACACCGTGCTCCGCGAGGGCATCGTGATGACCACGGAGAAGACCTTCGAACTTCCCGATGGCCCTCGAACCTATCTCTCGATCCGGTTTCCGATTCGCGATGAGGATGGGCATATTCGGTCGATTGGAGTGGTCAAAACAGACGTAACGCAGTTGAAAAACGTCGAGGCGCAGGCTCGCGAGGCGCTGCTCCAACGAGATCGATTCCTAGCGATCCTGTCGCATGAACTGCGCAACCCTCTGAGTGCCATCCTTAATGCCTCGCAATTGCTGCAAGCCCATGGCGACCACACCCCAGCCGAGGCCGAATCGAACCAAGTGATCGAGCGCCAGGCCCATCGCATGGCGCGGCTTCTCGACGATCTGCTCGATGTTTCGCGCATCACGCAGGGAAAGATCGTGATTCGCAAGGAACGCCTGGACCTGGTCGACTTGGTGGCCGATGCCTTGCAGACCGTGCGGCCAGCCTTGGAAAGTCACCATCATCACGTGACCTTCGACCGACCGCCCGAACCGCTGGTTGTTGAGGCGGATCGCTTGCGCATGGCTCAGGTCGTCGAAAACTTGCTTTCCAACGCGGCCAAGTACACACCCGACGGCGGCTGGATCGGCGTGGCTTTGCGCCGCGAGGGTGAGCAAGCCGTGATTTCCGTGCGCGATAGCGGTCGCGGGATTCCGCCCGACATGCTCCAGTCGATCTTCGACCTTTTCGTGCAATCGGACAACACCTTGGATCGGGCCGAGGGAGGAATGGGCGTGGGGTTGACCCTGGCGCGATCATTGGTCGAACTGCACGGCGGGAAGATCACCGCCTACAGTGCGGGCCTGGACCGCGGGAGCGAATTCTTGGTCTTTCTGCCGCTGGCGACCACAGCATCACCGCCAGCCCCTCCGGACCAACCCGCGAAACGACCCATGGCGTCGCACGTCCTCATCGTCGAGGACAATGCCGACAGCCGCAGCATGTTGAAGGCCCTCTTGGAGCTGGACGGTTATAAGGTCACGACGGCAAAGGACGGGATGGAGGGTTTGGAAGCCCTGCGCCAACACCGCCCGGAGGTCGCCTTGATCGACATCGGGCTGCCCGGCCTCGATGGCTATCAACTTGCGCGACAAATCCGTGCCCAGCCCGAGTTCGATAAGGTCAGGCTGATCGCTCTGACCGGCTATGGGCGGCCTGAGGATCGCCAAAAAGTGTTCGAAGCCGGCTTCGACGATCACTTGGTGAAACCACTGCGGATCGAAAACCTCTACCCGTTTCTTAAACCGCGGTCCGAGGAGGCGGCGCCTTCAACTTAGCCTATTAGCCAGCCACGTGGGATTCCTATGGTGAATAGTGATGAAGCAAGCGCAGCCTCACCTCAAGAACTCTATCGACATGCCAAACGGCTGATTCCCGGCGGCACGCAGCTCCTTTCGAAGCGGCCGGAGATGTTCGCCCCCGAGCAGTGGCCGCCCTACTACCGCGAGGCCCGAGGCTGCCAGATCATCGGCCTCGACGGCCGCACGTGGTTGGATATGTCGATCATGGGTATTGGCGCGTGCCTGTTGGGCTACAACGACCCGGACGTGACCGCCGCCGTGGTCCGTCGCGTTCAGACCGGCTCGATGTGTACCTTGAACTGCCCGGAAGAAGTCGAGTTGGCTCAACTGCTGTTGGCCATCCACCCTTGGGCCGAGAACGTGCGTTACGCTCGAACCGGCGGCGAGGCCATGGCCGTGGCGGTCCGTATTGCCCGGGCGAGGACGCGGCGCGATCGGGTCGCTTTCTGCGGCTATCACGGCTGGCACGACTGGTACCTGGCCGCCAATCGCCAGCCCCAAGGCCAGACCGATGCGCTCCAAGGACACCTCTTGCCGGGCCTCGACCCTGGTGGTGTGCCCTCGCAATTGGCCGGAACGGCTATCCCCTTCGCCTACAACGACCTGGACCGCTTGAAGGCTATCGTTGCCGAGCATGGCCGAGAATTGGCCGCAGTGGTGATGGAGCCAACTCGGGCCGTGGACCCGGCGCCGGGGTTCCTCGAAGGCGTGCGCGAGCTGTGCGATCGCCACGGCATCGTGCTGGTGTTCGACGAAATCACGGCAGGTTGGCGGCTGTGTTTGGGCGGGGCCCATTTGCGGTACGGCGTCATACCAGATATCGCTGTGTTCGCGAAGGCGATTAGCAACGGGCACCCAATGGCGGCGATCATCGGCCGGGCCGACGTGATGCAGGCCGCGCAAGAATCGTTCATTTCCAGCACGTACTGGACTGAGGGGGTGGGCCCAACGGCCGCCTTAGCCACGATCCGCAAGATGCAAGCCATCGACGTTCCCGGCCACGTCGCGGCCATGGGCCGGCGCTGGCGCGAGGGCCTGGAAGCGCTCGCCCGACGGCATCGGCTCCCGCTGGTCTTCGGCGGTCATCCGGCGATCACCACGCTGCGATTCGATCATCCCGATGCCGCGGCCCTGGGCACCTTGCTCACGGCACGGATGCTAGATCGCGGCATCCTGGCCGGCAGCGGCTTCTATGCCTCGCTCGCGCACCAGGCAGAACATGTGGACTGCTATCTGGCCGCAGCCGAGGATATCTTCCCTGAGTTGGCCGATGCGGCCGCCCAGGGCGACGCCGCCGCGCGGATCGGCGGTCCTGTGCGACACGCCGGTTTCACCCGCTTGGCATGATCGCTGGCTGCCGCGCAATCCGTTGGATCATCGGCCGTGGCCGTTGGACGCGAAGGGGCGAATAGCGGCGGGTCTCGCGGCCGCTCAGGTCGACGGTGGGCTTTCCGGGGGCGCGAGGGCCAGGTCCTCGACTTCCTCTTCGTCGTTGGCAGCAGGCTCTGCCGCGGAGGGCGGCGGTGGCGGTTCCTCGCTGGTTACCGTGGGAATGTCGTCCGGCAAGAAGAACGAACCCGCCGCGAACACCCCACAGATCACAGCGGCCGCAAAGGCGAACCAAAGCCACATTGGAGTCCAGTCGTGAACTTGGGCCGCCAGCCAATCGGCACGCTCCACGGAGATTTCGCCGATCTTGGCCGTCTTGAAGTCGCCCCGGGTGCGGATCGGTTTACGATCGTCGATCTGGGTGAACACGCGGATCAGATCGTCTCGGGAGTACGTGAGGATGCGCCGCTTGACCGCGCCATCGCGACCGACTGTTTCATGAATGACTCGGAAGCCCGGGTCCCGGATCGCTTGGAGTTCCTGGAGCCAAATCTGTTCATTGCCGTCGGCGTCTAACTGGTCGACGATTTCCTGCCAGTCAGGCAGCGGGGCCCTGGCGAGTGTCTCTTCCGACTGAGTTTGGGCGACGCCTTCCTTCTCGATCACGATCTGCCGGGTCGCCGGGGCGCTGGCCACGAACGGCGGATAGCCGTCGATAACCTGGCCACTGAGCAGCGAGCCCAGAAACATGCCCACGCCAAGCATCAAAAAGGCGATCAGACTCTGGGCGCTGGCCCTCAGATCGGCCGGGGCTTTCTTGTCCACGTAAATGTAGGCGCCGACGAACACGAAGACGTAGGCGAACCCGTGCAAAAGCAGCCCCAGCACGATGAAGGGAAACGAGAGCGTGGCGAACAACACATAGCGCAGGGCCCAAATCGCCATCCCCACGGCGAGGATTGCCCGCAGCCCGATCGCGCTGATGAACCACGGCATGGTGAACATCACGCCCATCTCAATGATTTGGCCCAGTGTTTGCAAGGCGGTGGGGGCGGGCCGGTCGGTCTCCTTGAGCATCAAATTGCAGCCGGCGAAATAGAAAGCGGCTGGAATGACGATCAAAAAGGCGCAGACGATGAAGAGCAGAAAAGCCGGGTCTTTGAGCAGCGTCACGGCCTTCAGGCCGAGGATGTCCGAAACTGTCTTGGCCTCGCCCTTGGGCGGCGTGTGAGGCAAGCTCAAGCAATAGGCAGCCAAGAGGAGTTCGACGGCCCCGGCGAGGTAGAAAATCCCAGGGCTGGTTTCCCCGATGCCGAACCCCACGATCCACCCCGACACCACCCAGCCGATCGACCCGAACAAGGCGATTCGCGGAAACAGATCCGGATTGGGGAGGTTGCGGAAGGTGAGCGAATTGGCCAAGGCCAAGGTGGGCATGAAGCACAGGGTATGCACCATCAGGCAAACAAACAGCCACCAGAAACTTTCCCCTTGAGCCGCGAGGAACAGGCAGAGCCCGCCCACCACATGCAACACGCACAGCACCCGTTCGGTAGCAAACAGCCGGTCGGCGATAGGCCCGACCAACAGCGGCGAGATCATTGCGCCCAGGGCCGTGGTCGCCACCAACCAGGCAGCTTGGGCACCGTCGAGAAACGGCCGTCCCCGCACGGCGTATGTGAAGATCGGGACCCACCACGTGGCCCAGACGAAAAACTGCATGAACATCATCGCCGAGAGGCGGGTGCGGACAAACCCAGTCTTGAGAAACATGGCACTGATCCTTGCTCGGGCAGGGATATGGAACGAAACGCCTCCCGCTGAGGTCTGGGCAGCGAAAGGGGGTGAGAAACTCCCACTTTAAGTCCTACTTTGCTTCCACGATCTCAGCCACCACCGCTTCCATCGCCTCGGCCTCAATTCAACAACTTTGGGGGCTCAAAAGTGGCAAATCCGATATAAACGCTCCGCCTCGCCGATGGTGTTGGGCGCAGGCTTTCGGGCCAGCGTCGAAGCGAACACCCCCCTGTTGCCACCGCGGTTTGGCGGGGGGGCCGACACGATGTTGATCTTGCGGGCCGGCTCGGCCGCAGGGCTGTTCTCTTTCGGGGTTGCGCTACTTGGTGCGCCCCAGGCTGGGCGTTTGCGCGACCAGCGAAAGGCGGGTCAGTTCGGCCAGCGAACGCACTCGCATCTTTTGGCGAATCTTGGCCCGGCGGACCTCGATCGCCCGCACACTTCGGCCCAACGCGGTGGCCACCTCTTGATTCGTCTTGCCGTCGATCAGCATTTCCAGGACTTGAAGCTCGCCGGCGGTGAGGCGGCTGAGGCGTTTTCGGGCCCGAGCGACTTCGGCCTGGCGGCGGCCATGTTCCGCGTCCCAGGCGATAGCGCCCCGCAAGGCATCGGCCAAGATCTCCTCGTCGCACGGTTTCTGGAGGTAATTCAGGGCCCCAGCCTGCATGGCCTCGACTACCCGGGGCACATCCCCCCGAACCGAAGCCACGATCACCGGCAAGTAAATGTTGCCTGCGGCCAACCTTCCGAACCACTGGGCCAGCGTCCAAGGGGACTCCTCTGGGGCGATGACGAGGCAGCCACGAGAATCGCAATTTACGACGCGGAGGAAATCTTCGCCTGATTGAAACCACTCCGCGTGAACCTCCAAGCCGCCCACCACCTTCCTGAGGGTTAAGGCGAATCCCGGATCGCGGTCAACGACGAAAACACTCGGCTCCTCGCGCCAAGGCATCACGTCCATGACAATACCTCCCAAGGCACGATTTCCCAAGAGTTTACCTGCCGCACGCCAATGCCGCAAGCAAATGTTCCAAAGGCGCGATGAGGCGAGTTTTGCCGTTCGGCAAGTTGAGTTGACAGGCGGTCGCTCGGGGCTAAAATAATAGGTTTTCCCGCTTCAAATCCCTCACAAGAGGCGGTATTCAGGGCCGAGGTGAGCGCCGCGGCCCAAGATCGAACACCATGGTGCATCCGTTGGCCAGCATGGGAGACGCCTGTTGGAAGAAGCGATTGCCAAAGCCGATGTTCTGATCGAAGCCCTCCGCTGGATTCGCGAGTTCCGGGGCAAGATCACGGTGATCAAACTCGGGGGCAGCGTGATGGAGGATTCCCGCTCCATGACGCACCTCCTTTTGGACATCGTGTTCATGGAGACGGTGGGCATGCGTCCGGTGCTCGTCCACGGCGGCGGGGCGGCGGTGAGTCGGGCCATGGCGGCCGCGGGCCTGGAGCCTCGGTTCGTCCAGGGCCGCCGCTACACCGACGCGGCCACCTTGGAAATCGTCGAGCGCGTGCTGGCCTATGAAATCAATGAATCGCTGGCCGCCCAGATCCAGACACTCGGCGGCCAGGCCCGGCCCCTCAATTTCCGCACCCAGAACCTGTTGTTTGGCGAACCGATCCAGCTCAACGGCAAAGACGGCAGCCCGATCGACTTGGGCTTTGTGGGCCGCGTGACCCACGTCGATCGCGACACGATCATCGACTTGTGCAACCAGGGCATCGTGCCTGTCATCCCCTCGATGTGTCTGGACAAGCATGGCCAGAAGCTCAACGTCAACGCCGATACGGCGGCGACCGCCGTGGCGCAAGCCGTCGACGCGGAGAAACTTGTGTTCTTAAGCGACGTCAATGGTGTTCGCCGCGACAAGAACGACCCCAATTCGCTGGTTCATTCCCTCACGGCCGAAGAAGCCCAAGCCATGATCGACCACGGCCAAGTGGACGCCGGTATGATTCCCAAGCTCCAGGCTTGCCTCGAAACGCTTGCCAAGGGCGTGCGCAAGATCCACATCATCGATGGACGTTTGCGGCATTCCTTGTTGTTGGAGGTTTACACGAGCCGCGGGGTCGGAACGGAGATCGTGAGGCAGTAAAGGACTCTCGGATCGAGGAGCGGCTGCATGATGTTGGAGCAACGGCTCAGCTCGGCCGAAATCATCGAGCGATTCCAGAAGTACGTCATTCCGAACTACAACCGGTTCCCCGTGGTCATCGTCCGCGGCGAAGGTTCTTACGTTTGGGACAGCGAGGGGAACCGCTATCTCGATTTCTTTCCGGGCTGGGGTTGCAATTTGCTGGGCCATTGCCCGCCCCCGGTGGTCGAGGCCGTGCGCGAGCAGTTAGGGCAACTGATCCACGTGCCGAACACGTGGTACACCGAACCGCAAGGCCGCTGGGCCCAAGCCCTCAGCGAGCGGAGCTTCGGCGGCCAAGCCTTCTTCTGCAACTCCGGCACGGAGGCCAACGAGGCGGCGATCAAGCTGGTCCGCCTCCACGCTGCCCGACCACGCTACAAAATCATTACCTTCGAGGGCGGGTTCCATGGGCGCACGCTGGGGTCCACCTCGGCCACGGCGCAACCGAAGTATCACGAGGGCCTCGGGCCGCTGATGGCCGGTTTCGTTTATGCCCCGTTCGGCGACCTGGACGCGGTCGCCCGGCTGATCGACGCCGAGACCGCGGCGATCATGATCGAGCCGATCCAGGGCGAGGGCGGCGTCCGCATCCCGCCCGAGGGCTTCCTCGCTGGCCTGCGCAAGCTCGCCGATGAGCACGGGCTGCTGTTGGTGTTCGACGAAGTGCAGACCGGATGCGGTCGGACAGGCCATTGGTTCGGCTACCAGTATTTCGGTGTCACGCCCGACGTGATGACGCTCTCCAAAGCGATTTGCGGAGGGCTGGCGGGAGGGGCCATGCTGGTTCGGCCCGAGATCGCACCGAGTCTCCGTCCTGGCATGCACGCCTGTACCTTCGGCGGCAATCCTATCGCCGCCGTCGCCGGTCTGGCGGCCATCGACATGATCGAAAAGGAAAATCTGCTGGAAAACGCCCGGCGGATCGGTGACCTCTTCCGCCAGCGGCTCGACGAACTGAAGGCGCAATGTCCCATCATCCGCGACGTGCGCGTGGCCGGCGTGATGATCGGCATC
Organism: uncultured Thermoguttaceae bacterium; assembly: GCA_937951625.1. GTDB lineage: Bacteria > Planctomycetota > Planctomycetia > Pirellulales > Thermoguttaceae > CALFBP01. The sequence continues at coordinate 86,267 of CALFBP010000033.1, forward strand.
GAACTGGCGATCGACGGCGCCCCGATCGTCCGCGCGTGTATGGAGCGGCGGTTGCTGGTCAATTGCACCCATGGCACGGTCATCCGCCTGCTCCCAGCGATGAACCTTAGCGAAGAGCAGGTCCATCAAGGTTGCGATATCCTGGCCGAGGTCTTCAAGAGCCAAACCGGCTAGCCCGCCGACTGGCGATCCTTTTCCCCGCGTGGTTCGAGTGCAAAAACCGGAGTCGATTTCTTGACGGCGACAAACCTCACGAGGTTGCAATGCGACACTTGCTTGCCATGGCCGACCTGACCGCGGCCGAAATCGAGCGGATTTTTTCGATTTCCGAGGACCTCAAGGCCAAGTACCAGCAAGGAATCCGCGAGCCGCTCCTCCCTGGCCGCGTGATGGCCATGTTGTTCGAGAAGCAATCCCTCCGTACTCGGGTGAGCTTCGAGGTGGCCATGGCCCATCTCGGTGGATCGGCGATCTTCTTGGGCGACGAGGCGGGCTTCGGCTCGCGGGAAAGCCTGGCCGATTTCGCCCGAGTGCTCAGCGAATACGTGGATGTGGTCGTGGTTCGGGCCAAAAGCCATGAAACCGTGGAGGCCTTCGCCTCTTACGCCTCCTGCACCGTGATCAACGGCCTGACCGACTACAGCCATCCCTGCCAAGCCATGGCCGATCTGTTCACCCTCCGCGAATTGTTTGGCAACCTCAAGGGCCGCACGTTTGCTTGGGTGGGGGACGGAAACAACGTGGCCCGTAGTCTGGCGGTCGGCTGCGGCCGATTGGGCATGCGTTTCGCCATGGCCACGCCGGAGGGATACCGCTTCGACCAGGCGTTTCTCGACTTGCTCGCCCGCGAGGTTCCCCAACTCGATCTTTTCGTCACTTCCGATCCCGCGGAGGCGGTGCGAGGGGCCATCGCGGTCTACACCGATGTGTGGGCCAGCATGGGTCAGGAGGCGGAACGGGATCGTCGCCGCCGCGACTTCGCCAAGTATCAAGTCAACGCGGAGCTCATGGCGCACCTTCAAAAAGGCGCGGTCTTCATGCACTGCCTGCCCGCGCGACGCGGCGAGGAAGTCACCGACGAAGTCATCGACGGCCCTCAAAGCGTCGTGGTGCAGCAGGCCGCCAACCGCCTCCACGTGCAAAAAGGGATCCTTGCCTGGCTTCTAGGCGCTAAGGCCTGATCGCGTTTTTCGCGGCATCAGGGAAACTCGCGAGCCGACGCCATTGCCCGGCGCCGGACCAGACCCTCGAAAAATTCCTCCCAGTCCCAAGGTGAGCCCAAGCCTCGGTCCTTGTCAAAGCTCGTTTTGGGAGGATCCGCCAGCCGAAACGACCCGCCAACGTTCCCTTCGCGGAATGAGAAACCCCAGGCAGCGCCAAGGGAGTGGCTCTTCTGGGGAGATGGGGTATCGGTGGGGAGGTTGGCCGAAAACCAAGTCCTGGGGGGCGGCTCCAGGCCGTCGACCGCCTCGTTTCGATGCAAAGGCGGTGCAGAAGCGGTGGCGCGGAGGCCCGAGGGCGACGGGGCTGCCAAAGCGAATGCGGCGTCCACGGCCCGAGGCGACAACGCTTTGGCGGCAATCGCGACCTGCCCGTCGGAGAAGGCGATTCCACTAACGATCAGCGACCAGGAGTTCAATCGGCCCGTGTCGTTGGAGTAGCCGTCGTAGACAATCAGCGTCCAGTCGCCCCGGGCGTTCTTGCCGTCGAAGGCGGTCAGCGGCTGTTCGGGCCGGTAGGAGCCTGAGAACGGCGCGGCGCCTTTGCGGATGGGGATCGAGGCCTCGTCGTTGAGCGTCGTGTTCCTGAAGTGGTCGCCCGATCCGCCGCGGTTCGACACCAAGCTGATTTGCGTCCCATCCGGACCGAGCAGGTAGATCAACAGATCGGCGTCGTAGGAATGGCTGATGTTCAGCTTGACGTTCACATCAGTCACCAGGATGTCGTTGGGAACGTGAAGGGTCGAGCTGGCGGTCTCAAAGTCGCGGATGGGGGCGGGCGTTGCGTTGGTGAAGGTGTACGTGGACGGCTTGGTCACGCGGAACACGACGCGGTAACCGTCGTCCGACTCGCCCGGCACACCATTGCCGTTCTGATCCATCAGGTTGCCGGACGCGTCGGCCACGTAGGGGCCGAGATCGAAGCGATAGGTTCCCGCCGCGGTCTGAGCGGCGAAGCTGACGTCGAACTGCGTGTTGTTCGAGCCGGGCACGGCTTTGACTTGCTTGACGGCCAGTCCACCTTTGGGACCGTTGAACCGAGTAATGTCGGCCGTGGTGAACGTGGCCGGGTTGATCGGCTCGCTGAACGTCACGCGCACGCTGGAAACGGAAGTCGCGCCGTTGGGCATGGCGCTGACGACATGCGGACCAACCATGTCGAGCTGCAAGTCGCCTAGCGCCTTGGCGGCGTTGAGCCGTCCGCCCGTAGCTACTTTGCCAGCGAGCGAGTCCAGCCGGTCCACGCCCGCCTTGATCCGCGCGATGACCTGGCGGTAGGTCAATCGCGGCTGGGCGCTCCAGACCAAGGCCACGGTCCCGGACACGTGCGGAGCGGCCATGGAGGTGCCGCTGTAGGTCGCGTAGGTTTCGTTGGGCGTGGTGCTGAAAATTCCCATCCCCGGCGCGCCCAAATCCACCGAGGCGACTCCATAGTTGGAAAAGCTTGCCAACTGGTCGAAACGATCCGTGGCAGCGACGGCGATCACGTTGTCGTGGCCGAAGCTGGCCGGATAGAAGGGCTGGGTGTCGTTGTTTCCGGCATTGTTTCCGGCCGCCGCCACAAAAATATGGCCAGCCGACTGGGCGCTGCCGATCGCCCCGGCGAGGGCCGAGGAATAGCCGCCGCCCCAGCTATTGTTGCTGATCTTCACGCCCTTGCTGAGCGCGTACTGGAGGGCCTCGACCGCACCGCTGGTGTAACCGCTGCCAAAATGGTCGAGAAACTTGAGCGGCAAAAGCGACGCCTTCCAAACAACGCCGGCCACACCCAGGCCGTTGTCACCCATCGCCCCGATCGTCCCGGCCACGTGGGTGCCGTGTCCGTGGTCGTCGATCGGGTCGTTATCGCCATTGATGAAATCCCAGCCGATCAGGTCGTCGATTTTCCCATTGCCGTCGTCGTCGCGGCCATTCGCCCAGCGGGGATCGTGAAGCACGTCGTATCCGTCGATGCGGCCGTTGGCGTTGGCGTCGAGGACCTTGCCGGCGTTGGCCGGGCTGTTCAGGTCCCAAAACGTGTACCAGCCATCGCCGTCGGCATCGACCAGATCGAGACCAACCGGGACCTCTTCTTGATTCAACCAGATGTTTTTATAGAGGTCGGGATGCGTGTAATCGATGCCGGTATCGATCACCGCCACAGCGGTGCGGGGGTTGCCCGTCTGAATCTCCCATGCTTCGGGGGCGTCGATGTCGGCGTCGAAACGTCCGCCGGATTGGCCCGTATTGTGCATGGCCCACAAACTTCCAACCAGCGGATCGTTCGGAACATAGCCGATCGAGACCGGCTGATCGACTTCGACAGATTGCACTTGCGGGTCGGCTCGCCAAGCGGCCAGGGACTCAATCGCCTGCGCCCAGCTTTCCAAACGTAAGGTCCGATATTCGCCCGACCGCAGCGTCAGCAACAGTTGAGGCGTCAAGGCGGCGTCCAGCAGGACCCGCTCTTCCAGCATCTCCACTCGTAGCGAGATTGATGCCCGCTGCCTCGTCCGGCTTCGCCCGAGCGTTCGGCCTGAACCGCGGGCCATTCCGATCTCCCTCGCCATGGCAAAACTGCTTCTCGGCTGATCGCGTTGCGCCGCGGAAGACGACCTGGATCGTGATCGACCCGACGACGTAACGCCTTGGGGAACGCGAGGTGGGGCCGTTTGCGTGACGCCCCCGCCCCTAATCATACCCCACTTTGCTCAGCGCGGCGAACGGATTTTGACAACCGCCGTTGAAGTGTCACCGCTATCGGGCGGGTGATGCTTGTCCTATTGGGCTTGGGAGGGGTCGAGCCAGAACATGGGCAACGCTGGTAGCCGCCCGCATCCCCCGGTCCTGATTCCGCAAAGCGGCAGAGGGGAAATTGGAGGGCGAGGCATCTTGGCCAAGGTCAATCATCCGTTCGTGGGAGTGGTTTTTTCGGACGACTCCAGGGGATACGGCCCACCGCTTGGCGATGGTAATCGCATCCCCCGAAGGCGGCCTTGGACCCAATCGAGCCAAGCCTCGCTCGGGGGGCCGTAAGGGCGAAATTTCTGGGACAGTCCCTCGCCACGGTCGTCGAAAATCGCCCGCCATACCCCCAATTGACTCGCCGCCGGCGAGTCGATCAGGCTGCTCGAATCGCCCGCGTTCATCCGGAACAGCACGCGCAAGTCGATGTCATCCAAGGCTTGGCGGTCGAGTGTGCGGGAAGCGCTATTGTAGCTGTCGGCCCAAAGCAGGGCGTGAATGCCCAAGGCCGGACCTTCGCGGAGGATCCTGCGGAACTCCCGGCCGGGATCGGGCGGGGCTTGCTCATCGTAGCGCGCGAAGCCGTAATCGTCCTCGCGCTTCCGGAGGTCTCGAAAGCGACTGAGGTCGTAAACGATCAAGTAGATCGGCGGGGCGAATTCCTCGTTGGTCTGCTCGCGGCGGGACAATTCCGCGGCGATTTCATGGATAACATGGTTCGCCTCGCGCGGAGCAGCGATGCGGACGGTGTGCGGCACCACGGCGGCGAGTCGGGTCCAGAGACCGCGGTGGGCGGAATCGGGTTTCGTGCCGTCGAGTACATAGAACCTCGCGCCGGGTTCTCCCTCTGCGGGAAAGGGGGCGTACTGGGTCGCCAGCGCGATGATCGCGGCGGCGAGAATGCCCAAGGCCGTCTCCTCGTGGTGGCCGACAATCAAGAGGTTGGCCCCACCCTGTCGTGCGAACACCGCCGCGGTCGGCTCGCGGATGGCCACCGGCGAACCCAGCCACGCCTTGGCCGACAAACGCGGCGTGTGCCAGGCAGGGGACGCGATCAGCTCGGCTAGGGCCAGGTTTTCGGCCAGGTTCGCCGGCTGATTGCCCTCGAACACGATCGCCGGAGGAGCCCGATAATTTCGTTGTTCCGCCCAAGCGCGGAGCCGGTTCAGGTATTCCTCACGCTGGCGATCCGGGAGCCAGACGACCTGGAACGGATGGTTGCCTTCGTACAAGCCGTTGGCGTCGTTATAGATGGCCTCGCCAGGTCGGCTGAGGAGCCGGGCCGCCGTGTTCTCCTCGCTGAGGATCAGGTGGGCATCGGCTTCGCTGCACTGCAAGGCGATGCGCACGGCCATTTGCCCAATGGTGGCCCGGGGAATGGAATACGCCCCAGCCAGCGTCTGCGAACCCAACAGGACGTGGATTCCAAAGGCCCGGCCTTGGCGCACGAGGCGGTCCAACAAAAGTTGCGCGTTTTGCGCGATGCGGTCGTCCTCGACGAACAGTTCTTGGAACTCGTCGACGACCAGCAGGATGCGAGGCATTCGGGCATTCGGCTCGGCGGCACGATAGGCCGGCAAATCCTGCACTCCGCGCTCGCGGAACAGATCGCCGCGGCGGCGGAGTTCCTCGTCGAGACGTTCCAACACGCTGAGGCCGAACTCGCGCTCGCTTTCGATGGCGATGATCTTGGCGTGGGGCAGCTTGGCCTCGGCGTAGGCCTTGAATTCGACCCCTTTCTTGAAGTCCACGAGATAGAGTTCGAGTTCGTCCGGGCTGTAGCGGAGGGCGAGGTTCATGACCAATACGTGCAGCAACGTCGATTTGCCAGAGCCTGTCTTGCCAGCAACCAAGACGTGCTGGGCAGTGCCTTTGCCGAGCTGAAGCGACTGGAACTTGGTGACGCCGGCCCGGCCCAAGGGGGCCTCGATACCGCGGCGGCTTTCGGCGGTCCACCACTGGTCGGGCGGCGGGGCGACCCAGTCGAAAGGCAATTCCACGCGGCCCGCCTCACGCGATTCGGAGCCTACCCGGCGGACAATTTCGGTGAGTCTTTCGGTGGAGGGGGGCTGTTCCAAAACCAGGGGAATGTCCTTGAAATCCGCGTCATCCCACACGAATCGGCCGTCCTCCCAACAGAGGCGGATGGCTTGGCGCTCCAAGTCGGCCAGTTGGAAGTTGTGGGGCAAAGGCAAGGCGACGTCTCGGGACAAGAGGGTATAGACGCCGCAACGGGCCCCGCTGGAAACGATGCTCAACAGCCGCCGGGCGGCCGTCTCGGTAAACCCCGCCGGAAAATTGGCGACCACGAGCACGCGGTAGGGCTCAGCCAGCTCGCCCGCCGACGCATTGTACTCTTGAAGCGCAGCGAACTCGTTCCGCAGGTACACCTGAATGATGTTTTCCATGTGCTCGGTCAGTTCGCCGAGGCGGCGTTCGATGTGCCCGCTCTCCGTCCAAATCCGGTTCGATACGAGCTGCTCGTTGAAGTCGGCCAGGTGCATGAAGGCCGAGAAGTTTTCCCCCAACCCCACCGGGTCGATGATCAGGAAGCGGACTTTCCCGGGCGGCAAGGAGGTTAGCATCCGCAGCATGATCGCCCGGATGTTCTCGATGGCCTTGTCTCGGCCTTCGTCCCGCGCCTTCCACACGATCAGCCCCTGATCTCGGAAGGCCAAATAAGCAGGCAAGTGGAAGCGGCTATGCGGCGGCACGAGGCGAGGATCGCGAGGCATCCCGCCCTCGAAACGCTCAAGAGCCAGCTCCAATTGCCCGAACGGAACCACGGGCGGCAAAACGGTCGGCGGGGCCCAATCCGCGCCGGTCCATGCGTTCCAGTCGGGGAAGACCTGCCGGCAAAAGGCAGCGATCCGCTCCACTTGGTCATGAAACGCTTCGATGCCGGTCCGCCAGCCCTCGGCCATTGTCTCCCAAGCCTGTTGGAAGCGGGCGTCCCATTCGTTCACCGTCTGGACGTAGCCCCGCTGGAGCCTAGCCAACTCGGCGGCATAGCGCTCCTCGAGTTCCTGGAGGCATTGGGTATAGCGCTCTTCCAAGACGCGGCGTTCGCTGTTGTGGCGCGAGGCGATGGCGGAGCGGGCAGCCACGAAGGCTTGTTCGGCCTCCTTTTGAGCCTGCTGCCTGTCGGTTTTCAATCGCGAGGAAACGCTGGAGAACTCCTCGGCCGCCCGATTCATTTCCGTTCTCAGTTCTGCGGCCATCTTCGTGCTTTGCCGCTGGGCGTCCGCGTGGACGGCTTCCCAAGCGGTCTGCCACCAATGTGCGGCCTCGGCCAGGGTCTGGCACAAAGCGGCGGGGGCGGGATCGGGCGGCACGGCTTGGCCGCGGCGCAATCGGGCTGACAGGGTCTTGAACACCCCCGGACCCTTGCGCGCAAGCAATGCCTGCAACTGCTTCCGGGCCGAGGCAATCGCGTTGGCGCAGCGTTGGGCGGGATCGGGATCCGACCATGGACTCGCCCGTGGCTCCTCCTTCAAACCCTCGACCAGTCCCCACTCCCGAAGCACTGGCTCCGCCTCCAGACGCACCGCTTGCAATTGGCGCTCTAGCTCGCGCAACTGCGTCTGGGCCTCCTTGAGCCGGGCGGCCAAGGCCTTCTCGGCCGCCTCGAACACGGCCGAGGCCTGCCACTGCGCATCCTGCATCCGCCGTCGCGCCTCGGACTCGGCTTCCTCGCATTGCGCGGCGATCGCCGCGCACGCCGCGTCGTACTGCTCTTTGGCTTCGCTTTGGTCCGATTGGAACTGGGCGATGATCTCGCTTCGCAGCTCAAGATAATCCGATTCCGTTTGGGCCCGGTCGCGCTCATAGCGGGCAGTGGACTCCTTTTGGGCCTCTTCGTACTGTTTTTGCGCGGCCAGTTTTCGGGCAGAAAAGTCGGCGGCCAGCGAGGTCTCGGCGCGACGCCGTTCGGACACCAAGGTGCGGAGCTTGGATACCAATTCCCGAAGCCGTTGGGCCCCAAGCGTTTCCGTCATTCGCCGCACTCCCGCTCCGCTTTGGAAAGCGCCTCGGTCAAGTGGCGGATCGCGTCCAGCGCCCGCTTGACCTTGGAATCCAGCGGGGCCAGGAACTCTTTATCGAAGCTGCGGCTCATGGGATCGTCCCAGCGCTCGGCCGCCTCGGCCCTGGCCCGATTCAGGGCCGCGAACGCCATTTCCAATCTGGCGGCCGCCGAAGCAGGATCGACACCTCGCATGAATGGTTCCCCTGGGATGTGGGATTACCCTTCGCCCGAAAATGCCTGCCGAAAACCCTCGCAAAAAGTTCCTTCCCAACTTTCCGCAGCCTGCGATCAATTCCCTTGCCCACTGGAGTGAGTTTCCCCCGAAGCTGCCGCCGCACCGCCCGGCGGCGCGAGGTCCACATACCGTTCCAAGGCCAGGCTCAACTGTCGAAGCATCGCCAGGGCCCGGGGAACGTCGGTCTGGAGCCATTCAGCCAAGGGGGCGATGCCGCTGCGGCAGTCGTGCGCTTCGCGGTCCAACAGCCGCGACCAGCATCGGACCGCTTCGAGCTTTTCCCTCGCCCGCTCCCCGCGACGCTTCGCCGCCTCCAGGGCCTTCTTTTCCTCATAGCACGGTGGCTCCCGATCCCCGAAACGAAACATCCGCTTGCGTTCCAGGTTGAGCTTAGCCTCGGCCACCGCCTCCTGGGCCCGGCGCGACTCCTGGGCCCAAAACTCCTTCTGATCGTACTGCACCCATTGCGTGGCCCGATGAAGGCTCATGCGCACGTCGTCCAAAGCGATCGACGCCTCTTGAGCGAAGGCCTGCACCGCTCGCGCCATCTGCTCCACCACGTCGATCGACAGGACATTGGCCGCGCGGCTCATGCGCCTCACCTTTGCTGCAAGTAGCGTTCAATGGCGTCGGCCTTGCGGAGCAGGAAGGGGATGTGCTGCTCGGTCACCTCGATCAGATGCGCAATGGCCCGCATCTGCTGCTCGAAGTCCTCGACAAACCGCTTGTTCTCCTGGTCGCGCCATGTCTTGCCCAAGGCGACCAATTGCCCATTCATGGCCGTGATCCGGTCGCGGACCTCGGTGTTGAACTTTCGCAGACCGGCGGCGAAGCGGCGCAAGTCCTCGGGATCGACGATGGCTTGGGGCATGGCGACCTCCCGATCGAACGCTGCGACGGACGAGCGATTCTTCTCGGCAAGCGCTGGCATCCGCCTCGCAAAATCCGAGCAAAGGACCGCAGGGCCACGGAACAAGACGTCTCTGTTCTGCTGGCCTCAGTGGCCAAGCTCGATCGCCTCCGCAAGCGTGCGCAAAGCGCAAAACCTCGAATCGAACGCGGCTGGAAAACACTTGCCCTTTTTGTCCATATTAAACATCGGGCGACCTTTCCGCAATCTGCGGTCGATGGCCGCGGGCCGCGCGGGGCTATGGGGTCAGCATGTCGGCCAAATTGCGGCGGAGCTGGCGAAGGGCGGCTTCCTGTTCCGGGCTGAAGTGGCCTTGGAGCTGGCCATAGGTGTCCATCCAGAGGGCGAGCCGTTCCCAAGCCTCCGCCGGGAGTTTCACGTCGTAGTGCCCGGCCTTGAGTAGCTTGAGCAGCGGGCTTTGGTGCGATGCACCAGCGCCCGGGATGGAACGGCTTTCCAGGTAGCGGGCCTTGACGTGCTGGCGGAGGCTCGGATTGCCATAGTCCAGCAGCGCGGCATAGGATTTTCCGGCCGTGAGGTCGAACTTGGGATCCTTCCCGCCCGGCTTGTGGCAGCCCACGCAATGGGTCTCCAGCACCGGTTGGACCAACGCGCTGTAGTCCAAAGGCCAGGAACCCTCGGGGCCTAACTTGATCTTGGAGGGTTCGCGCCCCAAGGCCGATACCGAAAGGTTGGCGGGCGAACTCGTGCGTGCCTCATGGCAGCCGACGCAGGTATAGGTCTGGCCCGGCTGCACGTAGGCGGCGCTGCGCATGGTCTGCACGGCCATCCCCTCGGCGTCCAGGGCTTGGAAAAACACCGACACGCCCGAGGGAACGCGGAAAAACGCCGACCCATCCTCCTCGACCGGCACGGTCCCGATCACGAACTTGCCGGGATCGTCGGCTGTCACGCCGATGGCCGGATAATTCATGGTGGGGTGCGTCTTCACCGGCACCCCCACCAGCCGCAGCCGCTTGATTGCACCTCGTTCCACGGATTCCAGACCGTCGTACACGTTCAGCAGCAGCATCCGCCCCTCTTGGGCTCCATCCCATGCGACTTGCGAGGCAACAACCGGGGGCCGGGGCCGAGCGCGCACAGGGATCGGCGACGTGCTAGAAATCTCCGGATCGCGATAAAGCAAATTCAAATTCCCGAAAGCATCGAACAAATAGATGCCCGTGGCGTTGACCGGCTCAGGCGGGCCAGGCCAGCCAATCATCTCCAAGTCGCTCCACGCCACCAGGTAGTGGTTCTCCGAAAGCGGCCAGGGGCTGACGAAGTAACTCTTCGGCCATCCCTCGGTCTCGGGGAAGCAGACCTCGGGCGTGAGCCGGGTCATGGCCGCGGGATTGTCGGCGCCCAGCTTATAGTCCAATAGCACCAGACTGCCCCCCGTATTGGCGTGATGGCCAGAGGCAGTGAAGATCAGTTTCCGCGAATTGGGAATCGCCCGGGCCTCGAAAATGCAGTGCGGGTTTTCGCTGTAGTTGCCGTAAACGGCCTGAGCGTTCGTGCCGTCGGGCATCGTCGACCAAAGCTTCATGAAGGGCATGTTCCAACGGTCCACGTAATCCCATCGGGCGTAAAGAATCCGCCCCTCGTGATCCACGCTGGGGGTCCACTCGAACATCTCGAACGCCGAAATGGGCCGCAGATTGCCGCCGTCGCCGTCCATGACGTGCAGGGTATAGACGGCCACCGGCCGTTCCGGACCGCCGCCGCAACGCACATAGCAATCGGGATTCGCCCCGTCGAGGCTCGCCGCCGCCGTGGCCTTGCTGGTTTGCACGAACTGCCCTCGCCGCGTGGAAAGAAACACGATCTCGCCGTTGGGCAGATACCGCGCGTCGACATTGTCGTACTTGCCCCGCGTCAGGCGGCGCAGGCCGCTGCCATCGAGATTCATCTCGTAAATGTGGTAGAAAGCGTCCTCGGGCACGCGGTTCTTGTCCAGCTTGTTGGGCTCGTCGCGCAGACCGGGATAGAACTTGCAGTGCGAGAAGAGGACCTTCTTGCCATCGTAGGAAATGTCAGGACTGAGCACACTGCCCAAGGGAAGCGACTCGGTCAGGCACCGCAGCGTGGGGTGATCCGACTTGAAATCCTTGAGCACGAACAGCCCCCCGCCAGGCCGCGAAAACCAACCATAGTTCTGGTCCGACATGTGGGTGAACGTGCCCGGCGCCCGCTTGACGAACAGCAAATCGTCGAAATCCAACAGCGGATTGGCCAGGGCCATGCGGCGAATGGCCCATTGGGCCTGGAGGTAAAGCTGGCGATAATCGTGGTTGCTTCTCTCGGCGCGTTCCGTGCTGGCCCGCTCCGCTTGCGGCTGCGAAACAGGAGCCCCCACCGCCGACGCCACGCGATCGAGGACGGCCACCTCAGCATCGACCTTCGCGCCCAACTTGCGAAGGTCATCGGCCAGCTTTCGACCCTGTTCGATTGTCGCTTTTAAACGCTCGGCAGATACCACCGGTCTTGCGGTCTCGGCATTCGCCGCAGTCGATGCGGGTTGCGACGCCGGGATCTTGGCCGTGGACCACTGGCTGACACTGGACTGGTCGGCTGGTTTGTTCAGGGCCACGTTGTCGCTGGAATTAACGCCGTAAACTTCGACCTCGTCCAAGTGCAAATACCCAGGATGGGGCAGTTGGATGCGCACGAAGCGGGCCTGTTTGCCCCCGCCGGGAACCACCAGGGGCTTGTTGTCGGCAAAGCCCAGGAATTTCGTGCCGTCGTGCTGGTAAAGCTGGGTCCACGACTGCGCATCGTTGCTGAGGAGGACTTGCAGCCGCGAAGCCCGGTCTTCGACGTTGCCGTCGCCGCGGTTGTAGATCACGACCCGATCCAGGGCCACCGGCTGGCCCAGATCAACTTGCCACCAGGGCTTGGGGTCGCTGCTCGTATGGAACCCGAAGGTGCCATTCTTCACGCCGTCCACCCCGCCCGCGGCGTCCTGCGACGGCGCAATCCCTAACGTCGGCCGATGCCGCGGCGAGGGAGGAAGCCACCGCACTTCCTCCTGCCGAAGCCAATCGGCCTCGATTTGCCGAGGCGTTCGGACCGGCTCGGCCGCGGCCCTTCCGCTACTAGGATTCCCCACCAAAAGCCCCAAGACCGCGATCATTCCCACGGCCGTTGCGATCCCAGACTCTGAACGAGCGTTTCGCATCTTCCGTCTCCCATCGAGAGGGTCAATCCCCTAAGAGTATGGATGCTTTTTCCCACCAAGTCAACAAATTGCTCGGCGGACGAAGGTCTCGCATCGCCCCGGACAGTATGCCACCCATGGTTGGACGCGCAGACCGAGGGAACGAGCTGGCGCTCGACCGTTGCCAGAACGTCGATCCCTTTGTAGGCTTGTTTTGGACGGGCAGAATCGGCTCGCCAAGTGACTTGCTGCAAGGAGCGAAACCACGGCTACCAAACCCGGCAAGAAGGCTGTCGACAAGCAGCACGACAACGAACGGGTGATCTGTGAGAACCGCAAGGCCAGGCACAATTACCTCGTGCTTGACGCCCTGGAGTGTGGTATTGCCTTGGTGGGAAGCGAGGTCAAGAGCCTTCGCGCGGGCAAGGTCTCGCTCGACGAGTCGTACGCGAAAGTCAAGGAAGGCGAAGTCTGGCTCCTGGGTTGCGATATTGCCGAGTACTCTCAGGCCAATCGCTTCAATCATGCCCCCCGACGGCCCCGGAAACTCTTGCTGCACCGACGCGAAATCACGCGTTTCGCCGCGAGAGCTACCGAGAAAGGGTTAACCCTAATTCCCCTGAAGATGTATTTCAAGGCTGGTCGGGCCAAAGTCCTGGTTGGCCTGTGCCGGGGCAAGCAACGCCACGACAAACGCGAGGCCATGAAAAAGGCCGAAGCGCAGCGTGAAATCCAGCGGGCCTTGCGAAGACGTTGAACCCCAAGTCCGACGGCCAAGCGGGGTACACGGCCAGAGGCCCATCCTCCAAGCCTTGGAGGAGCGTTTATCGCAAGTTGCCGACGCCTACTTTTCGGGCCTTCAGCGATGGATCGGCAGGCAAGGGCAGGGAGACGGCGCGGCCTGTCTCCGCGGCTTTGTAGATGGCCAAGATGAGTTCCACGGAGCGTCGGCCCTCGGCGCCGTCGATCAGCGGGGAGCGGCCTTTCTTGATCGCCTGGAGCACGTCGCGGAACTGCCGGGCGTGGCCATGGTGGCCGATGGCCGCCGGGTCAGCCGCCCCGCCGCCCCCGCTGATCCGTTCGGCCATTTTTTTCTGAATTTCCGCGTCGCGGGCCTTTTTCTTCAGGAAGTCCCACTTGATGATGTCCTCCTCTTCCATCACGGCCGAGCCTTCGGACCCGTGGATTTCGATCCTTTTCAGATAACCGGGATAGATGGCCGTGCTGGCCTCGATCACGCCCAGGGCCCCGTTGGCGAAGCGGACCGTGGCCATGGCCACGTCTTCCACGGCGATCCGCTCATGGGCCAGCAGTCCAGTCTGGGCGCGAACCTCTACGGCCGGGCCCATCAGCCACAACAGCAGGTCCACGCTATGAATGGCTTGATTCATCAAGGCGCCGCCGCCATCCAGTTCCCAGGTGCCGCGCCAAGCCCCGCTGTCGTAATATTGCTGGGTGCGATACCACTTGACGTAGGCGTCGCCCACGGTCAGCCGCCCGAAACGTCCCTCGTCGACTGCCCGTTTCAACTCCACGCTGGAATTGTGGAACCGCGAGGGGAAGATGGTGGAAAGCACGACGCCAGCTTTGCGGCAGGCCTCGATGATCGCATCGCAGCGTTTGAGGGTGATTTCGAGGGGTTTTTCCACGATCACGTGTTTTCCCGCCCGCGCCGCGGCCACGGCGGGTTCCATGTGCGCCCCGCTGGGCGTGCCGATGGTGACCACGTCCAAGGCCGGATCGGCCAGCATTTCCTCCAAGTTGGCATAGGCCTTGCAGCCGAAGGAGGCAGCCAGGCGTTCGGCCGCGGCGGGCTTGGTGTCATAACAGGCAACGAGCTTCGCCCCAGGCGTATCGCCGATCGCCTTCGCGTGAAAATTCGCAATCATGCCGCAACCAATGATGCCGAATCCGGTAGCCATCGCTGTAGTGCTCCTCGTTCGATAAGTAGGTGGGCGAACCGTTGTCCTCAAGACCTCAGGGCAGCGGCGAACGGTTCGTCCAAACCCCGCCTTCCGATGTCCATGCGAAAAGATTCTGGGCCTTCGCCGACCATGCTGTGGCGTAGTTTACAAAACGGCCCAGGCCAGCGCCAAGCTGGCGGCGTTGAGCGCCATGTGCAGGACGATGGCCGGAACGATGCGGTGCGTGCGATAGTAGAGCAGCCCAAGCACGATGGCAAAGGGGGTGAGAGTAAAGGGATCGGGCGAGACGGACTCGGGCAGGAGTTGGGTCAGGGACCACTGAAGCAAGTAAACCCAAGGAATCGTGGCCAACGCGGCGGCGAGTCCCAAGACAACGTCGCTTGGGAACTTCCCGCCTTCAAAACCCAAATCTTGCCACGTCGCCTGCACTCGCCAGCGGACCCAAGCCACGGCAAAGGCGGTCGTGACCAGCTTGATGATCGTGCTCCACACCAGAATGTGGAAAATCACCTGAGGACTTGGCGGCAAGCTGGCGGTCCGGGAGTGCAGGGCGGCGAAGGCCACGGAGGCCGCGAGCACGGGAATCCAGCCCCGAACCGGGCCTCGCATAATCCCGAGGGATCGCCGCATGGATCGCTCCGCCTTTTCCAACCAACCCTGGAGGAGGAGCCGGAAGAAGACCTCTTCACTGATCGGCGCCACGACCACCGCCGCCAAAAAGCAGACCGTCAGGGCCACCGGACCAGGCTCCCCGCGAAGCAAAACGAGGACCTCATGGTCCGTGGTAGGCTCGCCGAGTGCATCGTGCTGGGCCGCCATTTCGGCCAGTTCGGGGAAAAAGCTTCGGCTCAGGTTGCCGGCCACGCCAGAAAGAACGATGTAGGCCAAGATAATGATCAACAGATCGAAGGCGCTCCACGGCACTCGACCGCGCGGCTGCCAGGGGAGCACCGGCTGGCCATGCAAAAGCCGGCGCACTACCCAAACCCACAGAGCCAAACTGGCGACGAACGCAGTGAGGAGGACAAGCGTCAACGCGGCCTCTGGCTGGGCCTTGTCGGGTTGGTTCATCGGCTGCTCCGCACCAGGCGGGCGGCCACGACGACGTAAGCCAGTCCCGAATACACCGTTGCCAAGACCGCCGCCCAGACCGAAGTGATCATCGTCCAACGCACCCAGGCTGATGGGCCGCTGCTTGCTTGTTGACCGTCCAGGTACACCAAGCAGATCCCCGCAGCCACGCACTGCAAGGCCATCTTCAGTTTACCGGAAAACTGGGCGGAAAAGTCGGCGCCCTGGTCTTCGAGAAAACTCCGCAAGGCGGTCACCAGCAGTTCCCGGCCTACAATCACCACCACCATCCAGGGTCGCAGGCCGAAGCGAACCGCGAGCAGCTCCGGCACGGCCGCCAGGAAGATGAACGTCCCACAGACGATAACCTTGTCGGCAAAGGGATCGAGGATCCGGCCCAGCGTGGTCACTTGGCCGTACTTTCGCGCGAAGTAGCCATCGAGCCAGTCCGTGCCCGCGGCCACCACGAAAAGCACGAAACTCGCCCGGTAGAAATCCCCGGCGATCAGACAGAACATCACCACGGCCAAGGCCAGTCGGAGAAAGGTCAACTGGTTGGGCAAGTTCAGGGCCGAGGCCCACAAGCGTTTCGCCCGTTCCGCGCGCACGACCTCACGATCGCTGGGCAAGTGAATTTGCATAGGCTGCAATCAAATCGTAATTCTTTGCGGCGACGATCTCGCAGGGAATGATCCTTCCCGGCTGAATCCCCTCTCCCGAAACATACACCACGCCGTCGACCTCGGGGGCATCGGCGTAAGTCCGACCCAGGTAAACGTTTTTCTCGCCCGGTAGCTCTCGATCCACGAGCACGTCCAAGTGCTTGCCTATTTGCGATCGGCTCCAAGCGAAGGCGATCTCCTGTTGGGCTGCCAGGAGGGCGTCGCGCCGGCGTTGGGCGATTTCGCTTGGGATGTGGTCGGGGAGTCGGGCCGCGGGGGTGTTCGGCTCGCAGGAATAGGTAAACACCCCCAATCGCTCAAAACGCCATCGCCTCATGAAGTCCAAGAGTTCCTCGAACTGAGGCTCGGTCTCGCCCGGGAATCCCACCAGCATCGTGGTCCGCAACACCAGATTGGCGATTCGCCCACGAAGCCGATCCAAGAGCCGCTCGATCTGGGCCCGGGTGACTTGCCGCTTCATCCGCCGCAGGATCGTATCGTTGGCATGCTGCAAAGGCAGGTCCAGATAGGGGAGCACCTTGCGGCTGGAGCCCAGTATGTCCAACAGTTCGTCGGTGAAATGCATGGGATAAAGGTACATCAGGCGAATCCATTCCACGCCCGGTACCTCTTCTAGCCGCAGCAACAGTTGTGCCAGCTCCGCTCGGCCATACAAATCCAGGCCGTAGAAGCTCGTGTCCTGAGCGACCAGAATCAGTTCCCGGACCCCGTCGGCGGCCAACTGCTGGGCCTCGGCCACGACCTGTTCGATGGGCTTGCTGACATAAGGGCCCCTCATGCTGGGAATGGAGCAAAACGTACAGAGCCGGTCGCAGCCCTCGGCGATCTTGAGAAAGGCCAAATGCGGCAGGGTGATCCGCAGTCGATCGGAGTCAGGCAAGGCCTTCGCGGCGACGGGGGGAAACAGGCCGCGTTCCGACGCCTGGGAATTGGACAGCCGTTCGGCGACCTGAACAATCTCTTCCCGGCCAAACACCCCCACCACCTGGTCGATGCCTGGACATTCCTCCAACAATCGGAACTGATCCCGCTGGGCCAGACAGCCCGCCACGATCACCCCCCCGACCAACCCCCGCTCTTTCAAGTCAACCATTTCGCGGATGGTTTCCAGGGATTCCTGTCGGGCCGATTCAACAAAACCACAGGTGTTGACGATCACGACATCCGCGCCTTCCGGCTCCCACTGGAGCTGATAACCGTGAAGATTCAACAGCCCAAGCATCCGCTCGCTGTCGACGAGGTTTTTCGGGCAGCCGAGGCTGACGATGGCACACGTCCGATGCTGTTTCAAGTTGCGGATGACTCCTGGGATCCGAAAACGCTGCAACCGCCGACCAACCTGAACTGATCCTTCAAGTTCCCCCCCCTTTCGCCTCTCGCGAGCGAAGCCGGGCAGGACGGAACCACGAACCGCCGCGAATCGTCTCGATCGACACGCACCTCGCCACCGATCTGCGGGAAGAGAGTTAGTCCGCGGACCACATCAGCGACCGATCGACAAAATTCGCAAGCGAGCGGTTCTATTCTATACCGAGCCAAGACCAAGCGCAAGGCTTTGGCGGGAGGATCGGGTGGAGCGGCTTTCCCCCTCCGGAGCGAAGCCTTTCGCAGGCCTGCAACGCACCTCGGGCAGTTTTGGTCACCCCTTGCAATTGCCCGTGGGAACGATATAATGTACAGACGTATATTATTCGGAGTTGCAGGGGGGCACGCCCCGCGAGGTGGCGCGATGTTTTCTAGCCTCACGGTCGAGGAGTGGTCGCACGGTCTTGACTCGGTTGCCAGCCAAGTGCTTCAAGCGGCGGGGGTCCACGGCCCGCCCGTCGATGCCTTTGCCCTGGCCCGCGCTCTGGACCTGACGGTGGCTTGGGATGACAACCAGCAAGGCCGAGCGAGGTACGTCCGCCTCCGGCTCCGCCGCGGCAGGCCGTCACGGCCCACGATCCTGCTTCGCGCCGATCCCCGCTTCGAGCGGCGGCACTGGGCGGTGGCCCACGAAATCGGCGAGCACGTGGCCCATCGCGTGTTTCGCCTCTTGGGTATCGACGCTCGGGCCGTCTCGCCGAAAGTCCGCGAGGTGGTGGCCAATCAGATGGCCGGACGGCTGCTGCTCCCCACGGCCTGGTTTGAGGCCGCCGCGGCGGCTTGCGATTGGGACCTGGTCGCGCTGAAGGCCCGCTTCGCCACGGCAAGCCACGAGCTGATCGCCCGGCGGAGCCTGGAATTGCCTGCGCCCGCCATCATCACCATTTTCGACCAAGGACGGCTGACGTGGCGTCGGGGCAACGTGCCGGGCCGTTTGCCGCCGCTGTTATCCGAGGAAATCCAATGCTGGAACGTGGTGCATCGCCACGGCCGCCCCGACCAAACCGCCTATGCCAATGGTCGCGTTCGCGGCTGGCCCGTCCACGAGCCGGGCTGGAAGCGGGAAATCCTGCGAACGGAGATCGCTTGGGAACCGGCTTGGGTGTAGCTCGGCCGATGGATTCGCGGAACGCTGCCTCGATCCAGGGCATCGATCGCCCGACGAAAAATGCGGCTTAATGATCGAGAAACCGCCCCAGTTTGCGGATGGTGTCCGGGCTGTCGAGGTGGTCCTTGCCGAATCCCTCTTCAGCCCCCGCGGCCACTGCCGCCGCCTGGGCCTCGGGAAAGTTGCTGATCAGCATGACCGGCGTGGCCGCCGTTTTGGGCGAGTTTTTCAGGCGCCGCACCAGCTCGATTCCCTCGCTTCCATCCTGGTCGAGGCGGCGATTCACAAGCACCAGGTCGATCGACCGGGATTCCAGCGTCTGAATCGCCTCGGCGGCTGAGACCGCCCGCAGTACCTCCACGTCGAAATGCGATTGCAGTGTCGCGGCGATCCAAGCGTGGTCGCTGCGGCAATTCCCCACGTCCAACACCGTTTTTTTCATGCTTTCTTGGTACGCCCTTGAGCAAGATTTCGGTGAGCAGAGAGGACGCAACGCGTCCATTTCTTATTTTAAGAGGAATGCCTTCAAAAAAGCTGCGCCCTTGGACCCCTGAGCTTGTTCCTGACCGCCAGTTGCTGACAAGACCCTGTCGGTATTACGATGATAGGCCACAGGGCAAAGGGGGAGGATTGCAGATGAATCGCTTGACGAGAAGGAGCGTGCTGCTGGCCACGCTCTCGACCATGCTTTCGACCACGGCGGTGGTCTGGGCCATAGCGGCCGGGAGTGCGGCGGCGGAACTGCCCGAGGAAAAGATTTTTATCAACACATTGGGGATGCGGTTGGTGCGGATCGAGCCGGGCCGATTCATCATGGGCAGTTCGCAAGGCGGCGATTTCGACGAACGCCCCGCCCACCCCGTCCGTATCACGCGACCGTTTTATCTCGCGGCCACCGAAGTGACCAACGCCCAATACGAGCAGTTCGACCCTGAGCATCGCCGCCTGCGTGGCAAGTTGGGATGGTCGAAAGCCGATGACGAGGCGGTCGTGTTCGTCAGTTGGCACGACGCCCAACGGTTCTGCCGTTGGCTGGCGGAGAAGGAGGGGCGGCCCTATCGCTTGCCGACCGAGGCCGAGTGGGAATACGCCTGCCGGGCGGGAACGACCACGGCCTTTTCCTTCGGCGATCGGCTGGATGACAAGGCGTTTCATAAGAACGTGGGCGTGAGTTGGTTCCCCGATCCTGCCCGATCGGAGGTTTTCGGGCCGGTGTCGTTGAGCGTGGGCCGGACGCCGGCCAATGCCTGGGGCCTGTTCGATATGCACGGCAATGTCGAGGAATGGTGCCTGGACTGGTACGGCCCCTATGAGCCGGGCGAGCAGGTCGATCCCCTCGGCCGCGCGGACGGCGATTTCCGCGTCACGCGGGGAGGGAGCCACTCCACAACGTTGGAATATTTGCGGTCGGCGAATCGCTCGGGCACGCTGCCCGAGGACCAGAGCTGGTTGATCGGATTTCGAGTGGCTTTGGGCGAAGCGCCTTCAGGCAAGCCGCTTCCGGTCCCACCCACCCAACGTTGGCAGCAAGACGTGCGACAAGATCGTCCCAGCGACCTCAGCTCGGGCCCGGACCCGGCCAAGCCGTTTTTCAAGGGACCACGGCCTTATGTGAAAATCCCTTCCGGCTCCGACGGGCCTCTGTTTTCCAGGCACAATCACGATCCCGGCATCGTTGCTTGCGCCAATGGCGACCTGCTGGCGATCTGGTACACGTGCCGCAGCGAGCCGGGCCGCGAGCTGGCCATTGCCGCCAGTCGGCTGCGGCGTGGACAAGAAGAATGGGACGAGGCTTCGCCCTTCTGGGATGCCCCCGATCGCAACGACCATGCCCCGGCGATCTGGCACGACGGACAAGGTACGTTGTTCCACTTCAACGGGTTAGCCGCTGCGGCCACGTGGGGATCGTTGGCCACCATCCTGCGGACTTCGATCGATCACGGCGTCACCTGGTCCAAAGCGCGGCTCATCATGCCGGAGCATGGACTCCGCCACATGCCGGTGACCACGGTGCTTCGCACGCGCGACGGTGCGATCCTCGTGCCGTGCGACGCCGTGACCGGCGGCCACGGCGGCACTGCCGTGCTCATCAGCCGCGACGGGGGAAAGACGTGGATCGATCCCGGTGCGGGAAAACCCAAGCCCGAGTTCCGCGACGGGGCCCAAGGCGCTTGGATCGCCGGGATCCATGCGGGGATCGTGGAATTGAAGGACGGGCGGCTCATGGCGTTCGGCCGCGGCGACAGCATCCAAGGGCGGATGCCCCAGAGCATGTCCTCCGATGGCGGCGCGACCTGGACCTATTCGGCCAGTCCGTTTCCGCCCATCGGCGGCGGCCAACGGCTCGTGCTTTTGCGCCTGGCCGAGGGGCCGATCTTTTTCGCCTCGTTTGGTCGCGAGATGACATTTCGGGACGCGGCAGGCCAGGAATACAAAGGTTCCGGCCTTTTTGCCGCCCTTTCTATGGACGAAGGCCAGTCGTGGCCGCTGCGCCGCCTGGTAACAGACGGCGGCCCGGCCCGGGAAATCGACGGCGGCGGCAATACCGGCCGGTTCCTCCTCAGCCGCACTACCGCCGAGCCGCGGGGCTATCTGGCCGCCTGCCAGACGCCTGACGGCGTGATCCACCTGATCACCAGCAAGAATCACTACGCCTTCAATCTGGCCTGGTTGAAGCAGCAAGACACGCAGTGAGACCATGGGGAAGTGGTAAGATACGCAGAAAGACAATGAGGAGGCTTTGTGTCATGGCACACCAAACTAGGATTTCTCGCCGCAGGTGGTTGCTTCAAGCGGGAACGGCGGCCAGCGTGCCTTGGTTCGTTCCGGGCAGCGTGTTCGCCGCGCCGGGAAAACCGGCGCCCAGCGAGCGCGTGACCGTGGGGGTCATCGGCATGGGAGGTCGGGCCCGCCTGCTCATCGACCAATTGCCCGAAACCGCTCAGGTCGCCTCGGTGTGCGATTGTTTCGTCAAGCGGGCCGAGGAACACGCCAAAGCCAAGCAAGCCTCATGGCGCATTCACCAAGACTATCGCAAGCTCTTGGATGAAAAAGACCTCGATGCGGTACTCGTCGTCACCACGGACCACGGCCGCGTTTTGCCCTGCATCCACGCCTGTCAGGCCGGCAAAGACATTTACGCCGAAAAACCGCTCACGCTCACCATCGCCGAGGGCCGCGTGCTGGTCAACGCCGTGCGCAAATATCAGCGCGTGTTCCAAGTCGGCAGCCAACAGCGTTCGATGGAAATGAACCGTTTTGCCTGCGAGTTTGTGCGCTCGGGCAAGTTGGGCAAGATTTTGGAGGTTCGCGGCATCTGCTACACGGGCCCCAAGCGTTATGAGCCGCTGCCCGAGCAACCCATCCCCGAAGGCCTCGATTGGGACATGTGGTTGGGCCAGGCCGCGATGCGTCCTTACCATCCTTCCTTGCATTTCGGTTGGATGGCGTGGCGGGACTTCTCCGGCGGCGAGATGACGAATTGGGGCGCCCACGGGCTGGACCAGATCCAATGGGCGTTGGGCATGGACGAGACGGGTCCGGTGGAAATCTGGCCGGTCTCGCCCGGTCCCAACGGCAAGGTGCATTACCGCTATGCCAACGGTGTGCTGGTAAAGCTTGAACTGGAGCGTGGCCCGCACGGCGGCGGCATTTTCATTGGCGAGCACGGCAAAATGGAGATCAACCGCAACAAGTTCACCACCAATCCCAAGGACCTTGTCAAGGATCCGCCGCCCCAAGCAGAAGCCGACAAGTGGCGTGACGAGGTGGCCTTGTGGCAGGCCCGCTACCACATGGAAAATTGGCTCTCTTGCATCAAGACCCGGCAAAAGCCTGTCGCCGACGTGGAGATCGGCCACCGCTCGGTCACCGTTTGCCACTTGGCGAACATCGCCCGGGAACTGGGACGTAAGCTGCACTGGGACCCGGTCAAGGAACAATTCGTCAACGACGACGAGGCCAATACCTACCTCACCCGGCCACGCCGCAAAGGCTACGAACTGCCCGAACACATTTAGATCACGGCCTATCCTAAAAGTCCCCTCTCCCAGTCGGAGAGGGTGAGGGTCGTAGTTGGCTTGAACCGAACCCTCTCCTTTTGGGAGAGGGTCAGGGTGAGGGGCGAACATCTGTAGACCGAGGAAGAAACGCCTGGGTTGTAGCTTCCCTCACCCCAGCCCTCTACCGTGCGCGGGAGAGCAACTGTGTGGGTTGTCGACGGGTGTTGGAATGGATGGCTGAATCCGCCGCCTGTTTTTGCAATCTTTCTTGATTGTTGCGTCCTTCCGCGGGGCACCTTACAATCGCCCGGCAAATGGCGATCAAGAATTGCCTTCCGACTGTTTGTGATCGAGAGGAAAGAGCTATGGTTACGCGCACGAGGTTTTGGTGGTTGACGTTTGCCGCTACGCTGTTGGGCGAAATGTGGTTCGCGGGCATGGTATGTGCGGAAGAGTCGCTTTCCTACGGCGATTTGGTGCGACGGCTGATCGACCTGGAACGCCTGGCCGTGTTACCGCGGCTGGGGAACACTTGCCAGCAGTGGTCCAGCTATGATCGGGCGAGTCGGTACGATGAAAAGACGGGGAAATACGTGAATTGGGACGCCAACGGCGATGGCGACGGCATCATTCGCCGCGAAGGCAACCAGCAGGTCTTCGCGGAGATGGAAGGGCCGGGCTGCATCTGGCGGATCTGGTCGGCGCTGCCGGAGCAGGGCCGCGTGAAAATCTACCTCGACGGCAGCCCCGATCCGGTCGTTGACATGCCGTTTGCCCATTACTTCGACGGCAAACACCCGCCGTTCAACTACCCGACGCTCTCCTACCGCCTGGAGGACATCGGCAGTCGGGGCCAGAACCTCTACTTCCCGATCCCTTACCAGAAGTCCTGCAAGGTCGTGGCCGAGGACAAGTGGGGGGCCTATTACCATTTCGTTTACGAGACCTTTCCCCCAGGCACTCGGGTGCCGACGTTTTCCGCTGCCTTGGCCCAGCAGCACGCCAGCGACTTGAAGGCGATCGATGATTACTTCGCCCAGGCCCTGGGCACGGACCCCGCCGGCAACCGAAACGGCGAGGAGACGATTCGCGACTCGGTCGCCATCGAGCCGGGCAAGACCGCGCGGTTGGAATTGCAAGGTCCGCGGGCAATCACGGCGATCCGTGGAAAGGCCAGCTTCCAGGATCGGGAGGACGAGATGGCCGCCCTGCGGCAAATCGTCTTGCGAATCACGTGGGACGACCAGGCGGAAGCGGCGGTATGGAGTCCCTTGGGCGATTTCTTCGGCACCGCGCCCGGCGTGAATTTTTACAAGTCGTTGCCCACCGGCATCACGCCCGACGGGGCTTATTCCCTGTGGTACATGCCGTTCGCCAAGCGGGCGGTGCTGGAACTGGTCAATGAGGGTCCGACCGCACGGCGGCTGGACTTCGAAATCACCCACGCCCCGCTGTCGCGTCCCTTCGACGAGCTGGGCCATTTCCATTGCAAGTGGCATCGCGACGTGTTTCCGCTCCCCAAGGATCGCTGGCCCGACTGGACGATGTTGCGAAGCGAAGGCCGCGGGCGGTTTTGCGGCGTGATGCTCCACGTGTGGAACCCCAGAGGCGGCTGGTGGGGCGAAGGCGACGAGAAGTTCTTTGTCGACGGTGAAAAGTTCCCTTCGACGATCGGCACCGGATCCGAAGACTATTTCGGCTACGCTTGGGGCCATCCCGGGCTGTTCCAAAAGCCGTTCCACGGCCAAACCATGACCGAGAACAATCGGGGGCACCAATCGGTCTTCCGCTGGCACATTGTCGATAACGTGCCTTTCCAGAAGTCGTTCGAGGGGTGCATCGAGAAATATTTTCCGAACGCCCCCGGCACGCTCTATGCCTGCACCGTCTGCTGGTATCTTGCGCCTGGCGGCGTCGATCCCTTTCCGCCCGTCCCCGTCGAGGATCGCCACAGTTACTACGTGCGCTTGCCGCTGGAACTGGCCGGATTCGAGGTGCTGGGCGAGCCGCCCGGCAACGTCGACAGCCAGAATATGACGGGTTTCGGCCCGGGGACGTGGAGCAACGACGACCATCTTTGGTGGACGGGCGCCAAACCGGGCGATAAGCTCGAACTGGGCTTCCGCGTGCCGAAAACTGGCAAGTACAAGATGAGCGCCTTCCTCACCAAGGCCAGGGACTACGGCATCGTGCAGCTCTACCTCGATGGGAAAAAGCTCGGGGACCCCATCGATCTGTTCAACGACGGCGTCATCCGCACCGATCCGCCCGTCCCGCTCGGCGTCCACGAACTGACCGAAGGCAAGCACACGCTGACGGTCGAGATCGTCGGGGCCAACGAGAAGGCCATCAAGTCGTACATGTTCGGGATCGACGAGCTGAAACTGGAAAAGCTTCCCTGAAGCCTCTACTGAAGACCTGACGTGTTAGGCGAACGGTGGACGCGGCTGGAACAACGGCACGGTTGCTTCGCCGCGTCGCCCTTGCTGGGAAGATCGTCCAGCAAGCGGGGAGCCATTGGGCAAGGCCGCACCTGGGGAAGACTCCGCGCGGGCCGAGCTGGCCGCTTGCCAAGCGCGATCGTCTCGCTCGCTCACCCCACCAGGCAAACGATCAAGCGCTTGGGCCCGTGAACGCCGAGAATCAAAATCTTCTCGATATCGGCCGTGCGGCTGGGGCCGGTGATGAATACGAATTCGCCGCGGGTCTGGGGGTCCGCGATGCGGGGGACGAGTTGGGGCCAGGCAGCCGGCAGGTGCTCGAACAAGCGATCGGCAGTCGCCACGACGACGCAGGCGGGCGGCAAATAGCACAGAAGTCGCTCCTCAGCGCGGCCGCAGGCGATCATCGAGGTGCCCGTGTCGGCTAGCAAACAGTCGGCCTCCAAGATTCCCACGGCCAAATCGGCCATCGATCCCGGCGAGCCATCCGGTTGCTGGGGCCGCTGGTCTTGCGCCCCTGCCCACCAGATACGGCCGGGCTCCAAGTCCCGACAAATCTCCCGGCAAAGCGGCCGGTCCATCGCGCCGATACGGAGCCACGATTCCTGGGTGGCGAGGGTTGCCAGCCAGTTGGCGGCTTGCTGCCGGTCGGCGCAGCGAATCACCTCGCCGTGAACGGCCTCCAGTTCTCGTTGGAACCGTTCGGCCATCGCCTGGACCGAGGGGTTCTCGCGCGGCCAGACCTCAGGAATGGGCGGAGCCGCCCGGGGTCGGTCTTGGGCCAAGGCATTGCGAATGCGACTCAAAATGGCGTCTCGGCTGCTCATGGTCGATCTTTCTTGCCGTCGGCGGGTGCGGTCTATTGGCGCGACAGGCCGTTCCCCGACGCTTCTTTTTTCCACCAGGTGCGGAAGGGGACTCGGCCGGGCAGTTCAGGCAGTTCACGTCCCCGGGTCCAGGCCCCGAGTTTCCCCGGGTGCCAAGGGAGGAAGCGGGCCAAGCGGACTCCAATCCGCACCGCCCACATCGCCAGCCGATAGCGGAGCGGCCCGCTCATCGCCCAGGCCCAACCTTTCCACATCAACCGCTCGGAGAGCGAGTTGACCGGCGAGGGTTCGTTGACCGCCCGATGCCGCAAATGGACGAGTTGGTGAGGAATGTCGATTTTCACGGGGCAGACCTCGCCGCAGGCCCCGCACAGCGACGAGGCGAACGGCAGCGTGCCCGCTTGGTCCAAGCCGACCAGGTGCGGCGTGAGCACGGAGCCGATCGGCCCGGGATACACCCAGCCATAAGCCCAACCGCCCGTGCGGCGGTACACCGGGCAGGCGTTCAAACAGGCCCCGCAGCGAATGCAAAACAGCGACATCCGCGCGGCCGGATCCTTCAGCACGTTCGTCCGCCCATTGTCCAGGATGATCACATACAACTGGCGGCTCGGGGTCGAACCGTGGAACAGATGGGTGTAGGTAGTCAGCTTCTGGCCCGTGCCGCTTCGCGCCAGCAGGTTCAAGAACAGCGGCAAGTGGTGGATGCTGGGGATGACCTTTTCGATGCCCATCAATGCCACGTGGACCCGCGGGGCAGAGGTCGACAGCCCCGCGTTCCCCTCGTTCTCCACCACGCAGATCGTGCCCGTGTCGGCAATGGCGAAGTTGACGCCCGAGACGCCCATGTCGGCCCGCAAAAACTCTTCGCGGAGGTGCCTTCGGGCGACATCCGTCAGCTTGCGATGTTCTTCGGTAAACGGCTCACCGAGTTTCTCCTGGAACAAGCGTCCCACGTCGGCCGCCGATAGGTGCAAGGCCGGCGTCACGATATGCACCGGCCGCTGGCCTGCCAACTGCACCAGGTATTCGCCCAGGTCGGTCTCGACCGCACGGATGCCGGCGGCCTCGAACTTATGGTTCAGCTCCATCTCTTCGCTAACCATCGACTTGGCCTTGACGACCGTCTTCACCTGATGCTCGCGGGCGATCTGCAACACGATTCGGTTGGCCTCGGCAGCGGTTTCGGCGTAAATCACTTTGGCGCCGCGGGCGGTGATCTTCTGCTCGAACTCGACCAGGAGCTTGTCCAAGTTGGCGATGGCGTAATCCTTGACCTGATTGGCCGCCTCGCGCCAGGACTGCCAATACGGGATTTTCGACTGTACCTCCCGATTGTGCTTGATGGATCGTTCCGCCGACTCGCCCAGGGCCTTCGAGCCCCGGGGTTCGTACAGCCCGGCGGTCTCCTGCTTGAGAAACGGGGCGCCTTCGAAATGGAGTTCGTGTTCGCTCATGCCTCGGGTTTCCTGCGTGCTGACCGAATTCTATGCGGGTTGTGAGGGGCACTCAAGCCGGGGCGAAAAACAGCCAAAAGAGTGTCAGCACTGAAAGGCCCTAGCGTCGGCCCAAAACGCGGCAGATAAACCGCCAGGAGGCGGCCGTCGCTGGTAGCGGCAGCAAGACACGCAGGCCCCCTCGCTGCACCGACCGCAGGCAACAATAGCGCCATGCAGTTTCTCACGCCTTTTCGCCGGTTGTTGCCGGTTGTTTTTCACGTTGTTTCATGTAAAAATACTCGCCACAGTCTAAACGAACATAGAGTCCTAAGGCAGGCAGACCATGTGGCGGAGACAGTTGTTTGCGAAGAAATCGTTGGACCTGGTGCTGGCGGAAATGGCCGGCGAACACCAGCTGCGCAGGGTCCTGGGCCCGGTCGCTCTCTCTTCGTTGGGAATCGGGGCGATCATTGGGACGGGTATTTTTGTGCTCACCGGGGTCGCCGCCCGGCAGCACGCAGGCCCCGGATTGGTACTTTCCTTCGTTGTGGCGGGGTTGGCGTGCGGGTTTGCGGCCTTGTGCTATGCCGAGTTCGCGTCGATGGCCCCGATTGCGGGCAGCGCCTACACCTATGCCTATGTCTCGCTCGGGGAACTGGTGGCCTGGATCATCGGTTGGGACTTGGTGTTGGAATACGCGATGGCATCGGCCACGGTGGCGAACGGCTGGGCACACTACTTTTTGAAGTTTCTAGGTCTGTTCAAAAGCAAGGCAGGCACGGCCTTGGTGACAATCCCGTTTTGGCTGACCACCGATCCGTTTACGGCGGCCACGCAGCACGTGGACTACCAGACGGCTCGAGCGCTGGAAGTGGCCACGGCGACGGCCATTCCCCTGGGAGCCAGCGCCACCGCCCCGCGCCTCGTGCTCCCAGTCGCCGAGGACTCGGAAATCAACCGCGTGGTCAAGGTGGAGGTCGTTTTCACCCCCGAGTCGTTGGCCGCGGTCGCCAAGATTCACGGTCGGGCCGCCGAGGCCTCGGTGGCCCGCGTCCAGCGGGCGATGCAGGAGCAGCTCCAGTATGAGCCGAAAATGTCGCCGGCGGAAAAACTTGCCCACGTCCGCGAGGACAATTTGCACGGTTACGAGGCCTATGAGAACACTCCTCTGGTGTTCGGCAGCGTTCGCTTGACCTTCAACGTGGTGGCCATCGCGATCGCCGCGATCATCACCACGATTCTGGTGATCGGCATTCGGGAGAGCGCCGGCTTCAATGCGCTGATGGTCGTGATCAAGGTGGCAGCCGTGCTTTTCGTGATCTTCGCCGGGATCGGGTACATCGACGTCACGCACTGGCGGCCCTTCATGCCCTACGGCTGGACGGGGGTCCTCACCGGCGCGGCGATCATCTTTTTCGCTTACATCGGCTTCGATTCGGTCTCGACCCACGCGGAGGAGGCCCGCAATCCGGCGATCGACGTGCCGATTGGCATCATCAGCTCGCTGGCGATCTGCACCGTGCTGTACATCGCCGTCGCGGCGGTAGTGACCGGCATGGTGCCTTATCCGCAAATCCCGCTCAATGCCCCGATCGCAGGGGCGTTCGAGAGGTTCGGGCTCCAGGCGGCTTCGGTGATCATTACGGTGGGCGCCTTGACCGGCATCACCAGCGTGTTGCTGGTGATGCTCTTGAGCCAGCCGCGCGTGCTGTTGGCCATGGCCCGCGATGGATTGTTGCCGCCCGGTTTTTTCGGGGCCGTTCA
Source organism: uncultured Thermoguttaceae bacterium (assembly GCA_937951625.1). Lineage (GTDB taxonomy): Bacteria > Planctomycetota > Planctomycetia > Pirellulales > Thermoguttaceae > CALFBP01. Next base: position 115,167 of record CALFBP010000033.1, read on the forward strand.
CCCTCGCTTTCGCACGCCTCACAAGGGGACAATCGTGACGGGACTGTTTTGCGCGGTTGCCGCCGCCTTTTTCCCCATCGAGGGCTTAAGCGAGATGGTCAACATCGGAACGCTGTTTGCGTTCGTGGTGGTGTGCGCCTCGGTCTGGCTGATGCGGCGGGTGAATCCCGAGGCCCGCCGACCGTTCCGGACTCCCGCAGTCCATTTCGTAGCCCCGGCGGGAATCGTGTTTTGTCTGGGGCTGATGATTTACCTGGGTCCCTGGACCTGGGTGCGGTTTGGGGGCTGGCTGCTCCTGGGCCTGTTGATCTATTTCATCTATGGCCGCCGGCACAGCGTGCTGGGCAAGGCCTTGCGCGACGAGATCTCGCGCCACGGGATCACTCCCGCTGGGACTCCGTTGGATGGCGAGCCGATCGAGAATCTCTCGCCGAACGGTGATTCGCTGGACGGCGATCCGCGAGGCGGGGACCGGAAAGACGAACAAGAGGCGTAGCGAAAAACGTGACCTTCGCGGCCGGGCTGGCAAAAACACGCCAAGCGGCGCCCGCCGCCGTACCAACTACAACGGGGCCCAACGCGGGTCGGGATGCGGCAACAGGGTGGGCGTGGCGGAGCGTTGCAGTTCAGCCACGGCGCGACGGGCCGCAGCCACGCTCGAAGCATCCGGATGCACTTCCAGCGCCACCTCGAAGGTGCGGGACTCGCCAGGGGCGAGCACGATCACCCGGCCTTGTTCCTTCTCGAACGATTTGCGATTGGGGTAGTTCGTCGCCGGCTCCAGCCCGGTCACATAGCCGTCAATGGCCGCCTGGCGGTTCTTCCAAAGGGTGAAACACGGCAGTTGCCGCTTGTTGAACGTGAGGCTCACCCCTTGATCCGCGGCGGCGTTGTGCAACAGGGCCCGCGTGTTGTCCGCGGTGTCGGCTGCCAAGTCGAAGAAGAAAACCGCTTCTGGCAGTCCCGGGCTTTCCGGGCCGTAGGTATCCCATTCGGAAAGGTTTCCCACGGCCGCGGCGTCGCGCGGGGCGGCCTTGCGCACGGGCAGGAGCACCTTGGCGCCGGGGCCTACCAACGGCGTCCCGAAATTGACGTGGTACAAAAGTTCCAACTCGCCCGGTTCGGCGGAAATGTTCGTCACCACGTCCCGGACGGTCAGCCCCAGTCGCCCCACCTGGGTGGAAATCGTCGAGGTCAACCGAAGCTTGTTGCCAAACAGTCTGGCCTCGTCGACCACGCCTGTGACCTCCAGTTCGCCCGAGTCGCCATCGGCAGAGATCTCCACCTTGTGAGCCGGGATGTTGGCGATCTTGCCATGAAGGCCGTAGCGGACCGTGCCGTCTGGCTTGAATTCAGGGGCCCCATTGCTTTCCAGGCCACAGCGGACCAAAAGCTCGTCGAAACCGTCGAGCCAGCCGATGCCGCTGGGTTCATGGAGATGGACGAAGGCGGGATGGACAGGCCCTCGCACCGGAGAGTTCCAACCGAGCCGCATCGAGCCGCATAGGGCATTCCAGATTCCCATGCCGCGCGTGGGCACGACGACGAAGCGAAACGCTCCGTTATCGACTTCGATGGCGTCCACTCCTTCGCGCAGCCCACCGCGGAGCGTGTGCTTGACGATGGAATAGCCCGTCGCTCCGCCGCCCACCTCGCCAGGCGCGATGGCGATCTCCTCCACATAGATGTCTTGGTCCACATCGCAGAGCGTCCACGTCTTCTTGGCCATGAGCAAAAGTTCCTTCCATCGAATCACTGAGGGGCCCAGGGTTTGATCGTTTAATGTACATGGTTTGCCGTAGCCTGACTAGCAAGCGCGGAAGCACCAGAAGGGGGCCAGGCACGCTCATAGACACGCGCCAACGCCTGCCGTCGAGAGGCTTGGAAGCCTGATGAACTTCGCCCCTAATTTCCGCTTCGAGCAAGGGCCGGGTTTTGTGCCTTGGCTCACGCCGGGTTCTGCCCGGCCAAGGCAGCCTCGTCCGAGTCGCCCCACCAGAGGTGGCGAAGCAACCCGTGCAAGCGAACCCCGCCGCCCAGCAGCAGGACACGTTGAACGCGCCGTCCCGGATGGGCCTCTTCGAAAACGTCCAGTCCGGTCTTCAGTTCGTTGACGAGGTCTTGAATCATAAGACGGGTGACCTCGGCCAGGCGGGCGGTATTGTCTCCCGCCCCGGGATTGCGCTTCCATTGTTCGGCGCGGGCGAACGTCATGTGGAATTCGCGGACCAAGGTTTTGGTCACACGGTCGATGCCCAAGCCGCCCGAGCGAAGCCATGCCAAGTCCCCGGCGCTTACCAGAAGGTTCGTGGCGTCAGCGCCGATGTCGAACAGCGCGATGGGCGGCTCGGCGGGGGCCTCCTCGGCTACCAAGTCGGATCGGGTGGGAAAATAGTTGAACACGGCGAAATTGTGGATCGCCAGCCAATCTGCTTGAACCACATCGACCCGCACCCCAAGCTTTCGTAGGGTTTCCAACCAATCTTCCAGCACCACGTGCTTGATGCCCAGCACCGCGACTTTCAGCCAAGTCGTGTGGTCTGCGGACCGTTCGATCTGTTCCAAGATCGCATAGCGCCACTCCAGCTCCCGCAAGGGAATGGGCAGCAGCAGGGTCGCCTCGTTCGCCACGGCGGTGTCGAGCATCTCGGGATCCATGTCGGGCAATTCGAACTGGCGGACCACGACGCTTCGCGGCGGCAAGGTCACGCAGACCCGGTCGGCGGTGGGATTTCGGGAAGCCCAGGTCTTGACGGCTTCTTCCAACAACATCCGCAACTGGCTGTCGCTGGCCGCTTGACTGAGAATCTTGTCGTATTCGACGAAATCGCAATCGGTGACGATCGGATCGCCGCCCGACAGAGCCAGCCGAACCGCCTTCAGACCGCTCGAGCCGAGGTCGAGGCCCCAAGCGCTGCGGGCCGGGCGGCGGGAAAGCCAACGCGTGGCCTTGCCCCAGAGACTCTCGTCTTCCGGAAGCAGGTTCACGTCGCTCGAGGTCTCCACGAGTCCCTGCAAGGCCACGCCGCACGCGGCCGCGAAGCGACCCGGATGGTCCAACGCCACCGTGCTTTGAAAATCTGGGGCCACCCCTAGCCTTCCAAATCCCGTCAGCCATTCCACCGGACGACCGAGAACCGAGCCCTTGCGGGGCTTCAGCAATAAAAAGGGCTGCTCCAAGGTTCGAGCGTGGTTTTGGAAACGTTGTTCCAATTCCGCGCACACGGTTGCCATCTCGCGATCCTGCGGCGCCAGTTTGCGGAATCGCGCCGCCAACGACACCACGCTATCGTTGACTAAAGGCGTTTCACGAAGCTCCCGAGTCAAATAGGCCAGTTCCCAGGCACGGTCCCGAATGGCACGCAATTCCTCGGTCTGTAGGCCCTCGGGCACCTGATCCAGCACACGTTTGACTTCCGTGTAGCGGCCTGCCGCCAGTTTGGTTTGGGCGACCTGGGCCAAGCGGGCGGCAAGGTGCGTGCCCATGCCTCGGGCCTCGCGATGGTCTGGGCAGAGTGTCAGCAGGCGTCCAATCTTCCGAATCGCCTCCGCGGAGGGCGGCCCCTTGCCCAACGCCTCCAGCTCGCCTTCCAAGGCGGCGATCTCGCCGAGGGCCGCTTGCACCTCGTCATAGAGTTGCCCGACGCTCCCCACGCGGAGCGCGACCGGGATGGCCTCCAGGAGGCGTCCCGCCCCACGGTAATCGCGTTTGGCGATGAGTTGCCGGACCTCCTTTTCGGCGGTGATGGCCCGGGCCCGCCATGCCTCCCGCTCCGCACGGCACATCTCGATCATCCGCGTGGCACGCTTGGCAAACTCGCTGAGGCGCGAATCTTCGTAGGCGGCGATGGGTTGGAGCATGGCAATGGCCTCGGTGAAGCGGTGAACCTGCATCAGCTTCTCGGCCTTGGCGAGTTCTTTATCCAACGATTCGAGTCGCTCTTGGACCCACTCCAAAATGTTCGCGCCGCAGGAGCCGCAATACTTGGTGGTCGCCTCGTTAGGGGCCTTGCAGCGGAAACAGGGTTCCCATAGGCCCAGACCGCATTCCCGGCAAAAACGATTCGAGGCGGGATTGACGGCATTGCACGCCCCGCAGACCACGGTCTGGTTGCCCACCGCCCGTGGTGCCTCGGATTGCGCACCGTTACCGAGAGGGCGTGCTTTGAGGATCCCGCTGAACTTGGGCGGCGGGGTTGCGGCCATGGTCGCCTCCCTTCACGGTATCTCGTCGGTCGATTCGCTCGTCCCCGCCCTCCTTGTCGCCGCCTCCATTCCCGTCACAGTCACCGAAAGGATCTCGACCGTGATTTCCTGCATTTCGTCCGGTGGGGCGTCCACTTTGGGATTGGCCCGGCTCAAAAGTACATCGACCGATCGCACCGCGCCGTTCTTGCCTGGCAACAACGTCTCCAGCCAGACGCCTTCTTTGGTCGGGTGCATCTTCGGCCCCTTCAGGGTTCGCTCATAGTGCCCGCGCACGTTCATGGGTCGGGCCCTTTGCTCGATGCGGACGTATGCGACTTCCAGCGGATCCGGGGCTAAGGAGGCGAGTTTCGCGGCATGGTCGCCCGGCCAGCGCACGACGTACTGCACGTCGATTTCTGCCCGCGGATGCAACGGGATCGGCATTCCACTCGACTCGCCGCTGTCGTCCGCCGTCGCTTTGTCGCTCTCCTTTGCACGATTCGGCAGGACCGCCGCCGCTGCCAAACGCCGGCAAAGGTCATGCACGATCGCCTGTTCGAAGTCCAACCACGGGTCCTTGGCTTGCGGGGAGAGCCTTTGGCCTGTGTTTCGCGTCTTGGCAGCGGCTTGGTTTGCCGTGGGGCGATTGCGGCGGGCATTTTTCAACACAGCCAAAATGCCCGGCTCCACGACGAGGCCCTCTTGCCCATTCGCCCCCGATGAGCTCGCCACCGGGGGTCCTTCTTCCCAACGTCGCTCCAGCAAACGGCCGAGCCGCGAACGCACATCCGCCCGTGGCACCGTGGCCGCCAAGAGCACCCATTCCCTAGCCTCTTCCATGGATCGGACCGTCGTGCGCCGGGCATCGATCGCCCGGGCGAGATCGGCTTTCCAAAGCTGTTGTGCGACGCGATAAGGAAATTCCGGGTCCAAAGTTCCTAACGCGCTGACCTGCGCCGAGGCATCCACGTCCGCAATCCCTAAAAATTGCCGCATGGCCCAGCCGCTCAGCTCCGTCAGGCGATTCAGGGCCTGACTCCGAACCTGCGCGTCAAGCTCAGGCCGCTCGATCAAAAAGACATAGGCCTCCAAGTTCTCGGGATGGGGACGGAGCCAGACCTGAGCGAGGAGTTTCTTAGCCTGGGCCGGGCAGGAAGGCTCGACGAATCGTTTTGCCGCAAGTAGCCGCACGCCGCTCTTTCCGTGCTCGGCCAGGGCGGCGACGGCCTGTTCTCGAAGTTTCTCCGGGGCCGTTTCCCGGCCCCCCCAAGCGATGATCTTTTCCGGTTCGAAAACGGCCAAGGCCAGGAGCCGTTCGTTTTCCGCCGTGGGGTTCACGGCCAACGCCCTTAGCGCCGCGGCCGGGGCAGCCGATTCCTTGCCAGCGCTCACCGTTCCCGCCAACAGACCAGTCAGCGTGCGCCGGGCCTCCGCCGTTCCGTTGCGGCTCAAGGCTTCGGTAATCGCCTCGACGGCTGCCGAAGCAGTTTCCCGATCTCCTCCTCTTCCCTCTTCTTCGGCTGCCCGTGTCCCCACAAACTTCTTCAATCCCGGCGGCAAGTCCAAGACCAATAGTTTCTCGAAAAACTCGGCCTGCCGCTCGTCGCGCGGCGTGTTGTTCAAGCGGTGTTCCACTGCCCGAGGCAGTTGCGGGTGATTGGTCAGCCGGGCAACGAAATAGTCAAAATCTTTCCATGACGTGAACTCCTCCGGCACCGGCGGAAGTTCCGATGCCGATGTTGTCGTCGCCGATTCGTCTGAGGAATCGGTGTTCGATTTGGCAACTTTCTGTTCAGGCTGGCCGTTCGCCTCCGACTGTTGTTGTTTTTCAGCGGCCTTTTTGGCTGCCGCCTCTTCCTCTTTTTTCTTTTTTTCCTCTTCTGCCCGCTTGGCCGCTTCAGCTTGCTGCTTGGCCTCCTCTTCTTCCCGCTGCTTGCGCTTCTTAAGGAACTCTTCCTTGGTCATGCCGCCCCAGGCCGCGTAAGGATCTGGTCCGCGCCGCGAGCAGCCACGCCACACCACCGCCGAACCACCGGCAAGCACCAGCACCGCCAAGAGTCCCGCGATCCAATACCATCGGGGCACGCGCGATGTGGATCGGCTTCTCGATGTTCGACGTACTACCATGTCCGGTCCTCAAAATGCGCAGACCTACACCTCACGCGTTGCCAAATCGGCACTATCCTAGTCCCTTACCGTTAGCCCAGGCTTAATGTTTTGTTAGGAATGTGTAAAACTCGACCGAAGAAAAGCAGGCTTTCGACAGCGCGTCCTTAGTCGCATAGAGATCCCCTACGCGGTTCTCACACCCATCCGCTTTGCGATCTGCTCATCGACAACGGGAGTGACTTGCGAGAAACGTGTGACCTAGAATGGAAATCCCCGAGCGCGGGTGGGCACCTCGGAGCCTTCCTCAAAAATTCGCTCTCCCTTTGGGAGAGGGTTGAGGTAAGGGAAAAGAGGGTCAGGGCGAGGGAAACCTATGCTGGTGCTCCCCTCGCTCCAAACCGATCTTCCGTTCCCAGGAGACGGAGGTTGTGGATAAGCTCCTCGTGGGCGGCCGGACGTGACGAACGAATGGCGCAAACGTGCTGTCCCCGTCTTTCCGACTCGATGGCCTCGGACCGTCCGGCCGTCTTCTGATTGGCACCCCCTATTTTGGGCCAGCACTCGTGCCCGCACCTGCTCAAAACACAAAAAGACCCGCTGACAAGGGTTGCCAACGGGTCTTCTCTGGTGGAGCGGAGGAGGGTCGAACTCCCGACCTCTGCATTGCGAACGCAGCGCTCTCCCAACTGAGCTACCGCCCCAGATTCGTCCCTCGCAATATTATCCGAAACCAAAGCGGCTAACAAGGTCTCTCGAGATACATCCGAAAGGGGGGGGTGAAAACGCTGGCACAAATCCGCGTTCCAGGGCGTGAATCGGGCGCGGGTCCATAAGGTGCAAGCGGACCAGGCGCTTTCTGCCAAAACTTTTGGGTTAGAGTTTATCTCACAACCCCGTTTATCCAACTATCACGGGCGTTTGGCTGGGGTGCGGGAAGTCACAATGCAGGGTTTTTCCCGCAGGTTGCGAAGCTTTTGGGACCTCACCATGACCCTCTCCCACGGGGAGAGGGTTTAGGTTTAGTTTAACCACGTGCCTGAGATGAACCATCTCGCAGGGGGGCGTTTAAGATAGGCTCTCGACTGTCGGGCGGGCTATAGGAAAACTGGTGCTACTGGACGCCCGAGCGGAGGCTCGGGCCCTCGCGCCGGTCGTCGTGCCTTAGCGATCACCCGGTCCTCGCGGCAACCAACCACTGGTGACCGCGAAGGCTACCTTCAAACGCGCAATCTCCGGCATCTCGGGGTGATCGGTCAGCACGCGGATCTCGCCCATCGTGTCTTCCGAGAGGTGATTGCAGGCCGGGGCGTCGGGCGGGACGTCGATGGCGATCGTGTAAATCCCTTTTTTGGCCAATTCCGGGCTTTGCGCAAACACGCTCACCTTGAGGAAACTCGGCTTCACCTCGATCTGGCGGACTTGGATCTCAGGGTGATCTCCGCGAATCCGCAACACTAGCCGCGCCGAGGCCCCTTCGCCAGGCTTCAGCGGTCCGAGCGTGACCACGCCATCGACGTCGATGTGCGGGCCGTAGATCGACCGCAGCGGCGGTACATGTCCGGCGATCGTCAACTGGACCGGTTTCGTGGCATCCGGTTGGCCAGCGCCCTCGGCTTCGGCCTCGAACAGGCACTCAAAGGTTTTCTGTACCGCGGTTCCCGGCAAACGGAATGTCGCCAGGTAGCCGCTTCGGGCATCGAGTGGCTTCAGCTTTTCTGCCGGGGCGGGCTGAAATTCCCAGCTCAAACCCTCGAGCGAACTCTTCATATTCTTGAGCGAAAACGATTCCCAGACCTGGGAATAAATGATCGTGGAACACTCAACGGGTTTTCCACGCTCCAATTCCGAAAGCGAGATCAGCGGATCGGCCACGGCCACGTAAGAGCGGATTTCGCCCTCGATGGTCAATTGGAAACGAGGCGTCTCCGGGTCGTTGGTGACGAAATCGGCTGTGTGGCGAAACTTGCCTAGGATGCCCTCGGTCTTGGATTCGATCTCGATCGGCCCGCCCATGCCCGGCGGGATGTCTTCGGCAGGCAGCATGGATACCGTGCATTGGCAGGATGTTCCCGCTTTCGCTAGTCTCAGCGGCGCGGTCCCCTCGTTCTTAACAATGAACAAGTGCTTGCACGGTTCGCGGGGGTCGAGGATGCCGAAGTCGTGCCGTGATTCGAGAAGAACGACCTTGGGTACGCCGGGGGGCTGATTTGCGTCCGAATCGCGGGAAGACGCCAGGATTCCTGAGCGTAGCGCCAACGCTACAACCAGTACCCCCACAACGCCAATCAATCCGCCAATGCCGATCCAAACCCGAGTGCGTTTCAAGCGTCCTTCTCCTCTGGCCTAAGTGACCGAGTCATGGCTGCAAATTGCCTACGAGTAAGCGGTGTCGCTCGGTCACCATACGCCGATTCTAATGAACAACCTCTCAACGAAACAGGCTAGAGTATTAAAGTGCGACCCACAACGGGGCCCGCCCCGGCGGATGCACTGCATCCCGGGGCGGGCGGACACACAGCAAGGCGTTGACATGAAGGTCCCCACAGGGGAGACCTTGCCTTTCAGCTAAATCAGCCCTCGAACCTGCCCTTGCGGACGTTGGTGTCGATCCACGGGCCGTTGTACATGTCGCTCGGGGCGACCTCGCAACGGTTATCGGTGTAGCCCGTCGCGGCAGGTGTCGCGGTCGTGCCGACGGGGAAGCCGGGGTTCACGTAGCCGTCGCCGTTGATGTCGTAGAATTGCTTGACCGAGCCGTCGCCCATCAAGCAGTTGAAGAACTTCTTGTTGCCCGCACCGTGGATGCACATCCAGTCGCGGGTATCTTGCAGATACAAGCGGTTGTCCGGGTTCGGACCGGCAAAGTCAGCTTCGGTCTTCCCATTCAGGCCGACGTAATCGGTCGGGGTGGGCAGTTGCTGTGGGATCGCCGTAAGGATGTTAGTCCCATTCGGCATGATGGAAATCGCGGCAGGGTTGGGGGTGGTGTTCGCGTAGGACGGGCCGTCGTTGAACGACTCACCAAGTCGCACACCGGCAGTCAATCCCAGGTCATCATTCACGTTGGCCAAAAGAACGGCCTCGTTGATGTCACCAGGACCGGCATCGCCCAGCAACGGAATCGTCGAGGAGGCGACGGGGGCCGACTCCAACATCTGGACGGTGAGCGGGCCGATGGCGCCGCCAAGTCCCTTCAAATTGTAGCCTCCGTATCCGGTCACCATGGTACCGCTCTGGTTGACGCCCTTCGGCCCACTTCGGACCATGAACCAGCTCGAGGCGTAGTTCGTGTTGTAGCCCTCTTGGACGACCATATTGACGGCGTAGTTGAACCAGCCGGTGGTGTCAGGCAGCGTCAAGTTGTTCTGCCATGGTCCGTGCGGGGGCTCGGTCGTGCTGCCGGTCGTCGCGCCGCACTTGCCTTCGGTCAGGCGGGCCGGATCAGGCAACCCGTCGGCCGGGATGGTCGATGTGCCGATACCCAACAGGTCGTTGAGCTTTTCAAGGGAGCGGATGGGGTTGCTCGGGCAAAGCATCTTGCCGGGCACGGCGGCGCCGATCTTAATCAAGTCGGCGACCCAGCCATACTCGAACAAGCAGCCGTCACGACGCTGATCCCAAGCACCACTGCACAGGCGGCCGGCGGGGTCCGAGTTGGCGAACTCGAACATGCCAATACCGAACTGGCGCAGGTTATTCTGGCAGGTGCTGGAGCGGGCCGCCTCGCGGGCGCGGGACAGGGCCGGCATCAACAGGGCAATCAGCAAGCCGATGATCGCAATGACCACCAGCATCTCAACCAACGTGAAACCTTTGCGTTTCATTGTTTCTCTTGCTCCAAATACAGGTTCGAACGGTAACCACCAAACCTCATTCTCTAGTTCCGAGCGATTGGGATCGCTAAACCTCTGGAAAAGCGCTACACCTCCTTTCCTTCTTACTCCGAATGCTTTCCCTCATCACACAAGCCTTAAGACCGTGCGGTGGTCGGTAATCACCCCCCTGATCCTGCCCCTCTTGGGCACTTCGGCCATCAGCCGAGTGGCGTCGGCAACCGTCGCACGGTTGTGTTAGCATGATTTGCAGCAAACGGGTCGTTTTCTGCTTGTCAACTTCGAATGGGATTATCCAAACCGATGTCAGAACTTTATGCGTGAAGCATAAAAAACTTGTAAAATCCGCGCTTGATGTTTGTTGTTTGGTTCCGGGCGGTGCGGTCAGGCGGTGCTGCGGTGTTGCCTGCTATTTGCGTCGCAGCATCCATTTGCTGAAGAAGTCGGTTTCGGGCAGTTCGATGCGGTCGTCGGCGAAGCCGGAATCGGGCGAGGCGGGGAAGCCGTTATTCAATTGCCCGTCCTTATTCGCGTCGGCCACGGCCCGCACGCTCCCATCGGCGAACAACACGTTACACGTATTGCGATGAACCGGACCGAACAAGCGGTAATCCTGGAGCGTGTCGTTGTTCCACACGGCCCACCAGCCGTTGGGACCATTTTGCGGAGTTCCCGGCGGGAAAGTGGGCGGTTCCAAGGTGGTCTTGAGAACGGGACCGCGGGTGAAGGAACGTACCGTGGGCGAGCCAGCGCGGTGCGGCCCGAGGTCTTGCACGAGTGTTCCACTCGGTTGGCCATCGGCCAAGAGCGGAATGAAGCTTGCTGGCACGCCGCAGGAATCGACGAGGGCTTGGCGGAGCGGCCCAAAGGTCGAACCCAAGGCCGCTAACGATGGGCCGCACCCAGCCGGTTCAACCTTCAAATTGCCGCTGGTATCCAGGTTTACCGCCGAGCGGACGAGAAACCAACTCGGCGTGTAATTGGTGTTGAAGTGCTCCAGGAGGATTCTCCGCTCGACAATTTGCTTGGCGGCGGGCGAGCCGGGCGTCTCGGCAGCAAGCAGGCGGCAGGGGTTGGTCTCGGTGGAGCCATCGGGCAGGGTTTGCGGCGGGCTGCCCAGCCGATCCACGCAGTTGTCGACGGTCGCCTGCATGGTCAACAAGTCGTTGAAGGTATCGCAAATCTGGGCGGGATTGGAGCGGCACAACATGTTGCCTACCGGCGTGCCGATCTTGACCAGGTCGGCCACCCAGCCCACCTCTGTCACCGCCCCGTCGCGTCGCCAGTCCATGGCCCCGGAACACAGGAATCCGGTCTTCGCAGCGTGCGCGGCGAATCCCACGCCAAATTGACGCAAGTTGTTTTGGCAAGCAGAACTTCGGCTCGACTCCCGGGCCGAGTGCAATGCCGGGAACAGAAGCGCCATCAAGAGCGTCACGATGGCAATTACCACCAACAGCTCCACGAGCGTGACACCGCGCGCCCGACGGGCCCCCAGGTATGGCTCGACGACGTCCTTCATACCGGCCTCCTCCAAAAAAAGGAAACCACGTTGATTAGAACACGGGAATCAGTTTCCCACGCTCGATCAACCGTCCCGCGGAATTGTGACGAAGGACTGTCAGCCTTTTATTTGCAAAATGCAAGAATTCGGCGATAAATATGTTAATTCGTGGTCAAAAATGGATCGTCACCACGTTAGGAAGCACTACCGCTTAAACGACAGCACTAAAATAGGTTGAATGGTAAATTTGGCGAGAAAACGGCCTCCCAGATTCCCCCAGTTTCAAGACCGAATCCTCGTGGATTGACTTTCGACCGACATCGCACCGTCGGGTGAACTGTGTCAGCGGATATACGATCAACGACGGGCAATGTGATCTGCTCGGGATTTCGACTGCAAAAAGCTGGAGAAGAATCAGTTGGGCAGTGACCCCGGACCGCTCGTCACACGAGCGGCTCGCAGGGTAAGGCGCGCCACACGGCTCTCGCAGTGATCCGCCCGAGTTGCCAATGGTCGCTCAAAGCAAGTCTTCAATCGCTTTCCTGATCTGCTCAGGGGCGATAGGGGCGGGAAACGTGGTGTGCAACTTGCCGCTGCGGTCATAGAGCCGCAGGTAAGGGATGGTCCCGTTCTCGATGCCGAAGGCCTCGACGGATTGCGAAGAGGCCCCGGTGGCGGCACGGAAGTTCTCCGTCGTCGCCTTGTGGGCCGAAAGAAAGGCGAGAACGTCATGTTCGTCCTCGGGGTCGTCGAGCGACACGGTGAAGACTTTCAGCCCGCGGTCGCCGAGTTCCCTCTGAAGGGCTACGGTGTGCGGGAACAGCTCTTTACACGGCTCACACCACGTGGCCCAAAAGTCGACCAGCACGACGCGACCCCGCTGGGCGGCCACGGCTGCGTCTAGACCGGCGGGATCGATCGCGCGGAGGGAGACCGTCGAAACCGCTTCACGGGCAGTTCCCAGTTCAGCGGGGGACGGCTGCGGCGCGCGGGCACAGCCCACGAGGATCGCCACGTAAGCCGCAACCGTCCACTGGAACCACACCTCCAAACAGCCCCACCGTTTGCAGCAGCGAGACCACGATGCCGACTCAGACGCCGCCAAGGTGCACTCCAATAGGCTTAATCCCACTTGATGCTGCACCCGAACTGCTTGGTGACGGCTTTGGGCGGGGCCTTGCCTTCCAAGAGGGCGTCCAAGGCGTTGCGGAGGAACGGCTCTTGCGCGCTGGATTCATTCATGTTATCGTCAATCGCGCCCATGTAGGCGATTTTCCGTTCCTTATCCAGCACGAAAATGTGCGGCGTGCATGTGGCCCCGTAGCTCTTGGCGACATCCTGTGTCGCATCGAAGAGGTAGGGGAAATTGAACCCCTTTTCTTTCGCACGCTCTTTCATCTTGTCAAAGCTGTCCTGAGGTTGCTTCCTGGGACTGTTGGGATTGATGGCCACAAGCTGGACGCCCTTCGGGCCATAATCCTTCTGCAACGCAATTAGCCGGTCCTCATACGCCTTGGCGACAGGACAGTGGTTGCAAGTGAAAACGACGACCACTAGCTTCGCGTCCGCGTAGTCGGAAAGGGAGTGCTGCTTATCGTCAACGCCGGTCAAACCAGACCAATTCGGAGCTGCGTCGCCAATCTTCAGCGGATTGGCCGCGAGCCCCGCAGCCGCCATCGCAACGACCACCGCCACCGCCATCATTCCAACTACAACCTGCGTTCGTGCGTGTTTGCGCGTCATGGTTTCACGTTCCTTTTGCTTGTCAGACCAAGATCAGCTCAAACCACATTGGAGACTTCGCGTAAACTGTACGGGCGTGGGGGTAAGGCGGCTAGCCCCCAAAACGGATTGCGGGCCCAGGTCGCATTCCGGAAGTTGCGTTTTCCTATCTTATCTAGACATCTCAAATTAACGTTGCGCGTCGCTCGGATTCCAGCTTTTCTCAGAGCGGTGCAAAGTATGGCCAAAGAGGATTCGCTTCCATCAGCATGCGGTGTGGACGAGCAGCGATGGCAGGTGGGCGAGTCGGAATTCCGAGATCTCGACCGCCCCATGTTGGCAGATTCGCTTATTATTTGCGATACTAGGGTTAGTTTGGCGCGGTGCGGAGTCGGACTTTTCGGTCAGGTGGAGGAGGTGCGGCTGTGGCTCAGGTGATGCTTTCACTATGCAATCGCGACGGGGCCTATCGTGTTGCCCGTCGAACGGTGTGTTTCCTGACGATTAGTGCTCTGCGTCCTGATCGGGGCGACGGGGACAGTATTCTTCAGCGCTCCACTGGCGGCGTGTGGCTGCCGATCTTGGTGGCGTTGGTTTGGCTCGTGGGGATCGCGGGGGTTCTGGCTCAGGATCCTTCAAGCAGCGCTGCCCCGCCCGCCGACAGTTCGGAGGCACAACCTGACAACTCGACTTCGGCCGGTGCGGCCCCGGGGGGAGTCCCGCCGGCTGGTCCTGGAATGCCTGGTCCCGGAATGCCCGGCCCAGGTATGCCTGCGGGTTACCCTGGAGCTCCCGGCGCAGGAATGCCTCCCGGTTATCCTGGCGGGCCAGGGATGCCGGGCATGGGCCAGCCACAAGCCCCTGCAAAGTCGAATCTGCCGGACGACATCAGCCAGTGGAAAAAGAACGAGTACTATCAGGCCCGGCGGGAAGGGCATCCCAAACTCAAAGAGGCCGTCAAGCTCCTCGGCAAGACCTTCGCCCTGAAACAAACCAATGACGCGAAAAAGGCCGATCAAGCCGCAACGCTCTTGGTGCGGCTTTTGGCGGGCGACTTGCCCAAGCCTGTTGAACCTTCGGCAACCCCATCGACTGCGGCCGCTTTTCCCGAGGATTCGTCATCCAGCGCTGGACCGATGATGGGCGGTCCGCCGCCGGGGATGCCTGGCGGGCCACCACCAGGGATGCCGGGTGGGCCGCCGCCGGGCATGATGGGCGAGGCGCCGCCGGGCATGATGGGCGGAATGTACGGCGCAAGCGGTGAGCAGATCAGACCGCTCGATCCGGAAACGATCACCGCCATCGTCGAGGCCTTGACTGTCAACGGCGGTGCGGTGGCGAAGAAGGCCCTTGCAGAGATCCTTCAGGGTACGCAGAAGAGCGATAGCGATGCCGCGGCGACCCGAGCGGCTTTGGAGTGCTTGGTGAAATATCCCGACTCGGAATCGGAGTCCACCTTGTTCCGAGCGATTACCGATCCCGAGTCGTTCCGCCCCAAGGCCAAAACCACCACTCCGCAGCCTGGCGGCGTTTATTCGCCAAGCGGAATTCCACCTGGTTACCCTGGAATGCCCGGCGGACCGGCGGCGCCAGGGATGCCGCCGGATAGTTCGGCTGCGGCTCCGCCGAGCGCGGATACCGGGATGCCGCCGGGTTATCCCGCAGCGCCGCCCGAGAGTCCAGACGCCTCCGCGAGTCCGTATCCGGGAA
This sequence comes from uncultured Thermoguttaceae bacterium, assembly GCA_937951625.1. Lineage (GTDB taxonomy): Bacteria > Planctomycetota > Planctomycetia > Pirellulales > Thermoguttaceae > CALFBP01. The sequence goes on from CALFBP010000033.1 coordinate 130,233, forward strand.
TGGGGCCGATGATGGGGTCGGGCTATCCGGGCGGGATGATGGGGGGCTCGCAGGCGAAGCTCGGACCCGCCCAATTCCAGACCTTGGCCTTGGCCGTCGCCACCCCGGTGGCCTCCGAGGCGTTCCGTCTGAAGGTGGCCAACGCGCTGGGCGAGACGGCGCCGGAGTATCGTCCGCCGCTGACGAAGTTTCTCTTGCAGCCCAATCCTGAAAACCTAGCCGCACAGTTCGTCTTGCTTAAGGCAGACGCGATCGATGCGGCAGCCAAGCTCGCCATCGGCAGTTATCTGACAACCTACAGCTCTCAGGCCCTATGCGCCCTGCTGGGCATCCCCACGGAGAAGTTGAAGGTTCACCAATCAAAACCAGCGAGCGGGACGCAAGGCGGCCCGATGCCGGGTTATCCCGGTGCCGACGCGATGACGCCTGGGGTTTCCGTAGGGCCCGAGTCGAGCGGCCCAGAGCCTGCCGTTCCGATTGCCCCAGGGGTTCCGCCGGGAATGCCTGGCGGTCCACCACCGCAGGCGCCAGCAGGCCAGCCCATGAGTGATCCGGCCGCAGCCGAGCCGGGCGCGTTTCCCGGAATGCCCGGCGGTTATCCCGGGATGCTGGGCGGGGGCTATCCGGGAATGCCAGGTGCCCCAGGCGGAACCGCAGGTGCGTCCCCCGGCCTTTCTGTGGTGGAGTTAGCCAAGCAATATGCCAAGGATCCGGACTTGGCCTATCGGGTGGGGCGGCAACTGTGGGGTAGTGCGTTCCTTCCTTTCGCTCTCGAAAAGCTGGAGGCATTGCCCTCGATTCAAAAAGGCGCCCCAGCGATCTTGCTGGCGGGCACGGTCCCGCTGGATGCGGTGCGGGCAAGTCTCTATCAAGTGTTGATGAAGCACCACGCGGAGGGCACCAGGGCGTTGGAAGCGGCCGGGCTCGGCGGGGTGGTTGTCACAGAGCCGGGTTTGCTGGTCGTTCTGAAGGGGCTCCCGCGAAAAGACCTCGAGCCGGAGAAGCTGACGGCCTTGCAGCGATACCGCCGCGACGCTAGGGGCGGCGCCGGGGGACAAGGGGCAACACCTGGTCAGGACCCGAGAAAGGCCCCCGGCACGCTGAAAAAAGGACGCGTGCCGAAACCCCAACCGGGCGAGGCGGGCAGCGAGGTCCCCGGCGGGGCCATTCCCGGCGGCCCGATGCTTGGTCCCGAGGGGTCGGGCGGAGTGCCGGGCGGGCAGCAAGCGGGTCCAGGAGCTGAGTATCAATGGATGGACGCCGCGGAAAAACTGGCCCGCGCCATGTGCGAATGGTTCTCGGCGGCGGCCTCGGCGGCAGCCGAAAAGGGGGTCGAAGTGTCGGAAGAGGTCCGGCCCATCGAAATCCCCGCCTCGGTCAATGTCGTGGCCGAGTATCATTTCAATTGGCCGAAGGACCTCGCCCAAAAGGATGGCCTCTTCGGCGTCTCGCCGGATCCCATGATGGTCCATTACATCCGTTTGGAGCAGAAAACGTCGCCGCGCAAGGTGTTCGCGTATTTTCGCACCGGCAATCGCGTCATCCGGCCGGTGGAGCACCCGGTCGCCAACGGATTCTGGATGGAGAGCTTTCGGCCCGTGCCGGGCACGGATCGGCAGCGTTCCGTGGACATTTTCGTGACCAAGAAGGAGCTGGCCGCGAAAGAGAAACCAACTCGGGAGGCTAGCGGGGCGCCGGGCATGGTGGGCCCCGGCGCTTATCCCGGGATGCCGGGCCCTGGCGAAGCGATGTCGGGCCCGGCGGGTGTTCCTGGGCCGGGAGGTTGGCAAGGGGGACAACGCGACCCCGCCGCCAAAGATGAGGTCAGCGACTTGATCGTCGAAATCCTTGTCGTGGAGGTGAAGAGCCCAGCCCCCATGCCCGATCGCGAGCCCGCAGAAGGCGACGAGGGCCAGGAAGGCGCCCCGGCGAAAAAAGGCAAGAGCAAGGTGACCATCGTCGAATGACTTTGATGCCTGTCTTCGAACTTCGCGAGGTTTGCAGGCGAGATGATGTAGCCCACGAATTGCCGAATATGGTCTTGTAGTTCGAGCCGCGTTCACGCCCTGGAAGTGGCTGAGCACAATCAGTCAACCCCCCCGCCAGGGCGTTTCGTTGTCTGGGTCGGGCGTGGAGATTAGGATGACCGAGAGCGCCGCGGTTGCGGTTGCGTAGCCGTGGACCGGCGCCGAAGCGGCGGCATTGTTCCAGTGCCCGCGGAGTCAACCATGCTTACCGCGCTTTTTGTGGCGTGTGCGACTGTCTTTCTAATCGCGTTTTTCAGCTACGGCCGGTTCCTCGAAAGGCGGTTCGAGATTGACGATTGCCGGCGGACGCCGAGCCATGTGGAATACGACGGAGTGGATCGGGTGCCGGCGCACCCGGCGGTGTTGTTTGGGCACCATTTTTCGTCGATCGCCGGCGCTGGTCCGATCGTGGGACCGATCATCGCGGCGACGGCCTTTGGTTGGGCAGCGCCGCTGCTCTGGGTAATGTTGGGGGCGATCTTCATTGGCGGCGTCCACGATTTCGCGGCCCTGGTGGCTTCAGTGCGCAACCGGGCGCGCTCGATCGCCGACGTCGCCCGAGAGTCCATGTCTCCGCTCGCCTACCGCATGTTGCTGGTCTTCATGTGGCTGGCCCTCGTGTACGTCCTGACGGTGTTCACCGACCTGACGGCGACGACGTTTGTCGAGGATGGCGGCGTGGCCACGTCGGCCTGGCTGTTCGTGGTGTTGGCGATCTGCTTTGGGTTTTCCTTATATCGGCTCAAGGTCCCGATTCTTTGGGCGACGTTGGTTTTCGTTCCCTTGGTGTTTTTGGCGATTTGGGCGGGCGAGTCGCTGCCCATCTCTTCCCAGGGGCTTGGTTCTTGGCTGGGACTGAGCCCGGCCAAAGCTTGGTCCGTGGTCCTGATCGCTTACTGCTTCGTGGCCTCGGTGACGCCGGTCTGGATCTTGCTCCAGCCGCGGGATTACCTGTCTTCGTATTTGCTCTACGCCTCGATGCTGTTGGCGTTGATCGGCATCCTTTTCGGCGGGTTCGAGGTGCAATTCCCCGCCTTCGTCGCTTGGAGCGCCGCGGGAATCGGCCCTTTGTTTCCCATCGTGTTCATCACCGTGGCCTGCGGGGCGTGTTCCGGGTTCCATTCGCTGGTGGCGTCGGGCACGACCTCGAAGCAACTGGACAAGGAAAGCCACGCCCGAATGGTGGGCTATGGGGCGATGCTGGTCGAGGGCTTGGTGGCCGTCATGGCCTTGACAACGGTGATGATGCTGTCGCCGGGCGATGCGTTGACGGGCAAGCCGCCGCTGGCGGTGTATGGGGCGGGTATCGGCCGCTTCGCCGCGGTGATGGGAATTCCCGAGAAGCTGGGGGTGTCATTCGGCCTGTTGGCGCTGTCGACGTTCATTTTGACGACCCTCGACACCGCGACCCGATTGGGTCGCTACATCTTCGAGGAATTCTTCCAATTGCGGCCGGGCCCTGCCCGATTCGGCGCCACGCTGGCCACGTTGGCCTTGCCGCTGCTGTTCGCTTTGATGACGCTCAAGGACGCGCAAGGCCAGCCGATTCCGGCTTGGAAGGCGATCTGGCCGGTGTTCGGCGCGACGAACCAGTTGCTGGCCGGATTGACGTTCGTGGTCTTGGCCGTGTGGCTGCGGCGGACTTCGGGGAAATCCGGATTCCTTTGGGCTCCGCTGGTCTTCATGATTGCCGCCACGCTGTATGCCTTGGTTCTGTTGATTCAGCAGTATGGTCTTTCGCTCATCGGCGGGATTGCGTCTGTGCTGCTCGCCTTGGCTGTGCTGTTGATCGTGGAAGCCGTGCGCGCCCGCTTCCGTCTGGTGGAGTGACGCGGTCGTGCCGGCGTTTGTGCCCCGCACGGTCGGTGTGGGGTTGCCTGGCCGAGGTTCAACAGGCGTCGCCCGTGGTCTGTCTGTGCATCGCGGAGCGCCGGTCGCGCAGACCGCAGGCCGCGGTCACGGAGGGGCTGGAAGCTGCCTGGCGCAGTTCCTATCATGGCGCGAGATGGAATTCGCTAGTCGGTTCGGGAGCGGTCCGTGTGGGGGATTGAGCTGAGCGTGATGCTGGCGATGATCCTGCTGAATGGGGTCTTCGCTGGTTACGAAATCGCGTTGGCCTCGGTGTCGGTGGCGCGATTGGAGGCTTTGGTTCAAGAGAATCGGGCGGGGGCCAAGGCCTCGCTGTTCATGAAACGCGGCATGGAGCGGAGCCTGGCCGTGGTGCAGTTGGGCGTGACCCTGTGCGGGGCGATTGCGGCGGCGACAGGCGGGGCGGGCGCTGAAAAGGAAATCGTCCCCCTGCTCCGCGCAACCGGCGTTTCTCCCGTCGTTGTCTCGCCATTGGCCATCGCCCTGGTTGTCGTCCCCCTTACCGTGCTGACCATCATACTGGGCGAGTTGGTGCCGAAGGTCTTCGGCTTGCGGAACAAGGAATGGGTTTGCTTGACGCTCTCGCCCCTGATGAGCTGGTTCGCGGCGAGCGTCTGGCCGGCGGTCTGGCTCTTGGAAAAGCCGGTCCTGCTGATTTTGCAGTGGAGCGAGCGGCGTTGGCGGCCTGGAGGGAAGTCGCCAACCAAATCCGAGGCGGCGGAAATCCAAGAGCTTCGGGCGATTGCCGCCCTCGCCCGCGCCTCCCAACTCATTGGGGCCCGCGAGGAAAACATCATCGTCAATGCGGTGCGTCTGTCGAGTCGTCCGGTCCGCGAAAGCATGTTGCCCGCCCAGCACATCAGCATGTTGGTGGCCGACAGCACGCTGGAAGAGGCCTTGGTGGCGGGTCACCTTGATCTGCACACCCGTTTCCCGGTGACGGAGCGACCCGGAGATCCGCAAGCGATCATCGGCTACGCCAACTTCAAGGACATCGTGGCCTGCATGCGACTGGCTGGCCACAACCCCTCGCTCCGTTCCGTGGTTCGGCCCATTCCCTTCGTTGCGGACGACTTGCCGTTGTCCACCTGCTTGGAACGGCTGATCCGCGAACACACCCACATCGCGCTGGTCCGCGATCGTTCAGGCAACGTGGTGGGCATGATTACCCTGGAGGACATCATCGAGGAACTCGTCGGCGAGATCCAGGACGAGTACGACCGGATGCCAGGGCATGTGACGCCGTCGGGAAGCGGCTGGGTCGTTGGCGGCGGCGTGAGCTTGGCGCGGCTGGCGGAACTTACCGGCATCCACTTGGCGGCCGAGCCTCATGCCGCGCCCAAGACCCTCAACGATTGGGCCACAGCGCAACTTGGCCGTCCCGTGCGCGGGGGCGACATCATCCATCATGACGACGTGAGCGTCATCGTCCGCTCCGTCCGCCGTCAACGCATCCAAGAGGCCCAAGTCCAGCGAACGGGCTAGATTTTTTGGCGGCATAAAAGTTAAGCTGGATGATTCTAGAGGAAAACATGAGCCGCTCGAAACAGACGTCGACGGGGCGCGGTGGTGAGGTGAAAGGGAATCGTTCGCAGGTTGGCGCTCCCGCTGTGGTTCATTCCCACGCTCCCCGTCCCTTTCGCCCGAGCAAGCCGCTGCTCGCTGTGACCAGCTTCCTCTTGCTGGGCTGGCTGGTGTTTTTGACGCTTCTGGCGTTGCTAGCGCAAAAATAGGCGGATTGGTCAAACGGTTCGCCTGCTATTTTAATTGGTCGATGATTCGTCTGGACTTGGCAGGCAGGTGCGAACTAGAATCCGCGAGCCGCACCTAAGGACCCCCTCCGATGTTGCAGACGCCAATACCCCAATTTATCGAAATGCAGTGCGTTCCCCGGCTGTCGGCCTCGGCCGTTTATAAGGACGTGAGGTTCTCCAAGCGGAGCCCACGGTTCCTCCAAGGCATGTGTCCCTTCGCATCCGGAGAAACGCCGCCAGGGTCGTTTATTGTCGATGCCCGAACCCTGCGATGGACCTGTTTGAATCACTGCCGTCGGGCGGGCCAGTCGGTCTTGGCGTACTTCAACGGAGGGGAATTTCCTCGTCCAGCGACGGGGCAGCTCGCGGCGTGCCTGGAGAGGCTCGCCCAGCTCGCCGAAGTTCCGTTGAGCAACGTACCGTCGATCACGCCAGAGGCGGAGCGCGAACTGGCTGCCCAGGAGCGAGTGATAAGCCTTTTGGAGGCTTTCTTGGTGCTCGCCCGGCGGCGATTTGAAAACGCCAAGCCTCCGCTCCGGCGATCGCTGTTGGCTTGGTTGGGAAAGCACGGATTCGATGCGGCCGCCGCAGAGGATTCGGCGCTGGGAGTGGTGGGCGATTTGGCGGAGACACGCCGCGAGCTGGAGGAGCTTGGCTACAGTCCGCAGGAGATCGATGCCTCGTCGTTGACCGACGATCCACGTTTGGTCGGGCGAGTGGTCGGTCCGATTCGCGACCATCTGGGGCGCCTGCTCAGTTTCTGGGCCCACGATGTTCGCGGCCGGCCTCCCAAGTTTTTGTTCAAAGGCCCGTGGAGGAATTGGACGCCGCTGGTCGGTCTGGAGGCAGCGTTCGGCGTGGATCCGCGTTCCTCGGGCGTGAAACAGTTGGTCGTGTTCGAGAGGTTGTTCGACGTTTTGCTGCTGCAAAGCCTGGGTTGGACTTTGTGCGCGGCCGTGGTCGGCCCGGCCAGCGACATGACGGCGGCCCGTTGGCAGCGGCTTGCCGAACTAGGTGTTCGCCGCGTGACGCTGGTTCCCGACGATTCCGAACCCTCGCGAAGCGGTGCGTGGACCGCGGTAGACAATGCGTTGCAAGCAAGCGCCTCGCCCGATGTTTGGGTCCTTCCGCCCGATGCCTTGCGGCCCTATCCAAGCGGCGTCGCCTTGGCGCGTGGCTGCGGCGTCGCCAAGCTTCAGTCCCTCGTCAAGGCCGAGTCCGTGCAGGGCTTTCGTTATCAAGCCATGTGCATTTTGAGGAAGCACCGGCCCGCATCCGGTTGGACCGAGCCGTGCCGCCATGCGGCTTGGAAAGAGGCGATCGAGTTCTACGCGAGTTGCAAACCAGAGCACGCTCGGCTTCTGGACGCCCATTTCGTGCCGACAATCGAGGCGGGGTTGCAACGCAGTTGGGAGACGTTCGAACCTTTGCCAGGGGCCGCTGAGGTCGAGGACCGGCCGCTGCGTTTCGCTTCCCCCGCTGAAGCAGCCAACCAGAACACGCCTGCGGCTTCCGTGACCCAAGCTGGAACGCCGCCATTTTGCTTTGTTCATGGTTCGCACGACGTCGCCAGCCTGCGTCGGCCCATTTCCACGCCCGCGATGCCGCCCGGCTCCGCTCAGCAAACCTTGGGAAACCCCGAGCCGCACGTGCCAGCTCTCGTGGGAGCGAATGCCGCGAAGCGCGGGACGTTCTGCCCGGTGCATCAATGCGATACGTTGGAGTGTTTCTGCTTTGACTAACGCGAGGTTTTGTGGCGGCCGGATCGACAGCAAGGTCCAGGGTCCCCCGTCTCGGCCCTGATCCGAACGCTGTTTCCTGAAAAAGGCTGCCTTGCCCGGCACGTTCCGCCGTAGCTAAAGCAGGCTTTCCAGGAGCAAACGCATCTTTCGCATTTCGCCGTTCTGGTCGACATCGGGCAAGGGAGGCATGTGGACGCACAGGGCGCGGTCGTAGTGGAACTTGTTGAGCTGCGTCACCAAGCGGCCATACTCGACCTGTCCCTGGCCCACGCGAACCTGGAACTTTTCCTTGGTGGTGTCGCGGAGCCGCACGTGGCACACATAACGGAGCACCTGCTCAAAGCTTGCGCCCTTGTGCGGGCCGTAGATGTAGTGGCTGGGATCGAGCGTCAGTCGCAACCCCTTGACGTTGTCGCAGAGCACCACGGCGGTGTCCGGATCCTGGGTCATCGTTCCTGTTTCGGTAAGCAACCCCACCACCGCGCTATTTTGGGCGGCGATCGCCACTAATCTGCGTAGTCGCTCGATCTCGGCGTTGAAGGGCGTGCCCAACTCACTCGCCCGAACTACCAGCGTCACCACCTTCGTGGCCTTGGCCAACTTGCAGCAGGCCTCGAACTGGCGGTAGTACTCTTCCTCGTCCGGGGGCGACATATCCACGCTGTAGGCGACGATGCTCATGCGGTGCGATTCCCGGCAGGTGCGCACGGCCCGTTCCAAGTCGGATGCTACCTCAGATGGCTTCAAATGCCCCCCGGATTCATGGACCACGATCTCCACACTCGTATATTCCAAATCGGTCAGCCGCTCCAAGACGTCAGGCAGCGGCAGATCCGGATAACACGCAGTCGACGCAGCAACGAACACTGGGAAGCTCCTTCTCCTCGGCGAAACTCAGAGTTTACAATGTAGAGTTGGACGGTGATACGCCGGGGGTTCAGCATACGTTTTCCCCCCAACGGGTCAACCTCATTCCGAAGGGCTACAGCATGGAAACGGCCGAAAGCGCGACTTATCCCCCTTACCCCCCTTATCCGCCCACAGGGCCGGTCTATCGTCCTCCCAGAAGATGGCCGGGGGTGCTGATGGGCCTCTTTTTCTTCGTGGTATTCTGTTTTTTTGGGATTTCGTTGCTTTTCAACCTCTTCTTGTTCGCCGGCAGCGCCGCTCTGGACAGTGCGGCCCGGCTCCAGGAACGCTATGTTTCGCACAACGAGCGGGCCAAGAATAAGGTGGCGATCATTACCATTGAAGGCACGATTCTGGACGGCAAAGGATTCGTCAAACGGCAAATCGACAGGGTAGCAAAAGACGACGACGTCAAGGCCGTAGTGTTGAGGGTTAACTCGCCTGGCGGGACCGTCAGCGGGGCGGATTTCATCTACCATCACCTGAAGAAGCTGGTGTCGGAACGACAAATTCCACTGGTCGTCAGCATGGGAAGTCTTGCGGCGAGCGGTGGGTACTACGTTGCCATGGCGGTGGGGCACCGCCCAGACACCATCTTTGCCGAACCCACCACGTGGACCGGATCGATCGGCGTGATGATTCCCCACTTCAATGTTGCCAAACTCCTGGAGGACTGGGGAGTGGAGCAGGATTCGGTCCTTAGTCACCCGCTCAAGGGCATGGGCAGCATGACCAGAAAGATGACGGAGGAGGAACGGGCGATTTTCCAGGCCCTGGTTGATGATAGCTTCGCCCGTTTCAAGGAAGTGATCAAACAGGGCCGAGCCAAGTTCCAAGCCGATCCAGCCGCTCTAGATAAGCTCGCCACTGGTCAGGTGTTCACAGCCCGGGACGCCGTGCAGAAGGGCCTGGTCGACCGCATCGGTTTTCAGGAGGACGCCGTCGAGCAGGCGATCAAACTGGCCGGGCTTTCCAGCGACGATGTCCGTGTGGTGGACTATAAGCCCGAGTTCTCGGTGGTGGACTTGCTTCTCGGTCAAGCGAAGGCGTCCAGGCCCGCATGGGACATCGAATCGCTGGCGGAACTCGCCACGCCCAAGGCCTACTATCTTTGCACGTGGTTGACGCCGTTGTTGTCAAGCAGTCGGAACTGAGTCCCGCGCGAGAAGCCCCCGGCGGAGTCAAGCCGCCGTGGTTTTTCGATCCGGCAATCCTATCTGCCTCCCCATCGCAGCCTGCCACGCAATCCGCTCGGTTGCGAAAGACCTCAAATTGGCGCAGCCACCGGCGACCACTACAATTCGCCCGGGGTTCGACAAGGGGTCTTTCTCGGAGGTGCGATCATGAGGGCACGGTATGCTTGGACCAGGGCCATTGCGTGGGGTGGACTTTTGTTTGGCTTCCTCTTCAATCCGATCGCCTTGGCGATGGCCGGAGAGGAAGGCAAACTTCGGATCGTGGTCTTCGGCGCGCATCCGGACGATGCCGAGATCCGCGCCGGCGGCACGGCGGCGTTGTGGGCGGACAAGGGGCATCACGTTCAACTGGTGTCGGTGACCAATGGCGACATCGGGCACTATGCCATGGAACGTCCGGCCTTGGCTGCGCGGCGACTAGCCGAGGCCCAGGCCGCAAGCAAAATCCTGGGCACGACCTCGCGCGTGCTCGACATTCACGATGGCGAGCTGGAACCCACGCTGGCCAATCGCCGCACGATCACCCGCGTTATCCGGGAGTGGAAGGCCGACATCGTCATCGCTCATCGACCGAACGACTATCATCCGGACCATCGTTACGTGGGCGTGCTGGTGCAGGACTCGGCCTACATGGTCACGGTGCCGAAGTTTTGTCCCGAGACGCCGCACCTGCGATCCAACCCCGTCTTCCTCTACTCCGAGGATGGCTTTGAGCGTCCCAACCCCTTTCGGCCTGACATCGTCGTGGCCATCGACGAGGTGATCGACCGCAAGGTGGAGGCGTTGATGACCATGGAGTCGCAGTTTGTCGAGGGTGGCGCGAACGGTTCGGAGCCGAAGGATGCGGCCGATCGCGAGGCCCGCCGCCAGCGGGGCTACGCCGGCTTCAAGGCCCGCGCGGCCGCCACCGCCGACCGCCACCGCAAGAGGCTCGTCGAGCTTTATGGTGAGGAGGTCGGCAACAAGGTCCGCTACGCCGAGGCGTTCGAGATCTGCGAGTACGGCCGCCGCCCCAGCGCCGAAGAACTCCGCAGGCTGTTTCCGTTCTTCCCGGCCAAGAAGTGATCTGCGGGTGACTCACTTCCCACCCCGCACTCCGCCGGGTGGGGGGCTCGTTGGCGGGGATCGGGCCCTGACGCGCTATGCCTGAAATGAAAAGGGCCCTTGTTCAACAACAAAGCCTTCTCCCTGTCTGCTTTCGCAAGCAGACTTGGGAGAAGGCGCTGTGGACTTCAGGAGATCGTAAAAAACTTTCCCTGGGTTAAAAGGTGACGAGCAGATCCAGCCCCGTGGTGAACTGACTGCGCCGCTGCCCGTCGCCAAAAGGCAGGGGATAATTCGCATCGTTGGGATTTGCCGGACCATCGAACCAGTCCCAACGGATTTCGGGACGAAGGTTGAAGTTGGGATGGGGGCGGTAGTTCAGGCCCAGGCTCAACTCGCTGAAGCTGCCGGCATAACCGGGCAGGCCGGCCCAGCCGCGATTGCTCCCCAGGATGTTCCCGATCCCCGCGATGCGCGATCCCTCGTTGTTCTGAACCCACTCGTAGCGCACGCCCGTCGACCACTTCGAGTTCAGCTTGTAGGTGAACATCTGCTCGAAGCCGTACCAAGCGTCGTTGTCGCCTGGGGTGATGGCCGAGCCGCCCGGCTCCGCGCCCACGGTGATTTGCGTGCCGGACCAGAATCGATCGCTGAATTGATGGGAGACCACGAAAAAGACGCTCGTCACGTCGCGGTAGCCGGTAAAGGTCATCGTGGGCCCAGTGGTCACCATGGTGGAGATTGAGGTCCGCTTGTCCTCGCTGGCCCATTTCAGTCCGCCGAGGAAATTGAGGTTATCGCCGAAGGGGTTCTCGAAAAGCATCCAGCCGCGGTTAAACCCGCCGACCAATGTCCACCCGTTGTTCAGTTTGTAATCCGCCTGGAGTCCGGTCACCAGCAAGGGGTCGTAATATCCCGCCATCAGATAGCTTCGCGAGTAGAAAAAGTTGAGGGGAGCGGGAATCAGTTCCAGACTGGTGAAAGTGGCAAAATGCCCCATTTTCACGGTCAGGTTATTGTAAGCCAGTTCCAGGTAAAACTGTGGCAGGACGAGTCCGTAGAAGTTGTTGGGACTATTGATCTGGTCCTCCAGACCAACGTTCATCCCGTACCGCCAATCCTCACCGTACACAAGGTCCACTCGCCCACCCCAATCGAACCCCTCGCCGTCGGTCTGGGTGGGCCGATCGAAGAACAGCCACAACTGATTGAGCATGTATTCGCTGTGCCGGTCGTTCGTCGTGATCGGCCCGTTAAACCGGTCCTGGGGATTCCAGGCGTTGAACGTGATGCCCTGTTGAATCCAACCACCCATCTTGGTGCGGTGTTCTTCGAGGAAGCGAGGCTGCCAGATCGACCAGGGGGTGTCCGACGGCACCGGAGCGGACTCGACATAGGCTGCGTCAGGTTGGGGCGTCTCGCCCGTCAGAAACACTTGTGCCTGGTTGCTTCGGACTGAGGCCGAGGCAGGCACGACAGCCCGATCATCAGTCAGCCTTACGAGGCTCTGCCCGTTTGCCGATTCAATCGCCGTGGCAAGCAAGGCCGCCAGCGCAAGGATGGAAAAAACACGAGTCATGGTTGGATCCCCCCGAAGATGGAAAATCGTCAAATCACGCACCCCTAAGCGTGATCGGACAAATCTGCACGGCGAGTCCATCCGGCAGTCTAGAAAATACTAGCACCGCCATTGCCTTTGGCTCGGAGGGAAGCCAGTTATGACGCAAGGGAAGACTTTGCAGCTTGACAATTGCCCCGTTCCTTGTAGCACTGTCCACCTGAAATGGTGGATTTTGCGTTCTATGGGAGCTAGCAGCCAATCCGATAGCCTATGAACCTCCCCATAAGACTGGTTAATGTGGGGCTATGCGACGTTACGAGTCGATCGCCAAAAAGTGGCGGCGAAGGCTTTCGAACCTCCAGCCGCGGTCAGAGGGCCCGGCGGTAGCGGCGCTTGGGTTTCCCGAAGACAGGACGACGGGCCACGACGGCCTCGGGTGCGGAGGCGACTGGCGGTTCCTCCGGAGGGGTGAGAGGCGGTACGGCGACCTGAGGCGTCGGAGTGGCCATGGGGCGCTGCGGAAGCAACTCACTGGTCTCGCGGCGCTCCAAGAGCCGGTTGATCCGCATTTCGATCCGCGTCAGCTCGTTGCCTTCCTCGGGAGTGACAAACGTGTAGGCCACCCCCTCCCGGCCCATCCGCCCGGCGCGGCCCACACGATGAACATAGTCGTCGCAAAATTGGGGAATGTCGTAATTGATGATGTGGGAAATGCTGGTCACGTCGATGCCGCGGCCGACCACGTCGGTGGCCACCAGATAGCGAACCTCGCCCTCGCGAAACTGACGCATGACCCGGTCGCGGGCGCTCTGGGGCAAATCGCCGTGAATGCAAGCCACGCCCTCGATTTTCCTGGCCAAGCGCTGGTAAACCTTTTCGGTTCCTCGCCGCGTGCGGCAAAAAATGATCGCCTGTCGTGGTTGTTCTCGGGCCAGGAGCCGGTACAAGAGTTCGAATTTGTCCTCGGCCATCACGGTGAAGTAGTACTGGTCGATCGTCTCCACCGCGATCTCCTTGGGCGAGAAATCCAACATCTCGGGATCGCGCATGTAGCGTTGGGCCAGACGCATTACGGGCGGGGGTATGGTGGCGCTGAGCAGAAGCGTCTGGCGCTCCACGGGGCAACGGCGGAGGATGCGTTCGATGTCGGGCCGGAAGCCGATGTCCAACATGCGGTCGGCTTCGTCGAGCACAACGACGCGGATAGCCTCCAGGTTCAGCGTGCCGCGATCCATGTGGTCGAGGATGCGGCCCGGCGTCCCCACCACCACGTCCGCCCCCCGGCGCAAATGTTCCACCTGCTGCCGCAGCGGCTTGCCGCCGTACAAGGCAACGATCTGCGTCTTGCGGCCCAAGGCTAGCTTGCGGAACTCGTCGCGGACCTGGACTGCCAACTCCCGCGTGGGCACAAGCACGACGGCCTGGGGCCTCCCCCGGGATCGGGCCGGCTCCAGTTTTTCCAGAATGGGAATGGCAAAGGCGGCGGTCTTGCCGGTGCCCGTCCGGGCCTGGCCCATCAGGTCCGCCCCTTCCAACGCCCGCGGGATCAATCCCGCCTGGATCGGCGTAGGCTCGGCGTAACCGGCCTGTTCCAGGGCCGCCAACGTGGTTTCCGAAAGCCCGATCGCGGCGAATCCCTGGATGGGGCGAGGCTTGGGACCTTTCTTCACGCGAGAACCGCCGTCTTGAGCCCTCGCCGGCAAAGAGGCATCCCCTTCTTGGCGTGTTGAGACTGGCCGCGGGGATTCCGTTCTCTTCGTGCGTCGATCAGGCAACTTGGCTCCTCACAAACAAACCATCTTTTCGGCAGCCGTAGCGGTAGACATCGGGGCCGGAACTCAGTGCGATCCATTCTAACAAACCAAAATCGGCGGTGCCAATCCCCCCAAAGACACGCACCAATTCATGGCACGCGACCTAACAGGATGTTTTTTTCCCAAAATCTATAGCGCGGCGTCGGGCCGCGACCAAAATACCTGAAGGGCCACGCCCCCTCGGTGGCCGGAATCCAAGGGGAATAACGGACGCAAAGGACGGACGCGACGGAGCGCGTCCGTCACTCGTTGAACTCGGTCTGGCGCAGCACTTCGGGACAGGAGCGCATCCTTCATCTGTTGAAACATCTGCGCAAAGCACGGAAATAACTTGAAGCGGAGACGCTGTACCCTCACTCTCCGCGCAGGCGGGAGCGAGGCTGGGGATGAGGGCGCCTGGGAGCGTCACCGGTTTTCTCGATCGACTCCAGCCTGGCGGAAGCTCACGATCGCCTTTTCCGCAAGGGTGTTGTGCCTTCTCTGATCGGCTCCAAGAAAAACTTGCCATCGGCCACGCTTCCCAGTACGATCAGCGTCATGTCCAAGCAGATGTTTTCGGAAGTTCAGCGTCGCGGATTTCTGAAGTCCCTGGCTGTTGGAGGTGGGGTTGGGCTGGCGGCATTGGCCGGTTGCCGTCACGCGGCGGAGATGCCTTCGGGCGAGGGGCAGCGACGGCTCCGCGTGGCGTTTTCCAACGCCGGCCTGCAAACCACCTGGTGCAAGCTGGGCTACGACACGGCCATGCTTTGGGCCAAGCTCTTGGACATCGAGTTGGTTTGGATCGACGGCGGGCTGAATCCGCAGGAGCAGCGGAACAAGGTCGAGATGGCTGCCGGCGACGACTGGGATTTTTGCTGCTTCCAGGCCCTGCAAAGCGATATCCTCGTCGAGCCGGTCCGCCAGTTGAAGCGCAAGGGCGTCCCGGTGATTTCCGTGGACACGCTCCTGACCGACACGGAGCGGCTTCGGGAGGTTGGCGTCTGGGTGCAGATCGCGGCCAATCACCAACAGATGGCCGAAAGCAGCACGCGCTACTTGATGGACAAGATCGGCGGCCGCGGCAAGGTGATCCACATCGGTGGCGCCAGTGCCCATAGCGGTGCCCGCGACCGGGAAAAAGGCTTCTTGCGCGTCGTGGCCGGTTATCCCGAGGTTGAGGTCGTGGGCGGCGGGGTCCGCTGGTGCGATTGGAAGCCGGAAAAGGCCCGCGACACCTTCGACTCGCTCCTCTCTCAAACCCGGGAGCCCATCGCCGGGGCCTTCTTCCACAACGACGACATGGCCTTGGCCTGTGTGCCGGGCCTGGCGGGGACGATCCACGAGAAGATGGTCATCACCGCCGTGGATGGCCAGAAGGAGGGCCTGACCGGAGTTCGCGAGGGAAAGTTGGCGGCCACCACCGTCAATCCCACCTGCATGTTGCACTCCTGGGCGTTGATCATCGGGCAATTCATTGTCCGCAATCAGGAGAAAATCGACGACGTCCCCTTGGAAATCCCCTGTCCCAGTCCCTTGGTCGCCAAAGAAACCGGCAACCTCGAGGCCATGTTCTGGCTTTCCGACCCACGACATTGTATGGTGTGATTCAACTTTCTTCCTTTCGGCAAGACGTGGGGCGGGCGCGAGGGAATGACGCTTGGGGCTTCGGTCTTCGTTTAGGGAGCTTGAGAGCCGGTTCGCGGACTCCAGGGTTAAAACCACAAGCAAGGGAGCAATCGCATGTTCCTCGTCGAATCGTACCCGGTGGCCGTGCTCTTTTGCGTGATTACGATGCTGTGCTGGGGGTCGTGGGCCAACACGCAGAAGGCAGCCGGCAAAAGCTGGCGATTTGAGCTTTTTTATTGGGATTATGTGTTTGGCGTGCTGCTGATGGCCCTGATCTTTGCCTTCACGCTGGGCAGCCTGGGCACGGCGGGGCGGGGATTTTTGGCCGATCTGAAACAGGCCGATCCCGCCAATCTCGGCTCGGCCCTGTTGGGCGGCGTGATCTTCAACGTGGCCAACATCCTGTTGGTGGCGGCCATCGCCATCGCGGGCATGGCGGTAGCGTTTCCCGTGGGAATCGGCCTGGCGCTGGTGTTGGGCGTGGTCGTGAACTATTGGGCCGATCCGGCGGGCAACGCCCTGCTGTTGTTCCTCGGCGTGGCCTTCATCGTGGCCGCGATCGTGCTGGACGCCTTGGCGTATCGCCGCCTGCCAGGCCAGTCCCAAGGTGGCGGCGCCAAGGGCCTGATCCTGGCCGTGGCCTGCGGCGTGCTGATGGGCTATTTCTATCGCTTCGTCGCTGCCGCCATGCCCAAGCCGGAAGAGTTCGCCGTCATGCCCGCCGGAAAACTCAGTCCCTATACCGCCATGGTGACCTTCGCCGTGGGGGTCGTGTTGAGCAACTTCGTCATCAATATCGCGATCATGTACCGACCCTTTATTGGGGAGCCGGTGCCGATTTCCGAATATTTCAAGGGCACCGCCCGGGACCACCTCTGGGGAATCCTTGGCGGCATGATCTGGTCCGTGGGCATGATGTTCAGCATCATCGCGGCGGGGCAAGCGAGCTTCGCGATCTCCTACGGCCTGGGGCAAGGGGCCACCATGGTGGCGGCGTTTTGGGGCGTGTTCATCTGGCGGGAATTCCAACAGGCCCCGCCCGGGACCAACCGGCTGCTCGGCCTGATGTTCGCTGGCTACCTGATCGGCTTGGCCTTGGTGATCATCGCCCGGGTGAGTTGATCCCGCTCCACCGCCAGACGAGGGAAAACCCAATGGTCGTCTCCCGGCCTGCGTGGTTCAGTTCACAGTCGGCGTGGCGACGAGGATTCCCGAAAGGTAACTGGCCCCTGTGGGGAGAAAGTCCTAAGTTTCAAGACTCCTTGCCAACCCCAGGATTCAAGGCATCATGAAATCTCCGCGCATTGTGGTCATTGGAAGTTCCAATACTGACATGGTGGTCAAGAGCGAGCGATTGCCGGCGCCCGGCGAGACGGTGACCGGCGGGCAATTCCTCATGGCCGCGGGAGGCAAGGGGGCCAACCAAGCGGTGGCCGCCGCGCGATTGGGCGCGGAAGTGACCTTCATCGCCAAGGTTGGTTGCGATATGTTCGGCGATCAGGCCATCGCCGGCTACCGCAAGGAAGGCATTCGCACCGACTTCATCCTTCGCGATCCGCAACACGCCACCGGCGTGGCCTTGATCTTGGTCGACCAAAAGGGCGAGAACTTGATCTCCGTGGCCTCGGGCGCCAATCATGCCTTATCGCCGGACGACGTACTTCAGGCGGCCGAGGCGATCCGCGCAGCGGACGTCGTGGTGCTTCAGCTTGAAATTCCGCTGAACACGGTGGCGGCCGCGGCAGCGATTGCGGCCGAGGTCGGTGTGCCGGTAATTCTGGATCCCGCACCCGCCCCGCAAGGCCCCTTGGATCCAGCCTTGCTGCGGAATGTGACCTGTGTGAAGCCCAACGAGACCGAGGCGGAGCGACTGAGCGGCGTGGCCGTGCGCGATGAAGAGTCGGCGCGCCTAGCCGCCGCGAAGCTACTGGCCAGCGGCGTGCGTTCGGCAGTGATCACCCTCGGCGCCAAAGGCGCCTTCTGGACGGAGGGCGAGCAGGCCGGCTTTGTCGGTGGACTGCGTGTCGAGGCCGTGGACAGCACAGCGGCCGGCGACGCCTTTTCCGGCGCATTGGCCTGCGGCTTGGCCCGAAAGCAGCCCCTTGACGAGGCGGTCCGCTATGCCACGGTCGTTGCCGCCTTGTCGGTCACGCGCCTCGGCGCGCAACCGTCGTTGCCCACCAGCGACGAGGTCGAGCGATTTCGGGCGACCTTGAATCGCGCGACTTCCTAACCCAGCAAGTGAAACATCCCGATGCTTGGCGATCTTGCATTCTTGATCGATCGCGTTCCTCGAAATCTGACGTGCTCGTGACCGCTCCACTTCTGGAATGCCGAGGAATCGGGAAGCGCTACTCGGGAGTGACGGCCCTGGAGGGCGTCGATTTCGTCCTTTTTGCCGGCGAGGTCCACGGTCTGGTAGGGAGCAACGGGGCTGGAAAAAGCACCTTGATGAAGATCTTGGCCGGGGCCCTGCCGGACTTCGAGGGCGAGGTGCTTCTCGATGGCCGGCCCGTGAATCTCTCCTCTCCCCAAGCCGCGCTGGGCCATGGGATTGCCATGGTGTATCAGGAGCTCTCCGGCATCGGCCCGTTGTCGGTGGCGGAAAACTTGTTCTTGGGTCGGCAGCCGACGGCGTGGGGCGGACGCGTGGATTGGGGGGCGATGCGTCGCAGGGCCCGCGAATACCTCGCCGAGCTGGATATCCACATCGACGTGGATCGGCGATTGGATCGCTATCCGTTGGGGATCCGCCAGATGATCGAGGTCGCCCGAGGAATACACAGCGGGGCCCGCGTGCTGATCCTCGACGAGCCGACCAGTGCCCTCAGCCTTCCGGAAACCCAGCGCCTGTTCGCGTTGATTCGCCGCCTCCGCGAGCGTGGCGTGGCCATCGTGTTCATCAGTCATTTTCTCGAGGACGTATTGGAGATTTGCGACCGGGTGACAGTGCTTCGCAACGGCCGTCGGGTGGCCACCAAGGGCCGCGGCGAACTCGACAAACAGGAGGTGATCCGCATGATGCTAGGTCGTGACGGCGCCCTGGAGGAGGCCGCGTACTCCGATCGTGTCAGGCTTCCCCCGCGCTCGACAAGCCCGTTCGTGCTCCGCGCGGTCAACCTCTCGCTTGCTGGAACCTTGGCTGAAGCCAGCCTGGAGGTCGCGCCCGGCGAATGCCTGGGGCTGTATGGATTCGCAGGTTCGGGGCACCGCGAGGTGGTCCACCTGCTAGCCGGGGCCCTTACGCCGACGGGCGGGCAAATCACCCTCGACGGCCAACCGCTCCAGCCAGGCAACATCCACCAGGCTGTCCGACGCGGCGTGGTGATGGTGACCGGCGACCGTGCCCGAGGCTTGTTCCTGCGCGGTGAACTTTATAAGAACATCACGCTGCCCCATCTTCGCCGTGCAGTAGGGGAATGGCTGACGGCCGGACGCGAGTTGCCCGTCGCCCGGGCGGTGCTGGAACGGGTCGGTTGCCAACCCCCGGAGCCCCGCCGGCTCGCCGGCCAACTTTCTGGAGGCAACCAACAAAAGGTCGTCCTGGCCCGCTGGCTGCTCGGCCCGATCCGCGTGCTTCTGCTCGACGAGCCCACGCGGGGCATGGACGTGGCCGCCAAGGCCGAAGTCATGCGATGGGTCGACGATCGGAAGCGGCAGGGAGCGGCCGTCGTGCTGGCCTCCGCGGAACCCGAGCTCCTCTTGGCCCACGCCGACCGCATCCTCGTCTTCCGCCGCGGCCGCATCGCCAAGCAGTGGACGGATGCGTGGGTCGACAAAGCCGCCCTGATGCACTGGGCATGAGGCAGAAGTTTCAAAACAGCGAACGCCTCGCCGGACCATTCCTCGCTGGGACGTCGGAATGGTCTTTCGCGCGCGGATCACTGAGTTGACGACGGTCGAGGCCACGGATAGCATGGCGGCGGTGGTGGGAAGTTTTTCCAGGCCGCGTCACCAGCGGGAATTGCCGGCCCGCCGAATGACGCTCAGCAAAGGATCATCGTCGATGCCTGGTCGCCGAAGCCTGTTTTTGGCCGTCAGCCTCTTGGCCTGGTTGCTTGGTCCATGGTCCGCCGCGTGGGCGTTCAAGGTCTATATTGCGACCGACATGGAGGGTTGCAGCGGCATCGCCAATAGTGAGCAACTGGCCTCGGAGGAAGGAAAACTGCGGATGGCCGAGGACATGAACGCCTGCATCCGGGGATGTTTTGCCGCTGGGGCGACGGAGGTCGTCGTGCGGGACATCCACGGCGGTGGAACGAACGTGGATCCCAAGGCGATCGACGCCCGGGCCAAACTCGTTCAAGGTTCTACTCCCGGCAAGCGATTCCAAGACCTCGAGGGCTCCGAGGCGATCATCCTGTTGGGCTACCATGCCATGGCGCTGACGCCGGGCGGCACGTTGGCCCATACCTATTCTTCGGCCTCGATCCAAGGGATGTGGCTCAACGGCCGCGAGGTGGGCGAAATCGGCATCGATGCCGCGATTGCCGCCGAATACAAGATTCCCGTGGTCATGGTCTCGGGCGATGATAAAACCTGCGCGGAAGCGCAAGCGTGGATTCCCGGCGTGGTCACTTGTGAGACCAAAAAGGGCACGGGCCCGCAAAGCGCGGAGCTCGTGCCGCTCGAGCAAGCCCACCGTTTGATCGCCGAGAAGACCATCGAGGCCCTGAACAAGCGGAAGGAAATCCGCCCGATCAGGATCGATTATCCCGCCACCATCCGCTGGGATTACTTGCCCAAGGGATCGCTCCGCACCCACCATCCCGCATTCAAACCGGTCGCCGACCCGCGACGCGTCGAAAAAACCGGTCCCAGCGTTGAGCGATTGCTGCTGGGCAAATAAGGCAGGTCGTGACACCGAGGCAAGCTTCGGGGCCGGCAGGTGGCCCGTCGGTCGAGCGGCAGTGCAGCGGCGCGTCGTGGACTTTGCTGCGTTGGGCACAGCGATTAGCGGCTATCCCAAAAGTCCCCTCTCACCTTGGGAGAGGGTCAGGGTGAGGGCCCGAGGTCTCTACGGACGACGGGAAAAAACGTCGTGTTGTAGGCACCTTCCGCCAAACAAAGCTCTTTCGAGCGGGATAGGCTGGGTTATGGGTTAGGCTCTATTCCCGAGTCGCGCGGCTGAACAGCTCGACGGTGTCCACGAACGGCACGGTGGAGCCTTTCAGGGCCCGCAAGGCGGCGTCCGGGTCCTCGAAGCGGAACACCAGCACCGCTTGGTCGCCCATCTTCGTGGCGAAGGCGTACATGTACTCCACGTTCAGCCCCGCGGCCGCGATGGGTTCGAGCACGGCCACCAGCCCGCCCGGCCGGTCCTGGACCTGAATCGCCAGCACTTCCGTCACGCTCACGCGGAAACCGTTGGTCTCGAGCACCTCCTTGGCCTTTTGCCAGTCGCGGACGATGAGCCGCAGGATGCCATACTTTTGCGTTTCGGCGAGGGCCAACGCGACGATGTTGATGCCCGCCGCCGCCAAAAGACGGCACGGCTCGATCAGGTGGCCGGGGCGGTTTTCGATGAACACCGAGAGTTGCGGGAACTTCATGGGCGGTGTCTCCGAGTTACCCCGACGAAGGGCGTTGGTCGAGGACGCGGCGGGCCTTGCCCTCGCTTCGGGCGAGGGAGCGGGGCTCCACCAGCCGCACGTCGAGATGCACGCCCACGGCCTGGGCCACCTTCCGACTCAGCGTATCCTGCAATTCCTCGAGCACGCCAATGCGGTCGCTAAACATCTCGGGCGTAACCTCGACCTGCACCTCGGCCCGCTCCACTCCGTCCTCCTCGGTCAGTACGATCTGATAATGCGGCAGCGTCCCCTTCACGGCCAGCAAAGCCGACTCGATTTGCGAAGGAAACACGTTCACGCCGCGGACGATGAACACATCGTCGCAGCGGTGCGAGACCCGCCGCATCCGCCGCAGGGTGCGGCCGCACGGACACTCGCCCGATTCCAAAGCCGTGATGTCGCCGGTGCGGTACCGCAGCATGGGCATGGCTTGCTTCGCCAGGGTGGTGAGCACCAGTTCGCCGACTTCGCCCTCGCCAAGCGGCTGACCCGACGCTGGATCAATGATTTCGGGGAAAAACAGGTCTTCCAACACGTGCAGCCCGCAATGGACAGGGCACTCGGCGGCCACGCCCGGCCCGACAATCTCCGCCAGCCCATAGATGTCGAAGGCCTCGATGCCGGCCGCCTGCTGGATCCGCTGGCGCATCTCTTCCGACCACGGCTCAGCGCCGAACACACCCACGCGAAGCCGCAGCCCGCGGAGCGCAATGCCCAACTCCTCGGCCCGATCGATCAGTTGAAGGAAGAAACTGGGCGTGCAACAGATCACCGTCGCGCCGAAGTCGCGCATCACGGCGATCTGCCGCGCCGCGTTGCCGCCCGACATGGGGATGACCGTGGCCCCGAGGGCTTCTGCGGCGTAGTGAACGCCCAAGCCGCCCGTAAACAGACCATAGCCGTAGGCGTTTTGCACAACGTCGCCACGGCCGACCCCGGCGAGCGTCAAGGTGCGGACCATGGCCTCGGTCCAGACCGCCAAATCGGCCCGCGTATACGGCACGAGCACCTGCCGGCCGGTCGTACCGCTGGAGGCATGAAGGCGAATCACCTCTTCCATTGGCACAGCGAATAGTCCAAGGGGATAGGCGTCGCGAAGGTCCTCCTTGGTAACGAACGGCAGCTTGGCCAGGTCGTCGACGCCGCGCACGTCGTCCGGCGTCAGCCCGGCTGCCTCGAACCGCTGGCGATAGAGCGGGACCTTGTCGTGGGCGAGCCGCACCGTGTTCCGCAAGCGGGCGTCCTGTTGCTGGCGAAGCGTTGCCCAGGGCAGAAAGTCGGCCTGACTCGGGGCGTCGGCCGAGCAGCGGTTCTCCAAACCAACAGCGGGGGCGTGGCTCATCGCTTCCGTTCTCCGCGCACAGTGGAACACGGCGGCCAGAACGCCGTGTAGCATAGCCGGCCAGGGCTGAAGAGACAACTCGGCGGGCGATTTCAGGAGGACTGGCCATGCGGGGCACGGCCAAGACGCCTGCGGGCGAAAATGTTTAAGCGCTAGCACCCCAAACTGAGACGTGCTATGTTAATGTGCATTACGCTGGGGTGAGACAACGTTCCCGACTCAACTAAGGCGTTCGATCGACTTGTCGAGGTGTAGGATGAAGCAGCAGCGTGTTGGGCAATTGGCGGCATTGGGGATTGCGATCACGTGGATGGCCCTAGGATCCGTGGCTTGCGTCGAAGGCGCGGAAGGCAAAGGAGATTCCATGAGCTATCGCGAAGCGAAGAGTTTCTTAGAAAAATATACCAAGGTCGTCGAGTTGACGGCTGACGCTGGCCAGGCCCGGGTGGCGATTTGCCCGGAGTGGCAAGGCCGGGTAATGACGTCGACCTGCGGCGGATGGGAGGGGTTGAGCTTCGGGTTCCTCAATCGGGCGTTCATCGAGGCGGGCAAGCCGAACCAGCAGTTCAACAACTACGGCGGCGAGGACCGCTTTTGGCTCTCGCCCGAGGGCGGCCAGTTCAGCCTCTGGTTCAAGCCGGGCGTCGCGCAGACGATCGACAACTGGTTCACCCCGCCCGCCTTGAATGAAGGACCGTTCGAAGTGGTCTCCGCCGCCAGCGAGCCGGTGTGCCGGATGAAGCGGCGGATGGAATTGGAGAACGCCTCTTCCAGCCGTTTCGATCTGGCGGTGACCCGCGATGTGCGCCTGCTCGACACGGCAGACCTGAAAGCACTGTTTGGCCACGCGGCTGCCGAGCTGATGAGCCAGCCGGGCGTGCGCCGGGTGGGCTACGAGACGGCCAACACAATCACCAACCAAGGCGAGGCCCTGACCAAGGAAAAAGGGTTGGTCTCGATCTGGATGCTGGGCATGTTCAATAGCGCGCCCAAGACGGTGGTCATCGTTCCCTACAAGCCGGGCGACGAAAGCGTCCTTGGTCCCGTGGTGCGGTCCGACTACTTTGGCGTGGTTCCCCCTGAGCGGCTCAAAATCCTGCCCGAAGCCATCCTCTTCCTCGGCGACGGCAACTACCGCTCGAAGATTGGCACCTCGCAGCGTCGGGCGAAGAACGTGTTGGGCTCGATCGATTTTCAGACCGGCGTGCTGACGCTCGTCCATTTCACGATGCCCGACGACCCCTCCCAGCATCCCTACCTGAACAACCTCTGGCAGTTGCCGCAGGCCGAGCCTTTCGTCGGCGACGTGGCCAATTCCTACAACGACGGTCCGCTCGGACCGGGCAAGCCGGGCCTGGGGCCCTTCTACGAGATCGAGTCGCTCTCGCCCGCCGCGGCCCTGAAGCCGGGCGAGTCGCTCAGCCACTGCCACCGCACGGTCCACGTTCAGGCCGACATGGCGGTTCTGGCCCGCCTGGCGAAGGAGGTGCTCGGCGTCGATCTGGATACCGTCCGCAAGACGATGTTCTAAAAGAGAGAGGGTACGCGGCCAGTTTGGTCCATGTCATGCGCCATTTGGTAGCCCTCTGAAAAGGCACATCGCTGGCCTGGATGCCAAGGCAGTGGCAGACTGCGCCCTGAATTGGCCGCTGGCCGGGCGGCCATTGTTACGTGGGGACAACAAGGCACAAGCCACTGAGGGCTTAGGTTGCGCCAGGCGGATCGCCCTACGACCACGCCAAGGTCTCGCCGTGCTGAAAATTTGCTGCCTGCGTCGTTGCCAGGCTGAGTTTGTGGGGTATAAAGCCCCCCCTTATAGCGTTTCCCGTCAGGTGGGAACACGGCTATGATAGGGGATTCCTCGTCGATCGAAGCCTGACGGGAAAGTATCTCACTTGGCATGGAGCGACAGCGGGCCCATGGCGAGCACTCTTTCGTTCAAGGACCTACCCAAGCAATACGATCACGCTGCGGCCCAGCAGCGGTGGTACCCGTTTTGGGAGGAGCATGGATACTTCCACAGTGAGCCCAATCCGGGTCGTAAGCCCTTCACGATCGTCATCCCACCGCCCAACGTCACCGGGGCACTGCATCTTGGGCACGCCCTGAACAACACGCTCCAAGACATCTTGATCCGCATGAAACGGATGCAAGGCTTCGAGACCCTTTGGGTGCCGGGCACCGACCATGCGGGAATCGCCACCCAAGCGGTGGTCGAGCGTCGCCTGTTTACCGAAGAAGGCAAAACGCGGCACGACTTGGGCCGCGAGGGGCTCGTGCGAAGGATTTGGGCCTGGAAAGACGAATACGAGGCCCGCATCCTCAGCCAGTTGAAGCAGATGGGCTGTAGCTGCGACTGGCAGCGGACCCGGTTCACACTGGACCCGATTTGTGCCCGGGCCGTGCGCCACACGTTTTTCAGCCTGTTCCGTCAGAAGTTGATCTATCGCGGCAAACGCATGGTGAACTGGGACACGCTGCTGCAAACCGCCGTGGCGGACGACGAGGTGTTCCACGAGACCGTGCCGGGGCACTTCTGGTACTTCTTGTATCCAGTGATCGACCCCAAGCCGGGGGAACCGAAGCACGTGATGATCGCCACGACGCGGCCGGAAACCATGCTCGGCGACACGGCGGTGGCCGTCCACCCCGACCCCGCCGCGGCCCTGGAACGGGCCGAAGCAGACCTCCGCGCCCGGCTGGAGGAAGCCCCGGAAAAAGAGAAGGCGGAACTCCAGGCCGAATTGGACGACGTGCGCAAGCGTCGCGAGACCCTCTTGCCGCAACTCATGAAGCTCCGCGACATGGCCCGCGACGGCCGCATGGTGATGCTGCCGCTTGTGAACCGGCCCATTCCCTTGGTGGCCGACGAGTGGGCCAAGCCGGAACTCGGCACGGGTTGCGTCAAGATCACCCCGGCCCACGACCCCAACGATTACGAAGTCGGCCTGCGGCAGAAGCTGCCCATGATCAACATTCTGAATCCCGACGGCACATTGAACGATCATGCAGGCCCGTACCGCGGCCAGACCATCATGCAGGCCCGCCAAAACGTGGTGGCAGACCTGGAAAAACTGGGCCTGATGGCTAAGGTCGAGGACCGGGCGATCGACTTGGCCCATTCCGACCGTTCGAAAACGCCCATCGAGCCGCTGTTGACCGACCAGTGGTTCGTGAAGATGGACCACCTGGCCCAAATGGCCATGGACGCCGTGACCGACGGCCGCGTGAAGATCTTTCCCCAGCGCTATGCCAAGGGTTATCTCGACTGGCTCAGCGAGAAGCGGGACTGGCCGATCAGCCGTCAGCTTTGGTGGGGACACCAGATTCCCATCTGGTACTGCAAGACGGCCAGCGAGCGGGAACTTCAAGCGGCGTTTGCCGGGCGGAGCGACGTGGTGTGGCAGGCCGACGAGCAATACGGCGGCTGGCTGATCTGCTCGCAGGAGGCCGACCTAGCCGAGGACGCGGTGCCTGGCCACAAGCTCGTGCGCGAGGAGGACGTGCTGGATACCTGGTTCAGCTCGGCCCTCTGGCCCCACTCCACGTTGGGCTGGCCGGAGCCGACGCCGGAGCTGAAGTACTACTACCCGACCAGCGTGCTCATCACCAGCCGCGACATCATCACGCTTTGGGTCGCGCGGATGGTCTTGATGGGCCTTCAGAACGTAGGCCAGGTGCCTTTCCACGAGGTCTTCGTCCATCCGAAAATCCTCGACGCTTACGGCGAGGGCATGTCGAAATCCAAGGGCAATGGCGTGGACCCGGTGGACGTGATGGAAAAGTTCGGCGCCGACAGCCTCCGCTTCGGCCTGGCCTATCTGACCACGGAAACGCAGGACATCCGCATGCCGGTCGATTTCGAGTGCCCGCATTGCGGGGCCTTGATCGAGCAGACCAAGGAAAACCGCATGTTGCCGCGGATTACCTGCGGCCATTGCGGCAAGGATTTCGCCACGCAATGGGCCGAGAAACCGGCCGACAAGGCGTTGCCGCGCGGGCCGGTGGTCAGCGAACGCTTCGAAATGGCCCGCAACTTCTGCAACAAGCTCTGGAACGCCTCGCGCTTCACGTTGATGAACCTGGAGGGCTACATCAGCGGTCCCGTCACTGACCAGGAGTTGCTGGTCGAGGACCGTTGGGTGCTGAGCCGGCTGGCCACGGTGACGGCGCAGGCGACCGAGTTGCTCGATCGCTATCAGTACGCCGATGCGGCCCGAGTGCTGTACGAATTTGCCTGGGACGAGTTTTGCAGTTTCTACGTGGAGATGGTCAAGTCGCGGCTCCAAGACGCTGCCCGGCGGACCACGGCCCAGCGCGTGCTGGCGCACACGCTCGATACCTTGCTGCGCCTCTTGCACCCGATGATCCCGTTCTTGACCGAAGAAGTCTGGCAGCTTTTGGGCCAGATCGCGCCCGAGCGGGGGTTGGAGGCGCCGCGGGCGGCGGCCCCCAGCGTGATCGTTGCCCCTTGGCCGCAAAGCGATCCCGCACGCCGTGATCCGCACATCGAAACGCAATTTGCTCGATTTCAAGAGGTACTTCGGGCCGTGCGCGAGATTCGCACGCGGCAAAACGTCCCGCCGCGAAAGCGGATCGAGTTCTCGGTGCTCTGCGATGCCGCGACCGCAGACTTGCTCAGGCCCATGGCGGCCTATTTCGAGTCGATGGCCGGGGCCAGGGCCGGGGCCTTGGGGCCGACCGTCAAGCGGCCTGCTCTGGCAGCCAATACCACCCTGCCCGGCATGGAAATCTTCGTCGATCTCGCCGGGTTGATCGACGTCGAGGCCGAAATTGCTCGAAAGCGAGACGAACTCTCCAAACTCGAAACCCGCATCGCCGCCCAAGCCAAAAAGCTGGACAACGAAAACTTCGTTCGTCGCGCCCCGGCCGCTGTCGTTCAAAAGGAACGCGACGCCCTCAAAGCCCTCGAAGAGCAATCCGCCGGGGTCCGCGCCGCGCTGGAAGAATTGCTTCGGGCACAGTCGTAATCCGCGATCGCGCCGCGGCGCAGCATTGCCGCCACACAACAGGGCAGGCTATTCTCTCCGCTTTGTCTGGTCGGCCAGTACGTGGCCCGCGGGCATTCTCTCCTACTCGACGACGGACACGGGATGGAGTACGATGGGGTCCGGACTTGGATTCCTTTGAGGAGACTGACGATGTCGCAACAGCAATCAATGACGCGGCGACGCTTCCTAGCGGGCGTTGCGAAGGCCAGCGCCGTGGTGGCCGCGCCGCTGGTGATTCCCGGTCGGGTGTTGGGCAAAGATGGCGCCGTGGCGGCGAGCGAGCGGATCACCTTGGCTGGCTTGGGCATCGGCGGACGCGGCAGCTACGTGCTGGGCTGCATGATGGACGAACCGGTGTTCCAATTCGTGGCCATTGCCGACCCGCAGAAGAGCCGGCGCGAGTCCGTCAAGGAACGGACCGAAAAGAAGTACGGCCCCGGCGTGGCCATGTACCGGGACTTCCGGGAAATGTTGCCGCGGGAGGACATCGACGCGGTGCTGATCGCCACGGGGGACCGCTGGCACACCCTGGCCTCGATCTACGCGGCCAAGGCCGGCAAGGACGTGTACTGCGAGAAGCCCTCGACGATGACGATTGCCGAGAGTCTGGCCTTGGCCGAGACTTTTCGGCGTTATGGGCGGATTTATCAGGCGGGCACGCAGCGGCGGAGCATCGCCAATTTCATTTTCGCCGCCGATTTGTGCCATAGCGGCAAGCTCGGCAAGCTGACCGCCGTTCACGCCAACACGCTCCACCCGGCCGTGACCCACGATTGGCTGCCCGCTGAGCCCGAACCGTCCAAGGACGAGTGCGATTGGGACCTCTGGCTCGGCCCCTGCCCGTGGCGGCCGTTCAATCGGCGGTACGTTGCCGGCGGCTGGCGGGGCTTCTTCGATTTCCATGGCGGTGGGATTCTCGAATGGGGCGCCCACACGGTTGACCTCTGCAATTGGGCCGGTACGAACGACCAGAAGATGCCGGTCAACTACCAGCCAACCGAGGATGGCTGCATCGCCACCTATGACGACGGCTTGAAGCTGGTGATGCGGGAAAAGGGATGGATGGGTCTGGGCACGTGCAGCGTCCGTTACGAAGGTGAGGACGGCTGGGTCGAGACCGGCGACAGCGGCAGGCTGGAGTTCTCTTCCGGCCAGCTCCGCGCCGAGCAGAAGCAGTTCACCGAGGAAGGCACCTCGGCCGTCAGCCACGTCAAAAACTTCATCGAATCGATCAAGACCCGGAAACCCGCCCACTCCAACGCCGAAGTCGTCGCCCAAAGCCACATCATCTGCCACGCCGCTTATATCGCCTGGCAGTTGGGCCGGACGCTCACCTTCGATCCAGAGAAGATCGAGTTCGTTGGCGACGATGAGGCCAACCGGATGCGCTCTCGCGCACTGAGGGATCCGTGGCGGATCTGAAGCACGATGGGTTACGAACGCTGGGAGACGAAAAGACGCGGGCGGCGGGCAAAGCGTGCTCTGCGGCCTGAGGGTTCGTCACCGGCCGTCATCGCTGCGAGCCGGCAAACCAGGCGATTGGTTAGCAAAAGCGGTGTGAAATCGCCTCCAGAGAGATAACAGGAGCTGTCTAACATGTGTGCCTTGCGAAACGTAGTCTTGGTTCTGTTGATGCTTTTCGTGTCCGCACCGACGGCGTGGGCGCAGACCAATTCCAAGGAAATCATGGCCTTGCCGGCGGCCAAGTTGGTCGAGATCCTCAACAATCCCGACGCGCCGATCTTCGACAAGGCCAAAGCCTGCCAGCGCTTGGCGGTGATCGGGACCAAGGAGGCCATTCCCGCCTTGGTCGCCCTGTTGCCGGATGAGAAGCTCAATTTGTATGCCCGCTTCGGCTTGGAAGGGATTCCCGACCCGGCCGTGGACGACGCCCTGCGCGAGGCGGCAGACAAACTTCAGGGCCGCCCCTTGGTGGGCGTGATCGACTCCATCGGACAACGCAAAGACGCCAAGGCCGTCGATCTGCTCAAGGGACTATTGAAACATTCCGAGGTTGCGGTGGCATCGGCCGCCGCAGGGGCCTTGGGCCGCATCGGCACCTCGCAGGCCGCCACCGCGATCCGCGAGGCCCTGGCAACCGAGACCCCGGTCCGAGACGCCTTGGGTGACGCGGCCCTGGCCTGCGCCGAAGGGCTGGTCGCCGCGGGAAATACCGCGGAGGCCGTGGGCCTGTACGACGCCGTGCGCGCCGCCAAGGTGGCTAAGCATATTCAAATCGCCGCGTTGGACCGGAAAACGCGGCTCGTTCCCTCTAACGCGGCGGAAACCGTGCTCGCGGCGCTGCGGTCGAAGGACAGCGACGAGTTCCAGCTTGGCTTGGCGTTGGCCCGCGACATCCCCGGCGAGGCCCTTTCGGCCGCCTTGGCGGGTGAACTGGAGAAGTTGCCCGCCGAGCGTCAAGCGTTGTTGCTCCATGCCTTGGGCGATCGCAAGGAACCAGTGCCGATGGCCGTGTTGCTCGCCGCCAGCAAAAGTCCGTCGCCCGAGGTGCGCGAGGCCGCCGTGCGCGTGCTAGCCAAACACGGCGACGCTTCGTCCGTTGCGATCTTGTTGGACGCGGCCCTCGGCGAGGGCGCGGTGGCTGCCGCGGCCAAAGAGGGGCTGAAGGGGCTTTCAGGCCAAGAGGTCGATGCCGCCATCGCCGCCCGATTGGCCCAGGCCGACGCCAAGGCCAAGGCCGTGCTCTTCGAGCTGGTCGGGGCCCGCCGCATTCTCGCCGCCGTCCCCGCGGTTCGGGCCGCCCTGGATGACCCCAACGAGGCGGTCCGCTTGGCCGCCATCACGGCGATGGGCCAATTGGCCGAACTCAACGATATGGAAATGCTTTTGGAAAGGGCCTTGAAACGCGAGGGCGCCGAAGGGACGACGGCGCAACGGGCCTTGCGAACCGCCGCGCTGCGCATGGGCGACCGCGACGCTACCGCCACCAAACTCGCCGAGGCCCTCAAGCAGGCCGACGGCGCCCAGCAGGAATATCTTTTGGAACTGTTGGGCAAGGTCAGCGGGCCCAAGGCCCTGGAGGTTGTCGTGGCCAGCGCCGAGTCCAATGATCCGGCGTTGAAGGATGCGGCCACGCGGGTGCTGGGCAATTGGGTCAACGCCGACGCGGCCCCGGCCCTGCTGCGCATCGCCCAGAGCGATCGCGAGGGGAAATACCAGATTCGCGCGCTGCGGGGTTACATCCGCATCGCCCGGCAGCTCCAGCTCCCCGAGGCCCAGCGCTTGGAAATGTTCCGCACGGCGATGGAAGTCGCCCAGCGGGCCGAAGAAAAGCAGCTTGCCCTGGCCGTCTTGACCCGGATTCCGTCAAGCCAGACCCTACGGCTGGCGGTCTCGTACCTAGACCAGCCGACGTTGAAGGAAGCCGCCGCTCAGGCCGCGGTGGACATCGCACCCAAGATCGCCAGCCGCGATCCCCAGGCGGTCGCCGAGGCCATGCAAAAAGTGCTTGACGCGGGTGTGGCCAACGCCATTGCCGCCCGGGCAAAGCAGCTCCACGACCAGGCCAAAGGCGGTCGGAAGTAGCCCGGACGCTATCGCCGTGGCCACCCTGATCGATCTGGAGGCGAGGGGGCGAGGTTTGCCGTTTTCCTGCCCCCTCGTCTTTTGGAAGACGAGAAACGCCAAGTTCGGGAGCAATCGCCTATGAAGATCGGATTTCACACCGACGCTTTCAATTCCGCCTTTTTCAACTTCGACAAATGCCTCGAATGGGCTCAGCGCAACGGGGTGCATTACATCGAGTGCGGGCTGATCGATGGCGTAAGCTGGATCCAAGGATTGGGCTATTTCCCGCACGTGGCCCTATACGAAGACCCCGTGCTGCTGCGGCGCAAAATGGAGGCCCACGGCGTGCAGTTTTCGCAGGTCGACGCGGCCTACCCCATGTCGAACAAGGACGCCCCCATGCGCGGCGTCCCCTACGTGATCAAGGCCATCCAATGGGCCGCGCAGGTGGGCTGCCCTTGCGTCGACACGACCGACGGCCTCCACGCCCCCCAAGGGCTTACCGATGAAGAGGCCATGGATCAGATGCGCCGGGGTTATGAGCAAATCCTGGAGATCGCCGAGGCCCATCGGATCACGGTCAACATCGAGCCGCACGGCTATTTCACGACAAAGCCGGAATTCATGGGCCGGATGCTCGATTTCTGCAAAAGCCCTTATCTGCGCCTGAACATGGACACCGGCAACACCTACATCGCCGGCCAAGACCCGGTGGCGTTCCTGAAGCGGTTCCTCGATCGCGTAAGCCACGTCCACATCAAGGATGTCTCGGAGTCCCTGGCGGCCTCGGTTCGAGGCAAACAGGCGGGAATCGCCATCAGCCATTGCGCCTTGGGCGATGGCGTGAACGCCGAGAACATCAAACAATGCCTCGTGCTGCTTCGCGACCACGGTTACCAAGGCGTACTCAGCATGGAGTGCGAGGGCCAGGCCGGGCCGATGATCGAGCGCTCGCTGGCCTGGCTGCGCCAGACACTGGCCGAACTCAATATCCCCCTGACCGGCTGATTCCCGCCGTTGTCCAACCCCGATTCCCGATAAGACCGCCTCCGCGCGGCAGGCCCTGGGCGGAAGGCGCAGGCCAATGCCGGATTCCGCTTCACGGCTCCAGCGGTGATGCCGCCGGGGCCGCCGGGCGTTGGTCCATCCAATCTTCTTTGCGGTGCCACCCGACGTGGCTCAACTTGGGGTGGGCCTTGAGCCATCCGTCGAGCA
The DNA here is from genome assembly GCA_937951625.1 of uncultured Thermoguttaceae bacterium. Lineage (GTDB taxonomy): Bacteria > Planctomycetota > Planctomycetia > Pirellulales > Thermoguttaceae > CALFBP01. Next base: position 162,424 of record CALFBP010000033.1, read on the forward strand.
TCACCAGAAGGCGGCGAAGGGCTTGGGAGTCGTTCGGGGCGTAGAACTCCTGGGCCAGCAGCACGTGGCGGACCTCGGCCTTGGATCGCGGCACCCACTCCACGCTCAACGCCCAGCGTCCCTCGACCCATTCCAGAACCACGCCCAGCGGCTCCCCATCCACCAGGCAGCGAAGACCTTGGGCGTTTTGGACCGGGCCGGTCTGCTCGATCACGATGCCGGGAGCGGACAGGGCCTCGCAAAGTTGCCGGAACAGACGCACGCCCACATACGCTTCGTCGGCGCGGTCGTCGGAGAAAAGCTCGGGATCGTCGCCGCGAAACACGGCGACGCTGCGAATTCCGGGCGGGTCCTCGCGCGAGACGCCCCGCGGGGCCCGAACCACCCGGCGAAACAGATACACCACCAAGGCCATCAAGACCAAACCGGCCAGCGTGGGAACGAGCGTCTCCATCGGGGAAACCCCCAGCGCGATGCACCGCGGAACCGACGAGTTCCTGCGGCTCCATCGCGTTTTCAGCGATCGTGCGCGTCTTCGAGGTAGGTGTAGCCCTCGAGGCCTGCCTCGTAAAACCGCAACAGACGCCCTGCCTGCCGATCGTCGATGCGGTTTTCACGGATGGCCTGCTCCACGGCCGACCGCAATTGCCGCATCAACACACGCGGATCGAACTCCACATACTGGAGCACCTCGCTCACGCGATCGCCCTCGATCACCGCCTCGACGACCACGTCGTCGTTGGAGTCCATACGGACGTGGACGGCGTTCGTATCGCCGAACAGGTTGTGCATGTCGCCGAGGATCTCTTGATAGGCCCCGACGAGAAACGCGCCCAGGTAATACGGCTTGCCGTCGAAGGTGTGCAAGGGCAGCGTCCGCTTCACGTCGCGGCGGTCGATGAAGCGGTCCACCTTGCCGTCGCTGTCGCACGTGATGTCGCCCAGCACGGCATGGTGCGTGGGCCGCTCGGTCAGCCGGTGGATGGGCATGATGGGGAAAAGCTGCTTGATGGCCCAACTATCGGGCATCGACTGGAACAACGAGAAGTTGCAAAAATAGGTCTCGCTCAATAGCCAGTCGATGACGCCCAATTCCTCGGGCACGTAATCCATCTGCCGCATCAGCCGCTGGATTTTCCGGCAAATGGCCCAGAATAGGTTCTCCGCCTGGCATCGCTGGGAGAGGGGCAAATAGCCGCCTCCGAACAGGCTCATGGCCATGTCCAAGGCCTGTTGAGCGTCGTGGTAGCTCTCCAAGGCGTTCCGCACGGTGATTCCCTGGTAGGTGTCGAGCAAATCGACCAGGGGTTTTTCGGCATCATCGGGCAGTTGTTGCGGCACCCCGTTCTCCGCCAGATCGGCCACCCCCAAGACGTTGAACACCAGCACGCTGTGATAGGCGACCACGGCCCGGCCGCTTTCCGAAAAAATCGTCGGATGGGGGACCTCGGCGTCGTCGCACACGCTTTGGATATGAAACACAACGTCATTGGCGTACTCTTGAAGCGTGTAATTGACGCTCGATTCGAAGTTCGTCTGCGAGCCGTCGTAATCGACCCCCAATCCTCCGCCTACGTCGAGAATCTCCAAACCGGCGCCGTGTTTCGCCAAATCGGCATAGACCCGCGCGGCCTCGTTCAGCGCCCGCTTGATGTGACGGATGTTGGTGATCTGGCTGCCAAGGTGGAAATGCAGGAGCTTGAAGCAATCTTCCATGCCCCGGGCCTTCAGCTCGGCCAGCAGACGGAGAATCTCGGACACGCTCAGGCCGAACTTCGATCGATACCCGCCCGACGATTGCCACCGACCCGAGCCGGGCGTCGCTAGTTTCACCCGCACACCGATCCGCGGCCGAACTCCGACCTCCTCCGATTTTTGAAGGATGACCCCCAAATCCGTGTACTTTTCGACCACCAAATAGATTTGCCGCCCGATCTTTTGGGCCAGCATCGCCGTCTCGATGAATTCATCGTCCTTGAAGCCATTGCAGACGATCGGCATGTCGTTGGAGGCCACGGCAATGACGGCCAGCAGCTCGGGTTTGCTGCCCGCCTCGAGGCCGAAATGATAGGGCCGGCCAAAATCCATCACCTCTTCCACGACCTGCCGCTGTTGGTTGACCTTGATCGGGAAGACGCACTGGTAGCCCCCCTTGTAGTCGTGCTCGCGAATGGCTTGCTGGAAGGCAGCGTGGATGTCGCCCAACCGGTGCTTGAGGATGTCGCCGAAGCGGATGAGCACGGGGGTTTGAATGCCGCGGGCGAGCAAACGATCTACGAGCTGCTTCAAATCGATGCTACGGCGGGGGTCCTTCGTGGGGTGAACGCAGACGTGACCCAAATCGTTGATCGAGAAATATCCTTTACCCCAAGCTGCCACTTCGTACAGCTCGGAGGCGTCGGCGACCGTCCATCGCCGTGCTTCCTGTTCGAGTTCGAGCATCGAACCAATCCCCCGGTTTGAAATCCCCTCCCGGCAAAGCCGAAACCCACTAACCTAGCTCCTCATCCGTCCGACAAAGCGTGCGGCCCCCCCTCGATCCAACGCTGCGGCCGGGGCAAAAAACCTCATCACTCCGAACCCTGTCCGGCGCTGCGATCTAAAACCAACACGCATATCGTAACGCGCGACGGTTCTGAGAAAAGGGGATTAATTACTTAGCGGGATGGAAAAATCACTATTATTGAAAACCGGGGTGAAGATTCAATTAACCGTTAGTCGCTTCGAGCGTTCGCGAGCTTCCGCTCCACGGTACAGCACAGCGAACCCCACCAACGCTGGAGGGAATTTTGCAGCAAGTGTTCAAAAATGCTACAGCAAAATAGAACAGGCGAGCGAGGGTCAGTTCGGGCTCCTGAACCCCAGCTCGCCTGTACTTCTCGGAAGCGGGTGCTTCCGACCCGTCGGGAGGACGCTTCTCTGTTCCGAAAGTACCTCTCTGTTCCAGATGGAGAGCTCTGAAGTGGCCAATATGCCTTTATTACCCTCACCCGGGCCAAGAATCGTTGGATGCGTGTCCAGCACGCAACCGGCCACATTCACCCATTTCCGCCTCTTCTCTCTCCCGGCCCCAAAAAAAGTCTCTTCTCAGTCCCCGATGCCCCAAAGGCTCAGTCAAATCAAACTAGCTGCTTTGCCCATTGGGGGAGCGTGACGCCACTCCCAGTCTCTTCGCACCGAAAAGACGACTGGATTTAAATTTCACAGCAAAAGTCATGCCAAAAGAGCGTGTTTTACCTGCCGCAAGGCCAGCAGGATGGGCAAGGGAGCCGGGGATTGTAACCGGGACAGCGCTCCGCGCCTTGTTGTCACGCCGCCAGGCCTATCAGGCTCCCAGGCCGTCAGGCCGTCAGGCGAGTTGACGGAATCCATGTAGAAGGAAACGGAGATTCCGGCTAGACTATGGGGTACCAAGTTCCCGCTCCGATTGGGGAAACCCTCGCCTGAAGATCGGCAGAGTGGTTGTGGCTAAAATGGTGGGCGGGCATGACCCCGTGGCTCAAGCGGTCACCGCGCCCGCTCAACCCATCGTGGCCGAGATCGAGATATGGGTAAGGTTTACGGCCCTGGGCGAGCGGGGGCGGGTTTTGACTGGCAGGGAGGCTCCGATGTCCCAGTTGCCGCTGCGGTTCGTCCACGCCTCGGACTTGCACTTGGAA
>CALFBP010000034.1 GCA_937951625.1 uncultured Thermoguttaceae bacterium
GCTCAACCCATCGTGGCCGAGATCGAGATATGGGTAAGGTTTACGGCCCTGGGCGAGCGGGGGCGGGTTTTGACTGGCAGGGAGGCTCCGATGTCCCAGTTGCCGCTGCGGTTCGTCCACGCCTCGGACTTGCACTTGGAATTGCCGCCGTATGGACTTGCTGAAGTTCCTGAGCACCTTCGGGAAGTGCTCGTCGAGTGCGCATTTTGGGCGGCAGAGCGGGTTTTTGCGGTCGTACTCGCCGAAGAGGCGGATTTTCTCATTCTCTCGGGCGATGTACTCGATCCCCAACAAACCGGTCCTCGCGGCCCGCTGTTTCTAGCCGAGCAGTTCGCGCGGCTGGCCGAGCGAGGCATCGCGGTGTATTGGGCTGGGGGCGAAATCGACCCGCCCGAGGCCTGGCCTGCCTCCGTTCGACTCCCAGAAAACGTACATCGTTTTCCTACCCAGCGGATCGAGGGCTTTACACACCGCCGCGAGGGCAAGCCGGTAGCGAACGTGGTGGGGTGGAGTCGGCATGGCGATTCACCCCCGCCGTGGCCAGATTTTGCGATTGCCTCCGATGGCTTGTGCAGCATCGCCGTGGTGCATCATGAGCCTGTTTCGGGCAAGGGGGAAAAAAAGAATGGAGGATTGAGCGGCGGGGGGGATTTTCTCGCTTCGGGCACGATTGATTACTGGGCTTTAGGCGGCAATCACACCCGCGCGACCCCCGTTAGCGAGCCGCGCATCGTGCATTGGCCCGGCACGCCGCAGGGACGAGAGCCACGGCAAATCGGCCCCCACGGCTGCACCATCGTGCAGGTCGATTCCCAACGCCGGGTGCGAACGACTTTTGCCCCGTGCGACGTGTTGCGTTGGCAGCGTGAGCGGATCGTGGTCGATTCGGCCATGACGCACAAGGAGCTCGAATTGCGGATGGTGGACCGCATCGATGCCCTGCGGCAGTCGAATCCAGGCGTGGAGCTGTTCGTTTCGTGGAATATGGTGGGCGAGGGACCGCTACTGGCCGAATTGCGGCGGGGTAGCCTGGGCCGAAGTCTGTTGGAGACGTTGCGGAGCGAACACGGTTTCGGCTCGCCCGCCGTCTGGAGCTTAGAGCTTTCCGTTGAGCCACCAGCCGTCTTGCCGGCGGCGTGGTTCGAACAGCCCACCATCTTGGGCGACTTTTTGCGGGAATTGCAGCGTGTCCAAGCCGATCCGGACGAGCCGTTGTCGCTGGAAGATTATCTGTCCGCGTCGCAGCGCGGCGGTCCGCTTGCTATGGCGGCCACCCTTGCCCCCGGCAACCGACGGGACGAAATCGTCCGCGAGGCGGCCCTGCTGGGCTACGACCTGCTGAGCGGAGAGGATCCCACGCCGTGAAGCTCACCGCCCTCGAAATCGAAGGCTTTGGCGTCTGGACGGGGCTTCGCCTGGAGGGGCTGGACGAGGGCTTGAATGTCTTCTTCGGTCCCAACGAGGCCGGAAAGACCACCTTGATGCAGTTCGTCCGCGCGGTGCTCTATGGTTGGACGCCGCAGCGACGCCGGTACCTGCCGCCTCGCCACGGAGGTGCGGCGGGCGGCTGGCTGTGGATCCGCGGTCCTCAGGGCGAGTTCCGCATCGGCCGCTTCGACCGCTCCAGCCAAGGCGGTCCCGAGGACGAGCTTCAGGTGGTCGGGGCGGATGGGTTCCAACACGCCCCGACGATTCTTCCCGCCCTGTTGTGCAACATCGACGAAGCGATTTTCAATAACGTTTTTGCCGTGGGCCTGGAGGAACTCCAGGCACTGGCCACGCTCAACGACACGCAAGCCGCGGCGTTGCTTTACAACCTCAGCGTGGGACTGGACCGCGTCTCGCTGATCGACGTGATGCGCGAATTGCGGGGATCGCGGAATCGACTCATCGACGCTGCCGGCGGCCCGTGCCAGGTTCTCCAAGCTTTGGCCGAACGCGACCGGCTCCAAGAGGAAATCGAACGCCTCAGTTCGCTCAACGGCCGTTACGCCCGCCTGGCCGGCGAGCGCGATCAGGTGGATCGCGAGACCATCCAACTGGAACAAGAGAGTCGGGAGCTTACCCGTCAGTTGCGGATCGTCGAGATTGGTCAAGCCATCCGGCCGCGGTTGGAAAAACGCCGGTTGCTGGAAGAACAGCTTGCCGCGCTCGGCAACGTCGGCGCCCTGCCCGAGGCCGATGTCCCCCGCCTGGACCGCATCAACGAAGCGATCGCGAAGCGGCAGCGGCAATGGGAGGAATTGGACCAGGAATACCAGCGTTTGCGCCGCGAGGCCGAGGCCGAAAAAATCGACGAGGCGGTGCTACGTCAGGCCCCCCGCATCGAGGCCTTGGCCGAACAGGAAGATTGGATCCGCTCGTTGGAGGACCGGGTGCTGGAACTGGAAAGCGAGATCGCCGCTGACGAAAACGCATGGAAGACCCATTGCGATCGTCTGCGCCTGCCCGAAGGAAGCCTACCGGCCTTTTCGCCCCGCGCGCTGGCGGTCCTTCGGCCCGTGGCCCGTGAAGTCCGCCGCTGCATGGCGCGACTCGAGGAATTGCGTGCCCAGGCAGCGGCTGGCGAGGAAGCCCAACAGTCGCTGGCGGCCAAGTTGCAATCGTCGCTCGACGCCCGCGGCGAAAAGCAACTCAGCGCCGCCACGGAGCGGCTCAGTGCGCTGGTGGCCCAACTCCGCCGCCGTTTGCAAGTGGAGCAGCGGCTCTCCCAGATGCAGCGACTCCGCGAAGAATTGGAAGACCAGCGACGCACGCTTCTCGACCAGCAAATGCTTCCCGGCTGGATATTGACCGCCCTCGGAGGGTTGTTCATCGCAGGCATCTTGCTGGTGTTGCTGACGATCTGGAACGTGTTCAGTCCCACGTCGTTGGTAGGCTCGCTGGGTTGGCCTTTGGCGTCGTTCGGGCTGGTCTTCACGGGCGTTTCCATCGTGCTGAAGCTCTTCTTGGAACGGGCCAACGCCCGGCGACTGGAAGAATGCCAAACCCAACTCCGCGCGGTGCGGGCGCAGATCAAGCAAACGCAGGAGGAACGCGATTCCCTCGATCGGCAGTTGCCACGGGCCCCTGGGACGCTGGAAGCGAGGCTTCAGGCCGCGGAGCGCGAATTGGCCGCCTTGGAGGAACTCGTTCCGCTCGACGCCCAACGCGAGACCGCCCGGCAGCAGACCGAGGCCGTCGCGGTCCGGATCAAGGAAGCGGAGTCAGACTTGGCCAATGCCCGGCGGCGTTGGGAAGAGGCGGTCGTGGCCGCGGGATTTCCCCGAGGCGTCTCGCCCAAGCAAGTCCGCCAGTTGGCTGCCCACGCCGGCGAAATCAAGGAGCTTCACGACCGGATCCAGCGCCGCCGCGAGGAGTTGGAACACCGTTCGGCGGAATTAGAGAGCCTCACCACGCGCATCGCTCAGCTCGTGGAGGATTTGCAGGTGAAGGAGGCGGGCCGGTCACCGGCCGAGCGGCTCCACGCCTTAATCGAGCGGCTTCGCCTCGAGGAAACCCGCTGGAAACGCCGCCAGGAATTGTTGCGCCAGGCCCGGCAAATGCGGCCCAAACGTCTGCGTGCCAAGCTCGGCCTGATGCGGTTGAAGCGGCTGAAGCGGCTCTTGCTCGACCAGACCGGCGTGGCCGACGAGGTCGAGTTTCGCCGCCGCGCGGCGGATCAGGCCCGGGCCTTAGAACTCCGCACGCAGCGCGATGCCCTCCAGCGCGAGATCGACGCGGCCCTCGGCGGCTTTTGTACGGAAATGGAGGTGCTCCAGCAGGTGGACGATCCACAGGGCCCAAGCCTGGAAATCCGCCGTGAGCAACTCCAGAAACGCCTGGAATCCTGCTCCGCGCAATTGAAACAGCGCTACGAACAGCGGGGACAGTTGGCCGAGCAAACCAAGGGACTGGCGGAAAATCGCGCGCCGGCGGTCAAACGGCTCGAACTGGCGATGGTCGAAAAACGCTTGGACGAGGCGATCCGCCGCTGGCAAGTGCTGGCCTTGACGCACAAGGTGTTGGAGAACGTCCGCAAGACCTACGAGCACACCAGGCAACCCGAGGCCTTGCAAGAGGCCTCGACCTATTTGGAACGGATGACCGAGGGACGTTACCGCCGGGTCTGGACGCCGCTGGATCAAGACGTCCTGGTTTTAGACGACGAAGAGCAACGGACGTTCTCCGTGGAGACGCTATCCCGGGGCACGCGGGAACAGTTGTTCCTTTGCCTGCGACTGGCCTTGGCCGCCAGCTATGCGCGGCGCGGCGCTCAACTGCCTTTGGTGCTCGACGACGTGTTGGTCAATTTCGATGCGCAGCGGGCCAAGGCCGCGGCCGGGGCGCTCTACGATTTTGCCTCCAGCGGCCATCAACTCCTGGTGTTCACTTGCCATGAGCACATTGCCAGGATGTTCCAAGCCTTGCGGCTGGAAATCCGCGAGCTGCCGGAGCACGGGCTGATCCGGCCTGCCGCGTCGACAGCGCGCAAGTTCCCCCCACGATCGCCCCGGAAAAAGCCCTCCGAAGACCCACCTGAAGAATTGGTGGCCGTCGAAACGCGCACACCACCCGAGGCAAGGCCCGAGGTCCTCAGCGAGGCTCCCCAGCCAGTTACTCCCTCCAGTCCGCCCGATTCGACGACTTCTCCACCTGATTTCCTTACCCCGCTCGCGCAGTTGCCACCATGGGAGGCAGACGATTCGGAACCCGCCGCCCCGGCCCCAAAGCCGTCGGTGGAGAAAACAGCCCCCCAGCCCCAACTTTCCCCATCGCGGGAAGGAAGCCCCCACCCTTTTGACGAACGAGCCGACCTGATGCGGTTTTTCGAGGAACCCGACGCCGAAGATGCGGAGGCCGCGTAATACAGCACTCCGTGACGATCCGCGCGGACGGCATCAACATCCCGACCCCAGCGGGCCGAAAAGTTAACCAGAGCGAGTTGCCTTTTGCCTTAGGGGATCATAAGATTCCAGGTACCGGGCATTTCTTAGGAAATCGAGCGATGGCCCGTTTCCCACGCGTTCGTTGTCACTGCTCCTGTACGGGTCCGGTCTGCTAGACCGGACCTTTCTGACGTTCCCCGCGAAATGCGTATGTGCTGCCCATCCTCTGTGGCGGCTCGTGTTACGGAGCTTGGCACTATGGCAACGGACTTTCGATTGAAAAAACGCCTTCCCGAGATCACCGAACGGCTGGTGGAGACATACTCTGAAGTCGGGTCGACTGCCCATCTGGGGTATTGCTCCCTCCCGAATTATGAGACGATCGTGGCATGCACCGAGTCGCTGAAGGAGGTGCTTTATCCTGGCTATCGGCGCCGCGACGGGCTGCATCTAGGCAATGTCGAGTATCACGTGGGCGACCTGATCGATAACTTGCACGACAAGCTCACCGGCCAAATCGCCAGGGCGCTGTGCCACGAGGCAGGCAAGGGGGCTCGGTGCAACTTTCAACAGCGGGCCGATTTCGAGTCGCTGGGCCAGGAAATCACCCTGAAATTCCTCGAACAATTGCCCGACTTGCGGCGGGTGTTGGCCCTCGATGTCGAGGCGGCGTATGCCGGCGACCCTGCTTGCAAGTCGCTCGATGAGGTGATCCTCTGCTATCCCGGCCTGGAGGCCGTGACGGTGTATCGGCTTGCCCACCTCCTGCACGAGCTAGGTGTCCCGCTGATCCCCCGAATGATGACGGAATGGGCTCATAGCAGAACGGGGATCGACATCCACCCGGGCGCCAAGATCGGCAAACACTTCTTCATCGACCACGGCACCGGCGTTGTCATCGGTGAAACGTGCGAAATCGGCGATTGGGTGAAGCTCTACCAAGGCGTGACCCTGGGCGCCCTGAGTTTCGCCACCGATGCCGATGGCAACCTGGTGCGCGGAACGAAACGTCATCCCACCATTCAGGACCGGGTGATCATCTATGCCAACGCCACGATCCTGGGCGGGAAGACCGTGATCGGCCACGACTCGGTCATCGGCTCCAGCGTCTGGCTCACCCGATCCGTGGAGCCGCACACCACGGTGACGGTCGAAGTTCCCAAGCTCCGCATTCGCGGCGGCCAGAACGGGGACCTGGCGACCACGAAAACGTAGCTCAATTCTCAAAAAGTTCCGCTCCCTCGGGACGTGGAACGAAGCGAAAATCGCGCGGGTCGGCCTCGATCAAGAACAGCAACGCCGATGCCAGCCACATTCCCCAGTGGCCCTCCGCGCATCCACGGGAAAAGCAGTCAAGGCTCGGCGTCCCGGCTATTGTTGCTGCCTACGACGGCTATTTTGTTGCCGGTTCGAGGGCATAGACCACGATTTCCGGCAGGTTACGGAAATCGAGCGTCTGCTGCAATCGAGTCATCGTCTCCTTGGGATCGGAAGCCAGCAGGCCCGCAAAGGTGATGAAGTGGCTGGCCGGGCTCGAGCCCTCGATGCCCACCCCGCCCGCCCCAGAACCGGGCGCGATGCCCATCACGGCCGATGCTTCCGGCAAGGCCATCCCCAAGGCCAGCTTTTGGTCATTGAACTTGATCGCCCATTGGGCCCCGGCGGCCTTGACCTGGGCCGATACTCCGTCGGCGTGTTTGCCGACCGGTCCGCTCGCGCCGGTGGAAAACAAGTATCGGCCGGGCGTGGAGAATTCGGCGGCGAAGTTTTTCGGGTCGTCGAAGTCCCAATAGTATGAGACGGGTTCGCTGAGCACGACTTCCATCCACGAGCAGCCCGCGTAGAGGCTAATCGTCTTCACCTGGCCGCTGGGCGCGATGCACTGGTAACGGACGAGTGCCGGTCCGCGGGCAGTGCAGGTGAGCGTGTACGGAGCATGGCGGTCTTCTCCGCCCAAGTCCGAAAAGCCTGCCCAACCCGTTTGCCCAGGCTCCGTGAGATCGCGATCGCCAAGCGACTTGATTTCCCAGCGATAGACGTGGGCGCCCTCCGGCCCCAGCAGCAGACGCACCCGATCGTTTTCGATCCATTTCATGCCCTTGGGGGCGTCGCGGGTCGAGACTGTCCCGGCGGCCGGATGAGGTTGGGAGTCCACTCCTACGTAAACGTGGATCATGGCTTCCGTGCCTTTGGGAATTGGGCCGGGGATCAACAGCACCAGCCGCGGCCTCGAGGCACGGCCTTCCGAATCGCCCTTGCTTGTTGTACCAGTGTCGAGTTGCGCCGGGATTTCCTCCGCGGCCTTGCCCGGAAGCTGACAGAAGGCGCGAACCGGCTTTTCGAGCGCACTGGCGGGCAGGGAGACAGCCAATTCGATAGGCAGCTCGAAGCGATCCACCGACCCGGCCCGAACGATCAGCCCCAAGCGGTGACTGGCACTCGGGTCGGCCCAGGGCGTTTCCGCCGCCAGCGGCGTGGCCACGACCTGCTTAGGACGCAGATACCGGGGAAACGCCGGGGGCAAGGCAAGGCCCAAGTCCTCGGGCCGAGGCAGCGGTTTGTTGTGCTCCAACGCGATCCGGGCATCCGCCAGTTTCTTCAGCAGGCCGTCGAACCGGGCGAGGGCCGCCTCGTAACGCCTCAATGTCCAATCCAACGCGTAGGGCTTGCTTTCTTTCAGCCAAAGCGTAGCAAACTGGCGACGAAGCTGATCCAGGGCCTCCCGATTGGCCCGCACCAGGCTCTCGGCCTTCTCGATCCTGGGCAGGGCTTCGGCCGCCGGACCGTCGTAGGCTTGCGTGTAGAGCTGGGCCGCTTCCAGACCGTCGAGCATTCGCTGGCCGATGAACTCCATGCGTCGCGCGCCGAATAAGAACACGTCCAAGATATGCTGGTTGACAATCGCCTCGCGGCGGCAGGCCTCCAAGTGTTCGATCGCGGGCCGCACGACCGCCAAAAGCCGCTCGGCCGAGGCCCGAATGGCCTTCGGATCTCGCTGCGGCGAAAAATCGTTCTGCCAGAAGCGACGATTGTTCATGCCTTCCATGCCTGGCATGCGGTGGGTCTTGGCCAACAGCTCTACCGCTCGGCCGAAACGATCGCCTTGCTCGCCGAAAAGCACCGCGCCTACCCGACGTTGAAAGTCCTCGCGAGGCGTCTTCGAGGCGTTCCAAGCGCATTCAGCGGCCCAGGCGTCGGCGTGCCATTTGACGGCGTTCAGTGCCTCGCCGTCGTCTTCCCAATCCGTGTTGATCATCCCCATCGCCCCGTGCTTCACCCCGTCGCGCACAAAGTTGGCGATGTTGATCATGGCGTAATCGAAGTCGGGCAGAATGCGGCTCCAGTTGTTCACACCGGGGCAAACGAAGAACTCGTAGCCCGACTTGGCGAAGGGAATGATCTGGCTCTCGAAGTTCGCCCGGGGATCGTAGGCCCAGGTGAGCATGATCGTGTCCTTGGGGATCTCCGCAAGATGTTGGGGGTGCATGAGGATGATGTCGCCCCACATCATCATCCGCTTTTTATACTTTTGGGTGAGCAGCTCGTGGATGCGGCGGATATGGCGGACGTAGACCCCGCCCACCCCGATCTTCTCGGCCAACTCCTTCGAGGGCCCCTCGCCCAAACCGAACGTCTCGTCGCAACACACGTTGAAAAACGGGAAGGGCAGAATGGGGCAGACCTCCGCGTACATGTCGTCCAAGAGCTGGTAGCTCTCTTCCTTGACCGGGCAGAGGATGTCCGGCGTTTCGCGGAGATGGGCATACTCGGGATGCTTCAGGATATGGGCAAAGTGGCCAAACGACTGCTGGTTGCCGACGATGTCCACGCCCAGCGGCTTGGCGAAGGCCACCAGCGCGGCAAGGTCCTCGGGCGTGAGCGATCCGTCTTGCGGCCCGATCTTGGGGTGCTTTTTGAAAGCGAATTGATGCTCCATGTAATAGGTCATCAGGTTCATCTTCAAATAGGCGCCCAAGGCGGCCTCGAACTGGAGCGTTTCCAGCTTGGAGCTGGGGCCGCGGGTCATGTCGTCTTGAAAGCACCGCCAGCGGAGCGAAGGTTCGTCGCGAATCGTCAAACATGGCAAGGCATCGCCGCGGCGATTGGCGCGGATGAGCTGCACGAGGGTCTGGGCGGCGTAGAGCAAGCCTTCCGCGTCGTTCGCGGCGGCGCGGATGGCGTCCGCCGCGATGTCCAAGCCATAATGTCCCTGCGGCGCGTTGGGCCGGAGTTTCGGGCCGGAACTCGGCGAGGCCGCGTCCAACACGGCCGTGCTGGCAAGCTCGAAATGGTGCCGGCCTTGATCGGCAACAGGCCGCAGGCCGGGCGGATCGAACCCTGCCCGTCGAAACTCTTCGCGAATCGCCTCCCCGGCGGCGCGGCTGAACGAAGGTGAATGCACCAGCACCAGCGGCCCTCGCAATGCGAATTCGCCGGGCTGGAGGTGAATTTCCTTTGGGAAGGGGACCAGCCGCAGCGCCGCGGTTTCCTCGGCCCGAGAAGACCACGCGCCGCAACCGCCCAGCCAAAGGGTAAGGATCAGGAAGTAGGTTCGGCAGTCCATGTTCGTCCTCCTAAAGCGAGCAGGGGCATCCTCGCAAAGGCACGCAAGCGTGATTGTAGCTGCTGCCCGCGGCAATCGAAAGCACGCCGTGGGCCGCGTCAGGAAAACGCCTTCAACCGTGTTCGTGGCGGAAAGTGATGTGGCGGGCTGGTAGCATTGCTGGACAATCCAGCAAGCCGGCAAGCCGTCCTGGTGGACCAACCTTTGACCGCATGCCCGGCTTGTGATATAAAAATGCCGTTCATCGGTGCGTTGGTGGTCGGCCCTTCGAGCGGAAGGGCCGACGAACAGGGAATCCGGTGCAAGTCCGGAACGGTCCCGCCGCTGTAACCGAGGAGAATAGGTCCGCCCAGTCTTTGGGCCATTGTCGCCAAGCAGAGGAAGATTCGCGGCGACGAGAAGGCCGGACGGTCCTGGCTCGGGAGTCAGAAGACCTACCAACGCGAGGTTTGTGGCGGCCTGCGAGGGACAGGTGCCACTGACAATTATCTTCCAGCTTAGATAGTCGATCGGCCTCGTGCAGCATCGTTTGGAGTTTGGGTGCGCTGTGCGAGATGAATCTGCGCCGATCGAGGGAGGACGATCATGTTTTCTCGCGCTGCCCTATGCGGGAGAAACGCGCCGAGATGCGGCTTCACCTTGGTGGAATTGTTGGTGGTGATCGCGATCATCGGGATTCTGATCGGGCTGTTGCTGCCGGCGGTGCAAGCGGCCCGGGAAGCCGCCCGCACCACCCAGTGCAAAAACAACCTGAAGCAGAACACGCTGGCCGTGCATCTGTACCACGACGTCCATCGGGTGTTGCCGCCGACGTCATTTCCCCCAGACCCCACCTGGACCTACGCCGTGTGCTGGTTCGGCGAGGTCAATTACATGACCAACGACGTGGACATCACCAAGGGGATCATCACCCGGTATATCGAAAACAACAGGGGCGTATTTCAGTGCCCGTCGTTGGCCAGCGGGCAGTTGTCGCTGTTGTACAACGGCGGGACGGGCGGGTACGGCTACAATCAGAACTGCGGCACGACCTATTGGCCGCCGCCCAACTACTGGCCGCCGCAAGTGATCGTGAAGCGATTCGCCGATTTTCCCTCGACCGGACGACAGGTCCTGTTCACCGATTCCGCTTGGATCAATAGTTTCTATACGCCCCCCAAGGCCGAAGAGAACTATTACATCCAAGGACCGGAGGACTACAATTTTTTCACCACGCCGGGCACGCATTTTCGGCATGGCGGCCGGATCGCCTGCGTGTCCTTTCTCGATGGACACGTCGAGACCATGCGCATGGCCAATGTGCCGCCGCCGAGTTATTGGTCTCACGAGGCCAAAGACCTGCTCGACAAGCTCGGCATCGGCTATTTGTCTGAGAAGAGCGTGGACCTGTATCGGCCTTTCTGATCACGCGGCGGTTTGTTCCGCGCAGCGGCGGCTCGTTGATGGCTGCCCACGCCGCGAGGACGCTTGCCGATGCCGCCCACGCCGGTCGGGCACGCGATAAAATCCGTCCGGCTCGACACGGCTGGGGTGTTGCAATGCGCCGTCAAGACGGCAAGAATGGGGCGTGATGGCGCGTCCGATGTGAACTGGGCCACGAGGGCACGACGGGCGCCAAGCAACCAGCCAAACTCCGCGGCCGTGTGCGACTCCCCTTCGGTGCAGCCGATCCTGGTGTTGTTAGGTCACCCCATTGCCGGCAACCCCACCCAATTCATGATGGAAAGGGCGTTCGCCCGTCATGAGCTGGATTGGCGCTACCTGTCCGTCGAGGTCTTGCCGGAGCACTTGGGCGATGCGGTTCGCGGGATTCGGGCGATGGGATTCCGCGGCGGCCACTGCGCGGATCCGCATAAGGAAGCCATCGTGCCGCTCTTGGATCGGGTGGGAGAGGTCGCCCGACACACGCACGCGGTCAACCTGTTAGTCCGCGAGGGACACGATCTGGCGGGCGAAAACACCGAGGGGCAAGGGCTGATCGCTGCGTTGCGGCGACGTATGGACCCAGCGGGAAGACGCATCGTCCTGCTTGGCGCTGGCCGTAGGGCGCGAGCCATCGCCGTGGAATTGGCCCTCGCCCGGCCCGCGGAAATCGTCGTTGTCGAACGTGGGGAGACGGAGGGCCGCGCGCTGGTCGAGTTGCTGCAAGGCCCCCTTGGGGTAAACGCTTCGTTAGTCGTTTGGGAGGGGATGTTTCCCGTCGGTCCCGACGTCGACGCCCTCGTCTCGGCCGTGGAAGTCGCGGCGGCCGACGCGGATGAGCCGCTTCCCTTGGACTTGGGCCAGCTCAGTTCCCGGGCCACCGTGGCCGACATCTCTCTCAACCCGCCGCGGACCTGGCTGCTGCGCGAGGCCGAAGAGCGCGGCGCGGCTACGATCGACGGGCTCGAAGTTTTTATCCAGCAGGCGTCGATCGAATTCCGCCTATGGACCGGCGTCGATCCCGATCCCGAGGTGATGCGCGACGCCGTCGAAGAGTTTCTTGAATTGTAGAAATTGTCCCTCTTCTTGCCCTTAGCAGAGACACACCGGAAGAGAGGCGCGTCCAGTCATTGTCGAGGATGCTTGAATGAAGTTGCGGTTTGGTGGACATAAGTGTTCTGCCAGCATGTTGGCACTGACGGTTTGCTGGCTGTCACTCGTCAGGGCGGTGGGCGCTGAGGAGCGCAACGACAAGGGCCTGCGGCTGATGCGGCCCGATTCGCTCGCCGGGTGGGACTACGGCAGGGAATCTCCCACTGGTTGGCGCATGGAGCGGGGGCTGTTGCACGGCAGCAAGGCGTCGACGCCGCTGTTGTCGGGTTTTACGTTCGGGGATTTCCGGCTGCGTTTCACTTGGAGCGTGAGCCGAGGCGGGGCCTGGCAAATCGCCTTGCCTGAGGTCCCCAACGGTGAAGGCTTGAAGTTGACGCTTTGCGAGGGCGAAACCTGCGGTCGCTTGGACGATGGCGTCAAAACGTTGGCCGGCGGCAGCCCGGTCGCACCGCTTTCCAGCGGGATGCATCAGGCGGAGCTGCATCGCCTGGGCGGCATGCTGAACCTCTCGATCGACGGGCGGTCCCTCTGGCAAGTGCCGCTGGCGCCCGAACGCCGCTTCGGTTTGGGGCTGGCCGTCGTGGCTGGTGAAGGAAGCCTGGCCGAGATGCGTGTCGAGGAACCGCCGGGCGAACCAATTTTCAACGGCAAGGACCTGAGCGGCTGGTGGACTCCGGGCGAAAGGAGTGCTTGGACGGTCCAGGACGGCTTGCTGATCGTACACAAAGAGGGCGGCAACTACCTCCGCACGGAGAAGGAATACGGTAATTTTACCTTGTCGCTCGAATATAGGATTCAGAAGGGCGGCAACTCGGGCGTGGGCATTCGCACGCCGCGGCAGGGGTGGCCGTCGGGCGATGGCATGGAAATTCAGATTTGGGACCTGCCGCTGGACAAGCCACTCGATAAACAGTCGTCGGGCGCGATCTATGGAAACGTCCCGCCTCTGGCCCGCGCCGATCGCTCCGGCCAATTCAATCGGCTGGTCATCAAGGCCGACGGCCGGATGATCGCCGTGTGGATGAATGGCGAATTGGTTCAGCAGTGTCACACAGGCCGTCATCCCGAGCTGAAGCATCGGCACTTGAAGGGCTGGATCGGACTGCAAGATCACAACTCACGAACGGAATTCCGCGACCTTCGGGTGCTGGAAGCGCCGCCGGGCGAGGGGCTGGCCGCATGGAAAAACGCCCGGCCCTTGCCCGGACCTGCGGTGATCGTCGACCGCTTGATGAACTCCGAGCGGCTTGCGGTGCGCGACGGCGTGAAGCGCGGCGTGGTTCGGGCACGGATCGAAGGGAGACGCCCCGAGGGCCATGTTTTGGCGGAGTTGACTGGCCCAGGGGCCGTGGTCCGCTTGGCCCGTAGCCGCGACGAGGGACGCTTGACCTTTTTCTTCGACGGGGAGACGCAGCCCCGGTTGGAATGCCAACCAGCCGATTTGTGGCAAGCGGCGCCGCAATTGAGCGAAGACGTCAATCCCGTGCTCACCTGTCTGACCTATCGCCAGGGCCTGAAGATCGTGCTCCACGGCGCGAGCGAAGGGGAGTGGTGGATCGACCACGTGACATTTCCCGAGGAGCTTGCCGTCGAGAGCTATTCCGCGGCGGACCCACAGGTTCCCCGGGCGTGGCTTGCCGCCGCGGTCTATCGCCACGAGCAATTCGGTTGGGGAGTGCATCGCGAATTCGACCCGTGGCCACGCCCCAGCTCCGGCCCCAAGACGATCCAGCCTGGTCAGCGTGAGCGGATGATTTTGATCGACGGGGCGGGGATCGTCCATTGGACCAAGCTGGCGGCCAACAAGAGCGTCTTATCGAACAACGACCTTTGGCTGGAGGTCCGCGTGGACGGCGATCCGAAGCCTTCAATCGCCGCCCCGGTCCGATTCTGGTTCCCGGGCCTGGTGGGCCACGGCAATTATCCCAACTATGTTCTCTTGGATCGCAACGGCTTGACGAACATGCTTGCCATGCCGTTTGAGGCGGGCATCGAGCTTGCCCTAGCCAATCGCGGCAAAAAGCCGATTTCCGTGGATGGTCTGACCGTCTCGCTAGAGCCGTCGAGTCCACCGCGTGCTGGCGAAGCTGCCTCAGCCGGCGGTGATTTAGCCAAGGCGGTAATTCAGCGGATGCGGCTTCATGCGGTCTTCGAACCGGCAGGAAAAGACATCCACACGGTAGCCCAACTCGACTTGCCTGGTCGCTGGATCGGTCTGGTGTATGAAGAGCCCCGAGGAACGCGCACAATCTTCGAAGCGCCGCTGCTGGATGGGCGCCCGCTCCAGGGCTGGGGCCAGGCGACGCTCGATGCGCTTCTAGGCCGGGCTGGCGATTTCCACAGTTCCCTCAGCGGACGCCGCGGCCCGCTCGCGTGGCGCTACTTTCTGCTCGACCCCGTCGACTTTCAGCGGTCTTTTCAATTCTCGGCCAGCGCTGGCCGGCTGGGCAATCGCCTGGCGATCTTCTACCGCGACAGGCCCTGAATCGGGGCGGCTCAGGCCACGAAATCGAACACCGTGTCCAGTTCCTCGTCGGGCACGGTGAACACGGCCTGGTGCGGGTCGAGTTTTTCGGTCTTGAAGAACTCGGGCAAGCGGTCGTCGGCAGGACCGAACCCGGCCGCCGTATTGAACCGTCGTTCGGCGGCAAGCACTCGTTTGCCGAGGGCTGAGAATTCCTCCGCGGCGAAGGGACGGCCATACAGGGCGGCGAACATCTCGCAGACTCCTTCGAGCGCGGCCGGATCGTCGAGCATCGCGAAGGCCACGAACAGGCACAACCCGGCCGCGTCCACGGCCGCGGTGGCGATTTGCAGGTCGCGGCTGAGGGCCACTTGGCCCTGGGGGCTGAGCGGGTCCACGCGCCCTCCCACGCCCAATACGTTGGCGGTGATGGCGTAGCCGGCCGTGTGGTCAGCGCCCATGGTCGAGGTTGCGTAGGTCACGCCGATGCCCTGGGCCGCGCGGGGATCGTAAGCCGGAATCGCCTGCCCTTTGACCGTGGGAATCCGCAAGACGCCGTAGACCTTGCCGAGCACAGCCGCGCCCGAGGCCACTAGGCGG
This sequence comes from uncultured Thermoguttaceae bacterium, assembly GCA_937951625.1. Taxonomy (GTDB): domain Bacteria; phylum Planctomycetota; class Planctomycetia; order Pirellulales; family Thermoguttaceae; genus CALFBP01. The sequence goes on from CALFBP010000034.1 coordinate 15,032, forward strand.
CCCAGCGGCGTGCCTTGGGCCACTTCGTGCAAAAGTCGGATGGCCCCTGCGGCGTCGCCGAAGGGCAACAGCCCAGCCTCCATGGCCACCGCGATCGTGGCCCCGGTTTCGATCGTGTCCAAGCCCAAGTCGTCGTCGAGGCGGTCCATCTGGGCGATGGCGTCCAGGTCATCGATGCCGCAATCCGCCCCATGGGACCAAACCGTCTCGTACTCCGGCCCCTTGGTCACGTAGTTGCCCTCCGCATCGACATAGATCCGCGAGCAACGGATGGTGCAGCCGCGATGGCAGGCATGGGCAATCACGCCGTTTCGCTCCAGAATGACATCATGCTGCCGCTCGCCGCTGATGGGCTCCACTCCCTCGAACTGGCCTTGGCTGAAGTTCCGCGTGGGGTACCCTCCTGCCTCGTTCATGACGTGAGCAAGGACGTTCGTCCCATATTGTGGAAGGGTTTTGCTGGTGAGGGGGTGTCGCTGGAGCGCGTCGGCGAATTTGCGGATGGCGGCTTTCATCGCATCGGGCTGGGCGGTTGGGGTCCGTTCTCCCCCCGTGGGGTCGACGACGATCACCTTGACCCCTTTGGCGCCCATCACCGCGCCCATCCCGCCACGACCGCAATGCCGCGTCGGGCGATTCTCGACGTCGGTAATGGCCACGCTGGCCGCGGCGGCACGAAGTTCGCCTGCCTGTCCGATGCTGATGCACGACACCTTGTCGCCGAATCGGGCCACTTGCCGAGCGACCGTTTCATAGTTGCCCAAGCCGGCCAGGTCGTCGGCCGGCTCGATGGAGATTCCGCTGCGGGTAACCACGAGGCGATAGCGTCGCCCCGGCGGGGCCGCCCCCTCGATGACGATGGCTCTGATGCCCAGGGCCGCCAGGTGCAACGCCCCCATTCCGCCCGCGTTGCTCTCCTTGATGGTGCCGGTCAACGGACTCTTCCCGCCCACGGAAATCCGGCCAGCACAGGGCGCTCCCGTGCCGGTGAGCAGTCCCGGCGCGATGACCAGCTTGTTTTCCGGGGAAAGGGGATGACAACGAGGGGGGACCTCGTTGGCGACGAGCAGGGAGGTCAAGGCTCGCCCCCCCAAACCGTCATAGGCAGAGCCCTCGTAAGGTTCCGCTCGCACGGAAAGGTCCGACATGTTCACCCGATAGATCACCGCCATAGCAAGCCACCTTTTTTCCAGATGAGAGGCTTCGCCCGACCCGAGCCCCAATCCAACCCACAAGAGAGTGGGATACCAACCCGCGCAGCCGCCGCGCGCGACCTTTTCCGAATCGTAGGATGGCCCCTTCTCGTGCTGCTGTCAAGCATGTCGCCAAGGGCTGGGACAAGGGCGTGACGGACCGCTACTGCGGACGCCCTTTACGCCCCTTATCCAAAGGGCAACGATGAATTCAAGTCGTTGAAGCCCGAGCTTCCCCCGCGTTCGATTGCATCCCCGGCCCGGAAAGGAACACGGCGACTGGCCGGGCGAGTTGGCGAAACTGCTCGGTGGGCATGGCCACGGTATCCCACCGCGGGGAGATCAGGCGGCAATTGGCGGCATAGTCGGTCAACGTGACCGCCACAAAGCCGTACAGACAGCCGCGGTGCTCGAAGAGTTCCTCGGCGGGCAAAGGAGCGCGATCGCCCAGAACGTGATACGCGAACACGAATAGGCCGCGAAAATTCGCCCCAAACAACTCTTCCCAGTGGGCCAGGCTTTTCAAGTCGTCGCGGGTGGACCAATTCTTCCAATAGTGCCGCGAAACCTCGTCGCCCGAGGGAAAACGCCGCCCTTTGACATCCACCAACCAAACCTCGGGGCCGGAGGACGAGACAATGAAATCCAGGCTCTTGATCGACTCCCCGTCGGCGAGCAGGCTTCGCCGTGCCTCATCGACCGCCACATAGGGCGTCCCGCGCGATCGAAGGTACGCCTCGAAGGCCGCCTCGTAGTGGTTGTCGCGATTGGCCATAAGACAAAATCCGAATGTCCCAATGGCGTCGGGTCTCGTCTCGATTTTTTTCTGACGACCAACCTGTTTCGTGTGCGACCCGGTCGTCAGGTGTCCAGTCCAGCCGAACTTGGGTTTCGTCTCAGCAATTCCCTGACGGCCGCGACCAGACTGGCGGCGTCAGGCTCCAAGGGTACGTCCTGTTGGCCACCGCTGGCGAGGTCCTTGACCTGGCAGACGCCGCTTTGGAACTCGTTGCTGCCGGCGATGATCGCCACGCGGAAGCCGCGGCGGTCCGCGTATTTGAGCTGCTGGCCAAGCTTTTTCGGTTCCGGAAAGACCTCGACGCCGATGCCGGCGCTCCGCAGCGCCGCGGCCAGACGCAGGTAATCCGGAAGCCGGCTGGCGTCGAAGTAGGGGATAAACACCGGGGCCGGCGTGGCCACCTTCTCGATCATCCCCAATTCTTCCATCGCGGCCAAAAGTCGGTCGAGGCCCAACGACGCGCCGATTCCCGGCAGTTCTTGGTGTGTGTACAGTCCCGCCAAATTGTCGTAGCGACCGCCGGAGCACACACTGCCGATCTGCGGCAGGTCGTCTAGGTAGGTCTCGAAGATCGTGCCGGTGTAGTAGTCCAATCCTCGGGCAATGGCCGTGTTCAGTTGGATGCGTGACTCGGGCACGCCGGCGGCACGGACTGCGGCGAAGACCTCGCGGAGCCGCGCGATCCCCTCCTGGCCCGTTGGGTTCGAGGCGACCAGCGGTTCCAACTGCGAAAAGATCTCGTCGCTGCTTCCCGCCACCGAGGCCAATCGCAGGACCTGGGCGGCTTGGGCCTCGCTCACGTTGGCCGTGTGGCGCATTTCCGCCGCCACGGCCTCAGGCCCGATCTTGCCCAACTTGTCCAAGGCGCGAAGCACGAGCACCGAGCGGTCGGCCAGGCCAAGCTGCTCCAACAGGCCGGTCAGCACCATGCGGTTGTTCACGTGGATGCGGAACCGCTCGAAGCCGATCGTCCGCAACAGGTCGTGAATCACCAGGGCCGTCTCGATATCGGCGGCGACGGCCCGGGTGCCGATCGTGTCGAAATCGCACTGCATGAACTCGCGATACCGGCCGCGCTGCGTGTTCTCGCCGCGCCAGACCGTGGCGATGTGGTAGCGCTTGAAGGGGAAGGTCAGTTCGGCTGCGTGTTGGGCCACGAAGCGGGCTAGCGGCACGGTCAGGTCGAACCGCAACCCCACCCAACGACCGCCGTGGTCCTGGAACTTGTAGAGCTGCTTGTCGCTTTCCTCGCCCCCTTTGCCGGACAGAATTTCCAGATATTCCAGCGCAGGGGTGTCGATCGGACTGAAGCCGTAGGAGCGATAGACCCGTCGCGCCGTGTCGACCAATCGCTCGCGGGGATTGGCTGCCTCCGGCAGATAGTCGCGGAAACCCTTGAGGGTTCGGGGGGTGATGTGGTTGGTCTGGCTCACGGATCCAAGGGCTCAGGTTCTCGAGTTCCGGGGCTTGCCATTCTGATTGGAAAATGGCCGCCGGGTGGAGCGCGGAAGGCTCGTTCGGCGGCCCCTTGGGGACTTCGGCATTGCCGAAGGTGGCGAGGCAGGCTTGGGGCTTCGCAACGAGCGTCCATCGCGTGGCCCCAACACGGCCTCGGCGTACTCTTCGACCTGTTCGGCGGTTTCAAAATAATGATCGTAGACCCAATCGTCTTCGTATTCGCAGTCGACCGTACTATAGTCCCGGCAGATTTGCGGCCGCTTTTCGTAGATCGAACACAAATGATCGTCGCGAAGGTGTTTGCAAGGCGTATAGACCAGCAAATACCAATCGCCTTTCTCGATGAACACGGCCGCCCGATCGTGAAAAAGGAACCAGCGGATGGAGTCGAAATCCGCCCATTCGGTCGGGGTGTCGATCGGCAAGGCGAAGTAGCGGCAACACTTGGCGTTGCAGAACGCGCAAAGCGAGGCGTCGGCCGGAACTTCTTCCCGCCGCGGTTTCCTGCCGTCCCTCCGAAACCCTTGAGTGTCCATCACCAGCCGCGTCCCGCCATCGATGCGGGGCATTGTAGCGAGTCTTGAGTTTCTGGGGAAGGCAGGCCGTGGCGTCGTCTTGCCAGCTCAGCGAGATTTCCCGCCTGCTGCCGACTCGACCCAATCAGGCACCGCGCCATCGCCGGTCCGTTCGCCTTGCAGGACCCACGACAGATTGAAGCGTGCGATCTGCATGGCGGAATACTGGCCGGCAGGCCCGCCCTCGAACAAGAGATAGATACGGCCTTGGCTCGGGGTTTGGGGCCTTCCAGCCACCAAGGAGGAATAGGCGCCATGAGGCTCATAGACGAGCCGTTTGATGGGCCAGGTCATGCCGCCGTCGAAACTGGCCCAGACGGTCATCTTCTTGCGATCCCCTCCGGCGGTGTCCGCGTTGCTGAAGATCAACACGTCCCGGCCCTTGACGGGCAGGCGTGTCAGCCCGCCTTTCATGCCGTAGCCCCTGCCATATCCTCCCCCGTCGGGAAGCACCCGGCTGACGCGGAGGTTTTTCCAGGTCTGGCCGCCGTCGTCGCTCCAGGCCTCGCGCCGCAAGGTCTCGTCTGGCCTTAGTTGGCGGGCCAGCTTCTTATCGTAATACCCGCTGTGGCTGCGAGAATTGTAGTAGATGCGACCGTCGTGCAACTCGACCAAGGCCGCTTCCTCGGTATAGCCTTCAGGAAAGAAGTCGCTGACCTGCCATGTCGCGCCGTGGTCATCGCTGAACAGCGCGCAACTGAAGATCGCGTCGGCAGGCTCGCGATCGGACGGATGGGCTTTGGCGTGCGGCCGGAAGGTGGCGCTCACCAGCAACCGCCCGCGATACTTACCATGTCGCAACGTGACGCCCGACTCGCTCGCATTGGCGTGCAGGTAATACGTCCCGGGCTTGTCATGGTCGGCCTTCGTGGCCCGTTTCTTCTCGCCCGTCTCCTCCCACCGTTTCATCAGTGCATTGGGCTGGATCGTGGTCTTCTGCTGCGACCAGGTTTTGCCGTGGTCCGTGCTGCGGAACACGACGTCCGTTGTGTCCCACATGCGGACGGAAAGGATGTCGCCGGTGGTTTCGTCGACGATCATGTTGCTGTCGGAATGGGTGATGGGCACGTCGAGGATGGGCCCCCAGGTCTGGCCTCCGTCTTCGCTGCGGCGGAGCTGCCGCTGGTTGTTGCGAACTGCCAGAAGAGTTCCGTCGACGGCAATGGCCAGGTACGGCTCGCGTACGTCGCCATTGCCCTCGAAAACCACCTGCATGTCGAACAGCGGCTCGCCCAGGAAAACGTCTAGCGGTCCTTCGGCCGGTTTGCCCGCCACGGTGAGCAGCTCGTGTTCCGCCGCTTCGGCCAGGGGGCAGGTCGAAAGCAAGGTCGCAACCAGAAGGCCGGAAATGAACGTGCAAGTCGGTCTCACGCGTCGCATGGCGATCTTCTCCCGGGGTTCAGTTTCTCGTGGCCGTTCCGCGGCTTCGCCACGAAAAGACGGCGGTGCGAAGCCGACTCTAAGGTATGATCCCGCCTTTCGCTTCACAAGCGGGGCGCGGAAATCCTTAGGAAGTTCCGCCGGCTGCAAAGGAAATGCGGCTTTGCAGGGCAGGAGGTGAGAGGTGGCTGGGCAGCGCGGCGTCAGGGGCCGCGACGTTGGGCCACGAGCTGGGAGGCGACCTGGAGGGCGGCGGTGAGCATGGGATCCTCGCCGGAAACCTGCACCGATTCGCCGACCGGTCTGGCGGTTTGATGCACGACCACGTGCGGTTCCACGCCCAAACCGCTATACGGCCGACCTGAAGGCGAGAAGAACTTGGCCGTAGTCAACCGCAGGCCGGCCCCGCCCACGCCCAAAGGAAAGATTCCCTGCACCGAGCCTTTGCCAAAGCTTCGACGTCCGACAATCGTCCCGCGTTGCTGGTCGCGGATCGCGCCAGCGAAAATCTCCGCGGCGCTGGCGCTGTCCTGGTCGATGAGCACGACCAACGGCACGCCCCACGTGCCTGGTTCACGTGCCGTGTAAGTGAAATCCTCATAGGCGTTACGGCCGTGGGTAGTGACGATCACGCCGCGGTCGAGGAACAAGTCGGCCACCTCGACCGCCGCGACCAACAGCCCGCCGGGATTGCCCCGCACGTCGATGATCAGCGAGCGCATGCCCTCGCGGTGCAGTTTCCAGAGGGCCTCCTCTACGTCGCGGCAAGTCGATTTCTGGAAGCAGGCCAATTTGATGTACGCGATGCCGCGCGAGGGATCGCGGATCAAGGCCTGATCGACGCCAGGGACCTCGACCCGTTCGCGACGAATGAGCAGACGGTGGGTACTGCCGCCCGGTCGTTCGATCGTGATGTCGGCGACGCTCCCCGGCTCGCCTTGGAGCAAGTTGGCCGCCCGGTCGGCGGAAAAATCTCGGGTGTCGCGACCGTCGATGGCGACGATGCGATCGCCTTCGCGCAAGCCCCCACGGCTGGCAGGGCTGCGGGGAATCACCCGCAAAATCAACAACGCGCCATCCTGCGCCTTGAGTTCGACGCCCAGACCCACGAAGTTTCCTTCGATTTGGGAGTAGACTTCAGTCAACTGGTCGGGCGTGAGGTAGGTCGAGTAGGGATCGAGCGTGTTGACGGCCCCGCTGAGGAACTCCATCACCACTGCGTTTTCTTGGATTCCCACACGGCGTTGGGCCAGCGCGGCGGCGGCCTGGACCGTTGCGCGGGCCTCGAACCGGTTCTGGATGAAACGGGCCGCCAGCAACTGTTCCAGGTCCCCTAACAGCGACTCCACCCCCTCCCGCTGGGCCGAGGCGAGGTTCGCTTCCCGGAACACCGGTTCGCTCAACGCCACGGCAAAAGCCCGCGCCCCGGCCTGCACCACCTCCTGCCACCGCGGCGTGTCCACGTAGTGGGCGTGGATTTTCAACAAGACCTCCGCGTAAAGATCGAGCGTCGCGCCCGTGGAAAGCTGTTCCAAAGCGGCGCGGAAGCTGCGGTCGGCGTAGCGCCGGGCGACGTCGAAATGCTGGCGGGCGAAGTCGAATCGCTGCTTGATCGAAGGATCGCCCGGAAATTGCCGTAGGGCATCCTCGTAGATGGCGACCGCCTCGCTCCAGCGACGCTGGATTTCCAGCGTTTGGCCGCGGTCCAGGAAATCGCTCAGGCTCGCGCCGCCCGCCGCAGGCAAAGCAAGCTGCTGGGCCGCTGCCGGCAGGACCGCCATCGCCGCCGCGCAAGCCAAAGCCAGACGAATCGCGACCGATCTCCACGACCAGGTTGTGTTCATCACGGGCAGATACATCCTCGAGCCGTTTCCCCGATTTTAGTCGCTCGGCGGATCGAGCAGTCCTCGCGATGCGTGACGGGGAAAAGTCCCTCCATCGCTGGGCCACGTCTGCCAACTCGGCGACAGCGAAGGACAAACGCGACCGAACTGCGGGCGGAACTCCATTCCCACCCTCAGACTTCCCACTGCCTGGCCCGACGCTCCTGTGCAGGCCCATTCTCGTTCGCCAATAGCTTCGGGAGCAATGCGCAGGTACTCCCTTCTGGAATATAGGACACGTTTCGCGGTGCGTCAAAAACTCGTGCGATTTCTTGCCCCAGCATCCTCGGTACAATCCGCATCGTCGGAACAGCGAATACCTGAAATGCCGATGGCGCCCGTTGGTAACGGTAAAAGGGAAAATTATGGTCGGCGGGCGCGGCACACACCCCCGACCCGCCCGGCTCGCCGGCCTTACGCTAGGCTTTGGTTAGTTACGGCGGCCAAGGCCCAGCGGATCGTGCGACGATGGAAAGAACCACGGCAAGCTCTCCCTATTTTTCGCTACTAGGCTTTATTTTTTGACGCGCTGAGTTGATTTTTTTTCGCTCCGTGGTAGATTGCAGTCCTTCGGGCATTTGGCACGGAACGTCTCGAGGTGGACACGTCATGTCCCGTCGCCAGCCGCGGCGCCTCGTTGGATTCGTCCTCGTCGGTTACCTGTTTTCGGTGACCGGGGCGGGCTCGTTCCATACCCACGGAATTCCGCCAGAAGGTGGGCACACGTTCCAGGGAAACTGCTCCGGGCATTGCGGTGAGGGAGGCCCTGAAGGCCAATTGGGGTACGATGAGGGGCCCGGCCTTCTCGCGTTATGCCCAACGGTAGGCTCGGCCTCGGTGCATGGCCCCTGCCCGGTTTGCCACTTCCTCGCCCAGAAAGTATTGCCGCTGTATCTCCACGCGATTGGGGCCTGCGAGCTGCTGCACACTGCGGCAACGCCATGCGTTGCTCCGTCATGGTCGATCGGCCCGGCACGGACAAACCACAGCCGGGCGCCGCCCTCGCACATCTGATCTCTTTTCCCGTGCAACGCGTTGGCGGCCGCAGCTCGCTTTATGCGTAGGTGTGTGCATCGGACGAGGCTGGGGCGTTATTCCTCGCGCGGACGTTTGGCGTTCAAGCCAACGGTTCCCAACGAGTCGTTTAATCTCCACGTTTTTGTTGAGGGCAATCGGTCATGTCATCTCCACGAAAAGCTTTTACGCTGGTCGAACTCCTAGTGGTCATCGCCATCATTGGCATTTTAGTGGCCTTGTTGCTGCCAGCGGTGCAGGCGGCGCGGGAAAGCGCTCGTCGAAGTTCCTGCACCAATAACATGAAACAAATCGGCTTGGCTTTGCACATGCACCACGACACCTACAGCCACTTGCCTGCGGGCTGGGAAGGATTCGATGCATCGCTCCGGCCGTGGGCCATGGGCCCCACAGGTTGGGCTTGGGCCGCAAAAATCCTCCCCTTCCTCGAACAAGCCAACGTCGAAAAGAATTTGATCAACTACAAGCTGCCGGTTTGGGACCCGGCCAATGCCTCTGCCCGGCTCCACCCGATCGTCACCTACCGCTGTCCGTCCGACACCGGGAAAGCGTTGTTCTACAACGAACACCACGACGCCGACGAACAAGACGGCCATGACCACGACGACGTCCTGGAATATGCGACCTCGAATTACGTGGGCGTGTGGGGCACAACCGATACCCACGAGTGTGGCGAACTACCGGCCGGCGCTCAATGCCGGGGCGAAGGGGTGTTCTTCCATAACAGCAATTTGCGATTTGCTGAGATTCTCGACGGCTTGAGCCAAACGTTCATGGTCGGCGAACGCAACTCGCGGTTGGACTATTCGACGTGGGTAGGTACTCATACCCACATCGACTGCTCGCCGGGAAGACTTGTCGGCTCGGCCAGCTACCCGCCCAACTCGAAGCATAGCGACGACCACAATTTCAGCAGCGAACACCCGGCCGGGACCAACTTCCTGTTGTGCGACGGCTCGGTGCGGCTGATCTCGGAAACGATCGAAACGGCGGCATACCACGCCCTTTGCACGCGGGCCAACCAGGACAACGTAGGCAACTTCCTTGGTGGCCCTTGAGTCTTTGCGGGCTGGCAGGCGTGGGGCTGGCGGAGGTTGGCCCTGCCATGCTCACAGCCGAATTTCCGGCACTACGTACGGCGGCCGGTAGAAACCCCGCACGATCTCGTTGGCCGCGGCGTTGTCCTTGAAGCATTCGTTCTTCGGATCGCATTCGAGCCAAGGGCCGCAGATCGAAGTGTCGGGATCGATTTCGTGGGCCTTGAGGTGCTCCAGGTACCGCTCGTACATCTCGTTCCATAGCGCGATGTCGCGGACCTGCTTGCGTTGTTCGGCCACTGGCGTTGGCTTTCCCAAGCGGTAAGAAATATTGCCCGCGTGGCAGATCGCCGTAGAAATGTGCCCTTCCAGCACGTCGCAATTCAGGTCTTCGCGTTTGCCGCTCCGCACGGCTTGGATGAAGTTCTCGAAGTGCGTTTCGCCGCTGGACCAGGACTTGATCTCCTTGCCGCTTCGATCGTAAGCTTTGGCGTATTCTTGGGTGATGGCCACGGAGCCGCCTTCACAATCGACGACGCTCCCCGTCCGATGGCCGCGGAAGTCGGGCACTTGGTTGGAGCCCTTGGCCGCTCGAAGATTGTGGACCTCGTAAAGGATTGGCGCCGAGGCGAAGTCGTAGTAAATGATCTGCGTATTGGGTACCTCGCAGGCGTCATTGAAGACGAAGCGGCCGCCGATGCTCATCACGCGGCGAGGCAATTCCGCTTCACCGAGCACGGAGCGCGCCACGTCGATCTCATGGACCCCCTGGTTGCACGACTCGCCGTCGCCCATGTTCCACGTGAAGCTACAGTCGTATTGAAGCCGGTCGCGGTAGATGGGTTCTTTTCGGGCCGGGCCGCACCAGAGGTCGTAGTCGACGTGGTCCGGGATGGGCAGCGGTTCAGTCCGCTTGCCGCATGACACCCGCGGCTTGTTGGCGAAGCACGTGATGTACAGCACCTTGCCGAGGTTCCCCTCGCGAATCCACGCGATCGCCTTCTTGGTCGCTGGGCGGGAACGCTGCTGGAGACCACACTGCACAAGGCAGCCGTACTTCCGCGCCGCGTTGACCATCTGGCGGCCTTCCCAGATGAAGTGCGAAAGCGGCTTCTCGATATACTGGTGTTTTCCCGCCTGGCAGGACCAGATGCAGCTCAAACCGTGCCAATACTGCATCGTGGCGTTGGAAACCACGCTGATGTCCTTGCGATCGAGCATGTGCCGCATGTCCTGGTAGCGCGCCACTTTGCTGCCGGGGAACTTGGCCTCCAGGCCGCTGGCACGGATGTCGGCCATCTTCATGTCCGCGTCGCTCACGGCGACGATCCGCACGCCTTTCTGGCTCGACAGTCGGGCCGCGTGCTCGGAACTGCGAATGCCGCAACCAATCAGGCCCACCAGGATCTCGTCGTTGGCCCCCAGCACGCGCGGCGAGGCCAACATCGGCAAGGCCAGCGAGCCAGCCGCGATGCCAGTGCGTTTCAGGAAGTGTCTGCGATCAAATGCCATGGCGTGTGCTCCTTGGGAAAGAAGGATCAGGAGGGTTTAAAAGATTGGCTTGCCCGCACGGGGACGAGGCGACTTCCCCGTCAGCAGTCCGCGTTCGGACCTTCGTGCAGTGTACACTATGGTGCTGACGTTGCAAGAACGCAAGCACGACCCCATCGCGTCCGGCACGAACCGGGAGGTCCCCAACAAATTATGATCGTTCGTTGCCCCGTTCGCTGGACAACCCCTCGGCGGCCTTTTGGGTACTCAAGAACTGTTCGACCACCGGGCGCGTGGGGATGCCTGCTTGTCCGCCCCGCTTTGTGGCTTTGATCGCCGCGGCCGCCGAGGCGAAGCGGATTCGGGAAGGCAGGTCAACCCCTCGTGCCAAGGCCGAGGCGTAGGCCCCGTGAAACACGTCGCCGCAGCCGGTCGTATCGACCACATCGACGCGAAACGCCGGATGATGTCGAACGACGCCGGGGGCGTCGCTGGCGACGTACCAGCACCCCCGCTCGCCGCACGTGACCACGGCGACATCCCGTTTGCTCGACCAAAGTCGTAGCACAGCCTCGTCGGGCGCGGCGACGCCCGTCAACCTCGCGGCGAAGTCCGCCGAGACGATCAAATGATCCACCAAGTCCAACAACCCTGAAAAACCAGGGTGCTCGTTCCTCTCCAAATCCGCTACCACGGGAATCCCATGGCGTCGGGCGATTTCCGCCGCGCGGGTCATGCCTTCGATGCCGAAGTGATCGACATACAGCACGCGCGACCCGCCAATCACTTCCTCGCTCGGCCAATCCGGCTCCGCCCCCGAGGCGCCTTCCAGGCTGTAGAAAATCGTGCGGGTCTTGGTGGATTCGTCGACGATGATGGTGGAGTGGATGGGTCGGGCGTCGGGCTGCCGCCGCACGTGACACACGTCGATCCCTTCTGCACGGAAGCGGTCGAGGACGAACTTGGACAATTCATCGTCGCCCAGCACACCGGCGAAAGCAGCGCGAGCGCCCAGCCGAGCCGCTGCCACCAGGGCGGTCCCCGTCAAGCCGCCGCACTGCCTCTGCCGACGCCGCACTCGCACTTTGGAATCGGCCGCGGGATAGCTCTCGACATACAACAGGTCGTCGATCGCCACGCAGCCCAGACCAAGCACATCGTATTCCCACGTCATGCGAAGATCCCGTCGCCATGCATCTTGCGATCGCGCCTTTGGGATTCATCCCGATCCACCGGCCCATTCGCCCTGGATTTCTGAGGGCAGCACGAAGATTTTGCCATCGCCCATGCGGCCGGTTCGGGCGACCTCGACAAGGATGCGGACGACCTCTTCCACGCGGAGTTCATCGACCCAGAGGGTGATTTCGACCTTGGGGAGGAAGGCCATCGAGTACTCGCTGCCTGCGTATTGGTCGAGGTAGCTCTTTTGCCGCCCGTAGCCTTTGACCTCGGTGACCGTGCAGGCTTCGAGGGGGGCGCGTTCCAAGGCGTCGAGTACCTTCTCCGCCAGATACGGCTTGACGACGGCGATGATCTGTTTCACAGCGGCGCGACTCCGCATCAGGGCCAATCGTACACGCGGTAACTCTTAATCCGCAGGGCGCCACCCTTTTCCAGAGCACCCCGAGAAAGCTGATTCGATTCGGCGACCCACGAGTATTCTGCCTCTTCCATGCCCCATTCCAGGGCCTTGGGAACCAAGGCCCTGAGGAGTACCAGGCCAACGCCCATCAAGCGGTATTCAGGCACGACGTATACCGCCGCCACGCGGACTTTCTTGATCGCCCGCTTGTTCCACAACAAGCGGACAAAGCCCCAGGGAAACAAGCGGCCATTGATTTGGCGGAGACGGACGTTGTAGTCGGGCAGGGCGAGGACCACGCCCACCAGACGACCGTCGATCTCGGCCCCGACCGCCAGCTCGGGCACGATCAGCCAGCGCAAGCCTTTGGCGATGTGTTGGACTTCGCGGTGGGTCATGGGAACGAAGCCCCAATGGTCGGGCAAGGCCCGATTGTAGATCGAAACGAAGTCCTCCACGTCCTGACGAAATCGCTTGCGCTGGAGCGTGCGGAGGCGAATGTCGTAGCGGGCGACGATTTGTTCGGCGATCGGTTGAAAACGGGCTGTACTCTCTGGCAGTTGACGACGATGGCCGTAATAGGCGTAGAGGTCTTGGGCCTTGCGGAAGCCCCAGGTTTCGACCAGCCGTGGGTAGTAGGGGGGGTTATAGGGCATCAGGAACGTGGGCGGGGAATCGAACCCCTCGATGAGCAACCCCATCCCGTAGTGCAAGGCCGGATTCATCGGCCCACGAAGCTGATGGATGCCTTGAGCCGAGAACCAATCGCGGACCGCATCCAGCAGGGCCGAGGCCGCCTCCTGATCGTCCGCGCATTCGAAAAACCCCCAAAACCCCCGCCGTTCCTTGAAATGCTCGTTGTGATGATAATTCAGAATCGCAGCGATCCGCCCGATGGCTTTCCCGTCGCGGTAGGCCAAAAAGGCCTGCGCCTGGTTCCGCTCGTAAAACGGATGGGGACGAAAGCCGATCAGCTCTTCCTGGTCCCATTTCAAGGGCGGGACCCAATTCGGGTCGCCTCGATAGAGCGTCCAGGGCAGGTCGATGAACCGCTTCTTCTCGCGTGCGCTAGAAACCGGTTCAACCGAAAGAGTGGACATATCGCAACGCGTCGTTCTCAGCCGGTGCCGGCAGTCCCAAAAATCCTTGCGGCAACGATCGAGTGCGTGGTTTCTCGCACCGCATTGGTGGCCTTACGAAAACCGTTACTTTACCGTCGGCAACCCCCCCTTGTCGAGGCCAACGCCGCTCTGATATATTCGGGTCGTGCGATCCATTTCAGTATCTCGAAGTTCGAAGTGCTACGAGGGAAATTGTGGGGGTCAAGAAAACAGGAAAAGGCCGGCGCAAGCTGGGCCGCAAGAAGCGGCGGATGCGGTCCAGAATTCGGCATCGCAAGGGCTAAACGTCGATTTTAAGATTCTTCAGAGCGCGACTTCGCAGGCGGAACGTGGGCAGGCGGATCGCCTGCCCTTTCCGGTTAGTGGAACGGGGTTCGCCATGCTCCGTGGGGATTGGGTGGTGAGTGTGCAAGGCCCACGGCGAGGTCCGCGGGATGCCGACCCGGGATGGCTCCCAATCGCCGCGAAGCGTCAGCGGCAAAGGCTAGGGGCATCCGCGTGCAAATCAGAGGATAGACCGCGCGGCAATCGTGTCCGGGCTGTCCAGTCGTGGGGATGCGCTTGGGATCGGCTGTCTGCTCGAGAACGCGGGGTGCCCGGCCTACGTTCCCTCACACGATGAAGCTCGAGTTCGGACCTCCGCCGAAATTGGCTTCGGTCTGTTCCTTCTCGTTAGCACGCTGCTCGTACCAGTCGTACAGTTCAAACAGCAGCTCGCGGAGATTGCCTTGATGACGCAAGAAGCAACCTTCGAGGTTTGCCTCTTCTATGAGAGCGGGCTGGTCGCGGAGGAGATATCGCACGATGGTTTGGGCCAAGCCGGGGGTCGGCGTCGTGCGGTATAGCATCGGCAAGCCGGTCTCTCGATGCGAGGTGACGAGCAGTCCGCAGCCTCGTCGGCGACAAAACCGCTTGAGGCCGATGCGGCTTAACCAACAAAGCTGCTCATAACCGTCGACGATCACGACGGAGGGGCTTTTTCGGTCGATCTCCTCCTCCAAGTTAATCGGAAGTCGCCGCTGACCGTCATGCAGCTCAATCAACACGGTATGGCGGCCGGCGCGGTTCAATTCGGGGATCAACGCGTGGAGCAGGGTGGACTTGCCGCTGCCATGGGGGCCGACGATCTCGCCCCACCAATGATTCGAACGAAGCCGCTCGATGAGCTGTGTGGCATCGTGCCCGGGCGGGAAAAAGAAGGGGATAGCGCCCGGATGCGTGTGGCGCGTGGAAAAAGGGTTTTTCAAGGGATTGGCCACTCTGCAAAGGGAGTGTGGAGATCTGGGGCTATGGGGGCGGAATCCGCTTGCGGCGGCCCTCGACCCCGTTGCGGTCCGGACAATGACGAAACCGCTCTCCTGCGGCGCGGGAACAGCACGGCCCGGGCCTCGCTTCACGCCACGACCGCTTTGGCGGGCACTGACTCGCGACGCCCGTTGAGACGCAGGGCTTCGGCCATCGAGGGCCGGGCGGCGGGCACGTCGCCAAGCCGGAACGCTAATTCGCCCATCACCTCGCGGCCGCGCGTCAGAAATACCCGCACCCGCACACACCAGCGAATCTTGACGAGCACTCCGCGATAACTCAAGGGACTCTGGGGGAGGATCGTGCTGAAGCGTCCCGAGCGGCAGGTTTCCCATCCGTCGCCGCTATCCGCCGATCGCCGCCAGAACTCGTGGACTGCCAGGTCTTCGTCGCCTTTGCCTTCGGTATACCAAAGCACCGAGACCTCTACGGCCTTGATCTCGTTGGCCGGGACGGATTCGATGCGATATTCGCCGGAAAGCGTGTCGCCGGGCCGGTAGGTCCCGCCGTTCCCATCGAACCGGATGCGAACTAAAGGGCCGTTCATCGCTTGATTTTTCCGTTGCTGCCGTTGGGCGGGGGGTACACGATTACGGGAAAGGAGCGAGTAAAGCTCGGCCAGCCGTCCACCTCGCCCTTGACCAGGATCTTCCAGCCGATTTCATTGTGTTCCGACTTGAACGAGTGCATCGCTCCGGTGGGCACCTCGACAAGACAACGGGCCTCGAAGGGCACGCCGTGCCGCACGTCGAAGTGCTCGCGGCGATACACCGGCTGTTCCAAAACGCGAAGGCTCTCGCGCCGCGTGTTCGTCCCCTGACGGAACGTGGCCTGCTCCTCGCAGGCGAGGACCACTTCCAGGGACTTGACGCGAAGACGCCCTGTCTGCGAAACAAACAATTCGTAATGATTCCCGGGGTACAGCGGTTGCTCGGAAATCTCCACCAGGGTGGGGCCAATGGCCGTGGCCACCAACACATAGCGGAGAAAATACACAATGATGCCTCCGCCCACAATCAGAAAGGGGATCAACAGCACCGTCAGCAGCCAATCCGGTCGTCCTTCGAGGAAGCCGCTGATCGCCACACAGGCGAACAAGGCCACGATCCCATTCCACCCCAAACAGGCCGCAGCCCCTCCGAATAGTTTCCAGCCCGAGGCCGTCACGCTCGGGAGGCGGTAGGCGAGGGTCGTGCCTGGGCTGTCGGTGACGCTGGCCGGTTTGGGGACATAGGGGAAGTGGGGGATTACGGGTCGCGTAGGATCGAACGGGGCAGCGCTCGCCGCACGTTGCGCTAAGACCGCACAACGCTCCGCCGACTTGCCCCACGTCATCAAACTGTGAACTACCCCCCCGAGGCCAATCAAAATGAAGGAGCCGGGAATCGCCAGCGTCAGCCACGACCACCAACTATAGGTTTGTACCAAAACGGCGACGCTTGGATCGGCCGGGTCGTACCAACACGTGTACTGCTCGCCTGGCTCCAGCGTTTGCAAGATTTTTTCCACTTCGGCCCGGCTCGCCGTGTAACGGCCGCGAAGCGAATACGTCCACGTGACGTAGGTCTCACCGTTGACCTCGTATTGAATTCGGGCTTCCGGGCGGTAGAGGGCACCGTCCGTACCCTCCTGTTTGGCCAAACGCGTTTGAAGCACAACACACGTGTGTTCGACAAACTGGTGATTGACCCGCCATTCGGGAATCACCACCGTGAGCAACACGATCACCAAGGCGACAGCCCCGGCGACGAGCGCCGCCGCCGACAGCGCGCACTCGATCGCTTTGCCCCAGACTTTGGAGCCAGTGGACCGATTGCCTCGCTTCTTGGGTACAATGCGAAAGTTACGCGCCAAGGAGGTTCTCCCGCCACGGCAACCTCGCCGCGGCTTGTGCATCGTCATGTGACGAATTTGGCCCGCCGGAATCGAGGCATCGCGCTCGATCGCTTCGATTCAAGCGCATCGAACGCGTTCCGGCTGAGGAGATTGGCTATTTTTCCGCTCGAATCCGATGGCCTCTAAGGCTTTAAAAACCTCTTCCAGCGTTTTCTCGCCAAAGTTGGAAATGCTCAAAAGCTCTTGCGGCGAGCTGTTGAGAAGGTCTTCCACCGTAAATATCCCGCGTTCTTCCAAACAGTTTGTCGTGCGAACCGACAGCCCGATCTCCGCGGTGCTCATCTCCAGCTTACGTCGCAGCTCCTTGGCCTCCTTGTCCACGTTGTTCAGCGGAATCCGAGTTCCCATGGGCATCCCTCCCAAGCCAATCCATTTGGTTCCAAAGCGACCACCCGATCCGAAACCGATCAGGCTGATCGAAGGCGGATCCACTCCACCGTCGAACCCCCGAGTATACCAATTTTCAAACTCTTGCCTAGCATTCCAGTGGGGGATGCCCAGCAAGCGACAGGGTGGTATTCGAGAATGGTCATCAATGAAACGCTACCATGCACTTGCCCGCGTCCTAGTTTCCGGCCGCAGAGAATCTGACAGGAAACCAAACGGCGATTTCCTACATTGCTCACTACCTCCCATAGGTGGCAAGGCGACTTCCATTCCTCCTCGTGGATACCCTTGATAGAATCAGTACGCAATTCGGTCGGTTTTTACTACGTGCCCGGTTGCCTGTGAGGTTTTTCTGACGATCCCCGGTCCCCTCATACTGGAGATCCTCCCTTGGACCCTTTGCTGGATGGTTTGACCGAAGCGCAACGTGTTGCAGTACAACATGTTGAAGGTCCGTTGTTGGTTCTAGCGGGTCCAGGTAGCGGGAAGACGCGGGTGGTGACGCATCGCATCGCCCACCTCCTTCGAATGGGGGTGCCTTGCGACCAGATCTTGGCTTTAACATTCACCAACAAGGCGGCCGAGACGATGCGGCTTCGCCTTGAGCGACTAGCCCCTGGGCAGAGGGTCTGGGTGGGCACCTTTCATCGCTTTTGCGCTCGGCTGTTGAGGAAGTACGGCCGTTTCGTGGGCCTTGGGGAAAACTACACGATTTATGACACCGAAGACAGCGGTAAGGTCCTCCGACACGTGTTGAGCAGCCTTCAGGTGGACCTCGCGCAGTATCCCCCCCAGGCCGTCGCCGCAGCCATTAGTTGGGCCAAGAGCCGGGTCATTCGGCCCGAGCAATACGAACCGCGTCCCGGCCACCTCTTGGGTATGATCGTCAAACGGGCCTACGCGGCTTACCAAGCTCACCTGGCCAGTGCCAACGCCGCCGATTTCGACGATCTATTGCTCCACGTCGTCACCTTGTTGCAAGAGAACCCCGAGATTCGTCGAAGGCTCGACGCGCAGTATCGCTTCATCCTGGTCGACGAGTACCAGGACACGAACCTTGCCCAATACGTTCTCAGTCGAGCGCTGTCGATCAACCACCCAAACCTCGCGGTGACTGGCGATCCCGACCAGTCGATCTACGGTTGGCGCGGCGCGAACCTGAATAACATTCTCGAGTTCGAGCGGGATTTTCCCGACGTTCGGGTCGTGCGCTTGGAGCAGAATTACCGCAGCACCCAACGCATCTTGCGCGTGGCCTCGCAGTTGATCCGCAACAACGTCCGGCGAAAACAGAAGGAATTGTTCACAGAAAATGGCGAAGGCGTGCCCGTGCGGTGCGTGACCTATGCCACGCAGCGGGACGAGGCCGTGGGCATCGCCGCCCGAATCGCCGCCGAAATCGCCGCTGGAAAACGTCGGGCCCGAGATTATGCAGTGTTCTATCGGGTCAACGCCTTGTCGCGGGCGTTTGAACTGGCACTATATGAACACGGCGTGCCCTACCAACTCGTCAATGGCGTAGAGTTTTTCCAACGCAAAGAGATCAAGGACGTCTTGGCATATGTGCGTTTGGTCAACAATCCGCGGGACGATTTGGCATTGCTCCGCGCGATCCAGTCGCCGCCGCGGGGCATCGGCAAAGCCACCTTGGACCGGTTGGCCGCGTTCGCTGCGCAACGGGGTGTCGGGATGCTCGAGGCGGCTCGCTTGAGCCGCGAGTGTCCCGGACTCGGAAAAAAGCCCGCGGCCAAACTGCTCGAATTCGTCGGCTTGATGGATCGGTTTAGTTCGGCGGCAGGGGCGTCGGTCGAAGAGCTGTTGGGACTCGTGTTGGCCGAGTCGGGCTATAAGGCCCAATTCGAAGCTTCTTCGAGCGAAGAAGATCAGCAACGTCTGGCGAACATCGAGGAATTGCTCACCGTGGCCCGTGAGTTCGACGAACGCCATGCCGGGTCAGGCACGCTCGATGCGTTCCTGGAAGAGACCAGCCTCGTGGCCGACACCGATGGCTACGAGGCGGACAACGATCGAGTCGCGCTGATGACGCTCCACGCCTCCAAGGGCTTGGAGTTTCCCGTCGTGTTTCTCGTGGCCGTTGAAGAGGGACTTTTGCCCCACGAGCGGAGCCGCGACCAGCCGGAGGAACTCGAGGAAGAGCGGCGGTTGATGTTCGTGGGCATCACCCGGGCCCAGGAGGAGCTTCAGATCAGCCGGGCAGTGTACCGCGATTTTCGCGGTCAGCGGAAATTGGCGATTCCCAGCCGGTTCCTCATGGAGTTGCCGCGCGACGAAATGGAGATCGTCGAGCGAGAGGAGGACATGGTTGCACGTTTTTCGCCTCCGCCTGTGGAGCGGCCGGCAGGGCTGCCGCGAGGTGTTGTCGGCTCGGCCGGGCGAACTATCAGCGGTCCGGCCTTGATGACCGCCGCGGAGATCGCCAACGGTGGCGAGCTGCCGCCGGTGGACCCTGAGGAATTCGTCAGGGGCCAGACCGTGCGGCATCCGCAATACGGCCTGGGCCGGATCGTGGCCTTGAGCGGCTCCGGCGCGGACCGCGTGGCCATCGTGGACTTTGTTGCCCCGCTGCGTCAAGAGAAGTTTGTGTTGAGCCAGTCTCCTTTGCGACCTGTGCTGCGTTTTCGCTCCTAACCGTTACCAGGCGGGGAGGTGGCTTATTTTTGGACCGTCTTCTGTCCGTGAAGTGTGGCTGTCCCCCTCGAATCCCAAGGAAAATACCCCGATTTTCACGGCTTTTTGCCAACGAAATCGGGACAGTCTTCGTGAACGGGGACGTTCGCTCGCAAATCCCTTGACATATCTACCTTTTGGGGGGATGATACAAGGGGAAGAGATCTGTTCCTTGGGTCATTGATCGGCGTGCCCAAGCGCGGAGCCGAATCATGTCGCGGCAGGCGATCTTCGAGGCCAGCGTGCGGTTCTTCTTGGAGCCGATCGCCGCGCTTTTGGAAGACGACTCAGTGACCGAGATCATGGTCAACGGCCCGGACACGATCTACGTCGAGCGCCGCGGCCGACTGATTTACACGGGTCTCTCGTTTGCGAGCGAAGACGCTTTACTATCGGCCATCCATAACATTGCCCAATGGGTGGGTCGGGAGATCACCGAGGAACACCCGGTGCTCGATGCCCGATTGCCCAACGGCTCCCGCGTTCACGCCATCATCCCCCCCAGTGCGCGGACCGGACCGTATCTGACAATCCGCAAGTTCAGCCGGGAAGCGCTCACGCTGGACGATTTGGTACGTCTGGGCAGCCTTTCGCCCATCGCCAAGGAGTTCTTGGAACTCTGCGTGGTCTTGCGGAAGAACATTTTGATTGCCGGGGGCACGGGCACGGGCAAGACCGTTTTGTTGGGCGCCTTGTCGCGGGCCATTCCGGAGGAAGAGCGGATCGTCGTTATCGAGGATACCTCCGAATTGCGGCTGATCCAGTCGCACTGCCTGTATCTCGAGGCCCGACACGCTGACGTTCGCGGTCGCGGGGCCCTCAACGTCCGGCAATTGTTCATCAATTCGCTCCGCATGAGGCCCGATCGGATCATCGTCGGCGAGGTCCGTTCCGGCGAGGCCCTGGACCTGGTGCAGTCCATGCTCAGCGGTCACGCCGGCAGCCTGTCGACCATCCACGCCGAAACCGCCCGCGACGCCCTGATCCGCTTGGAGACCTTGGCGTTGATGTCCGATGTGGAGATTCCCGTCTACGTTGCCCGGGCCCAAGTGGCGGCGGCGATCCATCTTGTGGTGCAGATTGCCAGGTTTTCGGAGGACGGTTCCCGCAAGATCACCCGGATCACCGAGGCCCGCGGACTCAACGAAAACAACCAGTATCAATTGACTGATTTGTTCGTCTCGCGTTTGCGGGGCCGGACCCCCGATGGGCGGTTGATCGCCGACTTGGAGCCGACCGGCGAGTTGCCCAGTTTCGCCAACGACTTGAGCGAGCGGGGCATGGAACATTTGGTGCGGTTAACCGGCCAGTTGTGGTCGAAACAATTGCAATGAGCGGCGGCGTATGGCATCCTGGATCGCGGGGAAATGGGGTATAAGGGAGGTTCCGGGCCGTCGGGCCGGATGGCGCGGTTTTTGCCGCTGCGTCGATCCCGTGTTGGTTGGTCCCCCTGCCTTTGCCCGGCAAAGGGTTCGCCGCGTCCCAAAGCGGGGGGCTGCCTCGGTGGATTATGTATTGATTTTAGCGGTCATCCTGCCGTTGGTGCTGATTTCGATCACCATGAGCCGTCAGATCATGGGCTTGGCTTACGAATTCCTTTGCGTGTTGGTGGCCTGGCCCTTCATGTGAGGCACGCGAGGTCGATGCTTCTGCTGGAACTGTTTCAAGAGAGGAGGTTGAAGTCTATGACTGAGTTGCGTCGCTTTTGGAAGACCATCCACCACGATCAGCAAGGCGCGGTCAGCCTGGAGACGATCCTGATCATCGGAGCGATCGCCCTGCCGGTGTTGATCTTTCTGATCAAGGTCGGTTGGCCGAAGATCAAGGACTATTTCGATCGGGGACTGGACGAACTGAAGCAGGAAGCCGACGCTGCCAAGACCTAGCCCAACGAACCCATGGTTTCCGCGGCGTTGTTGCTGGGGCTTTTGGTGGTGGCCGCGGCCACGGACATCCGCTGGCATCGGATCTACAACTGGACCACCTACCCTGGCATCCTCGCGGCCCTGGGAATGAACGCCGTGGGATCGGCGCTGCTCTCCACCGGGTTGGCCGAGGAGGCCCAACTGATGTGGTGGGGCTGGATCGGTTTCGGTCAGAGCGCGGCAGGTTTTCTGATTTGCGGCCTGGTCCTGGTGGCCTGCTACGTCTTGCTCCGTGTTGGTGGCGGTGACGTCAAATTGATGGCGATGCTCGGCGCGTTCCTCGGGGCCGAGCGTGGGGTTGAGGCCATGCTGTGGACGTTTGTTTTAGGCGCCTGCATGGGGTTGATCGTGCTGGTTTGGCGTTTTGGGCCGCTGGTGGTGCTGGCCCGGGTCGGACGGCACGTTTTTTGGGCGTTGCGGCTAGGCCGGTTTCAGCCCCTCACGCCGGCGGAACGGACCGCTTTGCAGCCGCCCTTGTTTCTGGCCCCCAGTGCCTTGATCGCCTGCATCATCGTGCAATTCCGACTTTTGTGAGCGGTTGTTGGGACTTCCGACTTTTGCCAGGGGTTCGAGCCTCCCGAGGACGCGGCTTGAACGAACTGTGCGCGTGTGAGATAGGAGCAAAGAAAACAGCGAGTTTTGTCGAGGCCTGCCATCGAGCCATGCCACCGACCCATGAAGGTCGGCAAGGTTCGACGGCCTGATCTGTTGCAGGGCCTCGCACTCGCCCCTATTTGAGGCGTTCCCATGGGCCGCGCGGTGCTGATCGATTGTCTGCCGTGGCTGGGGATGTGGCTGGCATCGGCCGCCTGCCTGTGGCTGATGGTTCGGTTGAACGCGGGCAGGTTCCACTTGCATCGCTTGTCATGGTTGCATCATGACGAGGTGGGCAGCGCGCAGAGCTTGAGTTTCGTCCTCACGCTGCCGTTGTTCGTGGCCGTGCTGCTGTTCATCGTTCAAGTCAGCCAGTTGATGATCGGGACGATCACGGTCCACTACGCGGCCTTTGCCGCAGCCCGCGCCGCGGTGGTATGGATTCCCGCCGGCCTCGGTTCCCGGGACCAATGGACGATTGGGGAGAACTCGGTCGGCGGGCTCGGCTACGTGCCCGATTTCTCGGCCCCCGATCAGGTCCCGCCGAATTACATCCAGCCGACGTCGGGTGGGATGACCTATGTGCTGTTGGGTGGAGGGCCAAAATACGACAAGATATTTAGGGCCGCGTGTCTGGCGTGTTTGCCGATCTGCCCGTCGCGGGACCTGAAGCTCGGGCCGCCGCCGACCCAAGACGCGGTTTGGACCCAGCAGACGCTCAAAGCCATGTACGAGGCCCTAGCGCCCGGTCGGGCCCCCAGTGACGCCCGCTTGGCCAACAAACTGGCCTATGCCATGCGTTACACGGACATCGAGGTGCGATTCTATCACGACAATTCGGAACCCCCGCTGGTCTCGCTGCAAGGTTCATGGGGATTGAATTACAGCAGCGGCCAAGCAGGTCCGGGGTTCGATACGGGCCCAGGCAGCGAAGAGTTTTTACCCGGCCAAGAGATCGGCTGGCAAGACCCGATCACGGTCACGGTCCATCACTACCTGGCCCTGTTGCCTGGCCCGGGACGACTCCTGGCCAATCGCGTGGGCTTCCTCCGCACGGCCCCGGATCGCGTCCAACGTCAGATCGAACAAGACACTCAAGAGAAGCAGTTCCCCAACGACGTTTATGTCTACAAACTGAGTGCCTCCTGCACACTCGGCAACGAAGGCGAGAAGTCGGTGCTGCCTTATGAATACCCGGTGGATTAGCCCAGCATGGCGCCTGCACCGCGACGAGCAGGGCGTGATCAGCATCCTCACGGTGTTCGCCGTGCTCATGCTGACGGCCCTGCTGGGGATGGTGATGAACGTCGCTCGGCAGATCGACGGCAAGATTCGGCTGCAAAACGCGGCCGACGCGGCGGCCTATTCCGGCGGGGTGATGGTGGCCCGCGCCTTGAACGTGCTCGCCTTCAGCAACCATCTGCTCTCGGAGGTCATGGCCCTGACCGCCCTGATGCGCGAGGGCCGCGATCAACACTCCGACCAGTACGTGCCGCAGATTCTCAGTGCTTGGGAGACCGCGGCCCGAATCTTCCAGAAGTCGCCTTTCCCGAAGTTTCAGCGGTTGGGCCGCGCCATCCTCCAACAAACGCCCTTGGAACAGGAGTTGGCCGATGCCTTCAGCGCCTGGGCCAAGGCCACCAGCGAGTTGATCCTGCCCACCTTGGAAATGATTCTCGAACAGGAAATGATTCCTGAGTTCGAGCGGGCAGTGGTGCGGGCCTATCCCGACATGGCGCAGCAAGCGGCCTTGGAGGCGGCCTTGGCCAACGGTCGGCCCGATCATGGCCGGGGCGACCTGTGCGGCGTGATTTGGCGGACCGGCAGCCATGTCATGCCGGTGGGCGGGGCGGGCGAGTCGTTTCGCAGCACGATTCCCGCCGTCGACCCCACGGATCCCAGCCACGCCGACCGGCAAACCGAGGCCCGCAACCAGCGCGACCGGTTGGCCTCCCAGTACGTGGCGCGGTGGAACAATGAAGTGCTTCAGTTTTTCGACCGCCGGGCGCGGATGTGCCAGTACGCGGTGTTGTGGCGGAATTTCGTGGACGGGCAGCAGTTTCCCCCCTGTGGACAGTTGAAGCAAGTCCTCACGGACTACGACCGGAACTTGCCGCACTTGATTCGTACTCCCCGCCGCGCGATTCCCGAGGGGACGATCAACCAGCACCTCGATGACGAGTTCACTTGGGTGGGCGTGGCCTATTGGAATAAATTGGCCGATTTCGCGCCGCGGATCTTTTATAACCCCATGCCGGCTTCGTCTGTAGCGTTTGCACAAGTTCGGGTGTTTGTGCCCCATCGGCGGCTGGTTTGGCGTCATCACGTGCCGGGGGCGGAACAATTCGGGGGAATGCCGGGCAATTTCCCGCCCTTGCCGCCGCCGGGCAGCGGCGATACGCCCCCTCCGGCAACGACCGCCAGCGAGAGTTGGGACGTCGGCCGGCAACCGGGCGTCAGCGAGCGTTGGGACCTGTTGAACCAGAATTGGGTTGCCCAGTTGGTGCCAGCGACAAACGCCTGGATTCCCTTGATCCTCCAACAGCCGCCGCAAGTGCCTGGCGTTGACGCGCGACGATATCGACTTCCGAACGTCACGTTGCCCATGGACCAGATCCTCAAGATCAGTACGCACTAGCGGGTGCCGTCATGCCTCATGTCTGGAGCCAACTCGGCCTCGCAGTCCCGACCAAGGGGCGGCGCCAGCCCAGTTTGCAGTCGCCTCGCCGTGGGCTGTCCACGTTGGAAATGGTCCTATCGCTGCCCATCCTCTTGGCGGTGATGGCGTTGATCATCAACTTCGGGACCGTAGCCAGTTGGAAACTGCGGGGGCTGGCCGTGGCCCGGCACCAATTGTGGTCGCAGCGTGAGGGTCGCTCGGGCTCGACATTTTCCCCCATCCAGTACTGGCCGCAAAATTATCTGGCCGCCGGACAGTCGCCGCTTGGGGCAGGCACGCGGGGATGGCTGACTACGTCGCTCAACATGATCGAACAGGTGCATAACGCGCATTTGCCCGTGGCTCGAGGTCCCTTGGTCGGCGACGGAGTACCCCCGCCTGCTCAGCCTTTTTTGGTGAATCAAGACCTTTTGAACCCGGCACGCAGCATGTTCGAAGGACATGCGACCGTGGAGCGGAATTACCCCTTGTTACAACGTTTGGGTCCCTACCGGCTTCGCGCGGCGGGCCAGCTCTTGAACGGGCCGTGGACGTTTCCGGCCTTGGGAGCACGGGACAACGACGACTTCCGTGCCCCGCTCCTTTTTGCCGTGCCTGCCACGCCCGATCCTTCTTATGCCCAGCGCTACATTCAAGCAGTGGCGCGAATCTATTACGCGCCCTTCCAAAACGACCTATGGCCGCTGGACCGGGACGACGAATTCCTCTACTGGAAGCAGCGATTCCCGAACGTGCCGGCAATTCAAAACCGCGGCCACGACTTCATCGCCCGATTCGCCTGGTTGGGATCGTTTTGCGATCTCGATCCCCTGGGGGTGCAAAGCCGCGTCGATCTGCTTGTGGACCGGATCCGCGGGACGAATGGCCAGACGAGCGTGGCCGAGAACATGCGGCAAGAGTTCAAGGGCTTTTTCGAAGATGTCAAACAGGAACTGGAGAACTTGCTGAACGCCACGCCACCCCCTCCGCCCGACGTTCGGGCCCAATTGCAACGGGAAATCCAGGCCCTCGAGGCCGAGCTGGCGCTGCTCCAAGCTCCGTTGAATTAGCGTCGCATTTTTCGTCGTTGGGTCTGGCGGTATGACCACATTGGGCGAATTAGCGAAACGCATTTCGACGTGGACTTCCCGGGGGCTGGTCTCGGCCATGATCCTGGTGGCGGGACTGGCGTTCGGACGTCAAGTACTCCAGTGGTGGCGAAGTGACGACGAACCTACCAGCGCGGCTGTTTCGCGGCCATTGAAAGTCGGTTCCCTCGGCGAAATTGGACTGGATCATACCCTCCAGTTTGGCGGCAGCGACTGGACGGTGGTTCGGGGATTCGTCTCGGGCGATGCCTCCGAGGCGCTGCGCCAGCTCCAGGCCCGATGTGCGGAAACGATTGGCGCCGCGGCATTGCCCAAATCGACCCCCGGACCCGCGGAACGCGACTTGCTTCACCGGATTACCGGGCAAAAGCCCCTCCTGGAGCAGCCGGGCCAGTGGCGAATCGACGCCCTAGACCCAGGCTTTCCATTGGTCTTGGGTTCGCGCGAGGTTCCCTCGGGGGACAACGCCTCGGGAGAGCAAGTTGGCAAATCCACACGTCGCGTGGTAACCTTGGGAATGGCGATGCCCATTGGCGACAAGCTTTGGACCACATACACATTCCACGCGAACTCCTATAACAAGGGGGAGGAATACACCGAAAAGGTTGATTTGATCCCCACTGGAAGCAGCAAGGTGATGACTATCCGGGCTACTGACGGAACGAGCCTGGTCGTTTTCAGGGGACCGGATCCCAACGGAGAGTGGGTTACGTTTTACGATTCGTGGCTTCAGCGGCACGGTTGGAGAATATCCTGGGGCTGGGTGGACCGGGGCGGAACACGGTCGGTGCATGGCATCCGTTCACAAGGGGGGGCTTGGCAGAGAATCGATGTGCTACTGGTGAGAGATGGCATCGGCCATTCGGCGGGTGTGGTGTTTCAGACCCCCGCTGTCGATGGGAAACCATGACTAAGATGCCAATCCTTTGGGGTTCAGACGTTCGAGGCCGCACGCCGCCGATTTCGAGAGGCAAATCGCGATGAAGGGCATCCAAGGGTTGATCGTGGCGATCGGGTTGGGGATTGCCGGGGCGTTGTTCAATTTCGCCTATCTGGCCAACCGTTCGCGCGATGTCGAGAAAGTGGCCTTCATCGGTATCAAGGAAGACAAGACGATCGGCCGCGGCGAGCTGATCAGTGAAGATAGTTTGGAACCGGTGGAGATTCCCCGTCGTTGGGTGGGCAGGTTGGAAGACTACGCTTTCCTGTGGTCGACGCGTGCCACGGTGGTGGGCCGGCGTCCGTGGCGGGCGTTGGAGGGGGGATCGTTGCTCCTGCGGGCAGACTTGAAAACCCCGCCTCAGGAACTAGTGTTTGGCGTCAACTTGCCGCCGGGCGTCGAGGAGCGGGCGATCGGCGTACCCATCGACACGCGAAAATTCGTGACCTCGTTGGTTCAGCCAGGCGATCTGGTGACGTTCATCCTCGCGGCCGGGCGGCGCGAAGGACCCACGCTGGCTTCCGACGCCTCGAAGCCGCCAGCCGCCGAAAAAGGGGAACCCAAGGCCGCTTCGCCCGCTGGGCAAACGGAAGCACCGTCTGCCGAGGGCATCGAAAAGTGCGGTCCGTTCAAGGTCCTATCCATCGGTAACCGTTTGGGCAGCTACGACGTGATGATGGCGGCGAAGATCCCGCAAACCCAGGAAGGCGTGATGACGATCCTGGTCCGCTACGAGAACGGCAAGATGGACCCTCAGGCCGCCCGGCTGCTCCGCCACCTCCAACAGACCAATTCGCAGCCGCTGGCCTACGAGTTGCATCCGCGGACGCAGAGATTGGAATGAAGATCTGGTTCAACAAAATCAGCGAGAGCCGGCGGACGCTGGTCGAAACGGACCGCAGCGAGGTGACCATCGGCCGCGATCCCGACAACGTTGTGGTGCTGCAAAGCCCGCTGGTGTCGCGGCATCACGCCGTGGTGCGGGCGGTCAATGGGCAACTCGTCTTGGAAAACGTGGGGCTGAATAGCTGCCTGGTCGGCGAAGTCGAGGTCGGCGGCAACCAGACCGTGGCCTTCGAGCCGGGAACCAAGGTCCGCATCTGGCCCTTCACGCTCACCTTCGAGGCCGAGCAGGCGGCGACCATTACCCGCGCCGACCTCGAAAACCACCTCCGCTCGATCATGGCCGACCTGGAACTGCGAATCCATCGCAAGCTCTTGGAACGGCTCGATCTCTACGAGTTCGAGCGGAATCAGGCCCGGGACGCAGAAAGCATCCTGCTGTTGGAGAACAACATCGAAGATGTGTGCCGCGACCTGGGAGTTTTCAGTAAGGAGAATGAAGCGCTCCTGGAAGAGATCACGGGGCTGGTGCTCCGCGACCATCTGATCAACCAGATCATCATGGAAACCGCCCAGGACGAGTTCTTCGACCTGGCCACGCTGACCTCGAACGAATTCGACGTGCCAGCGACGTTGGTGCCGGAGCGCGAGGCGGAGCTGCACGGCCTGTTGCAATTCGTGCGCGAGCGGTTGAGCTTCCACGAATGCCGCGACGTGACCGAGCAGATCGGCCGCGTCGAGGCCCGGTTCAACGACATCTTCCCGCTCCTCCGGCCGCACCTGCACCAGGAACTCCGCAAATACTTGATCCTTCGCACGCTGAAGAAGGACCTGAAGGACACGATTTTCGGCTTTGGGCCGCTCCAGGATTTGCTGCGCGCGCCGTCGGTCACGGAAATCATGGTGGTGGGCCGCGACCAGATTTATGTCGAGCAGAACGGGGTGATCGAGAAATCCGGCCGGAGGTTCATTTCGGACAAGGTGACCGAGGCGATCATCGAACGGATCGTGGCCCAGGTGGGCCGGCGGATCGACAAGAGCCAGCCGCTTGTCGACGCCCGGCTGCCCGACGGGTCCCGCGTCAACGCCATCATCCCGCCCCTGGCGGTCAAGGGGCCTTGCCTCACCGTGCGCAAGTTCCCCTTGCAGCGGCTGACCATGGATGAATTGATCGAGTTGGGCAGCATCAATAAAGCGGCGGCCACGTTCTTGCGGGCGTGCGTGGTGGATCGCCGCAACATCTTGGTGAGCGGTGGAACGGGGACGGGCAAGACCACGTTGCTGAACGTGCTCTCCAGTTTCATCCCCTACAAGGAACGCATCATCACCATCGAGGACACGGTCGAGCTGCGGCTGCATCAGGACCACGTCGTCACCTTGGAGGCCAAACCGCCCAACGTGGAGGGCGCTGGGGCCTACACGATCCGCGACTTGGTCAAAAACGCCTTGCGGATGCGGCCGGACCGCATCATCGTGGGCGAGTGCCGCGGCCCCGAGGCCTTGGACATGATCCAGGCCATGAACACCGGCCATGACGGCTCGATGACCACGGTCCACGCCAACAGCGCCCGTGAGGTCATCGAGCGATTGGAGGTGCTGGTGCTGATGGCGGCCGACTTGCCGGTGGTGTCGATCCACCGCCAGTTGGTGTCGGCCATCGACGTGATCGTCCACATCAGCCGGCTGCCGGGCGGGCGGAGGGTGGTGACCCAGATCGCTGAGGTCACCCGTTACGATCCCGATGAAAAACAGGTCGTCGTGTTGGATATTTTCAACTATCGCAACGGCGTCTCCTTGGAGCCGACGGGGTACTTGCCCTCGTTCATCGATTCCTTGGTGGAAAAGGACCTTTTGGACTTGGAGTTTCTCTACGGCCGGGCTTGGCGGACAACGCCAACCATTGCGCCGCCGCCCCCGGCGGCGACCCTCACGGCCGATTGATTAGATCACGGTGGGCAAGGGGCAATCGACTTCAACAGGGCCATCCACCCGGCGCGAAGCGAAACAGTCGACTGAAAACTATCCTTGGGCAGTGACTCGATGTTTTCGGACCCCCTGGCGATCCTCGGTTCCCTGTGCATTGGCCTGGCGGTAGCCGCGCTGGCTTGGTTCGGCGGCGATTTGTTTTCCGGACCGCTGCGGTGGATCGAACAGGACTTGACCGAGAAACTTCGGCGGCTCCGGATGCCGGTCAGACGGCTGCGTCAGTACCTCATGCTCTGGTTGGCTGGGATGGTCCTGGTGTTTCTCGGCTTCTGGCTGGTGCTCGAGAATCTGGTGTTCGCCGTCCTGCTTGCCGGATTGATTTTGCTTTCGCCCTGGTATCTGATCCGGCGGCTGGCCGAGTGGCGGCGTCTGAAGATCGAGGACCAACTGGCCGATGCCATGGTGACGCTGGCCAACTCGGTTCGGGCGGGGCTTTCGCTGGCCCAATCCATGGAAATCCTCGCCGCCCAATGTCCCAAACCGATCAATTCCGAGTTTTTCCAGATCGCCGCCGAGTACCGGCTCGGCAAACCCCTGGACCGGACGCTGGTCGAGGCCAAACAGCGGCTCAAGAGCGAGAACTTCGCGCTGTTCGCCGCGGCGCTGTTGGCCAGTCACGAGAGCGGGGGCCGGCTCAATGAGACCGTCGAGCGGATTGCCCAGTCGGTCCTCGAAATGCAGCGCTTGGAACGCAAAGTGAAATCCGAGACCGCCCAGGCCCGAAAGTCGGCCATCTACATGGCCTTGGTCCCCCCGGTGATCCTCGTCGTATGGTATTTCGTCGACCCGGTCAATACCGCCAAGCTGTTCACCGAGGTCTTCGGCCACATCCTCTTGGCGCTTGTGGTGGTGATCGACATTGTGGCGTACTTTTGGGCCCGGGCGATCTTGAATCCCGACATTTAATCCCGACAAGGAGAGCTGTTCGAGCGGAAAGGCGGCGGGAGTTTCGATCCTTGGTTTTCTCGTGACGCAAGCGGTTGAGGTCATGCAGTCGTTCGTGGTTCTTGCCGTAACATCGGCGGGAAGTTTCGGCCTCCAGGTAGCGGCCAGCGCGGTGGTGGGGGTGGCGGTGTCCGTGTTCGCTTGGTGGGTCCTGACGGTGCTCCGCACCGAGGACATCCAGCAGGGGGCCGAGTGGCGTTACGACATCAGCCGCATCAACGAGCTGCGGCGCCAGAGCGTGCCCTACCGAGTGCTTCAGCCGCTGATTGGCTTGTTGGCCAAACTCAACCGCCTCATCCTCCGCGACGCCCTGCCAGAGATCCAGCGGCATATCCACGCGGCGGGCCTGCCGCGGTTCTGGTTGCCCGAGGAGTACCTCGGCTGGCTGGAAGTGATTGCGATGGCGGTCTCGCTGGTCTACGTTTACTTTTTCGTGTCGTGGTTCGGCGTGGCGGGGCTGTTGCCTGCCGCAGCGGCGTTCCTGTTGACGGTCTTCGCCCTGCGAGTGCGCCTGGCCAACCAGGCGGCCTTGCGCCTGCGGATCATCAAGCGGCGGATGCCCTTCTTGCTGGACTTGCTCACGCTATTGATGGAAGCCGGTTCGACGTTCCTGAACGCCCTGGCCCAGGCGGTCGAGGAGTTTCGCGGGCACCCCGTCGCCGAGGAGTTTGGCCGGGTGCTGGGCGACATGCAGCTCGGCAAGACCCGGTACGAGGCCTTCACCGCCATGCGGGACCGGCTCAACGACGACGAGATCACCAGCATCATCGGGGCGATCCTCCAGGGGGAAGAGCTGGGCACGCCGCTTGCCCAAGTTTTTCGCACCCAGGCCGACGTGTTGCGTTTGAAGCGGACGCAACGGGCGGAGACGGTGGCGGGCGAGGCAGGCGTGAACATGTTGCTGCCCGCCGTGCTGGTCATGGTGGCCACGGTCTTGGTGATCATCGGTCCGTTTTTGCCCAATATCCTGTCCTTCGGTTTGAGCATGTGAGACACTGAGGGGATTGGCCTTTCGTGGAAAAGCACTGAGCGGCCCGCCATGCCCATCACACTCGAATGTCCCCACTGTAAGACGCCCTTGGCGGTCCCGACCAAAAAGGTCGGCCAACAGGTGGCATGCCCGAACTGCAAAGGGCATTTTTGGGTTCCCGAACAGAGCAGCGGTTCGGCGGGCAAGGCCTCGGAGGGGATGAGATCAGCTCCCTTGACTGGTTCGGGCGCGTTTCCTCTGGCGACTCCGCCTCCGGTTGAATCAGGCCACTCCGGAAAGACTCCAGTCTCTCCCGCGGGCTCCGCGCCGGTCGGCAATTTGGCCAAACCCCCGTTGTCGATTGCCGGAGCAGGGGGCGATTCCGAGGCAGTCAAGCCAGCCTGGGGCTCGACAGTCGTCCCGCCTCCCCTCGGTCGGCGTGGCGTCCCAGAGCCTCCGCCTGCCGTAAAGCCGCCCGATAAGCCGGTTCCCCCCATGGCAACGCCCCCGATGACCGATAGCTGGTTCACCGGTGTTCCCGGTCCGAGGCCAAGCGGGGCGAAAGAAAGCACGGCGAGCGAGGGGGCGGCGTCCGCTGTGCCCGCTCGTCCGGCCACGGCCAATGCCCCGCCTGTGGCGGCGACCTTGAGTCCGCGGCCCAAAAAAACCGCCCGATTCATCGCCACCGAGGCCGTGCATTCCGGCCTCCAATTGGCCGAAGACGGCAAGCTGCCCACGCTGCGGCTAAAAGAACCAGGCCAGGAGGAAGCCAAGGAATCGGCGTCGGGTGGGACACATCCGCTATTGCTCTTCATCGCTTTGGCATTCAGCGCGATCACGACAGTCGTTCTGCTGCTGATGCCCACCGAGTCGGAGAGGCCGAGCAAGGCCACTGAAAAGCAGGCCGCGCGCCGAGAAATCGAGGAAAGCTATATTTCCGGCATGGACCGGGAAGCCGACTTGAAGCCGTATCAAATCCACTTGCGCGAGGCCCTCCAGGCCCATGCACGCCGCGATTTCGCCGAGGAACGTCGGCACTACCGCCGGGTGTTGGACATGCTTCGGGCCGAGCGGGGTCGATTCGATCGGGGGTTGACGGGCAGCCCAACGAAGGACGAAACTTTGGAAAAACTGATCACGACGCTGTTGAGCGATTGAGGCGATGGAACCCACCCCCCGGTACGAAATCCTGAACACCATTGCCACCGGCGATTTCGCCACGGTATTCCGGGCGAGGGATCGCGAGTTGGGACGCGAGGTCGCCATCAAGCAGATTCACCAGCAGTTCCTTCACGACCCCCGGCAACTGGAACGCTACTGGCGCGAGGCCCAACTTCTGGCGACCCTCCAGCATCCCAACATCCTCACCATCTACGACGTGGTTCGTCCCCGCGGGTGGCTGATCCTAGAGTTGATGCGGGGCAACCTCCAGCAGAGCATCCAGGCAGGGCCGATGGACCTCGACGTGCTTCGGGGGGTGTTGATCTGCGGGCTGAACGCTTTGGCGTTTCTGCACGCCAACGGCGTGATCCACGGCGATGTAAAGCCCAGCAACATGCTGATCGACCCCCAGGGCCGCGTCAAACTAGGCGATTTTGGTCTGGCGCGTCGGGCGAGCAACGAACAGGGCAGCTTGCTGAAGGGCACGACCAAATACATGGCGCCGGAACTGGTCTCCAACCAATTCGGCCCGGTCGGTCCGGCCAGCGACCTGTATTCCCTTGGTTTCACGGCCTATGAGTTGCTTTGCGGCCCGCAGTTCGAGTCGCTCTTTCCCAGTCTGCTGACCTATGGCCGTGACCGGCAGATTGCCTGGCTGATGTGGCATGCGGCCCCGGATCGGCACTTGCCGGAGATCGCCCGCGTGCTCGAGGGCGTGCCTCCCGATTTGGCTAGGGTCATCGAGCGGATGGTCGTGAAGGACCAGTCGCGTCGGTACGCCTCGGCGCAAGACGCTTTGCGGGACCTGCGGAGCAGCCAACTTCCCGCGGCCCGGGTGGAGTTGACCTCGCCATCCCCCGCGACGAAAACGCCTCAAAAGATGCCCTGGAAGCGGATCGGCGCCATCGCGGCCATGGCCTTTTCGGTGGTGGTCTCCATCCTGATGCTGCTGCCCAGCCCGAGCAAGCCCCCGGCCGAGCCCCAGGAGCCTCAGGCGGTCCAAGGCATCGTGCGGAACATCTATCCTTCCGAAGCCCGCATCGCCATCGAGGCCGTGCCGGACAACCGCCGTGAGGAACTGGAATTCAAGCCGATCGACAAGTTTTACATCAACAAGCGGGAGGCGGGATTCCGCGACCTTCGGGTGGGCGACCAGGTCGAGATCGAAGTCCTCCGCGACGAGCAGAAGCGAAGAATCACCATCGTCCACGCCACCCGGCCGGAGTCCCAACAGGGACGCATCAAGGCCGTGGAACCGGATGCTGGCACATTCACCTTGGCCTATGAGACCGAGCAAGGCCCTGCCGAATTGACCATCCGGGTGCCGCAGACCGTGAAAATCCTCTTCAATGGCCAGGACCAGCTCGCCGGGCGGCCGGTGACGTTGGCCGATCTCCGCCCCGGCGATCGCGTGGATCAGGTCAGTCATTTGGCGGAAGAAGGCGGCACACGCCGCGCTACCGCCTTGGAAGTGCAACGCGAGGTCACGCTCAAGGGCATCATCCGTGAAAAGGTTGATGCAAAAAAACAAGAATTGGTGTTCGACGAGGGCGAGGGCCCTAATGCCTCGCGGATCACCCTGCCGATCGCGCCGGAATGCGTGGTAACGATCAACGATCGGACCGTGTTGGAGCAACGCGCCGTCACGCCTGCCGACCTCAAGCCCGGCGACAAGGTCACCATCATCCGTGATCGCCGCGTGGTGCGGGTGGACGCCTACCGGACGCTGGGACAAGCCGGCGTTGTGCAATCCGTTCAGCCCAACGCCATCGAAGTACTTCTGGAAGGTCAAAACAAGAGTACGACCTACACCGTGGACGCGAACACCAAGGTGACGCTGGGTGGAGAAGTCGTGGCTTTGGGCGAACTCCGGCAGGGCGACACGGTCGATATTACCCACGACTCGCCCGACGCGGATAAGCCTCGGGCACTGACGGTGGCCGCCCGCCGAGCGGCCGATCCAACGCGGTGGGCGATTCTGATCGGCATTGGGAACTACGACGATCCGTCACTGGGCAAGCTCGAGTATGCGGCGGACGACGCTGCCTTGCTGCACGAAATCGCTTGGAAACGCTTCCATGTCCCGCAAAACCAGGCCCTGCTGCTCACCGACGCCAATCAGCCCCGGCTCCAGCAGGCGATCAGCGGCATCCTGGAGAGGGTCCAGCCCGACCATACCCTCGTCGTCTACTTTGCTGGTCACGCCTTTCAAGACGCGGACCAGACCGTCTATCTTGCGCCCAAGGATTTCAATCCGAAACAGATGGCGAAAACCGGCCTGAGCCTGCAATGGCTGGTCGATACCTTAGAGTCCTGCAAGGCCAAGGAGAAAATCCTTTTGTTGGATACCCGCGGTGGAGGGGGCGCGGGCGGGAGATCGCTGTCGTCGGCCGAGATGTTCCAATCGCTGAAAGGTCCGCCGGGCCAGGCCCCGCTCCGCACCGTAACGGGTATCGCCAGCAGCTCGCCCGGCCAACAAGCTCGCACGCTTCCCGACAAAAAGCATGGTCTGTTCGCGTGGGCGCTTTCCGAAGGGTTGTCGGGAAAAGCCGATAAAAATAACGACAACCGTTTGGAAACGACAGAGCTGTACAGCTATCTGGCCGAGGCGATGGGCGGGCTGGCCGACTCGATCCAGCAGAAGCAGACGCCTCAGCTCTTCCTGCCCGACAATCGTCCCCCGCGACTCTCGGCCGAAGCGAAAAAGGAGATTCGGGGACTGGCTGCCCTGGCGCGGCAGAACGAGGTGGATTTGAAGTCCGCACGGAGCATGTATGATGCGGCCCAGGCCGCGGCCGGGAAAGAAATCGATCCGAAGTTGGTTTTCGGTCTGGTGTTGTTGAAGTCGCGGCAGGCCAGGGCGGATGTGGCCAAGCATTTCGAGAGCGTCAAGGCCGAGGACCCGACGTTGGTGTTGCCGACGGCGGCCCTGGCCTGGCTCCGTTTTGAATTGGGTCGGCCCGCCTCCGGTGTCGAGGAATTGATTGAATTGGTCGAAAGGATCGCAAGACGAAAAGGCCCCGAGGCCGATCCCTCCTGGTCGCCCCAGGTCTTGGCCCCGTGGATGGGGCGTCTGCGCGAGTATGCGGCCGTGATCGACGAAAAACGGAGCACCTCGCCGCAGGCGCTCGCCAAGCTCGACGAGGCTGTGGCCGGTTTGGGCGAGGCGGCCGTCCAACTCTATGAGGAGGGCCGAAAACAGACGCGTGCCAGGCTCGCGGAGATCGACGCGCAGATCGAATCGGGCGATGAAGCCACGAGGGCCCGACTCCGCATCGCCAGGCGGAAAATCACCGAATACGCTCAGTTCCCCTTCGACGCCGCGTTGGAGAGCATCTCGGCCCGCTTGGATCGCTAGGCCCCGGTTGCGACGCAACGCGGAAGTCCGAATGCCCGTAACCTTAAGCCTCAAGCCCTGCCCCACGTCAACGCATGACCGACGCACCTGATAACGCAACTTCACCCCCCACGCCCCGATGGCAGCCGCTTGGCCCGATCGAACGCCGCATCGTCGGCGTGCTGGTGGAAAAGGCCAAGACCGTTCCCAGCGCATATCCCATGTCGCTCAACGCCATTTGCGTGGCGGCGAATCAAAAGAGCAATCGCCACCCGCTGATGGACCTCCAACCCGAGGACGCCGAAGAAGCGTTGGAGCGTCTTCGCGAAATGGGGGCCGTGGGGCTGGTCCAAGGCCAAGGCCGGGTGACCAAATACCGGCATTACCTGTACGAATGGCTGGGGGTGGATAAGGTCGAAATGGCCGTGATGGCGGAATTGCTGCTCCGCGGCCCTCAGACCGAAGGGGAGTTGCGGGCCCACGCCTCGCGCATGGAACCCATCGCCGACCTGCCTACCCTGCGAGCCATCCTCGCCTCGTTGGAGTCCAAAAAACTGGTCGAGTGGCTCACGCCCGAAGGTCGCGGCCGCGTGGTCAGTCATACGTTGTACAAGGCCCGGGAGATGGAAAACTTACGGGCCCAATATGCCTCGGGCGTTTCCGCGGCCGCCCCCGATCGCGCCCCAGCGGCCGGGTTTTCTGGCTCCCCTCCGCTGGACGAGACTCCTGCCACGAGCACTGAGCCACGCAGTCCAGAGTCGGAATCGGCCCTTTTCCGGGCGTTGGACGAGTTGCGATCCGAGGTCGCCCAGCTCCGCGCCCAACTCGACGAGCTGACCGCCGCCCAACGCCGGACGGAAAACGACCTTCAACAGCTCCGCAAGGAACTGGGCGCGTGACGTTGCAGCGTGGGACCCGGTGCGCCTCGTCGCGCGTCGCCAACGACGGTGCGTTCGCCGTGCCCGTTTCGTGATTGCTGGCGAGGGCCAATGATGTACCAAAGGCGGTCCGTATTCGGTCCCTGAGAAGCATGTCGTCTGGAGGACTGTTTGTGAATCCACCAAGTTCCACCGCGGTATCGAAAGGCGAAACCGGCCAGCCGGTCGATCCCTCGCTGCCTCGCGCGTATCCGGCGACCGAAGGCCCTCGACCTGCGAGGGATCCTGGCTTCGTGCTCGTGGTGAACGCCGGTTCGAGCAGCGTCAAGTTCGGTTTATTTGACTTCCAGACGCTCCAACCTTCGGCTCGGGCGTTGTTGGATTGGGGGGGCAGCTCGCAACGGGCCACGTTGACAATCACGCCCTGCACCACAGGCGAGCACGATTCCAACTCATCGAAGCCCACCCGCTGTGAGTTGGACGCACCGGACTACCGTACCGCCGTTGCCCGGGGGCTGGAATTGCTCTGCGGCACGGCGAGCGGATTGCACGGCGATCGAAGCGTCCGCGTGGTCGGACACCGCCTGATCCACGGCGGGGAGGAGATTCGGCAACCTGTGTTCATCGACGCAACGATGAAGCAAACGATCCGCCGCTTCCTCCATCTGGCTCCCTTGCACATCCCTGCCGGGCTGGAGGCGATCGAGGCCACGGAGGCGGCGTTGCCCGGCGTGCCCCAGGTGGGTCTGTTCGACACCGCCTTCTTCGCCCACATCCCGCCCTGTGCCTATCTCTATCCCGTGCCTTATGAATGGTATACCGATTGGGGCATTCGGCGTTTCGGCTTCCACGGCACTAGCCATGCGTATTGCACACTTCGGGCCCATGAGATGCTCGGACGCGGGCCGAAGGGAGTGCGTCTGGTAATCTGCCATTTGGGCCAAGGCAGTTCCGCGACCGCCGTGGCCGAGGGCGTGGCCGTGACCAACACCATGGGCTTCACGCCGTTGGAGGGATTCATGATGGGCACCCGCTCCGGCACGGTCGATCCTGGGATCATCCTTTACGTCCAAAGGGAAAAGGGCCTCACGGTCGAGCAGGTGGACGAAATCTTGCACCACCGCTCCGGGTTGCTAGGGATTTCGGGGCTTTCCTCCGACTTCCGTCGCGTGGAGCAGGCCGCTCAGCAAGGGCACGAGCGTTCGCGCCTGGCCTTGGAAGTGTATGCCTACCGGGTGCGAACGATGATCGGCGCGTTGGCCGTCACGCTCGGCGGCTTGGATGCCTTGGTATTCACCGGCGGCATTGGCGAAAACTCATCCTGGCTCCGCAGCGAGGCGTGCCGTGGCTTGGAATGCCTGGGAGTCTATCTTGACGCGGAGAAGAACCTCATGACTCGGCCCGACGACGACGTAGCCAAAGCCGATTCGCCCGCCCGCGTGCTCCTCATCCACACCCGAGAAGACCTGATGATCGCCCGCGAGGCCCGCCGCCTTGTCCTGGAATCGAACACGGCCTGAATGTCTTCAAAAAACGCCGGAAGCGTTTCGACGCCAGAGTAGGCGCACGATGTCGGCAGAAGCCCAGGAAACGTGGTTCCAAACAGAGCCGGGCAGGTGTCGGAGGCTCGCCGGCTGGCGCCAGCCGTTCACTTTACTTCGAGCATCCGCTGAAGCGCTTCCAAGGCGTAGGCCGCGGTCTCCGCATCGACTTCAATGACGTTCACTGGCGTACCGGCCGCCAGGTTTTCCAGCGCCCAGCAGAGGTGGGCCAGGTCGATCCGATACATCGTGGCGCACATACAGACGATCGGCGAAAGGAAATGGATTTCCTGTTCGGGGTGCTCGCGCTTGAGGCGATTGACCAGGTGGAGTTCCGTGCCGATGGCCCAACGGGTGCCGGGCGGGGCTTCTTCGACCATGCGGATGATCGCGCCGGTCGAACCTACCGCGTCGGCCTTGTCCACCACTTCCTTCATGCACTCGGGATGGACGAGGATCTTGATGTCCGGATATTTTTCGCGAAACTGGTCCACGTGGGCCGGAAGGAACATCTGGTGGACGCTGCAATGCCCTTTCCAGAGGACGACCCGGCTCGAACGGATCGCTTCCGGCGAGTTGCCGCCCAGTTCCGGGGCCTTGGGGTCCCAGACGGGCATCTGTTCCAAGGCCACGCCCATGCGCAAGGCCGTGTTCCGGCCTAGGTGCTGATCGGGAAAGAATAACACGCGGCTGCGTCGGGCAAAGGCCCATTGCAACACCGCCGCCGCGTTGGCCGAGGTGCAGACGATGCCGCCGTGCCGCCCGCAAAACGCCTTGAGCTGGGCCGAGGAGTTCACGTAGGTGACCGGCATCACGTCGGCGACGTCGATCACCTCGCCGAGCTGCTGCCAGCAGTCTTCGACCTGTTCCAGTTCGGCCATGTCGGCCATGGAGCAACCGGCGGCGAGGTCGGGCAGGATGACGGGGATCCGCACGCCGCCCCGCTCGGCCACGCGCTCCGGCCTATTGGCCAGAATATCGGCCGTCTCGGCCATGAAATGCACGCCGCAGAACACAATCGCCTGGCAGTCCCGATTCGCCGCCGCCAGCGCGCTGAGCCGGTAACTATCGCCCCGCAGGTCCGAAAGCGCAATCACCTCGTCCTGCTGGTAGTGGTGCCCCAGGATTAGAAGCCGCTTGCCCATCGCGTCGCGAATCTTCTGGATCCGCGCGGTCAACTCCTCGTTCTCCAAGGACTTGTAGGGCCTTAGCGGGAAGGTCATCGTGGTGGATTCAGCAGCAACGCTCATCTTGGCTCACTTTTCCTCATGCTGGCAGGCGTCCCAAGGTGCATGGCCTCTGCCAACGTAAACTCGCAACTACCATCAACGCCCGTGTGCATCCATGCCGATTGGACGGCATGGCGGGATGACTACCGATCTTCGCAGGGTGTTCAGAGCGGCGGCGCTTTTGGCCTGCCGTTGCACTCGATCAGCCCCTGACGACACCGCGTTTATATTATATCCCGCATCGTCTGCCGCGGTGCGGATCGCCACCCTACTTCTCGCCGTCCTCGAAACGGTAAGACCATGACTCCACGTCGATGATCTCGCCTTGGAACCGTTCTCGGTCGTCTTCGCCCATCGCCATCACCGACACCGAGCGGATGATCCGCTGGCGAATCGACTGCGAGAGTCGGGCGTAGATCAGACGGCGCAAGGGGGGGATGAGGACGACCAGCGCGGCGACGTCGCTGAGGATTCCCGGCGAGATGAACAACACGCCAGCGACGAACAGAGCTGCTACGTCAACCAAGGCGTCCAGGGGCGCCGCGCCGTGAACGATCCTTTCCGCCGTGGCGCGAGTGCGTCGGGGCCCTGCCCAGCGGATCAAATACCCCCCGATCCCTCCCGCCGCGATCACCGCGGCCATCGCCACTGTCCAGTGGGTCTGCCACGACAACCACGCCAACGAGGCGAGGTCCAAAAGCGGCACCGCAACGAAAAAAAGCAGCAGCCGTGTTCGCATCCAAATCAAACAAATCAGATAACCGAGGCCCCGTAGCCAAGAGCGGCTCTCGTTGAGCCGAAACCCGCCTTCCGCAGCCCTCCGCGCCTGAAATAAAGAATCCTTCTCGCCATCCAAGGAGCAAGCGCGGGCGAATCGGCTCTGGGCCGAGCCTCGACGCTCCAAAAGTCTAATGTTTCACTGGCTTTCGGAATAGGCAGCGTGAGCATCCAGCCCGCGGCCCTTTGTCAAGTGGCTTGCGTCCGATAGGGGCCTATGCCCATCGCGTCGAGCGCGTGGTTTATCCCCACCGCGTCGAGCGAGCTAACGAGCCGAGCAGGCCTTGACTCGATGAGCGACAATTCTGCGGAACAACGCCGTGATCGAGTTCGCATCAAGATCACGGCCCGTCGGCCACGTGGCACCATACTTGCCATTTGGGAAAGCTCGTAACGCCTCGGGATCGCCTTGAGTTGACGTTCACGCCACGGATTTCCTATAATTTTGGAAACATGTGTTGTCAAAAATCCGCGATTACGTTCCGAAGAGTATCTAAGTGCCCCAAAGTTAGGGTACATGACTCCGAGGACTACGCCAAGATTGTATCCACGGCATGGTGGCGTACCACCATGGAGACGGGGTAGTGGGTAAGCGCGAATCGCGTGGCAACGTAATCCTGGATAAGCATAACTGGCGAATTTCACGTTATCGGAAGGAACATCTCCGTGCCCACTGAACAGGAAGACCTTTTGGAAGAACTGGAGGATCGGATCGACGATCACGTCAACGATCCGTACCACCGTGGCCATTGCTCCGACTGCACTCACGCGCACGAAGGCGAGAATCCGTTGTGCGGGGACCGGATTCGGATGGAGCTGAAAGTCGATGAACATGGAACCATGAAGGAGGTCTGGTTCGACGGCCGGGGGTGCCGAATCAGCCAGGCGGCGGCCTCGATGCTGGTCGAGCGTTTTGACGGCCGCTCGGTCGAGGAAGTGAAACAATTCTCGGCCGAGGACATGCTCAAGCTGTTTGGGGCCCGACTCACTCCCAACCGTCAGAAATGCGTGCTGTTGTCTTGGCGGGTGCTTCAGGCGGCGGTGTACTCTCCGGTCGGTGCGGCAAGTAGCGGCGGGGAGGCCAACACGATCGCGAACGATTCATCCCAGTCTGTCGCTGGGAAAGACGAGGAGAAGACTCTGCTTCGCGTAGCCGATGGCGAACCGTCAGGCGGTGAGGCCCACATGACGGCTGAAATACTGCTGGATACCGCAAACCTGCGGGCCGATTTTCCCATCCTCACGCGAAAAGTCCACGGCGATAAACCGCTCGTCTATCTGGACAGTGCGGCAAGTTCGCAGCGGCCGCGGCAGGTTATTCAGGCCATGGTGGAGGCCTACGAGAACGATTATGCCAACATCCATCGGGGGATCCACACGTTAGCGGAGCGGGCCACGGAGCTGTTTGAGCAGGCCCGATGCAGGGTGTGCCAATTTTTAGGGGCCGCCAGCCCTCGGGAAATCATTTTTACCAGCGGGGCCACGGCCTCGATCAACCTTGTGGCGCGGAGTTGGGGTGACGCCAACCTCCGGCCCGGCGACGAGATCGTCGTCACCGAAATGGAGCACCATTCGAATCTGGTGCCCTGGCACCAGTTGGCCCAGCGCACCGGAGCAGTCATTCGCTGGATCCCGCTGACCGACGACGGCCGTTTGGACTTGAGTGTGCTGGACCATTTGCTCGGTCCCCGCAGCCGATTGGTCGCCGTGACCGCAGTGTCGAACGTGTTGGGCACGATCAATCCGGTGGAGGAGATCGTCCGCCGGGCACACGAGGTCGGGGCCGTGGTCCTGGTCGACGGCGCTCAAAGCGTGCCCCATCAGAGGACCAATGTCGCGGCACTGGATTGCGACTTCTTGGCCTTCAGCGGGCATAAGATGCTCGGGCCGAGCGGGATTGGTGTCTTGTACGGCAAAGCCGAACTGCTGGAGCGGATGCCACCGTTCCTTGGCGGCGGCGGTATGATCCGCAGCGTCTGGGTCGATCGCTTCGAGCCTGCGGGCGTGGGGGATGCCGTGGATCCCCACCCCGCCCGATTCGAGGCCGGCACCCCGCCCATCGTCCCAGCCATCGGGTTGGCAGCGGCCATCGATTACCTCCACTCCGTTGGCCTCGACGCGATTCACCAGCACGAGCGGACGCTGACCCTGCGGGCCCATCGGCTGTTGGGGTCGCTGCCCGGGCTCCGCATCCTCGGCCCTGATCCCTCTGCAAAAGCGGGAATCGTAAGCTTCGTCCTCGCCGACCCGCAAGGGTGGCCCATCCATGGCCACGACGTGGCTGAATACCTCGACCGCTGCGGGATCGCGGTTCGGGCTTCGCACCACTGCGCAGAGCCGCTGCACCGCCGCTATGGACTTGACGCCTCGATCCGGGCCAGCTTCTACTTGTACAACACGCCAGAAGAAATCGAACTTCTGGCCGAAAAGCTGCTTGAGATGCAGCACGCTTTCCAGAAGCGAAAGTAGCAACCGACGACGCGGGAAAACGGAAGACGCACGATGTTGGCTCGGCTCGCGCCGCGTGCTCTCGTTCGCTGGGGCGTGGCGGTCCTTCTCCTGGGGTCGGGCGGATCTTTCGCTTGGGCCGGCCAGTCGCGATTCACCCAGGCCGATTACCAGCGACACGCCGCGGAGCTACGTCAGAGGCTTCCGGGGCCAGGGTTCACGGTGGTGATCGAACCGCCCTTCGTGATCGCCGGCGATGAACCAGCGGAAGTCGTTCGCCAACATTGCCAACAGACGATCCGCTGGGCCGTCGAGCGCTTTAAACAGGCGTACTTCTCCGCGGACCCGACGGAAATCATCGACATCTGGCTTTTCCGCGACCAGGAAAGTTACGCCAGGCATTGCCAAGCGTTGTTCGGCCAGACGCCGAAGAGTCCTTATGGGTTCTTCAGCCCTTCGGACCGCGCCCTGGCGATCAACATGGCTACCGGTGGAGGTTCGCTCGTTCACGAAATCGTCCACGCCTTCATGGCCGCCAATTTCCCGGCTTGTCCGCCCTGGTTCAACGAGGGGTTGGCCTCGCTTTACGAGCAAGCGTCCGAGCGCGGGGGAGCGATCGTCGGGCTGACTAATTGGCGGCTGGCCGGACTCCAGCGGGCCATTCGGGAAAAAAAGCTCGATTCGTTCCACCGCCTCTTCACGATGGACGAGCGGGAGTTCTATGGCGACTCGCAACAGACCAACTATGCCCAGGCCCGATACCTCTGCTATTATCTCCAGGAGCAGGGACTCTTGCGGACGTTCTATCACCGCTTCCGGGCCAACCAAAAGGCCGATCCCAGTGGATGTCGCACGCTGCAAGAGGTCCTGCAACTGAAAGATCTGGAGGGCTTTCAACGAGTTTGGGAAGCCTGGGTGTTGGGACTGAGGTTCCCAGAGGGAGTGCGGCCATGATCGTCGGGGTGCCGCGGGAGATCAAGCGGGACGAATACCGGGTCGGACTGTTGCCGATCGGGGTGGAGGAATTGGTTCGGGCGGGGCATCGGGTCCTCGTCGAGGCGGGGGCGGGACTGGGCTCCGGCATCGCCGACCACGAGTACCTCCGCTACGGCGCGGAACTCGTCCCCGGACCCGATCGCATCTACGGCGAAGCCGACCTGATCGTCAAAGTCAAAGAGCCCCAGCCCGAGGAAATCCCCCGCCTTCGGCGTGGTCAGGTGGTGTTCGCCTATTTCCACTTCGCCGCGGATCGCCAACTGACTGAGGCCATCCTTCAATCGGGCTGCGTGGCCGTGGCCTATGAAACGCTGCGCGACGAGCGCGGCCGATTGCCACTGCTGACCCCCATGAGCGAAGTGGCCGGGCGGATGAGCATCCAGGAAGGGGCGAAATATCTGGAGCGGCCGCAGATGGGCCGGGGCATCTTGTTGGGCGGGGTCCCTGGCGTGGCCCCCGCTCATATCGCCATCCTCGGCGGCGGTGTGGTCGGCTCGAATGCCGCCAAGGTGGCCGCCGGATTCGGGGCGAGCGTGGCCTTGATGGATGTGGATTTGGACCGACTCCGCTATCTCGACGACGTGATGCCCCCCAACGTCACCGTGCTGTTCAGCGATCGGCACACCATCCG
This sequence comes from uncultured Thermoguttaceae bacterium, assembly GCA_937951625.1. Classification (GTDB taxonomy): domain Bacteria; phylum Planctomycetota; class Planctomycetia; order Pirellulales; family Thermoguttaceae; genus CALFBP01. The sequence goes on from CALFBP010000034.1 coordinate 59,831, forward strand.
CGAGCAGCTCCGCCAGGCCGACCTCGTCATTGGGGCGGTCCTCGTGCCCGGTGCCCGCGCCCCCGTCCTCATCGACAAGGACGACCTCCGCTTGATGAAGCCGGGAAGCGTGATCATCGACGTGGCGATCGACCAGGGCGGTTGCGTGGCCACGAGCCGCCCCACCACCCACAGCAATCCTACCTTCGTCGTCGACGATGTCGTCCATTACTGCGTGACGAACATGCCTGGGGCCGTGGGCCGCACCAGCACCTACGCCTTGTGCAACGCCACATTTCCCTGGGCCTTGCGCATCGCTTCGCGGGGCATCCTCCAGGCCGCGGAGGACTTCCCTCCCATTGCCCGAGCGATTAATCTGTTTCAAGGCTCCGTGACCAACCAGGCCGTGGCGGCCACTTTTGATTTGCCGTATGATCCTAGGTTCCAACGTTAGCGGCCCGTTGGCGGTTCAGGTCCTGGAACCATCGATCAACGGCAATTCGCGTGGGGGGCTTGTCGCCACGGGAAGCGTTTGGTGCGCGAGTGGGGAATCCCGGTGGGAACCTTTGCACGAGGGCAAGAGGCCATGACAGATCAGCCTGTGCCCCTGGTGGGCATCGTCATGGGGAGCGACAGTGATTGGCCGCACGTTAGCGGGGCGGCCACCGCCTTGGAGGAATTCGCCGTGGCTTACGAGGCCCGGGTGATGAGTGCTCATCGCACCCCTGATCTCGTCCAAGAATATGCCGCGACGGCGGCCGATCGGGGGCTCCGCGTGTTGATTGCAGCGGCCGGAGGGGCGGCCCATCTGGCTGGCGTCATCGCCGCTCATACCGTGTTGCCCGTCATCGGCATTCCCGTGCCCACCAACCTGGCCGGCGGCTTGGATTCGCTGCTTTCCATGGTGCAGATGCCGGGCGATGTGCCGGTGGCCACGGTGGGCGCGAACGCCGGCGGGCCGAGGAACGCCGGGCTTCTCGCCGTCGAAATCCTCGCAGTGTCTGACGAACGCCTCCGCGCGAAGCTTGCGGCCTTCAAGCAGCGGCTGCGTGAAAAGGTCGTGGTCCGCGACGCCGCCTTCCAGCAAACCCTCCGCGGCGAACGGAAGCGGACGTAAAGGCCGTGGCGCCGGCTTCGCTGGCCGGCGCGAGGAGAGTCCCGGATGATTGCCCTTCCCGAGGATTTGGCCACGCTCCGCTGGATCGGCGGGGTGGACGGCTACTTGGACTTGATCGACCAGACGCGACTGCCCACCGAATTCGTTCGCGTGGTCTGCCGCGACGTGGAGACGGTTTGGGAGGCCATCAAGAGCTTGCGTGTCCGCGGCGCGCCGGCCATCGGCGTGGCCGCGGCCTATGGGGTGTGCTTGGGTTTGCAACCCGTCGCCTCGGCCACGCCGGAGGCGTTTTTGGAACGCCTGGACTATGTGATCGACTACCTCGGCTCCAGCCGACCCACGGCGGTGAACCTCTTTTGGGCCATGGAACGATTGCGGCGAGTGGCGCAGAAGCGTAGCGGGCGTCGATCCCCCGGGGCCTTGCTGGCCGATCTGCTCGCCGAGGCCCGACTGATCCACGAAGAGGACCGGCAGATGTGTCGGGCGATCGGCGAACACGGCGCGGCATTGCTCGCCGATGGCCAGGGCGTGTTGACCCATTGCAACGCCGGGGCCTTGGCCACCGCGGACTATGGCACGGCGTTGGCGGTGATTTACACGGCGGTCGAATCTGGCAAAAAGGTCCACGTCTACGCCGACGAGACGCGACCGCTCTTGCAAGGGGCCCGACTCACCGCCTGGGAACTTCAACAGCGAGGCGTGCCCGTCACCCTGATCTGCGACAACATGGCGGCCCAGGTGATGCGCGAGGGCCGGGTGCAGGCGGTGGTGGTCGGCGCGGACCGGATCGCGGCCAACGGCGACGTGGCTAATAAAATCGGCACCTACGGGTTGGCCGTGTTGGCCGCTGCCCACGACATCCCCTTCTACGTGGCCGCGCCTACCAGCACCTTCGACCTGGCCATTGCCTCGGGCGAGGCGATTCCCATCGAACAGCGTGATCCCCGGGAAATCACCCACGGCTTTGGACGTCAGACAGCGCCCGACGGGGTTTCGGTCTACAACCCGGCCTTCGACGTCACCCCCGCGCGGCTCATCAAGGCCCTGATTTGCGAGCGCGGCGTGATCCAGCCGGTGACCGCCGAGCGGATCGCCGCCGTGGTCTCCGCCTGACGATCGAAATTCGCGTGGCGGATTGCCGTCCGCGTCGCGGCCGGGGAGAAAGAGAGGGAGCCAATCTCCCTTGACCGTTCAATGCCTCTGGCAAGTCGAGGGCGAACAACTTACAATCGGCGGCGAAGTGGGGTTCGATCCGGGGGCACTTTCAACAAGGAGACCCGACCGTGATGACGTTCGTGATGTTCGGCAAGTACACGATCGAAGGTTTGAAGGGAATGAGCGCCGAGCGAACCGCCAGCGCCGTCGACGTCATCAAGCAATGCGGCGGCAAAGTTGAGCAGATGTTCGCTACCCTGGGCGAGCACGACCTGGTGTTCGTGCTTTCTTTCCCATCGCTGGAGGACGCGATGAAGTGTTCGGTGGTCCTCACGCGAATGACGGGCATCGCCTTCACCACGGCCCCGGCAGTGCCCGTGGAGAAGTTCGACCAGATGATGTCGGGAATCTGATCGACAACACCTGCTCACGGAAACGGTGCGGTCGCCGCGCGGCGATCAAGAGCGGAGATGCTGCGCCTCGGGGATGGCCGCACGTGGAGCTTTGTTTACGTGCCGGGAAAGGGTCATGAGTAATCTTGCCTACAAACCAGGGCTTCGCGACGTCATTCGACGCCTGGAAAAGCTCCAGTCACGTCAGGCGATGGATCAGATCTTCGCCTCGGTCAGCGTTCCCTCGGCGGCGCTGGAAGAGTTCGGCCGTCGCTACCGCGAGGGGTTCTGCGACTATCCCGACCCGCGGGAACGCATCGCCTTTTGGGATCGATTTTTCGCCGAGCGGGCAGCGATCGAGGACGATTCGATTCCCTGCGCTTATTTGAGCGAGATGGACCAGGGGCTCTATGGCGGCCTGTTGGGCGGGAGCGTGCAGTTCATGGCCCATCCGGAGAATGGATGGATTTCCTCGATGGTCGCGCCGCTGCTGAACGACTGGTCGGAGTTCGACCGGCTCCATTTCGATCCCAACCACGAGTGGTTCGAACGCTATCGCCAGCAGCTTCGGATCTTCGTCGAGGGCGCCCAGGGCAAATTCGCGGTGAGTCATTTCATCCTCATCGACGGGCTGAACTTCGTTTTCGAATTGGTCGGCGCGACACAAGCCTATATGAGTTTGCTCGAGCAGCCGGAGATGGTGCGGCGGGCGATCGAGTTGGCCTTCGAGTTGAACGTGGCCGTGCAACAGACCTTTTTCGATCACGTCCCGTTGCTCGAAGGCGGCACGGCCAGCAACATGGCCCAGTGGATCCCTGGCCGCATCGTCTCCGAAAGCGTGGACCCGTTCCACATGACTTCGGTCGAATACTTCGAGACCTGGGGACGCGAGCCGGCGCAGCGGATCTTCGACCGCTTCGATGGCGGGGTGGTGCATATCCACGGCAACGGGCGGCACTTGCTGGAGGTGGTTTCGACGCTCCGGGGATTGAAGGCCATGTACCTGGGCGACGACAAGGGGTTCCCAGCGGCCTTTGACATCCTTCCAGAACTCCGTGCCCGCACCGGCGACATCCCCTTGGTGCTGGCCGTCGAGTATCCCCGCTTTGCCGACAAATTGGCCCGCCACGAGCTGGTCGGCGGCGTGTTCTACAAAGTCAGCGACGTTCCCGACGTCGCCACGGCCAACCGGCTGATGGAAAAAGTCCGGGCCTACCGCACTGGTTGATTGGCTTCATGGGCCACGGCGTGCCGGCTGGATAGCGGAAGTGCTCCCTTCGGACGGCTGTATTCGGAGCACCCCCCTGAGCGAACAGGCCTCCTTTGGCGACACTCCACTTCGCTTCGAAAAAGCCGCAAAGAAGGGCCCTCTTTCCGATAAAGAGGAGGGCTCCGAACTTTTTTCGGCAAAAGGCGTGTCCTCACGCTTGCATGATGACCGGGAACACTTTGCGAATGGCCTTAATGATGTCTTGGATGTCTTCTTCCGTGTAATTCGGGTCCATCATCACGCCGGCGGCCCGTTCGAGGATGTCGATCGTGCGGGGGCAGGACTCGCGGCCGTAGCGGATCGCCTTGCCCTCGGGCGTTTGGAAGGATGGCCAGGCCGGATGGACCGTGGCTTTCTTTTCGATCCTAGGATCGGCGGGAAGGACCACGGAACCGCCCGGGCTTTGGACCGGCACTCCCTCCGCAGCCATCGCCCGCTGGAACTTTACGCGTCGCGAACGGGTTCCCAGGTCGAGGAAGACCACCGAACCCAGGTCGCCTTCGGGGTCGTGGGATTTGCGGAACTTCACGCCCGGCAGATCGGCAATCCCTTCACGGACCTTTTTGGCATTGGCGCGGAGCCGCGAGCAGATGGTTTCCAGTTTTTGCAGTTGCCCTTTGAGCACTGCGCCGGTGAACTCGTTCATGCGAAAGTTGCAGGCGGCGAAACCTGCCAGGAGACCGCCGTTGAATTCCTCGGTGTACGGCGAGCGGAGCGTGCCCACGTCGTGGAAACGGACCGCCCGCTCGAACAACTTCGGGTCGCTGGTGACCACGGCCCCGCCCTCGCCCGAGGTGATCGTCTTGCTCACCTGGAAGCTGTTGATGCCCATGTCGCCGAGGGTGCCCACGTACTTGCCCTTGTACTGCCCGCCGGCGCATTGAGCGCAATCCTCCAACACCCGAATCTTGTGTTTCCGTGCGATTTCCAGGATCGCATCCATGTTGGCCACCCCGCCTTGAAGATGCGAGGGAACGATGACCTTGGTGCGGGGCGTGATTTTGGCTTCGAGTTCATTGGGATCAAGGGAGAACGACTCGTCGATTTCGACGAAGACCGGCAACGCGCCGGAGAGCACGACGGCATCGTAGTCGGCGTACCAGGTCCAAGCCGGGAGTATCACTTCGTCGCCGGGGCCGACCTCCAAGGCCGCCATGGCCGTGTATAACGCGGTCGTGCCCGAGGTCACGGCGAGGGCGTGTTTGGCGCCGATGTGGGCCGCGTAAGCTTTTTCGAATTGAAGAACCTTGGACTGCCCGCCCCACCAGCGGAACGGATAACGCGATTCCAGCACCTCGAGCAGCTCTTGCTTCTCGACGTCGTCATAGAACTGAGGCCCGTAGAGACGCGCGTGCAGCGGAGATGAGCGCACCGGCTTGCCACCGTCGATGGCCAATTTCTCTTGGGCCTCGGCGCCCAGCGACGTTTGAGCGTTCGAGCCGCCGAGCACAGACGCGGCCCCGAGGGCGCCGACGGCTTGCAGGAATTCACGGCGATTCGTGAAACTCTGAAACATGGAAGGCTTCTCCTTACAATCGGTCGAAAGATCTCTCGGTCGCGATGTTGCCGCGGCCTTTACACGTTTGCGTTCTCTGAAGCGCTGTAATCGCCTAGCGGCGGACAGGGCGTAGGACCAAGCGGCCCTTGCGCCAACTTATGTCGCATCTACGCCCTACCGGTCGGTCACGGCAGGAGAGCGCGATTGGTCACGAGCATTCTAACCCGCCTTGGTTGCGCTGTACAAGCGCCGAAAAAGTGGCCCGGCCGCTCGTCGCGTAGGGCCGCTTCGTGGACCCGGCTTTCGAACTCCGCGTGTTGACACGCCGTGATCGAACCTCACAATTAGGACGATGGGTTCGCACATCACGGCTGCGGATCAGTCTTTCAAGGCACTTTTGCACGAGAGGAAAACCAAGATGCGACTGACGCGACGGGATTTTCTATCGGCCTCGGCGGCGGCGGGCCTCTCGATGGCCGGCCCGGCGGTCCATGCGGCCCCGCAAGGCAAAGTTTACAAGACCGCGCTGATCGGCAGCGGGTGGTGGGGGATGAACATCCTTCGAGAGGCGATCCGAGCGGGTCAGTCGAAGGTGGTCGCCATGTGCGACGTGGACCGGCGGCAGTTGGATCCCGCCGCGGCGGAGGTCCAGCAAATGACGGGCGATGCACCCAAGAAATACATCGATTACCGCGATCTGCTGGACAAGGAAAAACCTGAGATCGTCATTGTCGCCACGCCCGACCACTGGCACGCCCTGCAAACCATCGCGGCTGTGCAGGCCGGGGCCCACGTCTACGTCGAGAAGCCGATCAGCCATACGATCAAGGAGGGCCGGGCGATGGTCCATGCCGCCAGGGCGGCCGAGCGCGTGGTTCAGGTCGGCACACACCGCCGCGTTTCTCCCCATAACGTGGCCGGACGCGAGTTCATCCGGTCGGGCAAGCTGGGGAAGATCGGGATGGTGCGGGCGTTTGTTCACTATGGCGGTGGGCCGGAAAAGCCTCGGAAGAACGTCGAACCGCCAAAAGAACTCGATTGGGACCTCTGGTGCGGCCCAGCCCCGTTGCGACCCTTCAACGGCGATCCCGCGAACCCTTGGTCTGGCGGCATCCATCCCCGAGGATTCCGCATGTATCTGGATTACGCCAACGGCACGCTCGGCGACTGGGGCATCCACTGGATGGACCAGATCCTCTGGATCACCGGCGCCAAATGGCCGAAGAAGGTCTTCTCCACCGGCGGTCGACCGATCAAGGGCCCGCCCATTTTGACCAAGGAAGAACAAACCAGCGACGCCCCGGACCACCAAGTGGCCGTGCTCGAGTTCGATGGCTTCACCGTGTCCTGGGAGCATCGGCAGTTCGCAGGCAACAACGCCGAGAAAGGCGAATCGGTCGGTTGCTATTTCTACGGCACGGAAGGCACGTTCCACATGGGCTGGCAGCAGGGCGCGGTGTTTTATCCTGTGGATTCGCGCAAGGCCCCTATCCGCTTCGAACCCCAATTGAACAAACCGGACGATCAGAACATCAAAGAGCTTTGGGCCGATTTCCTTGAGGCGATTGAAACCAAACGCCGCCCGGTAAGCGACATCGAGGAGGTTCACTATTCGACGAATTGCAGCCTCTTAGGCATGCTTTCGTTCAAACTGGGCCGGAGCATCGTTTGGGACGGCGAGAAAGAGGAAGTGGTCGGCGATCCGGAGGCCAACAAGCTCCTCCGCCGCCAGTACCGCGGCGAGTGGAAATACCCCGAGGTCAGTTGAACTGCCGCTGCGGCCGACTGCTGAACTGCGTTTGAGTTCCGCTTTCACACCTCAAGGATCGTGGGGCGGCTGAGCGGGTTGGGATGCCACGGGGCCGCAGGCCGCCTCCGTAGCTAAAACCTAATTCCACGAACCCGAGATCGCTGTCGTTTCGGCCAAAACAACTCGGCCTGTTCGACGTTGGATTCAAGTATCCGCGATTCATTAGATTTCCGCGGCAGTTTGGACATCCTCCAACACGACGTCTCGAAAACAGGCGAAGCTTTTCGATCGGCAGCGGTCGGGTTCAAGGAGTTGTCCGAGCACTCGCGCGACGTCGATTTTCGGCAGGCCACCTTTGAAGTAACCGTGCTTCTGTAGAATCCGCTCGAAAGCCTCCCATGTCCCGCCGCTTATCGCATCGGGATTGCGATAGCGATATTGTTGCGGCACGTTCGCGCTTACCTTGGGATAAGCGGCGCGAACGGCTTCCCAATCGCCAAAGTACCAGGCTTCTAGCTCCTCGACCACGATGCGATTGACAAGCTGCCACCGCGTTGGGGAACGGCTCCGCGTGGTCAACCCTGCCTTCGCGGCGATCTTCTCCATGTGTTGCTTCACGTTCTGGCAATCGTCATCGTCCCGATCCACCACGACTACAATACGCCAATCCTCAGGCAGCCACCTCGCGTAAGCACGCAGCCGACTTTCGAGTTTGTCGAGCAAGTCGTTTTTCCCCTGAAAAGGATGGACCTCGAAGGTGCGATCTCGTGGAAGCAGTCGAGGCAGGAGGCCGCGCAGGAAGGCCTCCATCGACGGCTCCTCGACGAGGAACTCAAAATGTCTCGTCATTGGCGGCCACTCTTTCATCGTCCTTGAGAGGGCATTCCCTGGTTCACAAGCGGGTCACCAACGCCCAGGTGCCCCTCCATCCAAAGATGGCCAAGGAACGCTCCCTGCCTAACGAATTCCGAAACATGCGGGATCTCCGACACGCGTTTCGACTGCGCGTAGCCGTGCTCGTCTCGCCATAGCACCCGAACCTCGTCCGGCCGTAAGCCATTCAAGAAAAACGGGGAATGCGTCGTCACCAGCATTTGCGTACGACTAGTCGCCTTGCGGCACTCCTCGGCCAGTTCGGGCAGTAATCGCGGATGCAGGAAGTTCTCCGGTTCCTCGATGCCGATGAAAGGCGGCGGGGTGGGGTCATACAACAACACCAGGTAGGCCAGCATCTTCAACGTGCCATCCGAGGCGAATCGAGCTAGGACCGGATGGGAAAAGGGCGCGTCCTTGATTTGCAGAAGCAACCTGCCATCCGGCATAGTCTCCGCAAGCACCTTCTCGATCCGTGGGACACGGCTTCGCAACACCTCGAAAATCTGCTTCAGCCGGTCTGGGTGCTGTTCCGCGAGATATTGAATCACATTTGCAAGGTTGTCGCCTGAGCGCGACAAGCGTTCCTGGGGGCCAGCCTCGGGCTGTCCCCGCGCGCTGTCTGCTGAAAGATAGGAAACGTGCCAACCCATGATGAAGTCGCGCAACGCCGCCACACGCGGGTGTTCTGCGAATTGACCCAATGCATTCACAGCGAGCAGGTCGGCGCCTTTGAGGGGGATTTCCACGCGCTGGTCTTGTTCATCTGGCTGTTTGCCGCTGATGGCACGGCCCTTGCCTTCACTGTATTCCAAAAAGTGGAACGGCTTGCCCCGACGGCCGCGACGCCATTGCAACCACTCTTCCACAACAACAGGGCTACCCGCTCTTTCATCCACGCTCAGATGATAGGTAATGAGCGGATAATCGTGCTCTTTGTACTTGATCTCAATGGTGATCGGCCCATCCGAATTGCGAGACCGCAACTCCTTGGCTCGCCCTCGCTTGTCCCAGGCCCGCCTGAGTCCTAACTCGAAACATTCCGCCAAAAAAGCGAACACGTCAAAGACGGTGGATTTCCCGCTCCCATTCGGCCCGAGCAGAACAGTGAGCGGCTTCAGTTCCTTGAACTCAACGTCGCGCAATACCCGAAAGTTTTGCACTTTCAAGTACTGAATGCGCGGTGGAATCATGCTGGTGGGCGGTGGTTGACCACGATCGTTCACGGCGGTGTAGTTCTCCTCAGGCCCGGCGGCAATCCACCGGGGCGTCGCAACCTTCAGCATCTTGTCGAGGCGACTTCGGGTTGTCAATCGCCCAGGGAATCCGTGGATAAACTGTTTCTCTCCGCCAAGCAGGGATTGCACATGGGGTAGCGGCTGATCGAGAAAATCACCCAACCCGATTCCCCATCGTCGCAGGCCAGCTAGGCATCGACACCGCTGGAAAACCCGGGAGCATTACCCGCCTCCCGCGCCTTCAACTGAGTGGAATCGGTGCGCCTAAGGGCCAGATATTGAGTCACCTGGAGCGGGCCTCGCCGGTCATGGGAACGAACATCACCGGGGCAACGCTTCGGCGCTCGACTTGGCCGTTTTCTTTTTTCTCGACGACCACGAGGTCTTGCGGGTAGCTGCCCACGGGCAGCACCATGCGCCCGCCGGGGGCCAACTGGTCCACCAGCGGCTGTGGAATATGGTCGGGTGCGGCGGCCACAATGATGAGGTCGAAGGGCGCGTGTTCGGGCCAGCCGCGGTAGCCGTCCCCTGTGCGGACCGTGACGTTCTTGTATCCCAATCGGGCCAGGCGGCGGCGGGCTTCGTCGGCCAGCGGTTCGACAATCTCGATGCTGTAGACCTCCTTGCACAGCTCCGCCAAAATCGCCGCCTGATAGCCCGAGCCGGTACCGATGTCCAACGCCCGAGCGTCGGGCCGAGGCCGGGCCAGTTGCGTCATAAGGGCCACAATGTACGGCTGCGAGATCGTCTGTCCGTGGCCGATCGGTAGGGGATGATCGTCGTAGGCCTGGTGGTCGAGTTCGTCGGGAACGAACTCGTGGCGCGGTACCCGGCCCATGACTTCGAGAACCTTCGGATCGGAGATGTCTCGGGCCCGAAGCTGCCGCTCGACCATTTGCCGCCGGGCCTCCTTGAATTGCGGTGATTCGGCGTGTTCCGCCTTCGCCTCGGGCGAGGGAGCGGACTCCGCCGCGACGGCGACCTCGGCCGACGGACCAGCGTCAGAATTCCCCGCATACCACACAGCCCACTCCCCGACAAGCCAACTGAGGACCACGGCCGAAGCAGCCACGACCACCGAGATTAGCGCAAGGGTCCGCCTCGAACGCAAGGCTTGCATGGATCTGCCCCCCAAGTTTGAGCCGAAACGCGATTTCCATTGTAACCTTTCGCCAAGCCAACGAACAAGACAGGGACAAGCAGTGCCCATGCTCCAACATCTACTGATCCTTTGCGATCCGGGCTTTCCGACGCCGTCGACAACCGACTAAGATGACGTCACTCGTTGCCTCCTTTGTTCCCGTGGTTCGAGGGCATCCAGCCATGCATCCCGTCAGCGAAGGAAAAGCCCCTTTGGTGCAGGGGATCGGGATTCCTTGCCTTGGTCTCGGTACGTGGAAGATTCCGGAATCGCTCGCGCCGGAGTTGGTTCACGAGGCAATCCGCGTCGGTTGGCGGCATTTCGATTGCGCGTGCGATTATGGCAACGAGTCGGCGGTTGGGGCGGGGCTGGCCTCGGCCCTGGCGGACGGGCTTTGCCGGCGGGAAGAACTCTGGATCACGTCGAAGCTCTGGAACACCTATCATGAGCCGAAGCACGTCCGGGCCGCGTGCGAGCGGTCGCTGCGGGATTTGAGGTTGGATTGGCTCGACCTGTATTTGATTCACTTCCCGATTAGCCTGGCCTTTGTGCCTTTCGAGGTGCGGTATCCGCCGGGCTGGGTTTGGGACCCCCACGCCCCCTTCCCGAGCATGAGGCCGATCCGCGTGCCATTGGCCGAGACCTGGGGCGCGATGGAGGAGTTGGTTCGTTCTGGGCTCGTCCGCCGGATCGGGGTGTGCAACATGGGCACCGCGCTTTTGCGCGACCTTCTCTCGTACGCCACGATCCCGCCCGCGGTGCTTCAAGTGGAAATGCACCCCTATCTCACCCAGGAGCGACTGCTCGATTTCTGCCGCATAGAAGGTATCGCTGTCACAGCCTTTTCACCCTTTGGGGCGGATTCTTATGTCCCCTTGGGTATGGCCAGCCCCCAAGAGTCTCTTTTGCAAGACCCTGTGGTGAGGGCCGTGGCCGACCGTTTGCGGCGCACGCCGGCTCAAGTCTTGTTGCGATGGGCCGTGCAACGAGGCACCATCCCCATACCGAAGACCCAGCGACCAGAACGGCTCAGGGAAAATCTGGCCATCTTCGACTTTTCGCTCGACGACGACCAGATGCGAAGTCTTTCGGCTTTGAATCGCAATCGTCGCTATAACGATCCAGGCGAGTTCTGCGAGAAGGCCTTCCACACCTTCTTCCCCATCTTCGATTAACGCACACTTCCGGCCGATTGTGGGGATCGTTCCGGTTGGGCCAGGGGCGAAGCGAATGAAACCGGACCATTCCACCAGATAGGAGGGTACCGCTATTTTTTTGAATCTGGGTAAGATGAAAGGTACGAGGCCCCCAACGGAACAGGGAGAGACGCTCTTGCACAAGTTCGGTTTCCCGCTTTTTTAGGCGGGCGGCCGAGAGTCGCTCTGCCTGGGGTCACGGCCTCACAAGGGCAGTTACGATCCTCTTTTCTTTAGGCAGGGATCCATGAGTCGCAAAAGCTTTTGGAAACGTCTTCGCAAGCCTGCTTGGACTCGCCGCTTTTCGGAACACGTTCGTCCACACCGTTTTTGCCGCCTGGAATCGCTGGAATCCCGGCAACTCCTCTCGGTCACGCTCCCGGCCATCGCCGACCAAACGGTTCTGGCCGGGGCCCCGTTGCATTTGGCCTTGAACGGCAGTTCCAGCGCCGGCAATCCGGTGGCATACACGGTCACGACCAGCAACAGTTCCTTGTTGCGCGCCACGGTACCGACCGGCAACCCGAGCTTGAGAATCTCCGTCAGCAGCCCGGCCAACGCCATCCAGGGCGACATGGTGTTCCAGTTGTTCGAGGACCTCGTTCCGGAGACCGTGACGCAAATCACTACCCTTGCTGACAGAGGATTTTACAACGGTCTCATTTTCCACCGGGTGATCAAAAACTTCATGGTCCAAGGCGGCGACCCTCTGGGCACGGGCACGGGCGGCCCCGGCTATCAGTTCGACGACGAGTTCGAGCCCGACCTCCAATTCACCAGTGCCGGCATCCTCGCCATGGCCAATAGCGGGCCGGACACCAACGGGTCGCAATTCTTCATTACCACCGTGCCTACCCGTTGGCTCGATTTCAATCACACCATCTTCGGTTTCCTCACCCAGGGCAGCAGTGTTCTCACTCAGATCGAGAACGTGCCTACCAACATCAACGACCGGCCGCTCAATGACGTGGTGATGACCTCGGTGTCGACCATCACCGATACCCAAAACGGCGTTCTGCGGTTGGCGGCCCCGCACGGAACGACCGGAACCGCCACCGTAACCGTCACGGCCCGGGACACCGTGACCAACGAAACCGCCGTCCGGACCTTCCAGGTCACTGTGCAAGCAGACTCGACCAACAACTATCCCTTTATTTGGGGAACGATCGACCCGCAGTTCACCACGGTCAATACACCCGTCACGTTCGACATCCCCGGTTACGACGTGGAAGATGATCCGATTTTCTATTCGGGCAGCATCCTGTCGGGCGGCGGTTCGCTCAACGTGAACAGCTCGACCGGCCAAGTGACCTTTACACCGCCCAGTGGCGCCACGGGATTATTCCAAGTGAAGGTCAACGTGGGGGCTTCGAGCACATCCTCGGGCCCTGCCTTGGACAGCCAAGTGGTATCGATCTACGTGGCCAATGCTACGGGCAACACGCCGCCGGTGCTCACCGCGGCTAACCCCTCGCTGGGCCGAACCCCGGCCAACGTCGCCAAGACCTTCGATCTCGGCGACTCGTTCATAAATAAAGGCCCTGGAACCACGATCATCGTCGATCCGGATGAAGCCTCGCTCGATCTGGGAATCGCCCTGGTGGGCACGACGGGCACGGGCATTTGGGAATACTCCCTCGATGACGGCGCTACCTTCCAGCCGGTGGGTACAGTCTCGGCGACTTCCGCGTTGTTGTTGTCCGACACAGCCCTATTGCGATTCACTCCCAGCGGCGTCAGTGGCGGCACGGCCACCATTACCTATCGCGGTTGGGACATGACCAGCGGCGCTGAGGGAACCAAGGTCGATTCGACCACCGGCGGTGTGAACTCGGCCTTCAGCACGGCTACCGACACCGCCACGCTCACGGTCACCTCGACCAACACCGCCCCCGTCTTGACCCCGGCCAATCCCTCGCTGGGCAGCACCGACGAAGACACGTTTAAAATCATCAACTTGACAGGCTCGTTTATCAACAATGGAGCGGGCACGACGACCATCACCGACGCCGACTCGGGCGCGGTCGTGGGCGGGATCGCCGTGGTGGCCACGGCAGGACGCGGCACTTGGGCCTATTCCCTCGATGGAACGACCTTCACCTCGATGGGCACGGTCTCGGCCAGCTCCGCCCTACTCTTACCGCGAGCAGCCAAAATTCGCTACACGCCCGACGGGGCCAACGGCGAAACCGCGACCATCACCTATCGTGCATGGGATGGCACGAGCGGCACGGAGGGCGGTCGGGCCAACTTGACGGGCACGGGCGCGGTCGGCGGCGCGACGGCGTTCAGCACGACGACCGATACCGCCAGCCTCACTGTTTCGTCTCTCAACGACGCCCCCGTCTTGACACCGGCCAATCCCTCGCTCGGCGGCGCTGTCCCAGGGACACCGAAGACCATCAACCTGACTGGATCGTTTATCAACAACGGAGCGGGGACTACGACCATCACCGACGTCGACACGGGCGCTACCGTGGGCGGCATCGCCCTGGTGGGCGTCGTCGGCCCGGGCACGTGGGAATATTCGCTCGACGGCGCGACCTTCAGCCCCGTGGGCACGGTCGCCAACACGTCCGCGCTGCTTCTGCCCAAGACCGCGCGACTACGCTACACCCCCAGCTCGAACAGCGCGGAAAACGCCTCGATCACCTACCGGGCATGGGACGCGACCTCGGGAACTGCCGGCAGCAAGGTCGACACCAGCGTCAACGGCGGCGTGACCGCCTTCAGCACCGCTACCGACACGGCCACGCTCGCCTACGGCACGGCCAGCATCTCGGGTTACGTCTATGTGGACAACAACAATGATGGCTTGCGCACCATCAATGGCAGTACCCACCCAGGACTGCCCGGCGTCGTGATCAAGCTGTTCCGCAGGGACGGCAACGGCAATTGGAACGAGGTCGCCGGGAAATCGCCGATCATGACCGCCGCCGACGGTTCCTACCGTTTCGAAGGGCTGGAGGTTGGAACTTACCGCGTGGAACAGGTCCAGCCGGCCGACTTCCTCGACGGCAAGGAAACGCTCGGCCAGGTCAACGGCGTCGCTTACGGAACCGCCGGCAACGATTACTTCGAAATCGAGTGCCAGGCCTCCCAAAATTACACCGAATACAACTTCGGCGAGCGCGGACTCCTGCCTAACAGAATCTCCCTTAGGTTGTTCCTCGCCTCCACGCCACCGGCGTCACAAATGATCACGGGGTTGAACTCGCCCCCGACAGTAGACCTATCGAAGTCGCTACCAGGCACCGGGTTTGACGCCACATACCAGGCCGGGGGTGCTGCCGTGGCCGTCGCCGCGGCGGATGCCGAAATCCTCGACGCCAACAGCCCCATGCTGGCCTGGATGCGAGCCACGATCGACAACCGGTCCAACGGCGATGCGGGGCAGCTCGAAGTCAACACCGCTGGCACGCCGTTGACCGCGAGCTTTGCCAATGGAGTGCTCTTAGTTCAGGGCGTGGCCTCTCCAGCCGTGTACCGCCAGGTGCTCACGACCCTCAAGTATCGCAACACGAGCTCGGGGTCCCAAGCGGGCGAACGGTTGATCTCGGTCATCGCCAATGACGGCATTGCCTCTAGCAAGCCAGTCGTGGCCAAGGTAACAGTCGTCGATACTCGAGATACTACTCCCCCCTCAGGATACACGATCACCGTGGGCGACAGCCTGATCAACGCCGCCGAGGCCACCGCCACCAGCTTTACCTTCGCCGGGGCGGAAGTCGGCGCGACCTACAACTACACCGTCTCTTCCAGCGGCGGCGGCACGCCCATCACGGGAAGCGGTATTGTAACCTCGGCCACGCAGCAAGTGACCGGGATCAACGTCTCCTCGCTGCCCAATGGGACGTTGACCTACAGTGTCACGCTCACCGATGCCGCGGGAAACACCGGCACGGCGGCCACGGCCACCGCCACCTTGGACAAGACCGCGCCCAGCGGCTACACGATCACCGTGGGCGACAGCCTGATCAACGCCGCCGAGGCCACCGCCACGAGCTTCACCTTTGCTGGGGCGGAAGTCGGCGCGACCTACAACTACACCGTCACTTCCAGCGGGGGCGGCACGCCCATCACGGGAAGCGGCACTGTAACCTCGGCCACGCAGCAGGTGACCGGGATCAACGTCTCCTCGCTGCCCAATGGGACGTTGACCTACAGTGTCACGCTCACCGATGCCGCCGGGAATACCGGCACGGCGGCCACGGCCACCGCCACCTTGGACAAGACCGCGCCAAACGCGACCATTACGCCGAATGCCATCAACGTGAACACCAGCCCGATCACCTTCACGGTCACCTTCAGCGAGCCGGTGACTGGGGTGAGCCTTAGCGACTTCGTCGCCGAAGGCTCCATCAGCGGGAGTCTGGGCTTGGCCAACTTCCACTCGGTTTCGACGACGGTCTACACCTTGGAGGTCAGCGGCATGACTTCGGGCGAGGGCGTGACCTTGACGCTCACGGCCGCAGGCTCGGGAATCCAAGACACGGCGGGCAATGCCATGATCGCGAATGCTGCGGCGTTCGTGGGCTTCGACAGCACCCCGCCCACGGCGACCATCACGCCCAACGGGACCGCGGTCAACACCAGCCCGATCACCTTCACGGTCACCTTCAGCGAGCCGGTGACGGGCGTAACGCTGAACGATTTTGGGGCCGTGGGCTCAGTGACTGGGACGTTGAGCGTGGCCAACTTGCAGGCGGTGTCCTCAACCGTGTACACCGTAACCGTCAGCGGGATGACGGCCGACGAGGGGGTGACGCTGACGCTTACCGCCGCCGGTTCGGGAATCCAGGACACGGCGGGCAACGCCTTGGCGGCCAACGCCGCCGCCACGGTGAGCTTCGACACCACCCCGCCCACCGCCGTCACGACGGCGGTTGTAAGCGGGAGTTTCGTCGAGTTCACGATCGCTTTCAATGAGGCGGTGAGTGGATTTGACATGTCCGATTTGACGGCGACAGGCACGGTGAGCGGGCCGTTGACGTTGTCCGATTTCACCGTGATTTCTCCGTCGTCCTACTCGGTGAAGGTCAGCGGCATGACTGCGGCCGAGCGGGTGACGTTGCGGTCGCCGACCGCCGCATCGTTCCATGACCTTGCTGGCAATCCCGCCGCCGTCGACGCTGTGTTCAAGGAGTTCGACTGGACTCTGTAATGTTGCGTTGGCATCAAGTCCCCTCAGGTAACCATCGAACCCCTGAGGCAACAACGCGGGCGGCGCAGGGATAACGCTACCAGAACAGTCGCTCACGGGACCGGCTTCTGAGGGCGGCACGGGCCGCGAGGAAGCGGTCCCTGTTGCGTTTCTGGCGGCCGGGAATCCTTGTCCGGGCGATGCTGGAAGTCCACGCTTGGAAATGGTACCTTCGTGCCTGGCCTTTGGGTTCGAGATTGCAAGGAGATGCACCGATGAGGGGTTCCAAGGGAATCGTGTCAGCGCTGGCGGTGGGGCTGCTGGCCGTCGCCGTCCGGTTGCCGGCGGCGGACTTGCCTAAGTTGGTCGTGCCCGACGCCCTGGGCGTGAACATTCATTTCACCGATCCTCGACCGGGAGAAATGAAGATGTTGGCCGAGGCGGGCTTCCGTTGGGTGCGGATGGATTTCACTTGGGCCAGCATCGAACGCGAGAAAGGCAAGTACGACTTCACCGCCTACGACCGGCTGATGGCAGCTTTGGAACCACACAACATCCGGGCGCTATTTATCCTCGATTACTCCAACCCGCATTACGACAACGGCCTCTCCCCGGTCAGCGATGAAGGGCGCAAGGCCTTCGCCCGATGGGCCGCGGCGGGAGCCAGGCATTTTCGCGGTCGGGGCATCCTTTGGGAAATGTACAATGAGCCGAACATCGGGTTCTGGAAGCCCCAGCCCGATGTCAAGCAGTACATCCAGCTCGCCTTGGAAGTGGGCAAGGCCCTGCGCGAGGCAGCGCCGGAGGAGCTGTACATCGGACCGGCCACCTCGCAAATCGACTTGCCCTTCTTGGAGGAGTGCTTCAAGGCTGGCCTGTTGGAATACTGGTCGGCGGTTTCCGTGCATCCGTATCGGCAGACCGCGCCGGAGACGGTCGCCCCCGAGTACGCCGCCCTGCGGCAGCTCATCGCCAAGTACGCGCCTAAAGGCAAGTCGATCCCGATCCTCTCGGGCGAATGGGGCTATTCTGCGGTATGGAAACGTTTCGACGTGGAAAAACAGGGCAGGTTCTTGCCGCGGCAATGGCTGGTGAACCTGGCCAACGGCGTACCGCTGTCGATCTGGTACGACTGGCACGACGACGGCCTCGACCCCAAGGAACCCGAACACCATTTCGGCACGGTGCTCCATGAGTATCACGCCGGACGCGATCCGGTCTACGATCCTAAACCGGCCTACCATGCGGCCAAGACGCTCACCAGGCTGCTGGGCGGTTACACCTTCAGCAAGCGGTTGATAGTCGACGACGAGCAGGACCATGTGCTCCTGTTCGCTCGGGGAGACGAGGTGGCGGTGGCCGCTTGGACGACTGCATCCACGCCCAGCACGGTGCTGATTCCCGCTAGTCCGGGCCGCTTCAACGTCACGTCGCACACCGGCGAGAAGTTGCCGGCGGTCTCGGCCCACGCCAAGGGGCTCTCGGTCATCCTCACCGATTCTCCCCGATATTTCGTGCCCGATGCGCCGAATGACCTGTTGCGCGTAGCGGCTGCTTGGGAACGTCCGCCGCTGGAGGTGGTGGCACGGGGTCCGGGCAAGGCGGAGGTCGCCACGGCGATCCGCAACCCCCTCGGCCGGTCGATCCGCGTCTCGGATGGCCGCCGCCGGGCCACGACCCTGGCGCCGGGTGAATCGACGACGCTCATCTCCGCGGTCGACGTACTCCGCGGCGATCAGCCCGTGCCGCTTCGCCTCGTGTGTCAGGTCGATCAATCCGCGCCGCTGGTGCAGACCACGCGGGTGGTGGTCGCCAATCCGCTCCGCGTCAGCGTCGGACCCCCGGTAGGCAAAGCGTTCCAAGTGCGTATCGAGAACCCATCGGGCGAAGCGATGGAAGGGAGCATCCGTTTGACCGAGGCCCGCGGCCTGCCTCTGGAAAAGCCTGAGGCAAGGCTTCACTTCCGCTCAGGCGAGACGGAAAGGGACGTGCATTTCTCCCTTCAGGACGGGGGCATCCGGGACTTCCAGTTCGGCTTGCGGATCGAAGACGCCGCGGGACGGCTGCAAGTCGGCTGGCCAGTCGTCCGCAGGGTGCTGGTGGATGATTTCTCCCGCTACACGCCCGAAACTTTGGCGGGCGCTTGGAAAATCGTCCCCGACGGCGACCCCAAGATCGCTTCCGAGCAATCGGTGTCGTTGGCCGAGCTGCCGCCGGGGCCGGGATCGCCGGGCGGGCAGGGACTGAAGATCGCTTACCGCATGGCCCCGGGCTGGAAATTCATCCGCCTGACGCCGCAGAGCGAAACGTTGCGGAAGATCGATGGGCAACCCAAAGCCGTGGCCATGTGGATTCGCGGCGATGGGTCGGGCAATCACGTGCGTTTGCGGTTCGTCGGGGCCGACGGCCAGACCTTCCAGCCCAATGGTCCTGTCATGAACTTCACAGACTGGCGCTTAGTGACTATGGCGATGGACGGTTCAGAGGCCGGACATTGGGGCGGCAAAGAGGATGGTGTCGTGCGGTACCCCATCCGCTGGGATTCGCTCCTGTTGATCGACAGCGCCAAGCGTGCAACCGATCTGCGGGAAGTGTTTGTCGGCTCGCCCGTGCTGATCTATCCCGAAGAAAAAACGCCCCCGGCCCAGGCTGAAAGACCCGCGGCCATGAGGGAGGCTCGCTCCAAGTCTTGAACCGCCCGGCGGAGACCACTCGACGATAAGAATCATGAATTCAGCGTGGTTTGCGGGTTGTGCCCGATGGTCAAGGAGTTGGACCAGGCTTCGAGGGGGAAGGGCTTTGGACGACCGGAGCGGGTGAAGCACCCGCTGCCGGCGGACCATCCGCGGCAGCCACCTCCCGGGCAGGGCCCGGGCCGTTGCCAGGTTTGACCGAGGGCTTGGTTCCTGGGGCTTCCATACGCATCGTCCGCATCAAACTGCCACTCGCACTGACGACGGAGATCGCCGTGGCATCCACCACGCTCGGTTTGACGATCGCCAAGATAGTGTTCGCCTGATCGGCCCCTGCCTTCCAGCCGCCAAACATCATCGCCTCGCCCCGTTTAAGCTGGACCGTGGCGCTCGTGCGGCTGAGGGCGAACATCGCTTCATGGTTTTCGGCAGCCAGTTCCAAGGGCGAGCGAGACGCGGGCAAGGGGACGACGCGTAACGTGATGTCCCCCTCCGAAGAGGCGCTTTCCGGCACGACAACACACGCCACCGTGCGGCCCCCCGCCGAGCCGCGGAGCACCGCCGACCGTCCAACCGAAGTCTGGACGCTGGCCGCCGGGTTCTCGACGACTCTCGGTTCCACAAGGCTCAATTCTGCCAATTTCCTCGCCTCGGCATCGCTCAATACCAGTCCCAAGTCGGCCAATCGCTCGGCCACGGCGAACCGTCGGACAGCGTCCTGAGGAAGTTCAAGGACGTCCAACTCGATGGACAAGGGCAATTGCGGATCGGATGAAGGTCGAATCGGCTCAGCACCGACCGCGACCAACGCCCAAACAAAGGGGATCATTATGGCCACAAGGGGGGATCGTCGAAACGTCAACGCTACCGACGACGCCATTGACGGCCTCCTGCCGCAAGGGGCTGAACTTGGGGGACGCTCGATGCCCTTCATCGTAGCACTTCTTTAGAGGGACGGGAAGAGGAATCCCAGTAAATTTTACCTAACCGTTCAAGATTCGTGCGCAAAGGCAAACTGCTTGCGTCCTTCCCAGCACAAAAAGCTTTCGAGTTTCGACGGAAGTCCTTTGGCGAAGCTCGGCCAAGGCCGTCACTTCAACCAACGTTTTCGCACCAGAAACAAGGCGCATACGAGGGCGGCGAGCGTGATCGCCGAAAACGGGCGGATGCGTTCCCAAAGCTCCATGGCCGCAATAGCGATTAAGACGATCACGATGGTTCCCAACACTTCCCGCGGGGCATACGAAACGACGCCCAGCCGGTGCCCGTACCAATAGGCCGGCACCAGGCAAATGAGCACCCAAACCGGGAACATGATTCGCGCATAAGGCGTCACCAGATCTGTCAACAGATTGGCCGCCATGATCCCGCAGGCGATCAAAGCAAAAGCCGTGAAAATATTGCGCGGAGGGGTCTTCATCAGGGTCATGGTACCGGAACCGCCCGGCACGCGGCAATTGGTTGGGACCCTTCGTCGAACAGCTTGCTTTCTGACGAAGATTGTGATGAACAGCGATTGTAGAAGATCGTGAAGAGCAAGAGGGATTCCAGTCCCGTGTCCCTCGTTTGTTGTCGAGGGGGCGGCAGGAGGCCGGGTGTCGGTTTGGCCGATAAAGCGTGAAAAACCTTGCGGATCGTTTACGTAGTTCCGAAGAGGGTAAGTGTACCGGCTGCGCAAGGCTCGACGCTGCGACTTGGCAACGGCCGTTGTTGAAAAAAGGCTTCGTGTTGCCGCATCGCGTGCTAGCCTTGCAATGATGGAAAACTGCGCCGTCGGTATCGGCTGCGCAGGCAACGGCCCTAGCGATGACGGTCATGAGAGCGGGCAGTGCACATCTCCGAGCGGCTTTGGCGATGGTGATTGCCTGCACGTTCACCGCAGGCGGGTGCGCCGAGTTGCAGGGCCTGCGAATCGACCCCACGGGCGAGCGGATATTCACGGTTGCCGACGGGGGCGTGGGCCCTTTCAAGCCCGTCCCTGGGGCACCAAAGCCGTGGGACACCGTGGAGCTGCTGCTGGTGCCCCGCAGCACCATTGCCCCGGTGGGGAGCGAGGTGGTCCTCTTGGCTGGTGTGGTCGGTCCCGACGGTTTTCTGCGGACCAATGAGCGGATCGAGTGGTCGATTGCGCCCGGCAGTGTAGGCGAATTCGTGGACTTCGACCGGGGTAGCTTCTGGGACATTTTTCACGGCACCTGGCCCCGGCCTTACAAAGCGAGTGGAACGTTCGTGGTGGGCAGCACGTCGCGTCGTTCCGTCCGCCTGACTCGGGGTACCCCCACGCCCAACGACGACGTGAACGTACTGCGGGGACAAACTTGGGTCACGGTCACCTCGCCGGTCGAGGGATCGAGCTACATCACGGCCTATTCACCGGACGTCTTCGGCTGGGAACAGCGCAAGCAAACGGCCGTGGTGCATTGGGTCGATGCCCAATGGCGTTTTCCGTCTCCGGCGATCAATCCAGCGGGCACGCGGCACGTCTTCACGACGGTGGTGATGCGTCAATCGGACCAGGCGCCGTGCGTGGGCTGGCGCGTGCAGTATGCGATCGTCGACGGCCCGCCCGCCGGATTCGCCCCCAGCGGCAGCCCCACCGTCGAAGTGGAAACCAATGCCCAAGGCCAGGCCAGCGCGGAGATTTTCCAGCAGCAACCCACCGCCGGCACCAACCGGATTTCCATCCAAATCATTCGACCGGCCCCGCTGGGCGCGGCAACTGCGGGCCGGCTGGTGGTTGGCAGCGGATTCACCTCGAAGACCTGGACCGCCCCAGGGTTGACCGTGCGCAAGACCGGCCCTGCGTCGGCCGCCGTTGGCACGAACCTCGCCTACCGCATCGAGCTCTCCAATCCCGGCGACATGCCCAACGAGAACGTGATCCTGACCGACGAAGTGCCCGACGAAACGAGTTACATGAGCAGCAATCCGCCGGGCCAACTCACCGGCCGCCGCGTGCAATGGCAAATTGGTCGGATGGGCCCAGGCGAGCGCCGCTTGATCGAGGTCTTCCTCCGGGCCGAGCGGCAGGGAACCATCACCACGTGCGCCGAAGCGGTGGCTGCCAGCGGGCTTCGGGCCAAGGATTGCGCCACGACGGCGATTTCGCTGGCTGTGCCCCCGGCGACAACGCCAGGCGGTGTTTGTGTTACACCACCCAGCGCCGCGCCGCCACTGGAAGTGCGGATTTCCGGACCCGACCGCGCCTACGTCGGCGATCTGCTCCGCTTCCAGATTCAGATCACGAATCGGGGCTCAAGCACGGCCAGGGGGATCGTGATCAAGGACCGTTTCGATCCCGGCTTGGCCCATGAAACGCTGCGTAGTCCGATTAAAAAGTCGTTGAACGAAGACCTGCCGCCGGGCCAGTCCAGGGAGGTGTTTGTCGAATTACGGGCCGGGCAAGCGGGGCGTCAATGTCAGACGGTGGAGATCACCGCCGATGGCGGCAGCGTGGCGCGGGCCGAGCATTGCGTGATGGTAATGGAGCGTCCTGGGGGGCCGCCAATGGGTCCGTCGCCTCCCACAACCCCGCCCTCCACTGCACCGGGCACGACCGTTCCCCCGACCTCGCCAGGGACCCCACCACCCGCCGCTGGCGGACGGATTTCTTTGAAATTAACAGGTCCGGCGTCGGCCGCGGTAGGACGGGAGGTCGACTTCTTCATCGAGTTCGCCAACGCCGCCGCCCAACCCTTGACCAATCTGAAGATCCTCGCCGACTTCGATCCCGCTTTAGAACCTAAAGGGGCAAGCGAGGCCGTGGCCGGCTACGAGGGCGACGCGGTGTATTGGACGTTGGCTTCGCTCTCGGCTAACCAAAAGAAAACGCTTCAGGTCCGCTGCGTGTGCTTGAAGGAGGCCGCCAGGGCGTGCATCCGCGTAAAGATCACCGCTGCCGGCGCTGTGGAGGCCCAACAGGAAACATGTTTGGCGATCCGCGGGCAGGCGGCGGCCACCCCCTCGACCGGTCTTTCCGTAACAATCTCCGCCTTGCACGAGCCGGTTGCGGTGGGCAAGGAGTTGACGTACATTGTCCAAGTGACCAACGGCGGCAAGGCCGAGGAATCGCAAGTGGAACTTGCGGTGTTCTTGCCGGACGAAATGATTCCCGCCCTGTTGGGAATGCACGGGCCTACGCCGGTCAACGTCCAAGGCAAGACGGTTCGGTTCCGGCCCGTCGAGAGGCTCCGACCAGGCGAGTCGTTGACCTATCGCGTGCGGGTGCAAGCAAAGACCGTTGGCGAGGTTCGTTTGCGGGCCGAGGTGACCAGCCGCGACCAGCGGCAGCCCGTCGTGGCCGAAACGCGGACGACGATCGTGCCTGGCCGGTGACGCGGAAGGGCCGAAGTGCATTTTTTTGGTTTTGGGCAACCTCTACGTTCGGACGTGGTCGGATGCCGCTTCGCTACGTCGTTCTGCGGCACGATTCCCCGCGGGGGCTCCACTGGGATTTGATGCTGGAACAAGGCGACGCCCTTGCTACGTGGTCGCTGGTGGAACCGCCCAGCGCCGCCGCCGTGGAGGCCACGCCCTTGCCGGACCATCGAATGGCCTACCTGGAATATGAAGGCCCGATCTCCGATGGTCGCGGTTCCGTCAGCCGTTGGGACCGCGGCACGTATCTTTGCAAGCATTGGGAAGCGGACCAAATCGTGGCCGTATTGACCGGCGAGGTGCTCCAGGGCGAAATCATCCTGCGGCGTTCGCGTGGGAATCCCGCGCGATGGACGCTGACCTACGTGCCGTTGGCCGCAGGTCGGGCTGCGGAGTGACTGCGGCGAGGGAGCGGGACGGAGCTATTTCCCAGTGCGTCGGGCCCTTACCGCCGCTTCGTGGTGCCAGCGATTTCGAGCTTGCCTTCGCTCAATCGCAGCGTATCGAGGTGGATCGTCAATTCGCCGTGTTTGCCCACGGAGGGGAGCGAAAACAATACGACGGGATCGCCGTCGACTTGCGAAGTGCGAGCTGGACATTCGGCTTGGGCGAGGGCCTCGGAGATGCGGTCCAAAACGAGATCGAGCGGCGCAGGAAGGGCTCCTACGCGGGCCTTGCGGATGCGCAAACCAATTTCGTTTTGCTCCGTAAGAAACGGCTCGATCTGGAGCCACAACACAACTTGCCCCGCGATTCCCGTATTGAATCGGCAAGCCAGCGTGATTCCCTCCGAGTTGATGGCCACACGCGGCTCGACCACCGCCTCGGGAATCCAGCCGCGCGCCTCGAAGGTTGCGTCGTTCGTGGCTTCGAACTGCGACACGGCTAGCCAGCCGTTGATCTGCTCCGCGGTAAAGGTCTGCTGCCAGCGGCCCGCCACCTGCGCGTGACTGGCCAGTTCGACCGAGCGCATCTCCATTTCCCGGCCCAACGTCTTCTGCGTCGTGGGATCTCCCTTCAGGGCTGCCTGATAGAAATCGGGCGCTTGCCGCAATGCGCGAAGCAAGATCGCCATCGCCAGCACAGTGAGGAGCAAAACAACCGCCAACGACGCGATCGCGATTTTAAGTGATTTTCGCAAGGGCGAAACCCTCAGAAGGGAGATGGAGATGATGTGGCAACGGTCGCCGGATGACTCTTGCTCGATCCCGCCGACACGCTGCGGTTCGTTTTGGCGTCGCGCCAGCGTCCGCAATCCGCGCGGCTATCGGTCCGTCTGTTTAGAGGACACGTTTTGCCCTGAGTGTTGCCTATTATTCCCGGATCATCCAAAATACGGAAGTGATTTTCGAACACACGTTCGTGGAAAGGAAGGTGCCTTGTGAAACGTCGCGACATGTTGCTTTCGGGTGGGGCGGCCCTGCTGGGATGTTCCATCTTTCCCTGGGGGGTTGGGCAAGCGGCCAACCCGTCTCGCCAAAAGGTCCTCTATTTTACCCGCAGCGCTGGCTTCCAGCATTCCGTGGTGGCCCGACATGGCGACGCGCTGAGCTTTTCCGAGGTGGAGTTCACCAAATTGTGCGCTCGGCAAAACATCGAAGTCGTGTGTACCAAGGATGGGAGGATTTTCGATGGCGACTTGGAGCAATTCGCGGCGTTCGCATTTTACACCTCGGGCGATCTCACCAAGCCGGTGCAAGGCCGTGATGAACCGCCCATGACCCTCGAAGGCAAGAAGCGATTTTTTGCCGCCGTGGCTGCCGGCAAGGGATTCATCGGCTTTCATGCGGCCACGGATTCTTTCCATTCCCAGGGCGATCGCGTCAGCGATTACGTGGCCATGATCGGCGGCGAGTTCCTCACGCATGGCCGTCCACAGGAGGCCGTCCAGCGTGTGGTCTCTCCCAAGTTTCCCGGCGTGGAGGGGTTAGGCGAGTCGTTCAAAATGAAAGACGAGTGGTACGCCCAGAAAAACTTCGCCAAGGATTTGCATGTCATCTTGGTTCAGGAGACGGCCGGGATGGTGGATGACTGCTACCAGCGTCCGCCGTTTCCTGCCACCTGGGCCCGCCAACACGGCCAGGGACGCGTGTTCTACACGTCGATGGGCCATTTCGAGGAAGTGTGGACCAGCGCCACCTTCCAGCAAATCGTGCTTGGCGGCCTTGCCTGGGCCCTCCGTCGTGTGGACGCCGACGTCACGCCCAACATCGACCGCGTCACGCCCCAGGCGAACGTGCTGAAAGCCTGAGCCCAAGGTTGCCGGGGCAAGCATCGCCTTCACAGCTTGCCAACCGGGGCTAAATAAATCGTGAATTCGTCGCGGCCGTCCACGCGCAACAGGCGATCCATGGCCTCTTGATGGTAAGCCGCGATCGCGCATGTACCTGCGCCGATCGCCTCGCAGGCCAGGTAGAGATTCTGGCACACGTGGCCGGCATCGAGAAGGATGACCTTGTGGGCCGCCAGGCCGTAGCGCCATTCCATGCGATACGGCACAGCGGTCCAGCAGAACACGGCCGCCGCTCGGGCAACGAACCACTGGCCCAACGCAGCCTCGGCCAGCTTGCGTCCCGGGTTCGCTTCCTGGAACTCGAACAGTAATTGATGTTCCAGCGGTAGATAGCGGTAAAACCCGGTTTCCAGCCCCTCGACGTTCAACGCCGCCAGATAGGTCTCCAAGGCGTGCCGCGCTCCGGCCGAGGGAACGGTGCGAAGCGCTGTACCGCGCTCCAGCACCTCGCGAACCCCTTGCGTGGCCCAAAGCAAAAACGCCAGCTCATCCACCGAAAGCGGCTTCCGGCTGAAATCCCGGCGGCTTTGCCGCTGGCGGATCGCCTGCTCGACCGCCAGGGGAGCAACCTCGCGCCACTGGCCAGGGCGGGGAAGATCGATCCGCCGGGCCTCGGGCGGAAAGGGTTTTTCGATCGGCGGAGGCGGTACGCCGCGAGATTGATCCGTCTGCGAAAAATCAATCGTCAAGCGGATCGAGTCTTTCAAGAAGTAGCGGTATTGCTCCAAAGGCGAAAGCGACATGACCATTGCTCCGGCGCGCAACACCATGGCGGCAGAACCGCCGGCCAACGGGCAGGGATTCCCACCGCCTTGGGAATTATCCTACGCGGCGATCCCAGGGCAGGGAAAGTCCCCGCTCAGCATCAAGCGGGCAGAGACGCCTTCCTTGGTCTCGATCCCCGCCGTCCGGTTTCCAGGCGAACGATGCGACTTTACTTGGTCCGCGTCGTTTCTTGATTGGGCGAGGATTGCTTTTGGGCGACGCGGCCAGGGCTAAGCGCAGCGCCGATCCAGCCGTCTTCCATCACCCATTGGGTGAATACAAGGTCCTGAAGACGCGGTTCGTTGACGATTTGGCGGGGCACGATCGACAGCGGCCGATCCTTGGAAAACGTCTTGCCGAACACCCCGCGCAAGGCGATTTGCGACCGCATGTTGAGGCGGCTGCCCATCAATTGGATCACGTCCTCGCGGACCAATTCCACGTTGCGGCCTTGCACCCGCGGCCGAAGGAAGACGCGGACCTGAAAGTCTTCCCAGGCATGGGGCGGCTTGGCGAGTCGGGCCACGGCCAGGTTGAGGATCAACTGACCATCGCGGCAGGCCACGCGGACCGCGTCGCGCGGGGCGAAGGCGATGGTCACGTCGTCGTTTTCCGTGTCCACCTGGAGCAGATCGCCGCATTGCAGCCGATTGGCGATTCGGGCCCGAAGCTGGGGAAGCGTCAGCGTGGCCCCGTTCAACCCGACTTGCTCCAACAGATTGTTGATCGCCGATTCGTGGATCTGGAAGCTCACCGCGCTGTCGGCGGGGGCTTGGGGACGCGGCGTGTGGCTGCCCAACTGCCAATCCGTGGCCACGCGGAGCCGCATCGCGATCCGGCGATCGGAGGTCTCCGCGCTGACCAGCGTAGGCCCGAGCGACAACTCCGCCAAGGGGTCGAGCACGGCCGATCGAATCCGCTCGGCGGCGGTTCCCAATCGGGCTTCAGTCTCTTGATCGATCTGCCATTGGGCCCGGGCCGCGATCTTCTGTTCCACCTCCGAGCGGATCTGGCACCGTTTCTGCTCGTGCTGGGATCGGGCGACCTCCTGAGCCAAGGCCCCGATCAACGGCAGTTCATCGAAGTCGGTCGCCAAGCCACGAAGCGTCGACTCGTTGTTCACCGCGACCTGGGCAGGGTGAATCCGTATCCCTTGCGGACCAATCTCGATTTCTTTCCATCCCTGATACACCGACTGACTGTCGTTGTAAAACGTGGCAGGCCCCGATACCGACTGGGTCGACGCCACCACCACCCCGTTGACGTCGAGAGCCAGGTGGATTTGTCCCGGGTCCGGAATCAGACGCAAGTTGACCCACGTGGCGGTCTGGCTGCTGCCGCGCACCGGCCTTCCCATTACCACGTCGTACACTTCGTTGAACTCTTTCGGCCGCTCCGGCACAAAACGATTCAGCAACTCCCCCACCACAACGAGACGGACATTGGCGTTGCGATAATACCCCTCCAACCCGAGCGCGGCAGCTTGCTTGGCCGCCGACTTGCTATGCGCCAAACGCTGGCAAAGCTCGGCCAGAACACGACTCTGCTGAGGCGATGCATCCTGTTCATACTTCTCCACGCACCGCACTAAATCCGTGAAATACACCGGCTCCGCGGCCACACGGTGCAAATCGCGCCTCAATGCTGCCAGCGGCCCCTGCTGGAGGAAACGCCGTTGCGGCTCCTTCAGGGGGACATGCACCAGGCGATCGAGGATTCTTCGGGCAAGAAGCCGGGCCTGGCCGCTCGAAACGGTAGGGCGATCCGAGACGAGTTTGCGCAGCGTGTCGAGTTCCAAGAATCGCCGCCAGCCAGGACCCTCCGGCGAATCGTTCAACAAGCTGTCTACCTCCTCCAGCGTATCGCTTAGCGGCTGCAAATCCTCTTCGTACTTCTCCGCCCTGTCCGACTGCAAGCCGCCCGCCAGGGCAATCGGCTTCCAGAGCGCCAGCCGGCGATCCAGCGCGTAGACCGCGCGCCGCAATTGCACGGCCAACGGCCGATCGCCCAACTGCCCAGCCAAGCGGCCCCCCTGTTGGCTCAACTGTTCCAGTCGGGCCACACGTGTCAGCGCTTCCGGCGTCCCTTGGCTCAACGCCGGTCCCAGGCTGCGAACGAGCGATTCTGCCGTGACGGCCCACTGCCGGGTCTCAGGCTCCCTAGCCAGATCGGCCAATTGATTCAACAGGGCCTCGGGAGCGGGCCAAAGGGATTCGTTAGGGGCTGGGGCGGGGCTGCGGGCGATCGACGGTTCGGCCGCCTCGGATGCCTCTGCTTCCTTGGATCTCTGGCCCAAGGGCGTTGTCGCATTGGGCACCTTTACCCCAGCGTCCAAGAAAGGAGGTACTCCCCTGAACGCGGACGGATTCGAGCTGGGGGCCTCGCCCCGCTCGACCAATTTTTGTGGACCAAGGCCAGAAGCGTCCAATTCCCTTTGGGAAAGCTTCGGGTTGGCCTCCTGTTCGTCTGCCTTGGCTCCTCGCGGCTGTCGCGCAAGGCTAGGCCCCCTCGCCGGCAAGGTATCTTGTTTGCCCAAAGGCTCGGTGGGGAGCACCAACTCTCGAAGTTCCTCGACGTTTTCCGGCCAGCGCCTTGTCTCGCCCTTCTTTCCAATTTGCTCCTGCGTGGGGGATTCTATTGCCGCAGATTCCAGCGATTTGGATAGCGTTTGCTCCACCGATTTCGATACGGTGTGAAAAAGGGGGGGCTGCGTCTCTGCGTGGTTTGGGTGCGCAACGGCAGTGGTCTTCACTGCTGCTGGGGCGGGAACAGAAGCCTTTTCCTCGACCGCGGCTTCGTCCAAATGCTCCTCTAACGGCAAGGGGGCATCGGGTGTGTGACTAGTCGCGTCTGCTCCACCTGCCACAAAGGCGATGGTCTGCTGAGGACTCGCCAGCGCTGGCGACTTTGGCCGGGCGGTTTGCGAAGCGCGGTTGCGAATTGCCCGCTCCCAAAGGCTAGGCGAAGTAGCACTTAGGACAAATAGGCAAACGAGGACGGATAAGAGCGGCCACGTCGGCTCAACCGACTTTTTAGACATCCCTGCACCCATCTAAAGAGTGGTAGACGTGACGCAATTCGGTATCCAGGCGCTCCCAAACCGCGCCGTATTTCATAGATCGGTCAACCCCCGCGACGCGCAAAACCGGAATCTTCATATTTCTGTTTTCCCCATCCTTCGGGCCGACCAGCTCGCCTAAATTTACGGATGTCCAAGAAGGACCGCGCGAGACGCGCCAAGAAGGGTACGATTGGTAAACAACATAACCACCCAGAATGGCAGTTGTTTTTCTCACTAACCGTTGCCCTCCAGTTGCCTGGGAGGTATAATTATCGGACTGACTGGTCCGTCATTTAATGGAATGAATCATGGAATCGGTGTCGAAGCGTGGGCCCGGGCGTCCTGTGAATGTTGCGATCCGTTTGCGTCGGCAGGAAGAGATTCTCGACGCCGCGGCCAAGTTTTTTGCATCGCGAGGCTACCCAGAGGCGAACATTCAAGAGCTTGCCGACTTGTTGCAGGTCGGCAAGGGGACGATCTATCGGTATTTTCCCAGCAAAGAGAACCTGTTCCTGGCCACGGTGGACCGAATGATGCGCAAGCTGACCGAGGCGATCGATGCCGGGATCGATGCTGCCGACGATCCGGTGGAGCAGCTTGGCGGCGCGATTCGGGCGTACCTGCGGTTCTTCGCCGAACACCCAGAAGCCACTGAGTTATTGATCCAGGAACGGGCAAATTTCAAGGACCGCAAGCAACCGACCTATTTCGTCTATCGCGAGGCCAATACGCTGCGGCGTCAGGCACGAGTCCGCGAATTGATCCAGGCGGGCAGGTTGCGCGACATCCCTGTCGAACGCATCGGCGACGTGATTGGCGACCTGCTGTATGGCACGATGTTCACGAATTACTTCGTGGGCCGGGAGCGGCTGCCCGACGATCAGGCTGCGGACCTGCTGGATATTGTTCTCTACGGAGTGCTCTCGGAATCGGAGCGACGGGCACGGGGCGTGAAAGAGCAAGACGTTCGGCCCAACTCGGATCACGGCTGACGTGGAGAACTCCCCATTGCCAGGATCCTGATTTCAAGGCAGGGGTCAGAGGCGACAAATCGATCGGGACGCGGCATTGGCGGACTTGAGTTGGGGAGGCGATTGGTAGTCATTAGGGATGAATCACACCATGAAACTGAATCAGAAGGCCGTAAAGTGGGGGATTGCCGTGATAGGTGTGGGGGCTTTGCTGACGGTGCTCGCCGCCTACAGCGGCGCGGGATTCGCTTCCCGTGACGCGGTGGCGCCCCCGGAAGCCGGAACACACCCGCCCACTGCGGAATTGAATGCCGTCCCGGTCACGATCGCGCCCATCGTCCCGCGGAAAATCCAACGTTCGGTGCAAGTGGTCGGTACGTTCTCCGGCTTTGACGAGGTGACGGTGATGGCGGAGGTTTCGGGACGGGTCGCGAAGGTGCTGCGCGAGGTGGGCGACACGGTTCGGCCCGGCGACGTGCTCCTGAAGATCGACTCGACCGACTACGAATTGGCCGTGGAAGAGATGCGTCGGGCGTTGGAATTGGAGGCGGCGAGGATCGGCATTTCGGTCCCCCCGGACGATCAGTTCCGCGTGGACGTGATTCTCGAGAAGCTCCGCAACGAATTCGATCTGGACAAACTGCCCACCGTTGCCCGCGCGAAGGAACAAGAGGACAACGCCAAGGCCCGATTGGAGCGGGCCAAGCAGCTTCGCGAGAGCAATGCGATCACCATGGAGGAATACGAGCAGCGGGCCACGGATTATCAGGTGGCCATGAACACGCGCATCCAAGCCCGGATGGACGCCGAAGCCGTGGTGGCCGCCATCAAGCATCGGTTGGTGCTGTTGAAGATCGCGGAGCGAAAGCTGAAGCTGACCGACGTGATCGTGCCCACGCCGACCCAGCGGGAAGGGATGCCGCGCGACGTCGAATACGTCGTGGCCGAGCGCAAAGTGACCGAGGGCGAGATGCTCAAGGATTCTCCCGGCAGCTCCACGGCCACCTTCGAGCTGGTGATGGACAAGGTGCTGAAGCTGCTTGCCGCCGTTCCGGAACGTTACGCCGGGCAAGTGCGTTTGGGCCAAAAAGCAGAAGTCCGCGTCGAGGCCTATCCCGGCCGTATCTTCGAGGGAGTCGTCAACCGCGTCAATCCCAAGGTGGACCGCTTGAGCCGCACCTTCGAAGTAGAGGTCCGCGTGGAAAACTCCAAACGGGAACTCAAGGCCGGCGGCTTCGCCAAGATCGACATCCTCACCCACGAGGATCTCGACGCTTGGACCGTCCCTCTCGAGGCCGTGGTCTCCTACGTCGGTTCCCACAAGGTGTTTGTCGTGCGAGACGGCACGGCCCATTCCGTCTTGATTACGCCTGGTCAAGAGGGACAGGGCTGGATCGAAATCGTGCGTTCCGCCAGTCCGGAACTGCGTTTAGACGACCGCGTGATCACCAGCGGGCTGGAAAAGCTGGCGGACGGGGTGCCGGTCCGCGTACGGGAAGAGGATCGGGGAAGTTGACGTTTTTCGACGACGGTCGCCAGGAACAGGCATTTCTCGATTACAGGTAATTTACTCCTATGTCTCTTTGGGATCTCTGCATCAAGCGGCCTGTCTTTACCGTGATGCTCGTCTCCGCGCCCATCGTTTTGGGGCTGGTGGGCTACAGCCGGTTGGGCGTGGATTTGCTGCCCAACGTCGAGCTGCCGATCGTGGTGGTGACCACGACGCTCAAAGGGGCCAGCGTCGAGGAGATGGAAACCAGCGTCACCAAGCCCTTGGAAGAGATCATCAATACGGTGAACGGGATCGATGAACTCCGATCGACGACCAAGGAGGGCATTTCACAGATCGTGGTGCAGTTCGTGATCGAGAAGCCCAGGGACGTGGCCGCCCAGGAGGTGCGCGACAAGATTTCCACGATCCTGGCCACGCTGCCGGTCGGCACCGACCCGCCGATCATCGACAAGGTCGACCTCAATGCGATGCCCGTGATGCAGATCGCCGTCTCGGGCCGGCGTCCGCTCCAGGAGATCACGGAGATCGCCCGGAAGAAGATCAAGGAGGACTTGGAGAGCGTGGACGGCGTGGGCGCCGTGATTTTGGTGGGTGGGCGTCGGCGGGCGATCAACGTGACCGTCGATCCCGACAAACTGACCAGTTACGGCCTGTCGATCGAGGACGTGCGTCTGGCCCTTCAGCGGCAGAACCTGGAATTGCCCGGCGGCCGTGTGGACCAGGGCTCGCGCGAGGTGGTGTTGCGCACGATGGGCCGGATCGAAACGGCGGCGGGTTTCGGGGACTTGATCATCGCCAACCAGAACGGATATCCCGTGCGGATCAAAGACGTCGGCCGCGTGGAGGATTCCTTCGAAGAGCCGCGCGGCATGGCCCGATTGGACGGCAAAAACGCCGTGAGCCTGATCGTGCAGAAGCAGTCCGGGGCGAACACGGTCAAGGTGGTCGATGCGGTCACCGCCCGCTTCGAGGCCCTCAAAAAACTCCTCCCGCCCGACATCGAGACCTTCGTCGTCAAAGACCAGTCGAAGTTCATCCGAAGTTCGATTCACGAGTTGAATTTCCACCTGGTGATTGCCGGGGTGTTAGTGGCCTTGACGATCATGCTCTTCATTCAGGACTGGCGCACGACGATCATCGCCAGCTTGGCCATTCCCGCCTCGATCGTCGCCACCTTCGCCTTCATGTATTGGATGGGCTATACGCTCAACAACATGACCATGCTGGGCCTGATCCTGGCGATCGGCATCGTGATCGACGACGCGGTGGTGATCAACGAGAACATCTTCCGCCACATGGAGGAGCACGGCTATTCGGCGCGCAAGGCGGCAAGCACGGCCACCAAGGAAATCGCCTTGGCCGTCTCGGCCACCACGCTCTCGCTGTTGGTGATCTTTTTGCCGGTAGTGTTCATGGGCGGGCGCGTGGGACGGTTCTTCTCCAGCTTCGGGGCCACGGTGGCCTTCGCCATCTTCATGAGCTGGTTCGTATCCTTCACCATGACCCCCATGCTCTGCTCCCGCTTCCTGAAGCTCAAACACGACCGCAGCGGGAGCAAATCGAACTGGGTCTGGTCGGCGATCGACGGGTTTTACGGCTGGGTCCTTGCCTGGTCGCTCCGCCGCCGCTGGGTGATCGTCGCGTCGTGCGGGTTGTTGCTGGTGGCCACGGTGTTTTTGTTCCAGATCGTGGGCTTCGACTTCCTCCCCCGCGACGACCAAAGCGAGTTCGAGATCGCCATCACCATGCCGGAAGGTTACTCGTTGGAACAAGGCGACCGGCTGTTTCGAGAGATCGAGGGCCGCATGGCCCGATTGACCGGCGTCGAACACGTCTTCAGCACGATCGGCGACACCACCGGCCGCGTCACCCGAGGCCAAGGGGACGTGACTACCGGCACGATCTACTGCCGTTTGGTCGATCTGGAAAAGCGGCAGCGGAAGTGGTACGATCCGGTCTTTTGGATCAACGCGATTCTCAATCGTCCGGAAACGGACCCCCGCTACTTTACCCAGTTCGATGTGCAGCGGGCCGCCCGGGAAATCATGAAAGACTATCCCGACCTCCGCTCGGCCGTGCAAGACGCGGCGGTGGTCTCCGGCTCAGGCTTCCGCCAGGCGATGGTCGACTTCAACCTGCGCGGTCCAGACCTGGCCAAGCTCCAAGAATATGGCGATCCGAAGACCGGCAAAATCGTCAACTGGCTCCGCCAGCAGCCGAACTACGTGGACATCGACAGCAGCCTTTCGCTCCGCAAGCCGGAACTTCGGGTGCGAATCGACCGGGAACGGGCCTCGGACCTGGGCATCCCGGTGGCTGCGATCGCCTCGACGCTCAACGTACTGGTCGGCGGCGAGCCGGTGTCCAAGTTCAAGGAACTCGACGAACAGTACGACGTGTGGCTCCGCGCCGATCTGCCGCACCGCGACCGCGCCGAGAGCATCTCCCGGTTGATGATCCCCTCGCCCAAGGCAGGGCTCGTGCAACTGACGAACGTCGCTTCTTTGGAACCAGCGAAGGGACCGGCCACCATCGACCGCTTCGGCATGCAACGCCAAGTGGTCATTACCGCGAATCTCGAAGGCAACAAAGCGCTCAGTGAGGCGGTTCAGGAACTCAGCGCCTATGTCGATAGCCTCGGGCTGCCGCCCGACTACCGCTATGAATTCCTCGGCCGGGCCAAAGTGATGGGCGAGTCGAACCAGAACTTTCTGATCGCCTTCATCACCAGTT
Organism: uncultured Thermoguttaceae bacterium; assembly: GCA_937951625.1. Classification (GTDB taxonomy): domain Bacteria; phylum Planctomycetota; class Planctomycetia; order Pirellulales; family Thermoguttaceae; genus CALFBP01. The sequence goes on from CALFBP010000034.1 coordinate 94,989, forward strand.
TCGTGTTCATGTACATGATCCTGGCGGCCCAGTTCGAGAGTTTCGTTCACCCCATCACGATCCTCTTGGCCCTGCCACTGACCTTGCCCTTCGCGCTGGTCTCGCTGATCCTCCTGCGCACGACGCTCGACTTGTACGCCATGTTCGGGCTGTTCATGCTCTTCGGGATCGTGAAGAAGAACGGCATCTTGCAAGTCGATTACACCAACGTGCTCCGTTCCAGGGGCTTGGCCCGAGACGAGGCCATTTTGGAAGCAAACCACACCCGGTTGCGTCCCATCCTGATGACCACGGTGATGCTCATCGCGGCGATGATCCCCATCGCCTTGGGCCGAGGCCCGGGAGCGGCGTCGCGAGCCAGCCTGGCCAAGGTCATCCTCGGCGGGCAGACCCTATCGCTGCTGCTGACGCTGCTGGTCACCCCAGTGGCCTATTCGCTCTGGGACGACTTGAGCCGGTTGTGGACGCGCATCATCGGTCGGCGGAGCGAAACCGCGGAGGAGCCGTCCGAAGAACAGGAGGCAGAACGATCCGACCGGCCATCCCTGGCCGAAGAGTCGGACGAATTCATGGAAGTGGCTTGATCGCCGCTACGGAACCAACACGCCATAGGCTGGCAACACCGGTCGGTAAACCACCCGGCCTCGAACCGTTACCCCCGGATAGAATACCATTCCCGGATAAAACAACGCATCGGGCGTCAACACCGGCGAGGGCGGCGGAGCGGGCACGACGACCGGCGCAGGCGTCACGACCGGCGCCGCAGGCACGGTAACCGCCGGGGCGTAATAGGTCACTACCGGGACCGCGGGCCGAACGACCACGGCGGGGCCACGAATCGCATACCCCCAGCCCGCAAATACCGGCGAACTTGCCATTACCGCTGCCACCACCACCATTACGGGAATCAGTCGCTTCATCACAGTGCATCCTTAGAAAGAGCTGTTTCGAATACTTTCGCGACGGGCAATCCCTACCGTTGGCAAACCGTAATCGTACTTCCCAACGTTTAAACGCCAAATCGTCGCCAATTCATTACTTTGATTTCCGGCATCACCCCATGCAGAGTTTTGAAGTCTACGTCACGTTGACTCCTAGGGCAAACCTCCCTCAGACCCGGATCGCGATTGATGATTTGGACGATTTTCACGGCAAGCCTCGAGGATTGCCTCCCACCAAACGGGGGGCCTAATTCGGGCTTTCTATTTTTACCGAATGCCCGGCTCTGGCCCGACCTTCCCGTTCTGGATTTGTCCAAGCAGCCGATGCATTCAGAATAGGTTGGCAATGCGCCGCTTAGCTACCGTATGTGCGAAGTATGACAACCGATCAAACTGGCGGAACATCGAGTAAGGGGAGAAAGGCGCTCCAAGTGGAACCGGCCCGACACCCCTTGGGGTCGCGGGCCCGCATCCTTCTAACAAGTGTGTTTGGGCCGTATGCCCAAGACGACGAGTTCGGAAGCCGCCTCATCAACCCCATGGAGCTGTATCACAACCAGGTGACTCGAGTCCAGGGGGCATTTTCGCTCCGCATGTTCCACCGCTCCTGGGGGCTCATGCTGATTCAGGCGAACATCTCAGCCCCATGCGTCCTGCTCGACTTCCCGACCTTGGATCGTTTCGTGGAAGAACTTCGCACGCGGCGCTACGACATCGTGGGGATCAGCAGCATTACCACGAACCTACTCAAAGTGAAGCGGATGTGCGAGCTGATCCGCCTCTACCAGCGCGATGCCGTGATCGTGGTTGGCGGGCACGTCGCCAACATCCCAGACCTGAAAGATCGCGTAGACGCCGACTGGATCGTGCGTGGCGAGGGGGTCCGTTGGTTCCGCGAGTACTTGGGCGAGGACCCCGACGCACCGTTGCGTCACCCGATAATTCCTACTCGCGTCGGCACGCGAAGCATGGGCATCACGGTCCATGAAAAACCTCACCGCGTGGCCGCCACCTTGATTCCTTCCGTTGGTTGTCCGATCGGTTGCAACTTCTGCGCCACCTCGGCGATGTTTGGCGGCAAGGGCCAATCGATCCATTTCTATGAGACGGGCGATGAGCTGTTCGACGTCATGTGTAAAATTGAAGCCGTGCTTGGTAATCGCTCGTTCTTCGTGATGGATGAGAACTTCCTCTTGCATCGCAGTCGGGCACTGCGGCTTTTGGAACTGATGCAGCGCCACGACAAGTCTTGGCTGCTGTACGTCTTCAGCTCGGCCAACGCCATCCGAAGCTACACTATCGAAGAGTTGGTCGCCTTGGGCATCTCTTGGATTTGGATGGGAATCGAGGGCGAAAACAGCAAGTACGCGAAGCTCGATCGCATCGACACCTTCGAGCTGGTCGGCGAGCTTCAAGCCCACGGCATCCGCATCTTGGGTTCGACCATCATCGGTTTGGAAGACCACACGCTGGACAATATCGACCGCGTGATCGACTACGCGGTTCGGCATCGGACCGACTTCCATCAGTTCATGCTCTACATGCCCTTGCCGGGCACCCCGTTGCACGCGCAGCTTTCCGCCGAGGGGCGCATCGTGGACGAGTCGGAATGTCCCCTGCCCGACACCCACGGCCAAGATCGCTTCAACTATCGGCACCCGCATATTCCGCCCGGCTTGGAGTCGCAATTGCTGGTGCAGGCATTCAAGCGCGATTTCCAGGTGAACGGTCCGAGCATGTTGCGGATTTTGCGTACCACGTTAGCCGGATGGAAGCGTTACAAGAATCATCCCGACCCGAGAATCCGACGGCGTTTTGCCTGGGAAATCGAAGGCATGGCGACCACCTTTTCCGCTGTGGCCGCGGCGGCCGAGCGGTATTTTCGCGGTGATCCGGCGTTGCACGCGAGCATGGCGGAATTGCTGCGAGAGATCAACGCGGAATTCGGTTGGGTTTCGCGGCTTTTCGCGGCGATCGGGGGGTGGTACGTCTTGTGGAAAATTCGGCAAGAGGAAAGACGGCTCGCCCGAGGCTGGACTTACGAACCCCCGACGTTCTACGAAATCAACGACGCCGTGCGGCCAGTGGATGCGCCCGGAGCCACGCTTTGCCGTTATGTCACACCAGAACCCGTGATCCCGTTCGAGGTTCCCACGCGTCGCAGTCCTCAGTTTGGACGCCGTTGTGAGGAAGTCGAGGACGTAAAATACCTTTTTTTCGAACCGGCCGACGCCTCCACTGGAAGCGGTGCCAGCAGGCTCGCGGAATGAGGCAACCGACGATGAGCTGGAGCCCCGTGTCGCAACTCCTGATCGGACTAGTGATCACCTCCACGACCATGGCGGTGCTTTGGCTGGTTCAGCGCCGCTCGGGCAACGCGGGGATCGTCGACGCCGGTTGGGCCGCCAGCGTGGGATTGCTGGGGGTGCTCTTCGCGGCTACCGCGAGCGGCTATTTGCCACGCCGCGTGTTGGCGGCTGGCCTGATTGGAGTCTGGTCGGTCCGCCTGACGGCCTATATTCTCCGGGATCGAGTGATCGGACATCCGGAAGAGGGGCGTTACCGCACGCTTCGCGCGCAGTGGGGAGCCGCCGCGCAGAAACGGCTGTTCTTTTTTTTTCAGACCCAGGCCCTCGCCGCGGTGTTCTTCGCTGTGCCGGTCTTGATCGTGGCCTACAACCCTCTCGCCCGGTGGACGGCCTGGGACGCCCTGGGCGGAGTGATCTGGTGCGTGAGCGTCGTGAACACGGTACTGGCCGACCGGCAACTGGCGCGCTTCAAGCGGCGACCGGAGAACCGCGGCAAGACCTGTCGCGAGGGCTGGTGGCGCTACTCCCGCCACCCGAACTATTTCTTCGAGTGGTTGCACTGGTGGTCCTACGTGGCCTTGTCGGTTGGCGCACCCTACGGATGGCTCTCGCTGGCTGCGCCGATGGTAATGCTGTATTTTCTGTTGCGGGTGACGGGCATCCCGCCCACCGAGGCCCAGGCCCTGGCCAGCCGCGGCGACGATTACCGTCAGTACCAGCGGACCACCAGCGCCTTCGTCCCTTGGTTCCCGAAGAAGCAGGCAAATTGTCATGGATCTGATGGATGAAAGGCGATGAATCGGATGAAAGAAATCCTGCCGAATTGTGTTGCTTGGGCGATGGTCCTGGTTTGCGGACTGGCGCTTGCCGGCGAACCCGCCGTGCGGATCGACACCGGGGCCAGGCGTGCCGAGGTCACCGCGCTGGGCTGGGACACGGAAGGCACCGGTCGCGAAAAGATCAATCTACTTCGGCCGCAAGCGAGCGTGGGCCTGCGGATTCGCTCCGCCGGTCAGTGGCGCAACGGCATCGACCTGCCGGCGCGCGTCGAGCCGGATCCTGCGGGCACGTCTTATTGGATCACAGTGGCGCTGGAGACACAAATTCTGTGGCGCATCCGATCGTCCAACGGCGGCTTCACCATGGAATTTGGCGGCCAGGGCGCGGACCTCGGAAAAGTGGAAGGCGTGGAACTCGTGTTTCCGTTCGCTCCGAGCGTGACGCCGGTGACGGCGATTTCTAGCGTCTGGGATGATGACGGGAGCTTTCACCTACCTGCGCTTGTCAGTGCGCCGGATTTCGGGCAGATGCTGCTCACCGGCAAGTCCAGCGTCCCTGGCCGGAAGCCGGTCAGAAAGGCCCGCCTCGAAGGCAGCCGGGCCGCGAAAACGGTGGACTTGGTATTGGAAGTGACAACGCCGCAGGCCGGCGTGAGCGACACGCTGGAGTTCTCGCCGCACATCCTGGCCCCGCCCGCAGGCCTCGCCGATACGGCGCTTTGGGCGCAGGCCCGCCGCGGCTGGTTCAACACCTGGCAGCCCAGCGCCCAGTGGGGCGAACAGGGCCGTCCCTTCAGCGCGCCGGCCGGGATACTCGCCAACAACGTCATCAGCGATCCGGCAAGTTGCTCGCTGTGGTTTTACGCCGACCAGGCTTTCTGGACGCCCGAGCTGGCGCCTGGGGTGTCGGTGATGCCGCTGGTGCGAAGAACCATCGAGTACTGGCTGGGCGGGAACCGCCTGCGCCCCACGGGCGAAGTGGTCGGCTATTGGGATTACCTCAATTTTCTCGACGCCAATGCGGGGCCGTTGATTGCCGCGTGGGACTATGTCGAAGCGACCGGCGACAGGGAATGGCTCGGCAAACACTTGGAGAAACTGGAACGGATCGCCGATTTCCTCGCCAAGCGCGACGTGGACAACGACGGCTTGGTCGAGGCCACCCAAAGTGGCAACCGCGGCACGCTGAAGCAACCGGCGCGATCCTGTGCCTGGTGGGATGCCTTGAACTGCGGACACAAGGACGCCTACACCAACGCTCTCATCTACCGCGCCTGGCGTTGCCTGGCCGATTTGGAAAGGAAACTTGGCCGCAGCGAACAGCAGGCCCGCTACACGCGACTCGCGGATCGACTGAAAGCGGCCTACGCGCCAACACTCCTCGATCCGGCCACCGGCTGGCTGGCCTGGTGGAAGAGCGCCGACGGCGAGCTGCACGACTACGCCGCGCCCACGGTGAACGGTCTGGCCATCGAATACGGTCTCGTCGAACCGACGAAAGGGCGCGAGATTCTCGCCAAACTCCGCAAAAAGATGGAGGCCGTTGCTTTCACAAGGTTCGACCTCGGTGTGCCGCCGATGTTGGTGCCGGTGCGTCGCGACGACTACCTGCAACCAGATGGGTTCGGTATTCCCCGAAGAGAGGACGGCACAGACACATTTGGCCAGTACATGAACGGCGGCATCACTGCGGGCCACGTCCTGCACTTCTTGGCCGCGCACTACGTCGTCGGCGACCCGGAGCCTGCCGACAAGATCCTCCGCGCCATGCTGGAACGACAGGGGCGAGGCGAATTTCAGAACGGCGTGCGCGACGCAGCGGGACAAGGCATCGACTGGACCACCTGGGATGGCAAGCCTTCGGGCTACGAGGGCTACCTGGCCGATAGTTTCCGGTTCCTCCAAGCGGTGCTGCTCCGCGAGCCGGCCTTGCGCGAGCGTTTCTACCGCCCACTGGCCCGGCCGGCATTGGAAAAATAGAAACCGAGGCCGCAGACCAACATGCAAGCAGACTTG
>CALFBP010000035.1 GCA_937951625.1 uncultured Thermoguttaceae bacterium
CCACGGCCATCAGCAACGTCGCCGCCAGGCACGCCAAGGCGAAGTACCAGCGATGGGTGTAGATCCAGTTGGCCCACTCGTAGCCCTCAGGAGTCGCATACTCGGTCTTGAGGATTTCCTGCTTGGGTACGGTCAGCTTCAAGCCCTTCTTCAGCCCGCCCACCGGCTCCTCGATTTGCACGCGGAGCATTTCCGTGGTCTCCAACAGCACGGCCACCTGCATCCGCGTGCCATCGCTCTTTTCGATCGTCGTCTGGCTGGGATTGGCCCAATCGCTGAACACCAAAAAGGCGATCCTGACGACGAAAAGCACGGGGCGATCAGCAACACTTTTCACCTGTAGAAGAGGGTTGACTACAGCAACAGGAACCCGGCTGGAAACCCCGATCTTGAGATGTGGCCAACTGTTCTGCCGTTTTCAAAATCAATTCCGCAACGTGATCCTTCACCTTTCGCGCTGTGGCCACGGCAAGGGCTACATCCGAGCGAGAAACGCCGAGTTTCATCGCCTCGCGGAAGTGGTATTTAAAACACGGTTCGCAATTACAGGCGATAGCAGCTCCCAAAGCGACCAATTCTTCGACTGCGGGAGAATAGAGGCTTGCAGATTCCGCCATGCAAATCTCTCCTGTAAACCACCTAAGCGAAACAGCCCTTTTCGTATGGCAAATCCACCAAATCGGCGACCTCGATCAATGCGATTCGAATTAAACGACCGGATCGCAATCACTGTTGCCGTTACACTGAAGCACAGACTCGACGCAGCGGAAAAAATTAACAATGTAATTGACCCGGAGCCGGTAGTAGACCTGGGCACCGCGACGCTCATCTTCGAGAATACCAACACCTTTGAGGGTAGCCAAGTGCCTTGAAACGGTGGACATGTCCGCCCCGATCATTTGGGTCAATTCGCAAACACACCGCTCGTTGCTTTTGGCGAGCTCATCCACGATGAACAGCCGCGTCGGGTGCGCCATGGCCTTGATGATTCGCGCCCGGGACTCATATTTCGCTCGCACTTCAGGGTTCATACTCGGCACCATCGGCTGACACCACTTGCAAGTTTAGCCAAATATGCATGTAACGTCAATACTTGCTACGTCTGCTGCGGTTCAGCCTTTTGGCCACTTTCTCCAACTCAGCCTCATCGGCCTCCTTGTCGGGTCGCTCGAGGCCGCAATAATTCTTCAGATTCCTCTACTCGAGAGACAACCCCCTGCGATGGATTCAGAGATGCCCTCAAACTTGGACGGGTCCCCTCATGAATGCCCCCCTATTATCGGCTGACCATACCATCCTTGAGCCAGGTTTTTTCTGGCTCTTGGGCCCATTGCTCATGGTGCTGTTCTGTACCCTGGGCATGTTTCTGTGTCGTCGAGTGTGTGCCGCAGGCAATTGTTCGCCTTGGCCGCGGAATACAACGACCATGGACCACAGTCCGATGGAGATTGCCGAACTGCGCTACGCCCGAGGCGAAATCACCAAAGAGCAGTTCGAGGAGATAAAAAGGACGCTTCGTTGAGCAAGGCCCGGTGCCTTGAGACCGGCGTATTCAACGCCGGCTGCCGCCCTAGTTGCCGCCGCGGTGGGGACTTACGTCACAACCCAGCGAATTTGTCACGCGAGCAACAAGCTGCGTATGACTTAGGTCCGCGAACCGTAATCTACGCCAACTTCCAGCTCGTTTGGCCTTGTATCTAGCTGGAATTCAAGGTGCGCGGCACCGTGCATCCGCGACGGGCAAGATTTGCAGCCGGGGGTGTTCCGTTGGCACGATTCGTCCCCGCGGCACTTCCCCACGGTACTACGCTCAGTTTTTTCTCGCGCGGGGAGGTAGAAGGAGGGAAAGGGCTGCGTGAAGGCCGCGGCGCGGAAAGCGGCTTAGGGCTTTTATCATCCGGAATCCCTTGGTGCTGCGGACGATTGGGTCGCAGCATTTACGAATTGAGTGCAATGGTGGCCCTCCACCAAGGCTTTCTCTTGAAGGCCCCGAAAAGCCTGCTTCGCACGAGAGCGGGGAATGGCTTTTTGGCTCAACTGCTCCAGATGCTTCATCAGACCATCCAACATAGTGGTTGGAAAACCTAAAACTGCTTCACCTGGGTCCATGTCTGTAGCTTCACGGCATCCGTAGCAGCCGAAGGAGAAGTTCATCCGTTTTTCTTGGAAGGGGATGACCGTGGCATCCACGCAAGTCGCCTGAAGCACCGCCGTGCTTGCCGAGCGACGCTCCCCGCCATGCAAATTCAGGTCAGCCAGCAACAACCACATGAGGCTTTCGACCGCCCCCTCGACAACGACCAGATCAGGGAATCGGGGGGCCAAAGCGAGCGGGGCTAAGGCCAAAGCACGAATGCTTCCCGCTGCCATTCGCGGCATATCGGCGAACATTTTTTGTCCCGTAAGCGGGCTGGACACGATGCCGAATCCCACTAAGCCCTGACCGGAAGCCAGCGGTTCGGGCAGTAGTCGGAAGCCAAAGGCGGCACCCGCGGCTGGACATGCCAAGCCTTGTCCATCGAGGTAAACACATTCTCCCCGCCGCGCCCGCATCAAGCTCTGACAATAGCGATGACCGGTCAGGCGCTGGAATTCCGCGAATGTTCCCTCAGGTTCTTCCTCCGAGATCAGGAAAACGCCCACTGGCTCGGAGTTCAAGTCGAGGATCGTCTTCATCCGCTCGGACAAGTGCCGAAGTTCGTCCATGGTAAAGACTCCCAACGAAAAAAGCTGTTTGCGTCAGCATCCACGCCTAAAATCGAACCCCGATCGCGATCACATGGGGGGTTGACCCGGCCTATGGCTACACCCATTAGTCTACAAACAAACTGCTTGCCGCCATACAAGATTTTTTTGGTGCATCCCTCGAGGGTGCAGATCGGTTTTGCGCGATTTGGCAACGGGCAAAAAACGTCAGGAGAAGAATCTCGGACGTTTTGGTAAGGCGTCAGCCCTTGAGCCCTCGAACTCTGAGCCCTGCCACCCCAGGGGCTTCCCCGAGCCCCGGGTGAGCCCATGAGCCGACAAGCAATTCTTCAAGTCCTGTTGCAACCGAACGTTGGGGACGATGCGATCTGGCTGTTCGACAAACGTGGTGCCGCCTTGCTGAAATGCATGGATGGGGATACCCAGCACCAGAGGGGTGCAGGTTCCCTTGGCGAGACGCGAGGGCTTGTTCTACAATACCCTTGGTTTCGCCTCCTGATGTGGAGGTCGGTCCGCCAGTCATTCTCGACACAGCGTGCGTTTTTTTTCGCTTGGATTCACGTACTGCCTGATCGCTGCGATTGGTTTCAGCGGCGTAAATATTTGTCTTCGCTCGCTTACGCTGCGTTGCGACCCTGTTTCGATATTGCTGGCCAAAGAAGCGATCACGTTCGTTGTCATTGGCCTTTGGGTGCTCTTCTACACCTCGCCCGAGGGGCGTTCGCTTCCTCGTCCACGGACCGTGGCTGTCTTGGCGACGATCGGTGCGTTGACCCATTTGGTGGCGACTTTGCCGTGGCTTTGGGCGATGGCAGTAGTCGGTTTGGCCGTTGCCGTCACGGCCACGCTGTGTACCAGCTTGGTGACCACGGCCGCGCTGGGGCGATGGTTGCTCAAGGAACGCATCTCGACTCGGTCCCTGATGGCGATGGGGCTCTTGCTCGGCGCGGTGGTCTTGTTGACCTCAGGAACACATGACGGACCGGCGCGGCACAGTTCGGAAGCAGGCGGCGGCTCCTTGACCTTGTGGTTAGCCGCGGCAGCCGCGTGTCTGGCCGGAGTGATCTACGGTGTGCTCAATGTTGCCGTGCGGCACTCGGTGAGCCGGGGAGTTTCGCTCGCCTTCGTGGCGCTCGTGGCCCCGTTCATGGGCGTGGTTTGTCTGGGGCCGTTGTGCGGCACCCTTGCTGCTTGGAAGGGCCTTCCGCCCATTGCCCAGGACGACGTTGTGCTGCTGCTGACGGGGGGTATGTTGAATGCAGCGGCGTGGTTCGCGTTTGTCAAAGGCCTCCAAAAGATCGCCGCGGTTCACGCCAACCTTCTGACCGCATCGCAGGCAGGAATCGCGGCGTTGGCGGGGGTTTTTCTCTTCGGAGAATCACTGTCTCCGGCAGCCATGACAGGCGTGGCCATGACCCTCCTGGGCATCGTCTGCATCGATTCATCCTCCGCTTGACTGCCTGAAAAACGGGCGGCCGCGGCGAAGAAACAAAGAAACAATGCCCGGTGCTGGCGAGGCTCGACGGAGCCAAAACGATTCCGGCGAACGGACTGGATAGCGGTCTTTAGTACGAGGACCGCGAACCGAGCCCCCTCATGCAGACCAGGCCGATGGCCAAGCCGACGGCTACCACCAGCAGCCACTCGCCACGGCCCATCTGATCCACGTATCGTAGAAGGTCGTTCAGAAGTTCCCCCATAAAAGGCTCCTTGGCAGAAGTCGTCCACGGTTGCCTGCGGCAATGTGACGTAAAAAATGCCTAGAAAGCCGTTTGTCGCCACAATTGTAGGTTATCTTTGGGTCGGTGGCCGAAATCCCCCGTTTTGAGTTGCCTACGGAAACCGGTAATCTCTGGTTGCCCCGCCCCATCCGTGGGGTTGTATTGGTCCCTTTGCTCGTCGGAATGTTCAAACTATTCCGCGAATGCGTTGCGTGGTGGATTTGAGGAAACTACGATGAGGCCTGGTCTTGGATCGATCCGTAGGTTGAAGAAGCAGCCAGTCTGAAGACGGGGAATGATTCACTTCGACTTCGATATGGCCCGAATCCCACGGGTTTGAGCGAAGAGCGAAGGATGTGTTTCCGTCTTGCAGGGGGCTAACCGTCACTGCCTGCCCAAGGAACTTACCCGCGCATGGAACACGTCCCCCTCGAGCCCCTGCCCGCCGCCAAACCGACGCGTGTCCGCTACGGCGTCTTGGCCTTCGCCGCCTCGCTGTCGATGATCACGTATTTGGATCGGGTGTGCATTTCATCGGGCCAGTCGAACATCATTCACGACCTCGGGCTTCAGAGCGAAGCCGACCTGAAATGGGTGTTCGCCTTGTTCACGCTGGCCTATTCCATTTTCGAGGTTCCCACCGGTTGGCTTGGCGACGTGATCGGGCCGAAAAAGGTGCTCATTCGCATCGTGCTGTGGTGGTCGTTTTTCACGGCGGTTACCGGCGTGATCGGGTTGCAAGTTGGTGGGGTCGTACTCGGCGGCGTGATGACGTTGGCCATCGTGCGTTTTTTGTTCGGGATGGGCGAGGCGGGGGCCTATCCCAACATTACCCGCGCCCTGCACAACTGGTTTCCTATCCAGGAACGCGGAGTGGCCCAGGGAACCGTCTGGATGTCGGCACGGTTGATGGGCGGATTGACGCCGCTGGTATGGGCCTTGCTGGTCGAGGGGTTGCATTGGCCGGGCAGCCAAACTGGGGCCACGTTCGGCGGCTGGCTGCACTGGCGGGCGACATTCTGGTTGTTCGGGGCATTGGGAGTCGTTTGGTGCCTGTTCTTTGCGATCTGGTTCCGCGATCGGCCAGAACAGAAGTCCTCGGTCAACGCGGCCGAATTGGCCCTCATCCGGGCCAGCGCAGCCGAATCCGAGGCCGGGCACGCCCGGGTTCCCTGGTTGCGGCTGATCGCCAGCGGCAACCTTTGGGCGTTGTGCATGATGTACTTCTGTCAAGCTTACGGGTGGTACTTCTACATCACCTACCTGCCGCGGTTTCTCGAGGACCAATACGGCGTGGCGAAGACCAGCGTGCTCGGCGCCATCTACAAAGGCGGTCCCCTGTGGATGGGGGCGATTGGATGCCTGGCCGGCGGGTTTATCACCGACTGGCTGGTCCGCCGCCTCGGGCGTCGGTGGGGGCGCAAGTCGATCGGGGCGTGCGGCCACGCCGCCTGCATGGTGTGTTTCTTGCTTTGCCCCTTCATGCCCACCGCCCTGACCTTTTTCCTGGCGATTTCCTTCGCCGGGTTCTCGGCAGACATGACCATGGGGGCGTCGTGGGCCACCTGCCAGGACATCGGCCGCCGCTACGCCGCGATCGTTGCAGGCTTCATGAACATGATCGGCAATTTCGGCGGCTTCGTAGCGATCGTCATTAGCGGCTTCGTGCTCGATTACGGCAAATCGGTATACGCCGCGAAATTAGGTACGACAAGCCAACTCTTGAGCGGCTCGGACCTGACTGCCGGTTTGATGATCGGCTACCAGATCAATTTCCTGGTGTTCGCCGCGGTCTATGTGATTGGAGTGATTTGCTGGTTCTGCATCGATGCCAGCAAGCCCGTGGCCGGCGAATGAAGGGCGTTGTATTTGTCAATCGGACGGGCAACTGGATCGCGTGTCCGAGCCAAGCGTCGCCCCAGCCGGGGAAGTGATTTGTTCGATGATCCAACGGTCGATGTCGCGGAGGATCTGCGGGCTGAGTTCCTGGCCTTGAGGATACTGCCGCAACGTCACCGACAAGCCTGCCGCGTGAAACAGACGCAAGTCGTCGCAGGCGGCGCTAGGAGGGTATTCGAGGCTGTCGCGCCCCACCGCCAGGAAAACTGCCAGACGGCGAGCTTCGCTCCATTGCTGCAACGGGCAATGGCCGTGGGGAAACCCGCCGCCGATTGAAAGGATGCCCGCGAATCGGCATGGAAAACTCATCGCCATGCGGAAGGCCATCGTCCCCCCGCTGCCGAAACCAGCAAGGAAGACTCGGTGCGGGGCGATGTGAAAACGGCGCTGCACGTCTTCGAGGCAATCCAGGATTTGCTGTTCTGCCTGGAGCACGTGCTCGGGCGATTGCGACCACCCGACGACTTCCGTTCCGTCTTCGCGAACCAAACTCACACCCCGCGGCGCGACCGCCACGTAGTTTCTCATGCTCACGACGGGCATGATCCGCATCAACTGTCGTTCGTCCGCGCCGGTTCCGTGCAGCCAGATCAACAGCGGGTAGGCGTAATTTCGCTCGTAATGGAGCGGCGCGAACACCGCCCGCGCCGTCTTCGACTCAGGCTCCGAAAACAACGCGGACTGAAGAACGAACGGATCGTGGCGTGAACGACTTGGCTTCCGCGAAGCGGTCAGCGACTCACGCTGGATTCGGTTCATGATTATGCGAGACCCCGGGCTGAAATGATCGACGAAACTCGCCGGAGTGAAAACATCCAGACTCTAAACCATCCTTGCCGCTTCTGTCAAGGGAAGAGCCAAGATCAAGTTGAAAGACCAAAATGGCTACTCGAAGCGCGCGTCGACGAGTCCCCGTTGTTTCTCCATTTTGCCGCGATTCGTTGGATCTTTGCTAGCATTGCTAGCAGCTCATTCGGATGCGGCGCCGGCGGTTAAGCGGTCCATGGTCTCGACGAGCGTCTTCACGGCCGCGACGCTTTTCTGAAAAGCGGCCGATTCTTCGGCCGTTAAAGGCAATTCGATGATCTTTTCCACTCCGCCCGCGCCAAGAATCACTGGCACGCCAATGTAGTATCCTCCCACCCCGTATTCCTTGTCGCAAAAAGCCGCGCAGGGGATGAGTCGGCGTTTATCGCGAACAACCGCCTCGACCATTTGGGCAGTTGCCGCGGCCGGGGCATAATACGCACTACCCGTCTTCAGCAAGCTGACAATCTCCGCCCCGCCATTCCGGGTTCGCTCGATGACGTGGGCGAGGCGTTCTGGCGCGAGGAGGGCAGTCACAGGAATTCCGCCCACGGAACAGCAACTTGCCAAAGGCACCATCGTATCGCCGTGACCCCCTAGCAGCATCGCGCTGACATCGTCGACGCTGACGCCCAATTCCATGGCGATAAAGGCGCGGAACCGGGCGGTATCCAAGACCCCTGCCTGGCCCACCACACGGCGCGGCGGAAACCCCGTCACTTGTTGTGCCCGCTGCACCATCGCATCCAACGGATTGCTGACCACAATGACCACGGACTGGGGACTCGTCCGCCTGACTTGCTCGGCGACCGAGCCGACGATGCGGGCGTTGGTGGCCAAAAGATCGTCGCGGCTCATGCCGGGTTTTCGGGCGATGCCGGCGGTGATCACCACCACATCGCTGTCTATGGTGTCCTCGTAGCTCGTCGTGCCACGAATCGCTGCGTCGAACCCCATGATCGGCCCCGCCTGGGTCAAGTCCAGGGCCTTGCCTTGAGGCATTCCCTCAGTCTGAGGGACGTCGAGCAAAACCAAATCACCCAATTCCATGGCCGCGCACCACAAGGCGGTCGTTGCGCCTACGTTGCCGGCCCCGATGATGCTAATCTTCGCGCGTTTCATTCACGATCCTTTCAACGAGTTGTGCCGGAAGAAGTTATGCAGCCGCGGCGTGAAAGTCAACGCCCTGGCCCCAAGGTTGCTGCAAAGCGTCTTCTCCCCAAAAAAGTTTTTTTCGTCGAACGTCGCCAACGGCCGAGATTTCCCTGCCCAGTGTCCTTACCGGACACTTGATTTTTGTCTGCCCAGCAATTGATCCACAGCCGCCCCCACATCGGGCGAGGCCATCAGGCTTTCGCCGACCAACATGGCTTGGACCCCGGCCTCTTGAAGCCGCAAGACATCCTCGCGGGTGCGAATGCCACTCTCGCCCACGACGACACGGTCCGCGGGAATCTCGCGGCGGAGGCGAAGCGTATGTTCCAGATCGACCTCAAAGGTACGAAGATTCCGGTTGTTGATGCCGATCAGCTTGGCGCCGACCTTCAGCACGCGGGGCAAATTTTCCGGCTCGTACAACTCGACGAGCGGCGTCATTCCCAGCTCCACGATGGCGTCGTGCAGCGAGGCAAGCGAGGCATCGTCGAGGCATTCAGCGATCAACAACACGGCGTCGGCCCCCGCGGTCCGAGCCTCCAGAACTTGATATGTGTCGATGATAAAATCCTTGCGCAGCACTGGCAGTTTCACTGCCGCGCGGACCTGTTGGAGGTAGCCCAGCCTGCCTTGAAAGTATGTTTCGTCGGTCAGCACGCTCAGACACGCCGCGCCGTGCTCTTGATAGGTGCGAGCGATGGCTACCGGGTCGAAGTCGGCCCGAATCACACCTCGGGAAGGGCTGGCCTTCTTGACTTCGGCGATTAGCCGGATAGGGCCAGGACCGCTCAAGGCCGCCAAAAAGTCGCGGACAGGTGGCGACTTGGAAATACGCTTACACAGTTCAGATTCGGGAACAGCGGCCTTTGCCCGCAAAACTTCCTCCCGTTTCGTAGCCACAATCCGATCAAGAATGGTCATAGTGGTGGTTAACAAACAGAACTGCGAAAGCGGGCGTACAAAAAGAGAATCGTCGGGCGTTTTTTTGCCGTCTTGGCACGGGAGCGGCAATTCACCACCTCGTCGCCGAACTATCAAAAAACGATTCGAGCGACGCTGGTCGCGGTTCACCGACAATTTACCACAAGCGACGCCCTTGCCCAAAGGTGGGGCGCTGCGGACAATGGCGATGTGGACGCAATCTATCTCGATCACAACGCGACAACGCCGATCCATCCCGAGGTGGTGGAGGTGATGAGCCGCTGCTGGCGGGAGAATCATGCCAATCCCGCCAGCCAGCACCAATTGGGTCAAAAGGCCCGCCGCGTGGTGGAAGATGCCCGCGAAGAGATTGCCGAGATTCTCGGAGCGAGCGTCTCCGGCATTCGGCCCGACCGTTTGATCTTTACCAGCGGTGGCACCGAGGCCAACAATCTGGCCTTGTTCGGCATGACGGGGGCGTTCGCAAAGCAATCACCGGGCCGGGTCGTCGTGTCGGCCGTGGAACACGCCAGCGTGCTGGAACCGGCCCAGCATCTCCTTGAACTAGGCTGGCAGGTGGACACCCTCGGCGTGGATTCGAATGGCGTGGCCAAGGTCGAGATGCTCGAAGACCTGTTGCGTCCAGATACGCGATTGGTCAGCGTGATGCTGGGCAATCACGAGACGGGCGTGTTGCAGCCGATCACCCGACTCGCCCAGTTATGTAACGAGGCCGGTGTGCCCATGCATACCGACGCGGTGCAAGTGGCGGGCAAGTTGCCCATCGACTTCCGCGGCTTAGGCGTGGCGGCTTTGAGCGTGGCGGCTCACAAGTTCCGCGGTCCGCTGGGAATCGGGGCCTTGCTGGTTCGCGAAGACGTGAAACTTGAGCCACTCCATTTTGGCGGTCATCAGCAGTGGGGCTTGCGGCCAGGCACCGAGTGTGTGCCGCTGGTGGTCGGCATGGTCACCGCGCTGCGAATCTGGCGCAACGAGCGCGAGGCCCATTTCCACCATCTTCTCCGACTAAGGAATCGTTTCGAGGCCGGTTTGAAGGCCGGTTTTCCTGAGTTGGTCGTCAACGGCTCAGGGGCCGATCGTCTTCCCCAGACCAGCAATGTGGCCTTTCCGGGCTTGGATGGCCAAGTATTGCTCATGACGTTGGATATGGCAGGCGTGGCCTGCTCGGTAGGCTCGGCCTGCTCGAGCGGTTCGAGTGAACTCTCGCCCACGCTATTGGCCATGGGCCTTCCCAAGCCGATTGTGGCCAGCAGCCTTCGCTTCAGCTTGGGCACCACGAACACGGAGGCCGAAATCGACGAGGCCGTCCGGCGGATTCTTCACGTGGTTCATGAATTGCGCGGCACGTAAGCCATGCGCTTGCCACGAAGTGCGTCGGACTTCGTGTCTATCCCAAAAAAAGTCCCCTCTCCCCATGGGAGAGGGTCAGGGTGAGGGCCCAAGGGCTCTACGGACGACGGGAAAAAACGCCTGCCTTGCAGTTACCCTCACCCCCAACCCCTCTCCCGCAAGCGGGAAAGGGGAGGTTGTGGGATAGGCTCTTAGACTGTTCGCTACCGCCCGCCATTCGAGGAACTTTGTGCTGCCCAAGCTTTGATTTTCTCGAAGCTCAGCCGGGCGGCACGATCCAAGTTTTCCTCGCTGCCGCCACCGCGCAAAGGCGAACACATTTCATACGCCACGTAACCGTTGAAGCCGCCCTCGTGAAGCCCGGCCATGAAACCTTCGAGATCCAGAAAGCCTTCGCCCAGCGGGACGGCGCGGGTCATGTCGTCCAAACGCTTATAGTTCACCAAGCCGGGCAAATAGGCGTAACGCGGCAGCCGCACGTAATCGGCCAAAGTGGTTTGCACCATGCGTGGGGCGAGGCGGCGGGCCGCGGACCGCAAGTCCGTGCCGTGCAAAGCCGGCGACCAGGGATCGAACATCGCCCGACAGTTCGGGTGCCCCACCTCGTCGAGGAATTCCTCGTAGCTCTCCACGCCCACGCCCACGTCGTGATGGTTCTGCACGCCAAGGATCACGCCATAATGGGCGGCCGCTTCGGCACACTCGCGGACTCCACGCACGCACAGGTCCCAGTCGCGGATGTAGCCCTCTGGCTCGGTGGTGTAGCCGGTGAAAACTCGCACGATGCGGGCGCCAAGCTTGGCGGCGATCTCGGCCAGGGAGCGTACATAGGCAACCTGAATTTCGACCGCAGGGATTTCCGTGCCGCTGCCCATCGTGAAGTTCGTGTAAGCGGCGATAGTCGCGATTTCCACCCCCGACTCGGAAGCGACTCGGCGAATCTCCGCAAGCCGCTTCTCGTCCGCGTCAAGGATCGAAAGATGCGGCCGCTTGCCCATCAACTCCACGGCCTGATAACCGAGCCTGGCTGCCTTGCGAATGAATGCGGGAAGGTCCAAAAAATGCTGGCCCCAAAGACCCGCATAACTGACCGAAAACAAGGTAGGAATCATGGTTCGTTTCCCATGCAGCACTGCCTTCCGTTCCGGAACGGCCCGTGAGCCTTCTTCTCAAAAAAAGTCGCTTCGTTTGCGTGGGTCCACACCTCGAAAAAGCGACGTGGCCCCCAGGGGCTAGTATACGCTGGCTCCCCGAAGAACAACACGGATCGCTGTCGGGAAGCGGTGGGAGCGCCCAGAAACGTTGAGCGTGAGCGGGTTCCGCCGAGCCCGACCTGGCTTTTCCGAGCTTCGAACCCGGACAAACCGCATTCGGTTCGCGAGAGGGCGGTGACTCGCAGTCAGGCAAGAAAAAAACGCGCGCTTGTCTTCCTGAGGGCGGGCCACGTGCTTTGGCACGTTGTTGGGCCGCCGACGATGGTGGTCCTGCCTTGGGTGGGATGATCGACCGATCGTCCGGGGTTACGAAAACGTGACCCTGCAAACCATGGGGCGAGACGCATCGAGCCTTTCGCGGCCCTCTTTACCTGCGACGCGTCCTCAAGCGACAAGCGCGCCACGTTATTGGAATCCGGTTCTCTACGATTCAGCCCTCCTTTCTATTCGAGGCATCAATCGTCCGGTACTGACATATACCCGCCAGTCAAAAGAAGTCAAAGAAACTTCTCAAGAAAAAACGCCATTTCAGCCGAAGGGCTGCCGTCAAGTATGGTCGCTGAAGGCAGGGTTCTCTGAATGCGAGCTGGCAACGCAATCCGCAAAGTTTTGGAAAAGCGTAGCGATGAATCGCCCGGAAGCGAAAAGCTCGATGCTCAGCCGCGACCATGGCCCGACGTTGGCTCAACGTGCGCTATCCAGGCCTGCCAAAGCCGCCCAGTCCACTTGCACGTCGAACGACGCGGCCTGATGAGCGACCTCGGCCAGCACCGGTGGCACGCTCCGGGCGACCAACTCGCCCCGATTCGTGGCAACGCTGGGATCGTCGCCGGGGGCGACCGGGTGGTTCAGGACGATGCCGGCCACCGAGAGGCCGTCGCGGAACGTGGCTGCGGCGATCAGCGTTTGCAGCGTCTGATTGATCACCCCCAAGCCGTTGCGAGCAACGACAATGATCGGGAAACCGAAGTCGTAGGCCAGATCGGCGACATATTCCTCTTCCCCCAAGGGCGACATCAACCCGCCCGCCCCCTCCACCACGATCACCTCCGCACGCCGACGCCAATACTCCAACCCGTCGCGGAGCAGCTTGGGATCGAGTCGCCGTCCTTCTTCCAGCGCGGCCAGGTGGGGCGCCAAGGGGGCGAGGAAACGTTGCGGGCAGACGCGATCCAGCGAGCCAGGTCGGCCGGCCGCCTCCCATAACGCAAGCGCATCCTCCGAAATACATTTCCCTTTCTCGACGCGGCAGCCGCTGGCCGCCGGCTTGTAAACGCCCACCCGCCAGCCGACCCTCCGCAACTCCCGAGCGATCATGGCGCTCACATACGTCTTCCCGACACCGGTATCGGTGCCTGTCACGAACAGTCCAGCGGTGTGTTTGCGCTTCATCAGCGTCATGGTAGCATCGAAGGGGAATCTACGGTAGGGAACGGACAACTCGGGGAGGAAAGCAACAGCCATGCAACCAACCAGCAAGACGCGGGTCGTCGCGGTCCTCGTGCTGGCGATAGCCGCCACGACTTCGGGCCAAGCAAAGGACTGGAAACCCGAGATCGAACGCCTCGTCGAGCCAGCCGTGAAAAGCGGCGTGGTCGTGGGAATGGCCATTGCCGTGATCGCTGACGGAAAGACAAACACCTTCGGCTTCGGCAAAGTGTCCGCCGCCTCCCCGGAACCGCCCGACGAAACCACCCTTTTCGAGATCGGCTCGGTGACCAAGGTGTTTACCGCCTTGGTGCTGGCGGACATGGCGCGGCAGGGTCTGGTATCGCTCGACGATCCGGTTGGCAAATGGCTGCCCGCGACCGTCCAACTCCCCCGACGCAACGGCAAGGACATCACCCTCGCGCACTTAGCCACGCACGCCTCGGGCCTGCCGCGGTTGGGGCGGATCCTGGAGGCCCAAGCGTTGCGGAATCCACTCAACCCTTACGTCCAATTCACGGTCGACGACCTCTACGCCACCCTGGCCTCCACACGTTTGGCTAGTGTGCCGGGCACCCAGTACGCCTACAGCAATCTCGGCGCGGGGCTGTTGGGCCACGTCCTCGCCCGGCGAGCGGGAATGAGTTATGAACAACTGATCCGGCGGCGAGTTTGCGAGCCTCTGGGGATGTGCGACACGTGGGTCGCCCTGCCTGCGGCCTGGAAATCCCGGTTCGCCGAAGGGCACGACATCGACGGGAATCCTTTGCCGCCTTGGGAAATCGTCACCTTGGCCGGTTGCGGCGGCTTGCGATCGAGTGTTCGCGACCTCGCGCGGTTCGTCCAAGCCAATCTCGGCCTATTTCCGACCCCTTTGGCCGAAGCCATCCAGACAACCCACACGCCGCGTCTCGACATCGGTTCCAATGAGGCGATCGGCCTCGGGTGGCACATCAAAAAGAGCGAGGCAATCCTCTGGCACAATGGGCAAACAGGGGGCTATCACAGTTTTGTCGGCCTCCGCAAAAATCCCCCCGTCGGCGTGGTCGTTCTGGGCAACTCGGCTGGCGGGACGGTCGACACTATCGGCTACCGCTTGCTGGATCTACTGGACGGCAAGCAACCTGGACCGCTTCCGATCCGCATCCCGGCTCGCGTCGATCCAACGATCCTCGAGGAATATGTGGGCAACTACGAACTTTATCCCAACTTCGTGCTGTCGGTGACGCGAACGGGCGACCGGCTGTGGGTGCAGGCCACCGGTCAGCCCCGTTTAGGCATCTATCCCGAATCGGAAACCCAATTCTTCTATCGTGCGGTCGACGCTCGGATCACGTTCGTCCGCAACCAGGAAGGCAAGGTGGACAAGCTGATTCTCCGCCAACACGGACTTGACCTGCCTGCCTTCAAGGGGGGATGGCTGATCCATTTCGGCGGCCAAATGCTCAAGGGCCTCAAGCAATTGGGCCGTGCGCCCGCCGTCCCCGGGAACACGAAATCGGTCGCGCCAGAGAACCAATAGTGCCGTATCAACTGAATGCCTTTCGCGCCGCTGGCACCGCTGACTCTCAACCGTGGCAGGACTTTCAGAGTGGTTCAGAGGTTCAGAGTGTCAAAGTGTTTAATTCACCTTGACGAGACTACGGGAAATTGGGAAACTCCCGTATCTTCTGCCACGACCAGTGGCAAAGACCGTTGTCTTTCCCTGCCTGCACGGAGGTGCTTTGCAGATGACTTCTTCCCAAACGGCGATTCAGGTGGTGGTCAGGAACACTCCAAGCAAACCGCAATTTTCCGTCACGCCGTCCGCCGGGGCATTGTTGGTCGGCGTAGCGGTCAGTCTAACATGGGTTTTTGCGGGGTGCGGCAAACCCGCCAATCCCTCATCCGACAACGCCGTTGCGTCTTCTTCCGAGTCGCACGTCAATTCGCCCTTGACCCACACAACCAAAGGGGCACTCGAAACGCTCAATACGGACACGCCCGAAGCGGCGGTCGGCAAGTTTCTTGAGGCGATCCGGGCGGGAAACGACCAGGTTGCCGAAACCATGTTCACGGATCTGGCCCGCGAGCGAATCAAGGAACTCGATCTTCAGGTGGCGCCGCGGGGCAGCGACACCGCCAAATACGAGATCGGAAAGGCGGAACTCCTGGGCGACGACGGCGCCCGCGTTCCCTGCAAGTGGTCCGACATCGATAGCGAAGGCAATACTCGCGTCGATGAAATGACTTGGATGCTGCGCAAACAGCCCGAGGGATGGCGCGTGGCCGGCATGGCTGCGGTGGTCTTGGAGGGCGAGGACCCATTGTTACTAGATTTCGAAGAACCCAAAGAGACGCTACAAAAGCTGGAACGGCTGCGTGAGGAAATCGCGCGACGATTGTCCCCCCAGGCCGGGGAACAAACTCCTTCACAGCACCAGCAGGGATCGCCAGAACCCATGCTTCGCTGACGGGCTGCGTTTTCTTGGATCGGCCGCTTTGACGAGAGGTGGGTTTACTCTGCAAACATCACGGGTAGCAAGTACCAGAATCCCCCTCGCAACTCTTAAGCTCGTCGCAAGTCTATAACTTATTGCGGATTCTGATTCAGGCATCAAGGGAAGCGCCATCTTGGCTCTTCCCTCGTTTGTTTTCATAACTGGCACTTTCGGGGAGTACGGCCATTTTTTTCTAAACAAATCGTGCCAAATTCCTAAACTTCCGCTACCACCCAAGGTATACATTTTCTAGCTTCTCCCCGCTTGACAACTATTTCTCGTATGCTAGCCTATCGTACTAAGCTGTGCAGATGGTACGGCGCGGCCAACCCGCAAAGTTTAAACAGGGTAACGAGCGGGGCGCCGCCCGCGCAGCCAACGGTGTCTCCTGTTCCAAAGGCCGTCAGGGGAGAGGAGCGACGAGAAAATGACGGCCTGGGTCCAAATCTCTGTGACGCTACGGTACCTGTTAGTTGGAGGATTCTGAGATGAAACGTAGTACTGTGATTGGCATCGTGGCCTTCGTCGTAGTCCTGGGCATGGCCCTGGCGGCGGAAGCTCGATGCAGGACTTGCGAGCCGAAGACTTGTGCACCGAAGACTTGCGCTCCGGCAACTGCCGCTCCGGCGACCTGCGCTCCGGCAACTGCCGCTCCGGCGACTTGCGCTCCGAAGACTTGCACTCGGGAGCGAGTCCGCCGCGTGAAAAGCTGTGAGCCACGGACCTGCGCGCCGAAGACCTGCGCTCCGGCGACCTGTGCCCCGGCTGCTGCCGCGTGCAGGCCGGCCACCACGTGCGCTCCTGCGACCTGCGCTCCGAAGACTTGCGCTCCGAAGACCTCTTGCAGGGAGCGTTGCCGCCGGGTGAGGACGTGCAGTGTTTCGACCTGCGCCCCGGCCACTTGCGCTCCGGCGACGACCGCTCCGGCCCCCGCTAAGACCGAGGCCCCCAAGGCAGCTCCGGCCGCTCCGCCTGCTCCGGCCCCCAAGGCCTAGTTGAAAACCCAGCGACCCGCTGCCCGGCTGGTCTTCGTGCCGGGAAAACTTTCCCAGTCAAGGCTCGGGGATCAGTCTGGCACCGGGTTCTGATGGCGAGTCAGTGTTTGCCCTGTTGACACTGGCTTCACGGTTCGAAGACACCGCTCAGCCGGGTCGCACGCGATTCCCGGCTTTTCTTTTTTCTTGGGATCATTTCGGAAAAATATTCCGGTTAAGTAAGAAATTTGGCCGAATATATCGTCACAATGGCCGTCACTGTTTGGAAAATCAGGATATTTGGAACAACCACGAAATCCAAACACGTCGGCTAAGCAGACTTACCTTCCCGTTCCTGTAACCCCAATCCCCTTGGGACTGGGGTGGCGCTTTTGCTCAACTCGCATGTGAAGGTGGCCTTCATGCATCGCTCGTTGCTGGCCAGCTTGGCCATTTCCGCGTCAGTACTTTCGATTGGCTGCCGTATGTGCGCTAGCCCCTTCGATGAATGCGGCCCGATGTCGGGTGGTGCCTGCGTAGGGACGTGCGACCCTAACGCCCGGGCCGGGTCTGTCCTTTCCGGCGTATCGAACGCGATCGTGAAGGAAGAGGGGATTGACCCACTGCCGACAACACCCCAAATTTCATCGACGCAGCCTCCTCAGGCCAAGGCTCAGCAGAAAATGGAAACTGGCCCAATTGAAGGGTGGAAGTCGAGCAGATTCTCGGATTCACCGACAACTGGTAAATTTTCGGAGTTCTAAGTTCTGGCCGGTTTCTTTGACCTTATGTAGAGCCTAGAAAACCAATCAAGTCCCCGGATGGAAGTCTCGAGACTATCGGGGCAAGCCGTGGCCGCTCGACCGACGATTTGCTCGCCTACGTCGCTGACTTTCCGATAAGCACCGTTTCTCGCGATTTCTGACGGCATCATCTAAGGACCCAATCCACCAAAAGGAGAGTGCAGCTTTCAGGATCAGACGGCAAGGACCGCACTGCAATTCAATCATCGAATCCCAAATCAACCCTGTCCGAAATAAAAGGCGTCAAAGCCTCAAGCCTTGCTTCAGTCTCCTGTTGTCCAACTCACAAAACTACGCAAGCCAGAACGAAGAGTTGCCGGTCAATCTATCTCAATGACCGTGCTGTACCATCAGTCATCTTTACGACTCGGTCCGTGATCTACCCCCCGAGCAAAGTCGCCGAATGCCGATAACGCCCAATTACCGCAGTTGCCGCCATCCTTCTGTTGAACGTAACAAATATTGACATGGCGGGATGCTGGGGATTATCTTCCGCCGCGGATTTTCCCCACCTACAGGTAGCATTGGGCAGCACATTGGCCACACCCAATCAAGTACATCTCGGTAATCGAACATGGATTCCGGATGTTTTGTTGATAGCCCTTTTTGTCTTTGCTGCCTATTTTACGCGTTTATCGTCCCTTCCAATCAGGGGAGAGGAACCGCGGCGGGCCAGGGTCGCGATCGAGATGGGGGAATCGGGCGATTTCGTCGTGCCTCGCCAACAGGGCGATCCATTTTTCATGAGCAGCCGACCCCCGTTGCAGGCCTGGGTCATCGCGCTGATAGGTCATTTGCGGGGATCGATTGATGTCGTGGCTGTGCGGCTGCCCAGTGTGGTCGCGTTGCTGGCCACGATGCTGGTGATCTACGCCTATTCCCGTCTTTTTTTACCCCGATTGGGCTCCCTGGCCGCATCCCTCGCCTATGGCACGATGGGCCAAGTGATGGAACTTTGCCGTTTGGGAGAGACCGACTCGCTTTTTGCGCTTTGGGTGAGTGCCTCGCTGATGGTCTGGCACGCGGGCCACATGAAAAACTGGCCTGCCTGGCGCGTTTGGACCATGGCCTATTTGCTTGTGGCGCTCGGTACTTTGACCAAAGGGATCCAGGCCCCGGTGTACTTTGCTGGCGGAGTGGGGCTGTATTTGCTAGTCACGGGCCGATGGCGGTACGCCGTCACGAAAGCGCACCTAGCGGGAATCGCCGTTTTTCTGGCTGTCTGGGGGGCTTGGCAGGTGCCCTTTTTCGCCAAGCTGGGTTGGACGGGCCTCCGTCATATCTACTTTGGCGACGTGGTTTTGTATCTTTGCGATCGCCAGATCAGCACCATCGTAAAGCACCTCATTGCCTATCCCGTGGAAATTTTCTTCGGCTGCCTCATGCCGTGGTCGCTCCTGTTGCTTCTCTACCTCCGCCGCGATTTTCGGCAAGCCTTAGCCGGGGCAAAAGAACCCGTGGTGTTTCTCGCTTGCTCGATCCTCGCTGCTTTTCCCACGGTATGGTTTTCGCCGACTGCAAAGACGCGGTTCTTTTTGTCGCTCTACCCGGCTTTCGCACCTCTTGTGGGGCTGGTGATCCAGCGATGTTGCGAGGCGGCCTATGACAGCCCTTGGCAGAAGTTTTGGAGACGCTACCTCTCCTCTTTTGCGGTGGTCATGGCGGCAAGCGGCGCGTTCGTTCTCTTGGCCAGTGTTTTCTTTCCCGAAAGCCCAATTGCCCAACCACTGGCGTTTGCCTTTATTTTTGCCCTAGCGGCGGGCGGGTTGGCGGCAGTTGCCTACTGGTCAGGCCTGGGGGCGGCGCCGGGCCGCCGTGCCATGGGGTTTTGGGCCCTGACCGTTTTTTTGGTTTTGGGTTACACGGGCGTGGTCATCAACGCCATGCTCCGAGCGAGCAACTTCACTACCGAGCCTGCCGTGACTTCGCTTAAACGGGAACTGCCTAAAAATGCAACCCTCGTCAGCCTTGGGCCTGCCGACCACTTGTTTGCTTACTATTACCGCGACCCGATTCCCTCCATTCCGTGGCCAAACGGAGCCAATGCCTTGCCTGAGGGGACAAGGTATTTTTGCTTCTCTCGCTCAGCCCAAGAGCCTCGGTGGCCCGACTTTCCCTTCGAACAGATCGCCGAGATCAACTGCGACCGCGCACACGCCTCCCGCGACCGGGTGACGATCGTGGGCCGTCGCTGACAGCACAATCCCTTCGCGTGGAGGTTGGGAGAGGACGTCGCCGCCTGTTTGGCTTCGATATCGGCCGTACCAGCCGGCCTAAAACGTCGGGTTTCACGTGGCGTGCCCGGAATCAAGGCTCGACTCGCCCAGTACGGCACGGAGGTGGAAGTGGAATTTGCCCAGTTTGCCGCCGTAGTTGCCAGCACCGATTTGGAGGACGCCAGGTCCCGCAGCAGCTCGAATCGCGGCGGCCATCGCGGCGGTGATGCTCGGTTCGTCCACGCCGTCGATCACGATTTCATAAGCGCAATTCGCCTGCGGATGGAGAAGGCATGGCGTGCGGCCGCGGAGTGTCGGGCAGTAGGCGTCATTGGTCGAGGCGCGGAGCTTCTTGTAACGCGAACCTACCTTACTGCCGCTTCGTACAACGCCGCCGGGGAAGGGGGTGATGACACCCGGCAAGGCCGCGATCGCCTCGGCCGCACGCCGCGCAGCGTCCAAGGCGGTCGTTGCATCCACCGCCTGAAGAATGATATTGCCGCCGCCTATCCCCTTGGCCACGCCCAACGTCTCCTCGACCACGAACTCACCGTCCATCACCGGTACACGCCAATAGCGCCGACCAGCGATGAGTTTGCTCTTCTGAAAACCGTCGCCAAAAAAGCGGAGGTGTTTCCCCAGGGCAATCCGCTCCTCGGCATGAGGTTCGCCGTCAAAAACGGCCGTGGTGGCGCAAGTCATCACACACTGACCGATGCGATTGGGAACGGCCTTCGCCAGGCTGTCGGCGGAGAAGCCGAAAAAGAGCACGGCGGCGCCCGGGCGACCGTCGGGGGTTTCTCCAGGGGATAGCCAGCGTTCGACGCCCGCTTCGCTGTCGCAGCCTATCACCGACGCGGCGTAACCGGTCACGGAGGCCGTTGCCGCATGCAGCCAGGTTTCGTCCGCGGCACTGAGGATCACGCGGCAATACCGCATCCGAAAGGCCTCGGCAAAGGTGTCTTCGATGAAGGTTTCGCCAATGTGCATGATAGTTTCATTCGCGAACGGCGATTTCATCATCGCGTGCAGCATCGCACGTTGCAAGTCGTCAAAACTTCCCTTTACAGAGGGCGACAATTTACCAGCAGTTCACGCGTTCACGCCCGAATGGGAGGGCCCCGACATCATGGCTCTGGAAGATAAGGCACGAGGTTGTTCGCACCCAGGAAAAAAAGTAATGCTCGAGTTGGTAGGGGACTTGTTTAAGTGCATATTCGCGACCGAATAGCCCCCCTGTAACAACTGTAGCTGGAGAATTGAAGGTCGGGATTTTCCGGCAGTCATCCTGGTGGATCCGGCTGAACCTCGCGGGCAACTGCGGGAGATGATACGGCAATCGATGGAGGAGACACTCAACGCGATTTTCGACGCCGAAGTTGATGCCCAACGCAAGGCGAAACGTTACAAGCGATCCCCTGAGAGGATCGAAACACACGCCGGGCCGCCGGGCATCGCCAGCGGGTTTGGGGAGGACGAGGCGGTTCGAATCGGATACAATCAACTTGGCCGATGGAGTGCATTTGACTCCGGTTTCCGACCGATTTGGCAAGTAAACGAGTGAACCCATGTCATTGACGCAGAACGAGTTCGAGGCGATCCTGGCCGACGTTAACAAGCGCATTGACGGGGATATTTTCTGGAGCGAGGATGAGGATCACTCGCCGGCGGTGGAGTTCCGTGCCGAGGTCCAGTCCGAGGCCGGCTATCCACTCTTTGTGCGAGGGAGTTACAACGCCCTAGCGCAGACGCTTACGTATGCGGTGATCCATCGCGGGGCCGGCCGGATTTATGCCCTTGATTTGGGAAAGGACCACCACAACCCGGATTGCCACAACGTCGGCAGAAAACATAAACACCGCTGGAACGAAATTGTACGCGACAAAGAAGCTTACGTTCCAGATGAAGTCACCGACATCGCGAAGGAGCCGGTTGCGGTTTGGCACCATTTCTGTGTCGAAGCACGCATTCAACATGCGGGGACGATGCACGCGCCGCCTCCACTTCAGTTGGAGATGTTCTGATGAGCCTTTGCGACACTCTCAAGATGAATGTGGGCGAGCTGTTCCTGTGCGAAGAACTGAATGGACAGTTGCGCATTCGTACTCCCTACCTCTATCCCGACGGCGACTATATCGACCTGTTCGTGAAGCCAGAGGGGGACACGCTGTTGGTTTCCGACTTAGGCGAGACGGTGCGTTGGCTTCGGATGCAGTCCATCGCTCCGCGACGTTCTCCCAAGCAGGGGCAAATGATCGAAGATGCGTGCTTAACACACGGCGTGGAGTTTTATCGCGGGATGTTGACCCTTCGCGCCCGGGCCGACGGCTCCGACCTGGGTGAGGTGATTACGCGGTTGGGCCAAGCGGCGCTGCGGGTGTCGGACTTGTGGTTCACGTTTCGCACTCGGACGTTTGAATCGGTGACGGATGAAGTGGCCGAGTTCTTGAGTGAACGCCATATACTATTCGACCGGGCTAAACGCCTGATCGGACGTTCGGGTCGAAGCTATCTGATCGACTTTCACACTTGGTCGTCGCATCGCAGTCATCTTGTAGCTGTCCTAAGCACTGGCAGCCGCTCCGCCGCCACGCGCGTCGTCGATCACGTGGTGGCGACATGGTTCGACTTGAATCATCTCAAGGTTGGTCAGGGATCGCTTGAGTTCATATCGTTGTTCGACGACACGCTGGATGTTTGGCGAGCCGAGCATTTTCGTCTGCTGGAGGAATGCTCGGCAGTCGCTCGATGGTCGGCACAAGATGAATTCGCGGATCTTTTGGCGGCGTAAAGCGGCCCCTTTTCATGATTCCCTCCGTCATGGACAACGAACGATAGCGTCTGGCTGACGTGCTCCACGAACTTTAGGCCCGATGTGGCAGCGGGCCGGTGGAGGCGGTGACCGCATATTTCGCAATCCGCGATCACCGGCTTAAGGGCGAGCGATTGTGCCTGGCGAGGGCGTTCAGACTCTTGATCGGCACTGAACGAAGGGCAGGGTCCAAGGTGCGGCTAACTCCGGGGAAGCCGATCGAGCATCCGGCCCAAGGTCCGTCCGGCTGGCGGAATTGCAATCTTCGTACACCCTTCGAGAACATCACTCGCCGCGCCGGACGAAAGCCGTAGCCCCGGTTGTTCCACAATCTGCAAAGCTCTCGGCAGACAGAACCGGCCGAACAATTCCCGGCCCACGTGATATGCGATTGGCTGGGAAACTCCGAACCGGTCGCCCTGCGCCACTATCTCCAAACAACGGAAAAACACTTCGCGCGGGCCTTACAAGGCGAAGCGAAACCCGAAGCAGTAGCGAAGCAAAACCCGAAGCGGCGCGTTCCCGCACCACGTGGAAAGACAGAGAAACTCGTTGCCGAACCCGTTGGGAATTGCGACTTTGTGCAACGACCTTCCTGCCACAAGTCTCTGTTGAATAAAGACTTAACGGATGGGGAGGGATTCGAACCCCCGGTGCGCGAACGCGCACAGCAGTTTTCAAGACTGCCGCCTTAGACCACTCGGCCACCCATCCGCGAAGTGTACGGACTGGCGATGCTTTCCATCGCACTCAGCAATGCTGTGATTGCGTGTTTCTTTGTTCATCAGATTGACGCGCGTCCCTTGCTGGGCGGAAAGACGCCTCACCGCGGACGGCAGCGGGCGCCGATCGCGGCGGCGGAGCCCCTTGGATCGACCCCAACTGCTTAGTGTAGCAGACGTTGCTGCCCACGAAAACCCGCCCGCCGCATCTTGCCCGAGCCACCCCTCGTCGTAAATCCTCGACAAAAATCTTTTGGCCGCCACGATCTACGGCCGTACAAAAGGCCCCCGGCCGCAGGTCTTCGACCCCACAATGGGCGGCGTCGGGAGCGGATTGTAGAAGAAACGGGGGCGCTACCGAGGGGCGAGGCCCTTCATGGCACAACGTCCCACGGCAAAAGGGACTAGGTGACTCATGCGAGGATACCGCGAATGACCTTAGCCGGTTCTACACCCGTAAGGCGTTGATCGGCGCCTTGATAGCGAAAGGTGAATCGCTCGTGCTCGAACCCAAGGAGGTGAAGGACCGTGGCGTGAAAGTCGCGGACGTGGACTGGATCCTTGATGATGTTGTAGGAGAAGTCGTCGGTCTCGCCGTAGATCGTTCCGGGCCGGATGCCGCCGCCGGCCATCCAGATGGTGAAGCATCGGGGGTGGTGATCCCGACCGTAATTGTCCCGAGTCAATTGACCTTGCGAATAGATTGTGCGTCCGAATTCGCCTCCCCAAATCACCAAGGTTTCGTTCAACAGTCCCCGCCGCTTCAAGTCCTGAATCAGCGCATAACACCCTTGATCCACGTCCTTGCATTGGCTCGGGAGTCGTCCGGCGGTATTGGAGTGCGTGTCCCAGTTGTTGTGGTAAATCTGAATGAAACGTACGCCCCGCTCGATCATGCGCCGGGCCAGCAAGACGGCATGGGCAAAGGTGCCGGGGTTCTTGGCTTCATCACCATAGAGCGTGTACGTGGAGGGTGGCTCGCCCGACGTGTCCACCAGCTCGGGCACGCTGGCTTGCATGCGGAATGCCAATTCATATTGTTGGATTCGCGTGTGGGTTTCCGGGTCGCCGACGCGGCGGTAAAGCATTTCATTCAGCGCCTTCAAGCCGTCAAGCGTTTTGCGGCGGACCTCGGGCGTGACGCCGTCGGGATTGTTGATGAAGAGAATTGGATCACCCGACGAGCGCAGGGCCACGCCGGCATGCTCGCCTGGCAAAAAGCCAGAAGACCACAATCGTGCCGAGATGGCTTGGACCTGCTCGGTATTGGTGGATCGAGCCACAAGGACCACGAACGTGGGCAGATTGTCGTTGAGCGATCCCAACCCATAGGAAACCCAGGCGCCGATGCATGGTCGCCCGGTGATCTGGTTTCCTGTTTGCATGTAGGTGATGGCGGGCTCATGGTTGATCGCCTCGGTTTGCATGCTGCGGATAAAGCAGAGATCGTCGACCATTTTCGCCGTGTAGGGAAGCAACTCGCTGATCCACATGCCGCTCTGCCCATGCTGCGCGAACTTGTACTTCGATGGCGCGATGGGAAACCTGGCTTGGCCGGAAGTCATGGTCGTCAGCCGCTGCCCCTGGCGGACGCTGTCGGGCAGGTCCTTATCGTACCAGTCGTTCATTTTGGGCTTGTAATCGAACAAATCGATCTGGGACGGGGCCCCGACCATGTGCAAGTAAATGACGTGCTTCGCCTTGCCGGGAAAGTGCGCGAGGTTTGCTTTGCCAGTGGTCTGCGTCGCGGAGTCAGCTAGTGCATCGGCTACGTTCCGGCCCAACAGCGTGGCCAGCGCCGCCCAACCTACGGCGTTGGCCCCGCGGCTAAAAAATTGTCGTCGCGTTTCGTAACGGACCCATTCATGAAAGGGATTCATAGGGAACTCGCTTTAGGCACGATGTTTGGGAAGGCAGGACAACTCCACTGCTCCATTACAAAAAAGGCTCGACGCGCGAACTCGTCCTCGCCTAGGGGGTCATTTATTCAGGACTTCATCCAGATTCATGAGCTGATTGGCCAACATGGTCCAGCCGGCCAGAAGCGGCGGCGGGATGGCCGAATCGGCCTTCGATTCGCCGACTGCGATGAGTCGCTTCGCCAATTCGGCGTTCGCCTCATAAAACGCCAATAGGTTGCTCAGCGATGAACGGACCACCGGCAGTTCCTCTTCTCGCCAAGGTCGCGCTAGCAGGCGCCGGGCCATGAAATCGAGCCGCGAATCATCGGTCGCGCCCCCTTCTTTAAGCACGAGCTGGGCGAAGTGTCGGGCTGCTTCAACGAATTGCGTATCGTTGAGGGTCACGAGCGACTGAAGCGGAGTGTTTGTCCGCTCGCGCCGCACCGTACACACCTCCCGGGACGGAGCATTGAAAATCTCCATCGAGGCTGGTGGTGCAGCACGTTTCCAGAAGGTGTACAGACTGCGGCGGTACAATCGCTCCCCATGGTCTTGGCGATAGTCCCGCGTGTCGCTACCGATCATCGCCACGGCCTCCCAAACCCCTGGCGGTTGATACGGCTTCACACTCGGCCCGCCGATGGTCCGAACCAACAACCCGCTCGTCGCCAACGCGTAGTCGCGGATCATCTCCCCGTCCATGCGGAATCTGGGACCCCGAGAGAGGAGTTTATTAAGGGGGTCCTTCTCCAGCTTTAGCGGGGTTACGGTTGCGGACTGGCGGTACGTGGCCGAGGTGACGAAAAGGCGGAACAACTTCTTCACGTCCCAGCCTGACTCGCGAAACTCGACCGCCAGCCAGTCGAGCAGCTCGGGATGCGTGGGTGGCTCGCCTGTGGCGCCGAAATCGCCAGGCGTGCGCACGATCCCTGCCCCAAAAACTTCTTGCCAGAAACGATTCACGGCCACGCGGGCGGCCAGGGGATGTTCGGGCCGAACCAACCATTGGGCCAGACCCAGGCGATTTCGCGGGGCCTGCGGCGGCATCGGCGGCAGGCATTCGAAGGTGCCCGGCCCCACCTCTTCTCGACGCTGATCGTACTGTCCGCGAAACAACACATGAGCCTTCGGCGGCTCAGGGCGTTCCTGGGTGATATGGGCCACGGTGCTACGCGAACGGATGGCTGCTTGTTCTTTCTCCAACTCGGCCAACTTCCCTGACAACTGACGAAATGGTTCATCGATCACGTCCAGCCACCAAGAGAAAAGCTCGTTACTCTCGGCTTCGCTGCGCTGAGGCTCAGACCGAGTCAAGAGCCAAACGGCCTGAGTGCCTCGATAAATCCGATTGACTTCTTCCGTCGACACCGCTCGACCATAAATCCGTAGGTCTTGCAGGGCCAACCCTTGGAGCCGGGAGGCGGTGCTTCGTTGGCCGAGCGAAAACGGAACGGTCGTGCGGATCGAGCCCTTAAGCCGATCGGCCTGGACCTGGGGATTTTGACGCTGACCGTTTACATAAATGGTCACCCCGGACGCCTTCCCTGAGCCGTCGTAGCTAACGAAGACGTGGTTCCACTCCTCGGGCTTGATGGCTTCGGCCGCGACCACTTTGATCGCGTCGTCCGGCCACGTGCTGATCACGTGGGCACCGACCTTGCCGCTTTCAACCCACAAGTCCCAACCGCGAAAACCCTTTTGATCGTCCATTCTCGCGAACACAGCGCCGTTGAGATGGTCTTTGGCCAATCGCACCCACGCGCCGAAGGCGAAGGGTCGGTCCTTTTCGAAATCGCCCGCCTGAGGGACCTGAAGCGTGCCGCTTTCCGGCAATTTGAAGGCTTGGGCCGCGACCCGACCCGATTCCCAAACTGGTTTGCTGGGCAGCACCACGTCGATCGGCTTGCCTTCCAGGGTCATGGGGAATGATGCCTCTTTCGCCTCGCTCAGCGGGGCGTGCAAGACCAGTTGATCGGAGGGGATGGTCGCCGCAGCGGTCCCCACGTCGGCCTTTGCAAGCCAAGCGTCAAACTCGCCGCGGGCCGTTTTTTTTCGGGAGTCGATTTGCGACTGCGTTTCGGCGACTTGTTTCGAGAGCGTATCCCACCTGGCCCGCTCCGCCGGGGGCGGCACGACGATCACCGGCGGCGTGTCCTTGATGTTCCCATCCATCGCCCCTTGCGTCGTGTTGTTGAAGAAAGCAGAAAACTGGTAGAACTCTTTTTGCGAGATCGGGTCGAATTTGTGGTCGTGGCAAACCGCGCAGTTTGCCGTCAGACCCAGCCAAACTTGCGCTACCGTCTCTGTCCGGTCCCGGGTGTACAACACGAGGTTCTCTTCGGGGATCGTCCCGCCCTCGTTGGTGGTGATGTTGCAGCGGTTGAAGCCGGTTGCAATGAGCTGGTCGAGCGTCGGGTTGGGCAGAAGATCGCCAGCAAGTTGTTCGATCGTGAATTGATCGAAGGGCATGTTGCGGTTGAACGCCTCGATCACCCAATCGCGATAGGACCACATTTCGCGGTAATTGTCGAAATGCAGGCCGTGGGTATCGGCGTATCGGGCTGCGTCGAGCCAGTAACGGGCACGGTGTTCGCCCCAGTGTGGAGAGGCCATCAGGCGATCGACCAGCTTTTCGTAAGCGTCGAGCGAGGAGTCGGTCAGAAAGCGTTCGATTTCTTCCGGTGCCGGGGGCAAACCGGTCAGGTCCAATGCCAATCGCCGGACCAAGGTCTGGCGATCTGCCTCGGGCGCCGGCTCCAGGCCCGCCGCCTCCAAACCAGCCAGAATGAAACGGTCGATCGGATTGCGCGGCCAGCGCGAATCCTTGACCGACGGCAGCTCTGGCCTTTTCGGCGTGATGAACGACCAGTGCGGCTCATATTGTGCCCCCTCCGCCACCCAGCGTCGCAACAGCTCTTTCTGTTCCTGAGTGAGCTTTTTATGGGACTCCGGCGGTGGCATGAGGCCATCGTTGGCGTCGGCAAAAATCCGAATGATCATCTCACTCTCGTCGGGTTTGCCAGGAACGAGGACCTCGGCCTCGATGGCATCTTCGCGACGATCAAGCCGCAAATCGGCCTTCCGAGCCGCGCGATCCGGACCATGACAGGCAAAACAATTCTCAGCCAAAATCGGCCGGATGTCGCGGTTGTACGAAATCCCCTCAGCGGCTAGCGATATTACCGCTAGAAGATGCAGAAGTGCGCCGCTTAATGGAAACAAACGAAAAACCTGTTTCATGGCGTCCTCTCAGTTGTGATTGAAGTTGGTCGCATGGAGGCGGGAATGACACTGTCGGTCGCCAATTGACACGGTGTGCTTGAGTCAGCGTTACCCCGCTGCGCGGGGGATGCGTTGCCGGAGTCTTAAGGCGGGATGCTCCACCTATTTTATGCAACAAGTCTAGAGGAAAATACGTCCAACGGGCCAATTCAAGCTGAAAATCGGGTTAAGATTTCCCACGATTTCTTTGTTGATTTCCTGCCTGATTTGCAAGAGGACAGTTAGTTTGCTGTTCGACTCATTCGGTGGATTCGGGTGGATTCGGGGGACACGAACCGATATTGACAGTCTAGGCAAGTTTGGGTGGGTTCGCAGGATGCCTCGACTGGCCAGATTGGTTGTGCCCGGTTTGCCGCATCATGTCACCCAGCGGGGGAACCGCCGCCAGCAGACGTTCTTCTGCGAGGACCACTACGCGGC
>CALFBP010000036.1 GCA_937951625.1 uncultured Thermoguttaceae bacterium
GGAGCGCCGGGTGGCCCGCTTGCGCCGGCTGCGGCAAGCCGTAGGCGGCCTGGAGGTCCCCCGAGGTCAACCGTATCGACTGGAGATCACGGAGCGGGGCCAGTTGGACAACGTGGCGCTGCGGCCCATGGCTCGACAAACGCCAGGCCCCGGGCAGATCGAAATCAAGGTGCGGGCCAGCGGGCTCAATTTCCGCGACGTGTTGAATGTGTTGAATCTCTACCCTGGCGATCCGGGGCCGTTAGGCGGCGAATGCGCGGGCGAGATCGTCGCCGTGGGGCCGGGCGTGGAACATTTACGGCCCGGCGACGAAGTGTTGGCCTTGGCCCCCGCGAGTTTCGCCAGCTATGCCACCACGTTGGCCGAATTCGCCGCGTTGAAACCGAACGGCCTGAGCTTCGAACAGGCCGCCACCATTCCTATCTGTTTCCTGACCGCGCACCTTGCTTTGCGACGGCTGGGCAACATGCGACCGGGGGAGCGGGTGCTGATCCATGCGGCCTCCGGTGGCGTCGGCCTCGCCGCGATCCAAATGGCGCGACGTGCCGGCGCAGAAATCTTCGCCACGGCGGGCAGTCCGAAGAAACGGGAATACCTCAAGTCGCTGGGCATCGAGCACGTCATGGATTCCCGGTCCACCGACTTCGCCCGGCAGATTCTGGAAGTCACGGGCGGTGAGGGGATCGATTTGGTGCTCAATTCCTTGACCGGGGAGTCGATCGCCGCGAGCCTTTCGGTCCTCCGGCCCGGCGGACGGTTTTTGGAATTGGGCAAAACGGACCTCTGGGACCAGTCACGAGTCGATGCGTTCCGTCCGGGCATTGTGTTCCACGCCATTGCCCTCGACCGGATGATGGCCGAGGAGCCGCAGACGGTAGGTCAGTTGATGCAAGAAGTGATGGCCGAGTTCACCGCCGGAAATTTGGAGCCATTGCCGCTGCGGAGTTTCCCCATGCCTCGCGTGGTCGAGGCCCTACGGCACATGGCCCGGGCCGAACACGTCGGCAAAGTGGTGATCCAGGCCGTGGAAACCGCCGATGCTGGCGACGCCGGCCTGACGCTCCGTGCGGATGGAAGCTATCTCGTGACGGGAGGGCTTGGGGGG
Source organism: uncultured Thermoguttaceae bacterium (assembly GCA_937951625.1). Taxonomy (GTDB): domain Bacteria; phylum Planctomycetota; class Planctomycetia; order Pirellulales; family Thermoguttaceae; genus CALFBP01. Next base: position 1,106 of record CALFBP010000036.1, read on the forward strand.
CTGGGGCTGAAATTGGCCCGGTGGCTCGTCGACCGGGGCGCCAAATGCCTCGTGCTCACCAGCAGGTCCGCTCCTTCCGAGGATGCCCGACAGATCGTGGCGGAACTGGAAAGGTCGGGAGCCAAGATTGCGGTGCGGGCGTGCGATGTCAGCAAGCCTGAAGAGCTTGCCAAGGTGCTTGCCGATCTCCGGGGCGCCTTCCCACCGTTGCGCGGCGTGTTTCACCTCGCGGGCGTGTTGGACGACGGCGTGCTTCGGGAGCAGAACCGCGAACGCTTCGATCGCGTCATGGCTGCCAAGGTCCTTGGGGCCTGGAACCTGCACACGTTGACTCGGGACCAGCCGCTCGATTGGTTCGTCTTGTTTTCCTCGGCGGCGTCTCTCTTGGGCTCGCCGGGACAAGGAAATTACGCCGCGGCCAACGCCTTCCTCGACGCCTTGGCAGCCTGGCGGCGATGGCAGGGTCAGCCCGCGCTAGCCATCCAATGGGGCTCTTGGGCCGAAGTGGGCATGGCGGCCAGGCTCAAGGATGCCGAGGGGCGGCGTTGGTCGGCAACCGGTTGGGGCTGGATCGATCCCGCCCAAGGATTGCGTACCATGGAGCAGTTGCTGCTCGAGGGCCGGGTGCTAGCGGGGGTTCTGCCCGTCGATTGGCCCAAGTTCTTCGAGCGGATCCCGGCCGGCAGCGAGCCGCCTTGGCTCCTGGAGATGGCCAAAGCGTCGCGCACCGAGGAAGCACAAGGCGGTTCGCCTGCCCTCTTGCAGACGCTCAAAAACGCCACAGCGTCCGAACGCCTCGACCTCGCCTTGGCCCAGGTGCGGCAGGCGGCTGCCCAAGTGTTGGCCATGGGCGATGGAGAACTGCCCGATCCCCGTCGTCCCCTGAATGAATTGGGTTTCGATTCGCTCACCGGCGTCGAGTTTTGCAACCGACTCGGACGGTCCATCGGCGAACATTTGAATCCGACGGTCCTCTTCGATCATCCCACCCTGGAAAGCTTGGCTGCTCACTTGGTCCGCGACATCCTCCGCTTGGAGACCGCCGTTGAACCAAGCCCGCGGCTAGATGCTTCAGACAGCGATGGCGATCAGGCCCGCGAGCAGGCCGTGGCCGAGGTCGAGTCCATGACCGAAGCGGAGATGGAGGCCTTGGTCGAGGCCCAGTTGGAAAAGCTGGGAAAACAGTAGGGGCGGACGCCGGAGCGATCGTTCCATGGCAGCTAGCGGATCTCGCATGGGTGACACGGACACGAAACGAGTGCCTTGTAGAACAGCCAGCCCAAAGTGGGGCGTGCAGCCGAGGGCGATTGATGTTTGCCCATGGCAGACGGGTGGGCTTCGCAACCAGGGAGGGATGCTTTGGTAGATTCGGTTTCCGAACGCCTGGAGCGGATGAGTCCCTTGCAGCGGGCCGTGTTCGCATTGAAGGAGACGCAGGCCCGACTGGACGCGATCGAACGGCGGCAGAACGAGCCGATCGCGATCGTGGGGATGGCGTGCCGGTTTCCCGGCGGGGCCAACGATCCCGAGTCCTTTTGGCAATTGATGTGCAACGGCGTCGAAGCGATCCGAGAAATCCCCGCGGACCGCTGGGACGTCGATGCCTATTTCGATCCCGATCCCACGGCGCCCGGCAAAATGAACACCCGCTGGGGCGGATTCCTCGAACGGATCGACGAGTTCGACAATCATTTCTTCGGCATCTCCGATCAAGAGGCGGCGCGGATCGATCCTCAACAGCGGATGCTCTTGGAGCTTGCCTGGGAATCGCTGGAGGACGCGGGCCTGCCCCCGCGGAGCCTTCGCGGCACGCGGACCGGCGTGTTCGTCGGTATTTCGGCGAGCGATTACGCCGTGTTGATGTGTGTCGACGGTCGGCAGACCGATGGTTATGCGGCGGCCGGCACGTCGCTGTGTCTGGCGGCCAACCGTATTTCGTTCGCCTTCGATTGGCATGGCCCCAGCATGGCGATCGATACCGCCTGCTCCTCGTCGTTGGTGGCCATCCACCTGGCGTGCCAGAACATCCGCCACGGCGAATGCGACATGGCCTTGGCTGGCGGGGCCAATGTGTTGCTCTCGCCCGCCGGGACGGTCAATTTGACCAAGGCCGGCATCTCGTCGCCGGACGGCAAGGTCCGCTCCTTCGACGCCGCGGCCGCCGGCTATGTCCGCAGCGAGGGCGCTGGGATCGTCGTTTTGAAACCCCTCTCCGCGGCCTTGAAGAACAGGGATCGCATTCGGGCCGTGATCCTCGCCAGCGCGGTCAATCAGAACGGCACGAGCAACGGCCAAACGGCCCCGAGCCGATCCGCTCAGGAACGCGTGCTCCGCGAGGCCTATGCCCGAGCCAAGGTGTCGCCTGGCCAGATCCAATTCGTCGAGACGCAAGGCACCGCCACGCGCCTGGGAGACGCGATCGAGGCGATGGCCTTGGGCACGGTGCTGGGTGAAGGCCGTGATCCTGGCTCGCGGTGCGTGATCGGGGCGGTGAAGACGAATCTCGGCCACTTGGAAGCGGCGGCGGGCGTGGCCGGGATCATCAAGACCGCCCTCGCCTTGGAACACCGTCAAATCCCACCCAATTTGCACTTCAACACCCCCAACCCGGACATTCCCTTTGATCGCTTGCCGCTCCGCGTGCCGCGAGCCTTGGAGCCTTGGCCACGTGGGAAGGACCCGCGATTGGCGGGGGTGAGTGCTTTCGGCTTTGGCGGCAGCAACGCCCACGTCGTACTCCAAGAGGCCCCGGAAGAAGAGCTTTCGGTCGAGTCGGACCACGGCCCGAGCCTTTTGCTCCTCCCGCTTTCGGCCCGCACGGAAAAAGCCCTCGGCGACCTGGCCGTGGCGTATCGGGAACTGTTGCGGGGCAATCCCCCGCGGTGGCGCGACCTCTGCTATACCGCGGCCTGCCGACGCGACCATCACGACTGCCGCATCGCCATCCTCGCCTACTCGTGCGATCAAGCGGCGAAACTGCTGGCCGAGCTTGTCGAGCGTCAAACGGCGGGGGGGCTTGAAGGCGTCGCCACAGAACCGTGGATGCTTCCACCGCCCGGCTCGGTAGGAGCAGCAGAGCCAAGGACCGCCGGGCCGGGGGTGGCGGTGGGGCGTCGGCCCTACGGCCGTGATCTGAAGGTCGCCTTTGTTTTTGGCCATACGCCCTCGGGAGGGCCGGACCTCGTCAAACGACAACTCGACGTGGCCGCTTGGTGGCGAAGCCTCGGAGTGGTCCCAGAGATCGTGCTAGGCTGGGGCGTGGGCGAATTGGCCGCCGCCAGCGTGGCGGGCATCTTGAGTGCGGATGAAGCGATGCAGCTTGCCGCTGATCCTTCGGTCGCCGAAGCTCTTGACCCTGCTTCCCGTACTGCGGCATTGCCTTTCGTATCCTCCGTGGACGGAAAACTGCACCGCGGCAACGACCTACCCAACGCGCACTGGCGGCGAGCGCTGGAGTCGCACGACGGCTGGAACGCCGCTATGGCTGTCCTCCGTGATCGCCGTATGGACTGCTGCATGCAAATCGGTCCAGGCCAACGGGAAATCGACGTTTCTGGTTGGACCAATGCCGAGGGGCGAGGCGTTGAGGTGCTGGCAACGTCGGCCCGTGGCGCGGACGTGGACGCGCTTTGGACGCTGGGTCGCCTCTATGCCTTGGGAGCGGACATCCGTTGGGAACATGTGGCGCCGTCGGATGGTCGCTGTGTTCGCCTACCGACTTATCCGTGGCAGCGTCGGCGGTTGTGGGCCGTGCATCGCGACGCCCTGGCTCATGCGCGTTTGCCGAATAGGCCCGGGGCCGAGGGCCTATCAAACCAAGGCCAGGCTGCATCGGGTAAGCGAAGTGAGGCGGGCAACATCGAGGCCCACCAGCCCGCCGTCCGCCCCCGACCTGATTTGATCGTCCCCTACGTCGCCCCGCGCAATCAGGTCGAATCGGAAATTGCCCAGGCATGGATGAGCGTCTTGCGGCTGGACCGGGTGGGCATCCACGACAATTTCTTCGAGCTGGGCGGCGACTCGCTCCAGGTGGCGATCCTGCTCAATCGGCTTCGGGAACGGTTGGGAGTGGCCATCCCAGTGCGGGAAGTGTATGAAACGCCCACGATCGCCCGGCTGGCGGAGTGCATCGGGTCAAGGGACATGGCGGTCCGCGATGGCGAGACGATTCCCCGCGTGCCGCGCGACGGCCTGTTGCTGCCGTCGCTGACTCAAGAAGCCCTGTGGTTCCTCGACCAGTTGGAGCGGGATCGGCCGACCTACACGATCTACTCGCCGATCCGCATTCGAGGTCCTTTGGACGTGGCCTTGGCCGAGCGGGCGTTGAACGAGATCGCGCGGCGGCACGAGGTGTTGCGGACCACGTTTCCCGAGATCGACGGACGTCCCGTGGCGAGGATCGCCCCGCCGGAGTTTCGCCCCTTGCCTGTCGTGGATTTGAGCCATTTGCCAGAGGCCGAGCGGCGCGAGGCGCTTCACCGCGGAATCAGTGAGGAAATGGACCGGCCGGTTGACCTCCAACGGGGCCCCTTGATTCGCATCACGCTCTTCCGCTTGGGGAACGAAGACCACGTGGCGGTCCTCAGCACGCACCACATCATTTACGACGGCTGGTCGATGGCGGTGTTGCTGCGGGAACTGACCGCGCTGTATGGGGCCTACCTGACGGGCCAACCTTCGCCATTGTCGGAGTTGCCCATCCAATACGCCGATTTCGCGGCCTGGCAGCGGAACCAGCTCCGCGGCGAACGGTTGGAATCGTTGCGGGCGTATTGGCGTAACCAGTTGTCTGGCGTGGCGCCGCTGGCCCTCCCCACCGACCACCCCCGTCCCGCTGTCCGCTCCACGCGCGGAGCCGTCCACACCGCGCATCTTTCGGAAGCAACGGCCAAGGCCGTGGCGGAGTTTTGCCGTCGCGAGGGGGTGACGCCGTTCATGGCCTTCTTGGCCGTGCTGGAGGTCCTCTTGCACCGATGGAGTGGTCAGGACGATTTCGCCGTGGGCACGCCGGTGGCCAATCGCACTCGGCCGGAAACCGAGGCCTTGATCGGCTATTTCGTCAATGTGTTGGTCCTGCGCGGCGATCTCTCCGGTTCGCCCACGTTCCGCGAGTTACTAGCGCGGGTCCGGCAGACGACGCTGGCGGCTTACGAGCATCAGGAGATGACGCTGGATCAAGTGGTCGAGGCGGTCAATCCGCCCCGCGACCTCGGCCGTCATCCTTTGTTCCAGGTCATGTTCGCCCTGCAAAACTTCGAGTTGGCGGCGACTGAGCAATTCGGCCTGACGCTTTCTCCCCTCGAAGACGGCCCGGTGGCGAGGCTTTCCTTCTTCGACCTGACGCTGGAATTGTGGCCCGCGGGCTCTACGTATCGGGCCGACTGGTATTTCGCCACGGACCTGTTCACGGCTGCGACCATCGAGCGCATGGCCGCGCAGTTCGAGAACCTGGCGGCGATGGCGGTCGCCCAGCCCGATCGTTCAATCGACGAGTTGCCTTTAATTGATGAGGCCGAACGCCATCGCCTGCTGGTCGAGTGGAACCAAACGGCCAGGCAGTACCCGCAAGAACAATGCATCCACGAATTGTTCGAGGAGAAAGCAACCGCGGTGCCGGACGCCTTGGCCGTGGTGCTCGGCGATGACCGTTGGACGTATCGAGAGCTTAACGAACGTGCGAATCAACTTGCCTGGCTTCTGCGGGCCGAGGGAGTCGGTCCGGAGGTACGCGTGGGGATTTGCCTGCCCCGTTCGCCCGAGTTGTGGATGGCGGTGTGGGGGGTGCTCAAGGCGGGCGGGGCCTACGTCCCCTTGGATCCCACCCATAGCCGGGACGCGACTGAGCGATCGGCCTATATCCTTCGCGAATCGGGCGTCGCGCGGATCGTGACTTGCCAATCCGTGGTTGCGTCGCTCGACCCGGGCGGCGTTCCCACCATCGTGCTCGATGGCGAGGCAGCCGCCCGGCTCCGCGTCCAATCCACGGAGAATCCGCCCAAGACAGCGTCGGCAGAAAACCTGGCCTACATCCTGTACACCTCAGGCTCGACCGGGCGGCCCAAGGGCGTGATGGTCACGCATCGGAACCTGGTCAACGCCTACTACGGGTGGCAGGACGCCTACGGCCTCGGGGGCGCAGCGGCCCCGGACCACGAACGGCCGCGTTCGCACCTCCAAATGGCCAGCTTCGCCTTCGACGTGTTCGTTGGCGACACGGTGCGGGCCCTTTGCTCGGGCGGAAAATTGGTCATCTGTCCTCAGGAAATGCTGCTCGATCCGGAACGGCTGATCGAACTGATGCGCCGCGAGGAAGTGGACATCGCCGAATTCGTCCCTGTCGTCTTTCGCGAACTGATCCAGTATGCGGAACAGCACAACGAGTCGTTGGACTTCTTTCGCCTGGCGATCGTCGGCTCCGATGCCTGGTACGCCGCGGACCACCGCCGGGCACGCGCCGTCTTGGGACCGAAACCACGGCTCGTGAATTCCTATGGATTGACCGAGACCACGATCGACAGCACGTATTTCGAGGGCGACGCGGAGGGGCTGCCCGACACGGCGATGGTGCCCATCGGTCGCCCGTTTCCCAATGTCCGGCTGTATATCCTCGATGCCCGAATGCAGCCGGTGCCGGTGGGAGTGCCCGGCGAGCTGTACATCGGCGGCGATGGCGTCTCCCGGGGCTATGTGAATCCAGAGGCCAACGCCGGGCGATTCGTGGTTGACCCCTTCGTCGGCAAGGGGGCGAAGCTGTTTCGTACCGGGGATCGGGCCCGCTGGCGAGCCGACGGACAGGTGGAGTTCCTAGGCCGGGCCGACGATCAGATCAAGATTCGGGGATTACGGATAGAACCGGGCGAGATCGAGCAGTGCCTGCGCGAGCACCCCAAGATCGCCGAGGCCGCGGTCGTGGTGCGCAATCGGGCGGCGGGAGATGCCCGGCTGGTGGCTTATGTGGTCGGTAACGACGGCCCCCCTCCCGACGTCGTCGAAACCCGGCGGTTCCTTGGCCAACGACTGCCCGACTACATGATCCCCTCGGCCGTCGTCGCGCTGGAGGCTATGCCGTTGACCAACAGCGGGAAGATCGACCGTCGGGCCTTGCCAGAACCCGATTGGGAGCGCTCGTCGCTCTGCGGCGCATACGTGCCGCCCCGTAACGAACTCGAAGAAAAACTGGCGGCGATCTGGCGCGACGTTTTGAATGTCCAGCAGGTAGGCGTGGAAGATAACTTTTTCGACTTGGGCGGAAGCTCGCTCTTGGCGCTTCGCTTGGCATCTCGGGTGCGGACCGAGTTGGGGGTGGATTTACCGCTAGTTGCCTTGTTTACCTCGCCGACCGTGGCCGGACTGGCAGCCGTGATTCAGGATTTGCCTACATCGACCGATCGCGTGGCCGAGGCACCGCCGGTCGATCCCCTGCGGTGGCTGGACGCCTTCGTATTACACGGCTACGGCGAGGCCGACGCCATGGCGGCCCTGCGGTCTTCCAACCCCGTGCAAGGTCCAGGTCGATCGCTGGTGCCCCTTCGGACCGAGGGGACTGAGCAATCTTTGTTCTGTGTTCACGGGCTGGGCGGGCACGTGGCCTGTTTCCTGCCGCTGGCGCGGGCACTTCCGCAGGGGCGACCCGTGTACGGATTTCAGGCGCTGGGGCTTGACCCCGACGAACAGCCGCACGAAACGATCGAGGCCATGGCCACGCAGTACGTGAGCGAGATGCGGGAAATCCAGCCCCAGGGGCCATACGTGGTGTGCGGATGGTCCTTGGGCGGAGTGATTGCCTTGGAAATGGCCCAGCAGCTCGCCACCCAAGGGCAAACTGCGGCCTTAGTGGCCATGCTCGATTCGTATCTCTCGACAAAAGAGGTCGAGAGCCTCGATTGGGACGAAAGCTCGGTGCTCCGCTGGATCGCCCCGCACCTAGGTTTGGAGCTAGCGGACTTGAAGCGGCTGTCGCTCGACGAGCAATGGGAACGAATCGCGGAAGAGGCGAACGTGGCTCAAGGGATTGGGGTGGCGGAAATTCGGCGGCTGGCCGCGGTCTGCCGGACCCAACTCGCGGCGGCCAGCCGATATCGCCCCAAACCTTACGCGGGTCGGGTGGTGCTGTTCCGCGCTGGCCGGGCCAGCGGTGTGTGGGACGGTCGATGGCGGTCGCTCTGCCCGGCCTTGGAGATCGAGCACGTCCCGGGCGACCACTACAGCATCCTTCGGCGGCCCGACGTGGAAACGCTCGCCGAACGCTTGGATCGTTACCTCCGCACCGCGATGGAGATGCGGATCGCGTCCCACGGAAATGCCACACGGTAGGCACGGCTGCTCGAGGTTTTGCGAAAATCGTTTCGGAAAACGCCGTCCACGACAGTGGAGGCGACGGGAACAAGGACGGCTTTTCCAGTCCAAACCACGGCCAACGGAGGGCATCGGGAATTGAACACACGGTGACTTGATGAAACTGATCCTCTTGTTGCTTCGGGCCTCGTGGCGGATCGTCCTGCTGGCGAGTCTGGTGGGCGCGGTCAGCGGCGTGGCCAGCATGGCGCTGATGGCCTGGATGTTCAGGGCCTTGCAGCGACCGGGCGAGTCCTCGTCGCTTGGGGTGTGGCTGTTCGCGGCTTTGTGCGGGGTGGTCTTCCTGACACGGATCGCTTCCCAAGTGCTTTTGGCCCGGCTCACGCAAAACACCGTGTCGCGGCTGCGCATGGGTTTGTGCGAACGGATTCTGGCCAGCTCCCTACGGCATTTGGAAGAGATCGGCGTGCATCGCATGCTTAGCGCGCTGACGAACGACGTCGCGGCGGTGACGAACGTCATGAACGTGGTGCCCAGCCTGGTAGTCAGCTTCGTGGTCCTCGTGTGCGGCGCGGTTTACCTGGGCTACCTGTCGTTGGGATTGTTGGGCGGGGCGGCGGTGTTTGCCCTCTTCGGCATCGTCGTCTACGTGTATTTTGCGAAATTTGCCCGAGGATACATGCGCCGTGGCTGGCAGGCCCAGGAGCAACTGTTCCAAGCAATTCGAGAATTGCTCGGCGGGGTGAAGGAGCTTAAGACGCACGGCGAGCGGCGGCGGGCCTTCCTCGATCGGGTCTTGAGGCCGGCTGAAGCGACGGTCCGTGAAAACAAGTTTCTGGGCGATTGCCTTCACAATGCGGCCATCGCCCTGAGCCGGCTGATGTTCTTCGTAGCTCTCGGGATGCTGGTGTTCGCTTGGCCACGGATTCAAACCGTGGATGGGCCCACCCTGACCCTCTACGCCATGGTGTTCATGTTCCTCATGTCCCCGCTCGACCAAATCATGGGCGCGTTGCCATCCATGAAATGGGCCGCTCTGGCGGTAGGAAGGATCGAACAACTCGGACTCATGCTCCACCAGGTCGCGGCCGAGCAGACCGTCGCCCAGCCCCTGGCCCCTTGGCAGACCATCGAGTTGGTTGGGGTGACGCACGCCTATCGTCGGGAGGGCCGCGAGCATGGGTTCGTGCTCGGCCCGATCCACGCAACCATCCGTCCTGGCGAAATCCTCTTCATCGTGGGCGGTAACGGCAGCGGCAAGACGACGTTGGTGAAATTATTGACCGGCCTTTACGTTCCCGAGCAAGGCGAAGTGCGGCTCGATGGCCAGCCTGTCACCGACGAGAATCGGGAGAGCTATCGACAACTGTTTTCCGTGGTGTTCGATGATGCCGCGGTGTTCGCCAGCCTTTGGGGATTGGAATCGGCGGACTTGGACCGTCGCGCGGGCGAATACTTGCGCGAATTGGAACTCGATCACATTGTGCGCGTCGATCACGGCAAATTCTCCACGACGAACCTCTCCCGGGGGCAGCATAAACGCCTGGCCCTCCTCACTGCCTATCTCGAAGACCGGCCGGTGTACGTGTTCGACGAATGGGCGGCAGATCAAGATCCATCTTTTCGCAAAGTGTTTTATCTGCGCATTTTGCCTGAGTTGAAGCGCCGAGGCAAAGCCGTCGTAGCCGTCACGCACGACGACCGCTATTTCCATGTAGCCGATCGCATTGTAAAACTGGAAGAAGGAAAGGTTGTCGATTCGTTCGTCCCCGAGCGGCTTTCCGATGGGACGGTTGATCCGCGTTTGCGGGGCATCGTTGGCGCCGCGGCGGAGGTCCCGTTTCACCCTGCTGTTGCTCGCGAAGAGCCGATTTCCAGCGTCGAGAAGGCGTAGGGGAAAAACAGGAACGTTGGGCGGTCGGCGCCAGAGGCGACTCGGGTGGGACGGGGCTGTGGGGAAAGCAGCGGCCCGCGGAGCGGAGAACCATGAAGAAGTCGCTGTTCTTTTTGGTGGTCGCCCTGCTGGGGATCTGGCTTGGCGTGCATTGGTGGCACACAGCTTCGGCGGACCGGCCCGAGTTTCGCACCACCCCCGTCGCACGCGGCGATCTCGTCATTGCCGTGAGCGCGACGGGAACGGTCGAGCCGGTAGAGACGATCGACGTCGGGGCCCGCATCCCGGGCATGATCAAGAATTTCGGCCCCGATCCGAACCAGCCGGGAAAGACGATCGGACACAACTCGCGGGTCAAAAAAGGGGACATCCTCGCCCAACTCGACGACGCCCCGCACCAGGCGGACCTCAAGAAGGCCATCGCCAACCTCAAGCTCGCCGAGGGCGAACTCGCCCGCGCCGAGGCCCGCTTGAAGCAGGCGGAGCGGGCCTATCGCCGAGCTAAAGTGCTGATCGGCACGAACTCCGACGCGGACTACGAAAACGCCGAGGCCACGTATGAAATCACCAAAGCGGAAGCTATGACGGCAGCCGCCAAACTGGAACTAGCCAAGGCCGCCAAGGAGGAAGCGGAGATCCAACTGGGCTACACCGTGATTCGCTCGCCGGTCGACGGTATTGTGATCGACCGCCGCGTGGAGGTCGGCCGGACCGTGGTGGTCGGCCTGAACGCCCCCAGCCTTTTCCTCCTGGCCACGGACTTAAGCCACATGCAAGTTCGGGCAGCAGTCAATGAAGCGGACATTGGCGACATTCGGGTAGGCCAGCCGGTGACCTTCAAGGTCGACGCCTGTCGGGATCAAACGTTCTACGGCACCGTCTCCCAAATCCGTTTGAACGCGAGCATGGTCCAGAATGTGGTGATGTTCGACGTGGTGGTCGACGTGGACAACACCCATCAGAAGCTCCTGCCCTATGTGACCGCCAAGCTGCAATTCGAGGTCGCCCGACGCTCCGACGTCGTGTTGGTTCCGAACCAAGCCTTGCGTTGGCAGCCCACGCTGGCCCAGGTCTCGCCCGCGGTGAGGCGCGAGCTGCCCCCCTCGGCCCTGCGCGATGCCCTGGATGCCTCGGGCGAGGCGGAGGCGAAGAAGGTGGAATTCGATACGCCCACAGTTTGGGTTGTCGCCCCCGACGGCTTCGTCCGGCCGATCCACGTCCAAACAGGGTTGTCCGACGGGATCAACACCGAGATCACCGGCGGAGACCTCCAGGTCGGCACCCCCATCGTGCTCAACGCCGTGCGCGAGGCCCAACCAGATTTCGTCAAAAGCTTCATTTCCCAAGTGATCAACGCGAAGAAATGAGCCGCAAGGCCGAGCGGGCGGTCCCCCTGTTCTGGCTGCCGTGGTAGCTGTAGCCCCTGCTCCCCTGGAAACCCTGATTCGCTTCCATGCCCCTGATCGTCCTGGAGCACCTCAGTAAGACCTACCGCGTGGGTGACATCGACCTCGTGGTTCTGAAGGATATTTCCTTGACCATCGAGCGGGGAGAATTCGTGGCATTGATGGGGGCCTCCGGTTCGGGAAAGACCACGCTGATGAACCTGCTGGGGGGCCTGGACCAGGCGACCTCGGGATCGTACTTGTTCGACGGCGTGGAAATCACCCGCCTCTCGCCCGAGCAGTTGGCCGTGTTGCGGGGCAGTCGGATCGGGTTTGTTTTCCAGAATTTCAATCTGCTTCCCCGGGTCAGCGCGCTGGACAATGTGCTGATGCCCACCGCGTATTCCGCGCACAACGGCAGGCCACGCCAAGTATATCAACGGAGCCGCGAGCTGTTGACCACGGTCGGTCTGGAGGCCCGTCTCGACCATCCCCCCAGCAAGCTTTCTGGCGGCGAACAACAGCGGGTGGCGATTGCCCGGGCCTTGATCAATCAGCCCACGCTGCTGTTGGCCGATGAACCGACAGGCAATCTGGATTCGCGGACGGGCAAGGAAATCCTCCAACTTTTCCGGCGGCTGAACGTGGAAAAGGGAATCACCTTGCTGCTGGTGACGCACGATCCCGAGGTCGCTCGCGCCGCGGACCGCATCGTGCGGATTGCCGATGGGCAGATCGTGGAAGACATGCGTTTGGACGAAAAAGCCACCACGGTCACCACCCCCTCAACGCCACCCGACCCGCAGGACGGCAGCTCCCCAAAAACCAAACCGGCCTCGCCCTCTTTGCCCTCGCGTCGGGCGAGGAACACCTTTCGTGTGGCGGCAGGGGCCGTCCAGATTGCCTTGCAAGCCTTGCAGCGGAACGTGATGCGCACGGTGCTCACCATGTTGGGGGTGATTATCGGCGTGGCCGCGGTGATCGCCATGATGGAGATCAGCCAAGGGGCCTCCAAGGCCATTCAATATACGGTGATCAACCTGGGGGCCAACACGCTGGCCGTGCAGGCGGGTGCCCCCCGGAGCGGCGCGCCCCGTTTCGGCGAACGACTCGACACGCTCACGCCCGAGGACGTGGAGGCGATCCAGCGGGAGTGCCCGGCCGTGGTCTGCGCAGCCCCCATCGTCACCGCGCGGGCGCCGGTGGTGTTTGGGAATCGCAGTTGGGTGCCGGGGTATCTTGCGGGAACCACCGAGGCGTTTCTCGTCGCGCGGAATTGGACGGACCTGGAATTGGGCCGCATGTTCAACGAGCGCGAAGTCGCCGGCGCGGCCAAGGTGTGCGTGATCGGGCAAACCCTGGTCCGCGAATTGTTCCAAGGACGGAACCCCGTCGGCCAGGACATCCGCATCCGCAACGTGCCCTTCACGGTCATCGGCGTGCTCAGTCCCAAGGGTGCGAATCTGCTGGGGGTGGATCAAGACGATTGCCTTCTGGCCCCGTGGACAACGGTCAAATATCGACTCAGCGGGGGCGGTTCAGGCTCGGCGGTGCCCCGCGACCTGGCTCGCTCCCTGCCCGGCCGTCCGCAGGCCGAACGCCTTCCCGGCCGACCGCAGGCGATCCGTAGCGAAACGATCGGGCAGATTTTGGTGAAGGCCAAGTCGCCGCAAGCCGTTCCCGTGGCTGTGGACCAAATCACCCGACTGCTCCGCGATCGGCACCGTCTCGAAGAAGGAGAAACCGACTTTCGCATCTACGACATGGCCGAGGTGACGAACGTCTTCAAGAGGACGGTCCAAATGCTCTCCGGCCTGGCCATGGCCATCGCGGCCGTGTCGCTGACTGTCGGCGGGGTGGGGATCATGAACATTATGCTCGTATCGGTCACCGAAAGGACCCGCGAAATCGGGCTCCGCATGGCGGTGGGCGCCGACGCCCGCGACATCCTCCGCCAATTCCTCGTCGAGGCCGTGGTGCTCTGCCTGGTGGGCGGTTTGATCGGGATTTTCGCCGGTCGGGCTGGTTCGTTCCTCGTGGGGGCGGTGATGGGCTGGCCCACCGCGACCTCGACCAGCGCGGCAATCGTCGCCGTGGCGGTCTCGCTTACCGTGGGCATCATCTTCGGCTACTATCCGGCATGGAAGGCCTCCCGGCTAAACCCCATCGACGCGCTCCGCTATGAATGACGACCAGGAAGCGTTGAGAAAGCTGGCCCGATCGTCCCAAGGTTGACGCCATGGCGCATTATGCTTTGCTTTGCCCTGACGAGGCAGGACATCTCTTGTCCAATGGCCAAGTGGCGCGGGAGCTGGTCCGCCGCGGACACGAGGTGACGGTCATCGGTCGGGCCAAGTCCGCCCCCGTGGTCCAACGCCTAGATCTGCCGCTTCATGCCCTGAATATTCGTGGGATTCGCTATCCGTTTCATCCGCTGTGGTGGGCGTTGTTCACGGCGGCGGGAGCGCCTTCGTTGGCGGTGATCCGGGACTTGTTTCGCTTCTACGCCGAAGAGTATCTCCGACTCCTGCCGCAAGCCCTAGCAGAGTTGAAGGTCGATGGCGTGCTGGCCGACCATACGGTCTCAGCCGCGGGCACCGCCGCGGAGCGAGCAGGCTTGCCCTTTGTGACGATCTGCTCGGCCCTGCTTTGGCACGAAGAGCCCTGCGTCCCGCCCCCCTTCACCCTTTGGCCCTATCGGCAAACCGCCCCAGCACGGCTCCGCAACCGCTTGGGCTACGCCGGATTCCATTGGTATTTCGGGCCCGTGTTCCGAAAGATCAATCGCTGGCGCCGGGCCTGGAATCTGCCGCCTTTGCGGCATTTCGACGAGGCCTATTCACCGCTGGCCCAGATTTCCCAATTGTGTTCCGATTTCGATTTTCCCCGCAGCAATCTGCCCGACGTTTTCCATTACATCGGCTCGCTGACCACGGCCCGCGCGGACCCAGCAGACCCCGCGTTTCCTTGGGAGCAACTGGACGGTCGGCCGTTGATCTTCGCCTCGCTGGGCACGGTCGCCTTTCCTGCCAACGCCCGCGTTTACCGCATCATCGCCGAGGCCTGCGCGGGCCTCGATGCCCAGTTGGTGCTCGCCTTGGGCCGATGGAACGAGCAGCAGACGCGATTCAAGCAGCAGCTTGGCCAATTGCCGGGCAACCCTCTGGTCGTCGAATTCGCGCCGCAATTGGCCGTGTTGGATCGGGCGGCCTTGCTGATTACCCATGGGGGAGTGAATACCGTGCTCGAGGCCATTTGTCGCGGCGTGCCGATGGTGGTCCTCCCCCGTAACGGCGACCATTTCGGTATGGCGGCCCGCGTCCGCCACCACGGCCTTGGCCTATGCGCCTCCTTTGGCCGGACACGGGCTGACGCCTTACGATGCATGGTCCAGCAAATCTTGGCCGACGACGGCTACCAAGCGCGATCGCGAGAAATGGGAAAGTTGTTGCGGGATGCTGGAGGGGCTGCGCGGGCCGCGGAGATCGCCGAGGAAGCCCTAACCACCAAAAGGCCAGTCTTGGACAAAACCCGAAACCGAACCCGCACCTCCGCCGCGCACGCGGGGTCGTGACCTGGTTTTACGCCATTTTGCTCGGTTTTTTCTGCTGCTTCAAGGCCGCGAGGTTTGCGGAAGGCAGCCGGGTCGCAAGGCGGAGACACCCGACCCCGCACCGAACGATTCACTCGGCCTCGGCTGTGCTGAAACTCGCGATCTTGGCCCGATAGAAGGCCTCGAATCGCCCCGCGGCGATCGCCGCCCGCGCTTCGGCCATGAGTCGCTGGTAATACGTAATGTTGTGAATGGAAAGCAGAATCGGGCCGAGCATCTCGCCAGCCATGAACAGGTGGCGGAGATATCCGCGGCTCCGCTGGCAAGCCACGCACGGGCATCCCGGCTCCAACGGCGCGTCGTCGCGCTGGTATTGGAGATTGCGGATCTTGATATTTCCTTGGTCGGTGAAGGCCATGGCGTTGCGTCCGTTTCGCGTGGGCACCACGCAATCGAACAAATCCACTCCGCGGCGAATGGCTTCCAGCAAGTCCCGGGGCATCCCCACGCCCATGAGATAGCGTGGTCGATCCGCTGGCATGACCGGGACGGTGACGTCGAGCGTGCGATACATGTCCTCGGGCGGCTCGCCCACGCTCAGGCCGCCAATGGCGAAGCCGTCGAAATCGTCCTTGGCCAACTGCTGGGCGCAGCGGACGCGCAAGTCGGGATCCAAGCCACCCTGGACGATGGCGAACAGGGCCTGGCCGCGACGCCTCGCGGCGCGGAGCGAACGTCGGGCCCAACGGATCGTCCGCTCCGTGGCGTCCTGCACCGCTTCGCTCGTGTTTGGCAGGGGTACGACGTGATCGAGGACCATGGCCACGTCGCTGCCCAGGTCTTCCTGAATCGCGACCGCCTGTTCCGGCGAAAGCGTGAATTCACGCCCGTCGATGTGCGAGCGAAACACGGCCCCCTCTTCAGTGACTTGGGTGCGCTGAGCAAGGCTATAGAGTTGAAAGCCGCCGCTATCGGTAAGGATCGGCCCATCCCAGCCCGTAAAACGGTGCAATCCGCCCAGGTCGCGAACCACGTCCGCCCCGGGCCGCAAGGCGAGATGATAGGTATTCGCCAGGATCATCCGCGTGCCGGTCGCGCGGAGTTGGTTGACTTCCAATCCCTTGACCGTGCCCTGCGTGCCAACAGGCATGAAGGCGGGCAAATCGACGGGCCCATGAGGCGTGTTCAATACACTTCGGCGTGCCCCGCTGCACGGATCGATGCTTTGCACATGAAACGAGAAGCCTGGAACCATCGGCTATCCCTGCGCTCAGAGCAACCGCGTCGCGGCGTTACCCGGCTTCAAACCCGATGCCGCGCATCCATAGCCCTATCAAAGGGCTGTGATTGAACGCGCTACTCGATGACCTCGACGCGACTCAAGCGGTACCAACCGTCCTCGCCCCGGCCGCGGATGCCGAGACGCACGACCGGGTTCGTCGAGTCGTCCACCACCGCTAAGGAGAGGGTGTAAACTCCCTTGGGAACCTCCTTCAAAGTGACCCGATCGCTCACGCGATGCACGTCGCCTTCCGGCAAGTCCGGCGGGGCTTTGAAAAACTCAGGGGTGAACAGGGGGACGGAACCGGGCAACCAGCGGTTCACGGTCAGCTTGCTGACCAACACTTTCGCGTAGCCCGACTCATTGGAAAGCCGATAGGCCAGCCGATAGGGCCGGTAGCAGGGGGCCGAACCCGTGTTCTGCCATTGCATGGAAAGTTCGAGTGTCTGCCGGGCCTGGGCCGGATGCTTCAACTCCTTCAAAACCAGCCGATAACCAAGTCGGCGGAGGAAGCGTTCGAGTTCGGGCCGAACCTCGTCGCCCTCGGGCAGAGGGGCCGACTTGTTGTTGATGACCGACGCATGGCAAGCCAGCGCGTAGTTGAAGATGTATCGCAGCGACCAGCCTTCGCTCACCCATTTCCGCATGTCCCAGCATGTCTCCCAGGCGATGGGAGCGGACTTCCAGACGTCGTGAATGCCGGCCTCGGCGATCCAACCGGGATAGCCTTGCTTCATGTGGCACCAAGTGCGTGAGAACCCACCCATATCGCCCAGGCAATCGGCCCGCCAACCTGCGCCCCGCTCACAGGCGTAACGCAGGAACTCGCCTCCGCCGATGAGCATCAACAGCGGCGTCCGACGGAAGGCCTTCAGGTAGGCATCGACCACCTTTTTCCGGTTCTCCGCCGTCGGCAATTTGTTCGTCTTCGCCCCCGACAAGTGCCATTCGCCCCACCAACCGATGGAGCCAAGGTCGACGTGGTCGATGTCGGGATGGCCGTCGTACTTCGCCCCCAGTCTGCGGATGAAGTCCAGGTGTCGCTTCAACACGACCGGGTCATCGAAGTCGGGAATAGGGAAAGTGGACGAACCGTAAGTGGCCATGATTTCCTTGCCACCCAACTCGACGAGCCATTTGGGATGGTAGGGGGCATTCCGATTCGTCGAACAACACATCACCCGAAAGGCGAGCTTCTGCCCAGACTCCCGAGTTTCCTTCAGCACCTTGTCGAGAAACGCCGTGTTCAAGTTTCCAGGAGTTGGCTCCAACTCTTTCCACCCCCAGCGGGCGTAATGCACCGTGGAAGGAATCCACGAGGGCAAATTCTTGTCCTGTTTCGCCGTGCGATGAAACGTCTGCCAGCCCATGCCGGGATTGGCCAGAATCTCATCGGTCATGTCGGGAACGACGACAACCTCTTGGGCAAAAACCGAGGTCGCCGTCAAGATGAAGATCCATATCCAAGGTTTTCCGAGGCGTGCGTTCATGGGGATCCTTTCGCATTCTGTACGGGCTACCTGGCACTCGCCCCGCGACCGTCGGAAATTGTACCGCGCGAGGATCGAAGCGCGTCAAGCAGCGGCCGAAGGAACCGAAACAACTGCCAGATCAGGTGGGATGTTTGCCGTGAGGACGGCTGGAGCCGAGATGTTTGGCGGGTCCTAAGCATCGACGGTCCCTTCAACAAGATTCCTCGCGGGTTGCTTGAGGAGATCAAACACGCTAGATGCCGCGTCCCTTGGGCGCGTTGTTTCGCGACCAGCAATTGACCGGTGAGCGTCACGCGACAATACTAATCCCTTACACCTTCAGCAGGACGCACGCATGGATAAGGATCGGCAATTCAAGCGGCCGCTGGAGCACCCCAAGCGGGCGGTGCGAGGCGCAACTGCCGGTTTGCCTCAACCGGAAGAGTCTTCCCCGCTTGCGCCGTCGCTGCGTGGCGTTTTAGCGGCCATCGCGGGTGTGACGGCAACCTGGATTGTCGCTGGCTCGGCGGGCCTCATGGCGCGGCCCTTGGCCCAAGTCCTGGGCTGGCTGGGGATCGGACTCGTCCTCAGCGCAAGTTGGCCAAGGCGGAAGGCCCAGCCCGTTGAAATTGCCTGCTTGGCGGGAAGCGCGGTAGCCGCGGCAATTCTTTTTGTTCCAAGCCCGACCGTTTTCGACGTGATCGCTATGGTGTTGGTCCTCGCGGCCGCCGCCTGGACCACGCAGGGCGCCGACCGCATCGTCCTCACGGCCGCCGCGTATGGCGCGGCAGTGTTGGCCGTGTATCGACTGGCGATCGTCTCCGCCGCGGTGGCCTGGTCGGCGAGCAACGCGCTCGGCGAGGGCATCGGCCGGTGGCTCGGATGGGTGTTCGGGAAACCGTTGTCCATCGGGGCGACCTTTGCCGGTTTAGACTTCCTCGTGCTGATGGCCGCGATGAGCGCGGTGTGGGTGGTACAAACCACGCGCCCTTGGCGGCGTCGGGCCATCGCAGTTGCCGTGGCCGCGGTATTGGGCCATGCCGTGTACCTGTTCGCGCTGGCCCATGCCGACGACCTCCTGGCGTCTATTCCCAAGCCGCCCGTGGTGGAACCGCCGCCTTACCAATCGGACCTCTACGTGCCCCCGCCGTGGCATTGGGGTGAGGCCGTCCGCTGGTTGATTCCTTGGAACCTTCCCTTGGTGGCTGTGCTCATCCACGCCCTGATCGCAGCGTGCATGTTTTTGGAAAAGGGGGCTCTGGCAAAGGCCGCCTCAGAGCCGAAAGAGGCGACCGGCAGCGTTGCCCCCCACCCTCGTAACGATCTGCTTTCTCCTGCCGCCATCGGTCTGGCTGCTGCGGTGCTGGCCGCCGTGATTCCAATCACGCAACTATTGTCGCTCAAGAAGCTGGAGCTGACGGGCCGGAAGATCGTGCTTTACGACCACGGCTCACTGGATTGGGGAAAACCCCAATTCGATCGCTTCGGTCAGGCGTCGGCCGGTGATTATGGCATGCTCTCGACGTATTTGGAGCTTTTGGGAGCAGAATG
Source organism: uncultured Thermoguttaceae bacterium (assembly GCA_937951625.1). GTDB lineage: Bacteria > Planctomycetota > Planctomycetia > Pirellulales > Thermoguttaceae > CALFBP01. The sequence continues at coordinate 20,538 of CALFBP010000036.1, forward strand.
CACTGAAGCGTCCAAACTGAATTCGGGCCGAGTTGCGAAACCAGGATTCCGCCGCTCCTTACCATCGTGGAGCGGGGAGACAACGCCGATATCCGCGCTTGTCTCCGGAGCCGATGTATTCGTGGTGATCCATCCGACCCAGCCTTGGAAGCCAGAAGAGATCGACGCGGTTTGGAATTATGTTCGCAACGGAGGGGCCTTGCTTATAGTTGCCGAACCGCACGTGTGGGAACCAGGTTTCAAGAGCAGCTTCAATGAGCTTCTGGCTCCCGTGGGAATGGAAGTCCGCTTCGACACGGCGATCCCAGCAGTCAGGCACTGGCAGCATGGCTTAGAACCGGCAGTCCATCCTGTCGGCGTGGGAATCTGCGATACGTCGAATGGCTTCGGTTTGGGCCAAGGGGCCTCGATCCGCCACGGCTGGTTGGCCCAGCCGATCGTGATCGGTCGCTGGGGCTGGAGCGACCCGGGCAGCGACGCTGTCTTGACGGGCGTCGCACAATGCGATGCGTCCGAGCGTTTGGGCGACGTCGTGTTGGCTGCGGAACAAAAGGTGGGGAAAGGCCGGGTGGTGGTGCTGGCCGACGCCTCGGGTGTGAAAAACGTCGGACTACCAGGCAGTTACGAGTTTGTAGGACGATTGCTCGCCTACCTGGCCTCGCGGGCCTCTTGCCCCCAACTTCCCTTGTGGCGACAGGCCCTAGGGTTATTCACGTGCCTGGCGCTGGTGATCTTGCTGGGCTGGCGTGCAGAGCCCGCACGTTTGGCTGCCGCAATGGCGATCTTCGCCCTGTTTGCCGGGCTTTCCTTGACGAGCACAGCGGCGGGTGCGGAAATGCTCCTCGACGGCCGCCAGCAGACTCCCAATCCCGTAGTCTGCATCGACGCCTCCCACCTGCCCGCCGCCAGCGGCGATCCCTGGAGCGACGACGGCCTGGCGGGGTGGCAACTTACCCTGATGCGCAACGGTTACGTACCACTCATCCTCCGCCGGTGGAACGAGGCTCAAATCCAACGCGCTGGAATGCTGATCGCAATCGGCCCGGGCCGAGAGTTTTCCGCGGCCGAACGCGCCACGGTACGGCAATTCCTCGACAACGGGGGCACCATGCTTTGCACGGCCGGCGCGAATCATGCGAATCCCATCGAATCGCTGTTGTCCGAGTTCAATCTGCGCGTGCCGCCTTCGCCTTTATCGGCGAACGATCGGAGGAGCGAACCCAGGCCGATGGGCTATTTCCGCACCCCGTATTTGGACACCGGAAAATACCGCGTGTATATGGCGCTGTATGCCGGGTGGCCAGTAGATGGCGAGGGCCCGGGCGTTGAACTGCTGGTCCGCGGCTTTGACGACTTGCCTGTGGTCATGTCCTCCCGAGTCGGACAAGGAAAAATCTTCCTCTTCGGCGATACGTTCTTCGTGGCGAACAAGAACCTCGAAGCGGAAGACGGTCGTCGGGTACAAGTCTTTCAAGAAAACGCCGTGTTTTGGCGGTGGTTTTTCGCCGCGCTGAATGGTCGCGAGTTCGTTCCGTCCGAACCGGCCCAGGAACCGGCGGAGACCGACGAAACAACGTCCGAAGCTGACGTCATGGCCCCTGACAGCAGTCTTGAACAAACCACGGAGAAACAGAGTGCGAAGAACGAGGCCGTCGACAATCAGGCGGCCGAGAAACAGGCCGTCGCAAAACAGGCGCTGGAAGAACAAGACGCGGGAAAAAAGGCGGACGTTGTGCCGGGAAAACTGTAAGGCACCTTCACGAACTCAAGCGAATCCCCATGCGATACTGGAGCGCGGTGGCGTTGCTAGCCGGTTCATGGCTTTTCGGGTTGCATTACTATCAACCCCCGGCTCCCATCGTCTGGACTGTGTTGACTGTCCTTGGCGCGTTTTTGTTGTCGGGCTTTTCCATGCGTCTGCCCTGTCACCCCACACGGTTGCTGGCGGCGGTTCTGCTAGCCCCGGCCGTGTGGTTCTTCCCCTTGCCGCAACGGGCAGGCATGTTGCTGGCTTTGCTCGGCCTGGTGATGCAGTACCCGCACGGCCCGCGCCGTTGGCTTGCGCCGCTTGGCCGGGGCTTCGTAGCCGGTGGATTGGTGCTCATAGTGCAATCGGCTTTGATCGAACTCTACACGGCGATCACCGCCCGCAATCATGATCTGCCCTGGCCCTTCCCTGACCTGGCGGGCTGGATGGCGAAGTTGTTGGGCATGGACGCGGCCGTGGACGGAAGCACGCTGGTAGTCGGCACGCTCAGCGGGCCGCTTCGCCTGACGGTTTCCTGGGAGTGGATTTTCGACCCCGTCACATTGGCTTTTCTCGCCGGTGGCGTGACCCTTGCATCGCTGAGCGGGCACGGCCAGTCCCGCGGGGACTTCGAAGAGACTCAACCTGATGCACCTGTTTCACGCCGGGCATCGTGGCCCGTCTGGCGGCGTTTGGCCGTGGTGGTCGCGGTTTGGATTCCGCTGCGCGCGGCCATCCTCCTGGCGGTGCTGATGCATCGGGCCATGCGTTGGGATGCGTCGCAGCCGCTGAACGTGATGGACCAGTTCCTCAGCCCCTGGCTGCATCTGGTCTTGCTGGCTGTGCCCGTCATGGGGGCCGCGTGCTTTGCTTCGCTCGGACCGATGCGGCAACCGGAAGAATCGAAAGAGAACGAGCCGGCGTCGTTCTCGCGCTCCGTAAAGTGGGCTTGGGCCGTGGCGTTGGGATCCATCGCCGCTGCGGCGGCAGTGCTGGCGTGGCTGGTGCAGTGGGAGCCGTGCGGCGCCCCTTTGGCGGGCCGGATCATGGTCGTGGAACGGCATTCCACCTGGGAGCCCACTACCCGGCCTTACGACACCACCCAGTTCGGCGAGGATAGTTCCTACACCTACGCGGCCATCTACGATTACTGCTCGCGGTATTTCGAGATGTCGCGCTTGCTGGAGTCGGACGCGATCGACGACACCACGCTGGCTCGGTGCGACGTGCTCTTCATCAAAACGCCGACCTCCGCCTATGCGCCTGAAGAAATCGAAGCCATCCGCCGCTTTGTCGCCCGCGGTGGTGGCTTGTTGCTCGTCGGCGAGCACACCGATGTGTTCAAGTCGAGCAGTTTTCTGAATGAGATCGCCAAAGTGTTCGGTTTCAAGTTCCGCTTGGATTTGCTGTTTTGTGTAGGCAATCCCTATGTGCAGGTATACCAGCCGCCGCGCGTGCCGCATCCCATCGTGCAGCACGTTCCGCCTATGACGTTCGCAGTGTCGTGCTCGATCGACCCGGGTAGAAGCCTGGGGCGAGCTGCCGTGCGGAGCACAGGCCTGTGGAGCCTCCCGCCCGAATACCATACCGAAAACTTCTTTCCCGAAGCCGAGTATCGACCTGAGATGCGCTACGGGGCCTTTATTCAACTTTGGACCACGCGCTACGGGATGGGCCGCGTCGCCGCTTGGACCGATTCGACGATCTTTTCCAATTTCAGTGCCTTCGAGCCCGGCAAAACCGAATTGATGCTAGGAATGCTCGATTGGCTGAATCGTCGCAGCGTCCTGGATCGCGCGGCGGTGCGGTGGACCGTTTTCGGAGTCTTGGGCATCTTGGCGATCGGCGCGCTGGCCAGCGGGCTGCGGCTGGCCAATCGACAGGGTATCGCCGCCGTCGCCGTGGTCGGGGCAGGCCTGACGGGCATCACTGCCGGATCGGTGGCCGTGATGGCCTTCCACCGCCAAGCCATGCCCGTGCTTGAACCTGTCCGGCCGATGATTCGCATCGTGCTCGATCGCACGGTCTCCGACGTGCCGCTTTCCCGCGGAGGGTTCACCCAGGAAGATGGGCTGGGCTACGGATTATTCGAGCAGTGGATCCCGCGCCTCGGCTACTTCACCGCACGGCGTTCTGGAACGGCTGCTTTCCAGGGCGACGCCCTAGTGATTATTTGCCCGCAAAAGTCGGTCGGCGAAGAGTACAGAAAAGCTCTCGTAGAGTTCGTTTCCAACGGGGGAAAACTTCTGGTGCTCGATTCGCCCGAGATCTCAGGCTCTACCGCCAACAGCCTGCTTTGGCCGTTCGGCTTGGGCGTAGATCATTCCGCCAGCCGAGAGGGAAAATTGGGTCTCAAAGACGGCTGGCCAGGCATCAAGGTCCAAGCCGTGTGCGAAATTTCGGGCGGCGAGCCTTTCATGTGGGTCGATGGGCTGCCTGTCGCCAGCCGGGTTGCCTTCGGAAAGGGGCGCGTCATGGCGGTAGGTTTCGCCTCGCTGATGAATGATAGCAGCTTGGGTGGCCACTGGATGGCCGAACCCAATCCCGACATGCTTACTCGATCCGATCTGCTTTTCACGCTCGTTCGCGCCCTGATCGAGGATTCCGAAGTTCTGGCACCACCGCCCCGGAACGAAAAATAAAAGACCGACGTTCTGTTGAATCTCTGCGACATATCGGGGCATTTGATTCATTCGCGGCGATAAAAAAAGTGAACATGAGGCGCCAGAGCCCCATTTTGGTGCGATCACGCGTTAAGCGCCTTTTCGTTGTTCGTGGAATGTTACCGAGCATCGTCCCCAAACCTCTCCGCGCGGGTGGCCGGATCGTGTCGGTTCCGAGTATAATGAGTTTCGTCGTTTTGAACCCGACTAAGGGCTGCTGAGGGGGATCTCCATGGGCACGCAAGGCCATAGTCCAGGCAATTTTAAGCAGTTTTTCGATGAGCACGTCGCAGTCCACGCCCTGCTGGAACAGATCGACGAAGCTTTTCGTCGGCCTTCTTCGACAATGGAAGAAATCAGCGGTTTGCTGGGCCAGCTCGGCGACCGTTTGGTCTATCACTTCGCGTTCGAGGAGGAAGGCGGATATTTTGCAGAAGCCCTGCTGCACTCCCCCCAATTGATTGCAAAGGCCAACGCTCTCTTAGATCAACATCCGAAGATGCGAACACGGGCCCAACAGTTGAAAGCGGATTTGCAGCGGGAGGAAACGTCCAACGAACAATGGAAGATGCGGACTGCCGCGCTGTTTTACGCTTTTCGCGACGAGTTGCTCCACCACGAGAGGGAAGAAAATATCCTCCTTCAGGAGGCATATCACCGCGACATGGGGATCAATGATTAGACGTTGACTATCTTTGCAAACATAGATAACATTGCGTGGTGCTGCGGAATGTTCCCAGGTTTGGAGTGACTCGAATGTCTGGCGAGAGCGTAGGCACGATTTTTTCCGATATCACCCAGCGAATCGGCAATACCCCTCTGGTCCGTATGCGGAGGGTATCTGAAGGCTATCCAGCGACTGTCGTGGCTAAATTGGAGAACTTCAACCCCCTCTGGAGCGTCAAGGATCGCATTGCCAGGGCAATGATCGACGCTGCGGAACGCGACGGTTTGATTCGGGAAGATACCATCATCATCGAGCCGACGAGCGGGAACACCGGAATCGGTCTGGCCTTTGTTTGCGCTGCCCGCGGCTACCGACTCGCCGTCACCATGCCAGAGAGCATGAGTTTAGAACGGCGGCGGTTGCTCAAGGCCCTGGGAGCGGAATTGATTCTCACGCCAGCGGCGGAGGGCATGCCGGGAGCCGTCCGAAAGGCCGAAGAGTTGGCCTCCAGAGACAGCAGATACTACATGCCGCAACAATTTAAGAACCCGGCCAATCCCGAAATCCATCGAAAGACGACGGCCGAGGAGATTTGGCGCGACACGGGCGGGGAGGTCGATATTTTCGTGGCAGGAGTCGGTACCGGGGGAACCATCACCGGCGTGGGCGAAGTGCTCAAGGCCCGCAAACCAAGTGTTCAGGTTGTGGCGGTCGAACCGGCAGCCAGTCCGGTGATTTCACAGCGTCGAGCTGGGGAGGAAATTCGGCCGGGAAAACACACCATTCAGGGGATCGGCGCCGGTTTCATTCCTGATGTCTTGAATTTGGACGTCATCGATGAGGTGATCCAGGTTGCCGACGAACACGCGATGGAAACTGCCCGCCGACTCGCCAAAGAAGAAGGATGGATGGTGGGCATCAGCAGCGGGGCGGCTGCCTGGGCAGCCCTGAAAGTCGCCCGACGCGAACAAAACCGCGGCAAATTGGTGGTCGTCGTCCTTCCAGACCTCGGCGAACGATACTTGTCAACGAAACTCTTTCCCGAGTGATTTCTCGCCATCATGTTTCGCCTGCCAGGACTCGGCAGGACGTGGTTCCCGCTAGTTTCATTAAAAAAAGCAAGCGGCCCGGGACGAATGCCGGGCCGCTTGGGAAATGTCTGTTGGACGGCTAGTCGTTCTAGCCTCTTATTTTCAAGAACTCATTTCGCTTCGGGAGCCGGGGCGGCGGGAGCAGCCGCGGGGGCGGCCGCCGGGCCGCACACGTCGCAACCGACATCGGCAGCCACTGCGCAACGCTTCGGAGCGCGGCACTTCTTGACTTTCGGGCACTTGACCTTGTAGCACCGCTCCTTCGGGCAGCGGACCTTACGGCACTTCTCCTTCACGCAGGAGGGCTCGCAGCTCGGCTCGCAAGCGTTCACCGGAGCGCAGGCCTTGACGGGAGCGCAGGTGGCGGGGGCGCAAGCCTTCACCGGAGCGCAGGCCTTAACAGGGGCGCAGGTCGCCGGAGCGCAGGCCTTTGCCGGGGCGCACGTGGCGGGAGCGCAGGTCGCCGGAGCGCAGGTCTTGGGGGCCCGGCAGCATCGCTCCTTCGGCTCGCGGACCTTGCAGCACTTCATCTTGACCTTCTCTTTCACCACGCAAGTCGGGGCGCAGGCCGCAGGCGCGCAGGTCGCTGGTTTCACTTCGGCAGCGGGCGCGCAACAGCCGCCATTCAACAAACCAGCTTGGGCAGCGTTGGCCGCAAACAGCATTGCCGCAACGGCCAAAACCGCAAGTAGCACACGACGGTTCATAGGGGACACTCCTTGTTAGGAAATACTGAGTGGGATCCTGACGCACTTTGGCGTGACCTGGGGTTTTACCTCCCAATCTAACGAAGACTATCGTCCGGGCGGTCGCCGATTCTTTTAACCAGCCAACCCATTTCCACCAAATCTCGCAAATCCCGAAGCAGCTCGTGACGGTCATGCTGACTTTTCCGTTCGAAACGCTTGAATACCACTGCGTTGGGGGTTCGTTTCCATCTATGTAGGTGTTTCCCCCCCACCTTAAGCTGGTTGTGTTTAACTGTCGTTCCCCTCTGTTTTAAGCTAAAGTTAAGGGTAGCTCCCAAGCATGCCTCGAATTTGAACAACCTCGGATGATCAGCCGTTGACGTAACTCTTGATTTAAAAAATTTTTAGGGAAAGGATGCTTATGGACTCAACTGCTTCGCCCTCCGCGCTGTATTCTTCTTTGGCCGACGACGAGGTTCTCCAAGACCTGGTGCAACTGTTTGTAGAGGAGATGCCCCGCCGGGTGGAGATACTAACGGGCTGCTTAGAGGCATTGCAATGGGATGAGTTGCGACGTGCCGCCCACCAACTTAAGGGGGCAGCCGGGAGCTATGGCTTCGCTCCGTTGAGTGTCGCCGCTAGCTTCGTAGAGCAAGCAATCGTCGATCGCCAGCCCGAGGAAGAAATTCGTCGCCTCACCGAGGCCCTCATCGACCTCTGCACTCGGGTAAGGTCAGGCAGCCCCTGATCATGCCCGAGTCGCCTGTGGCCCATGCGCAACCGACTGTGCCGAGGCCGCGCTGGTAACTTAAACGTCAGCCCAACCTAGTCCACAAAAACCCCGACGCTATGATCCTCTGAAAGCATTGGGCCTAAGCTGACGTGCTAGGAAACTGCGATTTTTTGCCTAGCGGCTAACTGCCAGTGGCCCGCCGGTATCCCAAGCCAACGGCTACCCCAAGCTAATGGCAGTCCGGATCTGCTCCCTTACGTGAGTCATCCCCCCCCCACAGGTTGCTTGTTGGGACCGGCAGAGTTATCATCCAGTTTGGCGATTCGGGTTAGGCTCGTCACAGCTCGGGGAGGGCACTCATGGTACATCGATATGGCCGTATCAGGCAAGGAGCTTGGGGCTGGTTTTCCGTGGCGTTGCTCGGCTTGGCCGGCGGAAATTCGCTTTTCGCCGAGACCCTGGCCATTACTGCTTTGCAAATCGAGGCCGATTGGGTTCATCAGGACGCCAAGCGGGGTAGTCCGGCCATTTCCGTTGGACCGGTCTCAACCCAAGAAGACGCGGCCGGCGGAGTCGATGGCTTTAAGAACGGCAAGTGGGGATTCCATACGGAACTTCAGGACGATCCCTGGTGGCAAGTCGATTTGGAGCGTCCCACCGCGATCGGCCGCCTCGTGCTTTACAACCGCTGCGATCTGGCCGAGCGCAACGCCCGGATTCTTGTTTGGCTCTCCGACGACGGGAACCAGTGGCACGAGGTCTACCAGCACAACGGTACGGTGTTTTACGGCCACACGGACAACAAGCCGTTGGTGGTCGATCTCAAAGGGCAGCGGGCCCGTTTCGTTCGGTTAGGACTTCGCGGCAAGAGCTATTTTCATCTCGACGAGGTGGAGATTTACCCCCCCGGCCAGTCCGACAACGTGGCTCTCGGCAAGCCTGCCACGCAGAGCTCGACGAGTGCTTGGTCGGCCCGGACGGTGCGACCGGGCAAATCCGGCGGGCCCACGCGCGAGGCTGTCGTTCGCACGATGGATCGGGGACGGCGGTTGGCCGACAGCCTCCGTCGGCTAGGCGCCAAGGTCGATGCCGAACTACAGGTCTTGGACCAGGCGGCTGCGCGGCTGAAGGCCCTGGCCGACGGCGATTCGGAGGCCGATGTTCGTGAACTCTATTTTCGCGTGCATTGGGCGGTACGGAAAATGGCACTCGCCAACCCGCTGTTGAACTTCGATTCGATCTTGTTCTGCAAGTCGGCCCCTACGCGCTTCCCGCACATGTCCGATCAGTTTTACGGCTGGTGGTCGCGGCCCGGGGGCGGCATCTTCATCCTAGATGGCTTCAAGACAGATCAGCCCAAAGTACGGTGCCTGACATCCAACTGGGCGCCAGGTTCGTTCGTTCGACCCGAGCTTTCCTATGATGCCACGCGGGTGTTGTTCGCTTACGCGAAGCATTATCCGCACGTGCCCGACCTCCGCGACAAGGCCAATAAGGCCAATCTTCCGGAAGACGCCTTCTATCACGTCTTCGAGATGGAACTGGCGAGCGGAAAAGTGCGTCAATTGACCCGTGGGCGGTACGACGATTTCGACGCCCGCTATCTGCCCAATGGCGACATCGTCTTCCTTTCCACCCGCAAGGGCACGGCCTTGCAAACGTGTCCGACGCGGACTGCGGCGACCTTGGCCGCCGACTTGCCCGATAGCTACGTCCGCTGCGGCGGCGACAACTATCGGCCGGTACCCGTGTTCACACTCCATGTCATGGATGCGGATGGAAAAAACATTCGGCCGATCTCGGCGTTCGAGAATTTCGAGTGGACCCCGTCGGTGGCCAACGATGGTCGGATTCTCTACTGCCGGTGGGACTACATCGATCGCTTCAACGGCCATTTCTTCAGCCTCTGGTCGACCAATCCTGACGGGACAAACGCCCAACTGGTGTACAAAAACTACACAGTGCGGCCCCAGGTGGCGAGCGAGGCGGTGGCGATTCCCGGCTCGCAGAAGCTAGTGTTCACGGCCTCGGCCCATCATTCGATTTTGGGTGGGTCGCTGGTGTTGCTGGATCGCCGCCGGGGCACGGAAGAGGACGCCCCGATCGTCCGGCTCACGCCCGAGGTGCCGTTTCCCGAGACCGAGGCCTGGGCCGACCACTACTACGCCAACCCTTGGCCGCTTTCGGAGGAATTCTTCCTGGTGGGCTGGGCCGACCGCCGCTTGCCGCCCCACACGCGGGTCGAGACCCAAGAGGCCAACCCGGTCAACGCCATGGGCATCTATCTCTACGACGCTTTCGGCAACCAGGAGCTTTTGCATCGCGATCCGGAGATTTCCTCCGGCAATCCGATTCCCCTGCGCCCCAGGCCCAAACCGCCCATCTACGCTAGCCAGGTTGCCGACCGCGCTGATGAGGGCCGGTTCTTCGTTCAGGACGTTTATCTGGGGCTGGAGGGCATTCCCCGTGGCACGGTCAAGCGGCTCCGCATCGTGGCCGTCCCGCCTAAGGTCCAACCGCATATGAACACGCCCAACCTGGGCGTCTCGACCGAGGACCCGGGCAAGTACGTCCTTGGCACCGTGCCGGTCGAGACTGACGGTTCGGCGTTTTTCCGGGTGCCCTCGGGCGTGCCCGTTTTCTTCCAGGCGTTGGATTCCGAAGGCCTGGCGGTCCAGACCATGCGCTCGCTGACCTATGTGCAGCCTCAGCAAACGCTCTCTTGTATCGGCTGCCATGAGCATCGCGATTTGGCGCCGCCGATCGGCAGGCCGCCGATGGCCGCTTCGAGGGAACCCTCGAAAATTACGCCGGGGCCGCCAGGCTCGTGGCCACTGCGATTCGACGTGCTGGTCCAGCCGGTGCTCGATCGGCATTGCGTCCGCTGCCACAGGCCGGACAGCGACGATCCCAAGGCCGCCAAGCTCGACCTCACGCCCGCCAAGGCGTATCACTCGCTCCTCACCTTCGGGGGCGAGGACCTCAAGAAGAAGGCCTTCGAGCGGGATCGCTCCATCCCGGGCGAATGCACCGCCGCCAACAGCAAGCTTTGGGCCTTGCTCACGCGAGACACGGGACATGAGGGCGTGGTGCTCGACGCCGAGAGCCGCGAACGCCTCAGCACCTGGATGGACACCTACGCCCAAGTGCGCGGCTCCTTTAGCGAGTCGCAAGAGGAGGAATTGCGGCAAATACGCCAGAGTTGGGCCGAACTATTTTCCTTGCGGTGACGGGGAACTGGATGGCCGCTTTTAGCGGGAAGTCCCCTCGGTGAGGACGTGCAATTGATCCACGGCGACATTTTCCCAAACGTCGGTCCCGCCGCCGATCCAGCGGACCTCGATGCGATCGATTGTGGTGCGGGGTCCCAACCCGAAATGTAACCGCGTGCCGAAATGGCTTTGATACCCGCGGCCGCTATGGACCTCATCGATTTGCGTGAGGTCGCCCGCCACGACGCGGACCTGAGCCCCTATCCCATCCCGGTTGGTCTTCATGCCTCGCAAGAGGAGTTGGATCCAGTGATTACCTCCGGGCGACTCGTTGCGGAGGATGGTCGGGGGGCGGCGGGAGTTGAGGATCACCACGTCGATGCGACCGTCGTTGTCCAGATCGTCGAAGGCCGCCCCGCGGCCCACAGAACTCACCTGAAGCCCGTCACCGCTGGTAGCCGACACGTTGACGAAGCCGCCGCGGCCATTATTTCGCAAGAGCACGGGCCGGGCATCGTAGGAAGTCGTGTCGTCGAAGTGCTCGACGAAATCTTGGAGATGCCCCAAGGCCAAGAAGATGTCCTTGTGCCCGTCGTTGTCGAAATCCACGAAGCCGCAGCCCCATTTGACATGATTGAAAGACCCTTGACCGGCGCGGGTACGAAAGGTCACGTCTTCAAAGAGGCCAGCCCCCAGGTTCCTTAGTAGCATCACGTGTTCGGTCTGGTAGGTCGTGACGAACAGGTCGAGTCGGCCGTCGTTGTCGTAGTCGCCGCAATCCACGCCCATGTTGCCGTTCTCTTGACCGTAGACATTGTAGGCCGTGCCGTTCTGAACGCCGACTTCGCGGAATGTTCCAGAACCATTGTTTTCGAAATAGAAATTGCGGAAGACGTCGTTGAGGACGAACACGTCGGTGTCGCCGTCGCCGTCGAAGTCGCCGCAGACCATGCCCATGCCTGGTCCGGCCAAGGCGCCGATGCCCGAGGCGAAGCTCACGTCCGTAAACGTGCCATCGCCGTTGTTGCGGAACAATTGGTCGGGCTCGGGATCGTATTCGCGCGGACCATGGTATAGCCCCCGCCCCCCCGACGAAACCGGCACGTGCAACTCGAAGCGGAACTTGACGTAATTCGACACGTAAAGGTCCAACGCGCCGTCGCGGTCGGCGTCGAGAAAGGCGACGCCCGCCCCGACTTTGTCGCCGCGGGCGACGCCGGCCCGGGCCGTTACGTCTTCGAATGTTCCGTTCCCGAGGTTTTTAAACAGGATGTTGGGGCCGAAGTTGCTGACATAGACGTCGGGCAAGCCGTCGTTATCGTAATCGGCCGCAGCCACGCCCAAGCCGTATCCGGCCCGGCCCACCCCGGCGCGGTCGGTCACGTCCTCGAACTTCCACCCGCCGAGGTTTCGGTAAAGATGATTCTTGGGCAGAATCTCCACCTTCGTTCCCAGCAACGGCTGGCCGTTGAGGAAGTAGATGTCCACCAGTCCATCGCCGTCGTAATCGAAGGTCGCTAGGCCCGACGCGACGTACTCGACGATGTAGTGGCGTCCGCTGGAACCGTCGGTGTGGCAAAAATCGATTCCCGTGTTCGGGGTCACGTTTCGCAGTTGGATTGGTCCCTGCGCATGGCACCAGCCGGGGACGGAGAACAGCAGCGACCAGCCAATCCACGAGGCAAGCGAACGCATGGCCCCGCTGGCGGAAGCGATCCATCCTCCGCGAAGAGAACGCACGATGCGGGCAGGGCTTGCAACCATGGCGATCAGGGACGATTTCTCAGCGCCTCATAAGCCTCGCGGCAGGGTTGGTTGTCCGGCTCCAGCTCCACGGCGCGGCGCAGGGCGGCCAAAGCCTGTTCCCGGCTCCCGGATCGTTCATGCACCATGCCCAACAGATAGTAGTGCGCCGCCACCGGTTCCAATTCCAAGGCCCTAAGCGCCCAACGCAGCGTTTCTTCGCGGCCGCGACCCGTGTGGAGATAAAGTTGCGCCAACGCCGCGGCCGGCCGCGACCACTGCGGCAAACGTTGACAGAGGGCCAGCAACCGCTTCTCCGCCGCAGCAACTTGATCCAGCCGCATTTGTTGTTGGGCAACTCCCAGTTCGTAGCCTGGGTCATCGGGCGCCATCGCGTGGAGCTCTTGATACATCGCCAAGGCCTCGGCGGGCCGCATTTGCCGTTCGTAGAATCGGGCCAGGGCCTCGCGGCAACGAAGGCCTTGCGGATCGCATTGCAAACCGCGCCGCCAGATCGCCTCGGCCATGTTTGGCTTTCCGTGCCGAAGATACACATTGCCCGCTGTAGCATAGATCGATGCCGCGCCGCGGCGAAGTAAGGGCAACGCTTTGGGATCGCGCATCAGTACCCGCTCACTGTCCTGCTCTTGTTGCTTCAGCGCGTTGAACCTTTCCCGATGCGATCGCGCACTGTCTGCATCCCCCAATCGTTCGCATGCCGTCGCAAGGCCGTAGTAGGCGTGGGTGTACCTGGGCGACAAGGTCACTGCTTGTTGGAACGCCTCCCTCGCGTCGTGGAAGGCCTGCTTCTGAAGATAGGATTGGCCCAGCAGAAAGTAACTGACGGCTGAAAATGGATTTGCCCGCAAGTTGATTTTCAAAACCTCAAGAGCCTCGTCCACTTCCCCAAGGTTGAGCAAACTGTCGGCCAGGAAGCGGGCAGCTTCGTCATGCGATGGATCGAGGCTGCATGTCCGGCGAGCCAGCCGCACCGCTTCCTCGAAGTCTCCCCTCTGTCGCGCGAGCTGCGCCAAGCCGAAATACGCTTCGGGATAGTTGGCGTCGAGCGAGGCAGCCTTTTTCCAGAACTCCTCCGCTTCGGCCGACTTTCCGCGAAAAGCCCGCTCCATGGCGCCGACGGCCATGGCTTCGGGCCTCGTGGGAAAGTCGGCTAGGATCCGCTTGGAAAGCTGCTCCAACCCGCGGTACAGAAAATCCTCGGTCCATGCGGCAGGAAGGGGAGAGGCCCAGAATTCTTCCGCCGCATCAAGTAAAGGATTTTGCGGCGCGGGCCGACTCTGCCGGGACACAACCTGGTCTGCGTTGCGCTGGTCCAGCGTAATTGGCGGCCCCGCCGAGTCGGGCCACCGCGATCGCAGAAACAACAACGCGATGACGAAAATCGCCCCGCTCGCTATGAAAGCCGCCTTTCGCCGTCCGCGGCGCGTCCCCCGGCTCCCATGATTTCCTGGAGAACCTGCGACCACGTTCCCTCGCGATGAGCGGGAATGATGGCCTTTCATGGCTTGCAGATGAAACGCCGTAGCGCGTCTCGACAAGGGCCCTCCAGCGGGCAAGGCGCCCTGCTGCTGCACGCCTCGCGTTGAGGGCCTCGCCTCACTCGAGCGTGAAATCGATCTTGTTGCTGCTTTCCTTGACCGTGGCGGTCAACCCAGAGGTTTCGGGCGAGGCATACTTTTCTGGCAGCAGATTCTTAGCCACGGGAGCCGGCTTGTTGGGATCGGGAGGGGCATAATTCGGGTCGGAGATGTCGGCGGCGGCGACCTGGCCCGCATCAAATTTCGTGATGGCCACCTTGTATTGACCGGCCACGGCCCCATCGCCGGACTTGGTGGTGGTCAGTGTGTAACGTCCGCTGGCATCGGTCTTCCCCGTCGCGCTTTTTTTGCCGTCCGTGGAGACAAACAGGATCGTTGCCCCATCGACCGGTTTGCCGCCCTGGGTCACGGTCCCAGAGACCGGATAGGTTTTCGGCCCGGTCGCGGATCCGCCCGCTCCACCACAACCGGATAAGCCTCCGAGCGCCAACACAACGACCATCATCCCGACCACCAAGTTGCTCTTCCTCATGGCCAACCTTCCGTCTGAATGGGTTTCAAGCGATCAAGGGAAAAAGATCAAGACGACTTCCGCCGTCCGCCAAGACCGCGGAAGTCGTCAACACGGACGTCTTGAGACGGCAGCAAGGTCGCCCCTGCGGCTGTCACCTTCGGAACAATTGTGGTTAGACTACGGCGATTGCGTGGACTCCCCACCGGCCTTGCTGCCCAGCGCCCCCCAGACCCCATAAGGACTTGCTCCCGAAGGGCCCGTTGGCGGCGCCGCGGCCAGATTGCCGCTGTCAATCGTCTCGGAAATAAATCGCACCGAGGCGTCAGCCATGAGGACATTCACGCCACCGGGGTGGCGACTGGCGGGCGGAATAATCAGGCCGTTGGACGAATAACCGCTGTCGGCATTGGGGTTGGCATCGCTGGCGCAACCGGGCGAATTCGGCGGCAAGACCGTGTTGAAGCCGACCCGTTCGGGCTGTCCGTCCGTCCACAGGGTGCCAAAGCGGACCTTGACCTGAGTACCCGCGGCCCAATACTGCCCCGCCACCACCGACCGACAAGTGATCGGCGAGGTGTTGACGGTAGGAACGATCGCCGTGCCCAATTTGGACTCCAGTTCGCCCGCCGCGACGTTCCATAAACCGCGATCGCCCTTGAGCCGTTCGCTCATCATCACGGTGTTGCTGCTGCCGTCACGGATGTCGGCGAAACTGAAGGTGGTAAACACTGCGTACAACCCCCGGGACCAAGTGGTATTGCCCGGCAGGCCAACCACGCCGTCGCCGTAGGAAAATGCGTAATTGTTCTGCGCTGTCGTAACCAAGCCGTAAGGTGTCGGATCGGAGGGGCAGTTCAAGGCCGCCGGGGCCACACTCCACCCGGCCCAACCGCGATTCCACCCCACGGGCCCGCCCGGCAGGGCGTTGACGCCATCCCCGGCCTGGATTTGGTCGTACATCGGCTTTTGCTCGATATAGGGGAGCAAGGGGATGAAGCCGCTCACGCGGCCACAGTTGTTCGTCGGAGCCGTGCTGATGCACGGCCCCGCCGCGTTTCCCGTGCCCGTGCCGCCTTTGCCGAAGGGAAACGTCTTATGCACATCGTGATAGTTGTGGTTTGCCAGCCCCAACTGCTTCAAATTGTTGGTGCATTGGGAACGACGCGCCGCTTCGCGTGCGGCCTGAACCGCGGGTAGAAGCAAGGCAATGAGAATTCCGATGATCGCGATGACCACCAGGAGTTCGACGAGCGTGAAACCCGACTTCAACGCTCGCCATCGCTGATTGAAACCCTTTTTCATGAGTAACCCTCCAAAAAAGTCCACGAACGAAACCGATAAGCCGTAAGCACGATTGGCCGATCTAGCCCGTTCAACTTCGGCCAACTTTGCCCGCGCGGTGATGGGCGTTATCACGCGACATGGATACCCCAGCACAAGTCTCGTGCAACAACAGCCCGAGAAGACGCGTGGTGACCGACCTGATAGAGCCCTCCCACCCCTCGATTTTGCGCTCCTCCCGAACTTGGCCCCATACAGCGATTTAACCTACACCAATCAATAAGATAATGTCAACTATTTTTTAACAATTTGCGTTACCCTCTCATTAAAAATAAAACCAATGGTGTAGTTGTCAACCCCCAGGAACGAGCCTCGATCAGTTGAATTGTGGTCGGGCGGAATCGTCGGAAGTGAATTCGGCAACGGGGGGCCTTGCGAAAAACAGTGTCCAGCGATCGCAACACCGCGCCAACCGTAAGCTATGCTTGTCACGGAATTCTTGATTGTCGCAACGGTTGTGTCGGCAGGTGAACTAAGGTGGCTGTTGCACGCGATTTACCTTCGGCGTTGAAACCCTCAGGATTGCCTCTTCGCTCAGCGGACAGTAAAGAGACCAGCTTCGAGGAATTGAAGCAGCGGATTCACGCCAAGCTGGTGGACAAGCTCGATTTGTCGCGGGCAGGGGACATTCAAAGCGAAGTTTTCCGCCGCGAAATTCGCATGGTCGTGGAGCGGCTTTGCGACACGGAGGACACGCTGCTGAACCGCAGCGAGCGCGATCGGCTGGTGGAAGAGGTGCTGGACGAGACGTTCGGCCTCGGTCCGCTGGAGGCCCTGCTCAAGGATCCCTCGGTGAGCGACATCCTCATCAACGGTCCGAAAAACGTTTATGTCGAGCGTCGCGGGAAAATGGAAAAGACCAACGTGACGTTCCGCAACAACGATCACTTGTTGCAGATCATCGATCGCATCGTGTCGCGGGTTGGTCGGCGGGTGGACGAGACCTGTCCGATGGTCGACGCCCGCATGGCCGATGGATCCCGTTTCAACGCCATCATCCCTCCGCTGGCCCTGGACGGGGCTTGCGTTTCCATCCGGCGATTCGGGGCCAATCCGCTCAAGCTCGAAGATTTGCTGAACTACAAGGCCTTCACGCCGGAAATGGTGATGCTCCTGGAGGGGGCGATCAAGGCCCGGCTGAACATCATCATCTCCGGTGGAACGGGTTCCGGCAAAACGACCTTGCTGAACACACTCTCCAGCTTCATTCCCAACCACGAACGCATCGTGACCATCGAGGACGCGGCGGAATTGCAGCTCCAGCAAGACCACGTGGTGCGTTTGGAAACGCGGCCGCCGAACATCGAGGGCAAGGGGGCGATCACCGCCACCGACTTGGTGAAGAACGCCCTCCGCATGCGGCCGGAACGGATCATCATCGGCGAATGCCGCGGCGCGGAGACGCTGGACATGCTCCAGGCCATGAACACGGGCCACGAGGGATCGATGACCACGCTCCATGCCAACTCGCCCCGCGACGCCCTGGCCCGGCTGGAAACCATGATCATGATGGCCGGTTTCGAGCTGCCGCTGAAGGCCATGCGGAGCCAGATCGCAAGCGCCGTGGACCTGATCGTCCAGGCCAACCGGCTCCAAGGCGGCAAGCGGAAGATCACCGCGATCTGCGAAGTCGTCGGCATGGAGCAGGACACGATCGTCATGCAAGACATCTACCGCTACGAACAGGAAGGCGTCGATGAACACGGCCGGGCCTACGGCAAGTTCATTTCGACGGGCATCCGACCGACCTTCATGCCCCGGCTCGAGGCCTGCGGCATCCGCCTGCCGGCCAGCGCCTTCCGTCAGCGCGTGATGTTGCAAGATTGAACCCAACTCGCAGGTCCCGCGAAACGTCCGCCGCTTGAGCCTCGGCCACTGACGCAAGGAAGCAGAGGCTCCGGCGGCAATATCAAACCAACTCCATCGCGATTTTCTATGAGCCCGATCCTGATTGCCATCGCGGCCTTTGTTGGCGTAACGGCCTTCGTGGCCGGCATCGCCATGTTGTTGCTCGATCGGTCCTCGGCCAAGATCGAAGACCGTCTGCAACTGCTTGCGGGGATCAACACGCCGGCAGCGAAGGAATTCGTCAAGCAGTCGGCCCTTCTCGCCGAGCCTCTGGAAAAAAAGCCAAACCTGTTGGAGACGCTGTTCAACCGATTTGGCGACGTCAATCGCTTGTTCGCCCAGGCCGATGTACAGATCACCGTATCGCGTTTAGCGCTTTTGTGTGCAGTCCTTGCTGGGGCTGGCATGGGCGTGGGCGCGATTTACGGCCTCCACCTGGGGTTGTTGCCGGTAGTCGGCCTGGCGCTGGGCATGGTACCGATCGCCTGGCTCCTCTGGCGACGCAAGCGGCGACTGAAGACTTTCGGCGTCCAATTGCCGGAAGCGCTGGATATGCTTGCCCGGGCACTCCGCGCCGGACAAAGCCTGAATGCGGGATTCAACATGGTGGCCAATGAGATTCCCGCTCCGCTGGGCCGGGAATTCGGCCGCGTGTTCGAGGAACAAAACCTTGGGGTGAGCCTCGAGGACTCGCTCGACGCACTGACCGAGCGGGTTCCCAACACCGACTTGCGGTTCTTCGCTACGGCCGTGGTCTTGCAACGCCAGACCGGCGGCGACCTGGCCGAGATCCTCGACAAGATCAGCCACCTGATCCGTGAACGCTTCCAGATCTGGGGACAGATTCAGGCATTGACCGGCGAAGGTCGCCTCTCGGGCATCGTGCTGTTGGCACTTCCGGTGGTGTTGTTCTTCGTCATGCTCCGCCTGAACTACGATTATGTCATGGTGCTATTCAATGATCCCATGGGCAAAAAGATGCTCCTTGGGGCGATCGTGCTTCAGGTGCTTGGGGCCTTGGTCATTCGCAAGATCGTGAATATCAGAGTCTAGTCGACCGTCATGTTCACCGAAGTGTCGTTGCTGGAAACCCTGACTCCTTTCGCGCTGTTCGGGATGTTCGCCGCGCTGACGTGGTGGATCCTGGACTGGGTGGCGACGGCCAAGCCCCGGGCCCTAGAACGTCTCGATGAACTGAATCGCCCACGTTCGCGGGCGAACCCCGACGGCTTGCCCTCCAAAAAAACCGACGCGGTCACCAAGGTGTTGGAAAAAGCGACCCCCGCTTTGGCCAAACCGCTGGAACCAAAAAGTGAAGAAGAACTAAGCCGCTTGAAACTCAAATTGGCCGCGGCCGGTTTCCGCTCCGACACGGCCAGCAAGGCATTCTTGGGCTTGAAGTTCGTGGGCCTCGTAGCGGGGCTTTTGCTCGGCGGGGGAACGTTCTTCCCTTTCTTCGGCGCGACCCAGCAAACCATGGTCATGACGATCGGTCTGGCCGGCGGACTATTCTACCTGCCCGACCTGGCCCTTTGGCTAATCGCCAGGAGTCGGCAAAAGGCCATCTTTTTGGGGCTCCCGGATGCCTTGGACTTGTTGGTGGTCTGCGTGGAAGCCGGGCTAGGGCTGGATCAGGCCTTGCGGCGAGTGGCCGAAGAGACCCGAAAAACCTGCCGGGCTTTGGCCGACGAGCTGAATCTAGTGAATTTCCAGCTCCAAATGGGGCGACCGAGAGCTGAGGTTTTGCGAGAGCTGGGGGAGCGGACTGGAGTAGCCGACCTCCGCACCCTAGCCGCAGTGCTTATCCAGGCAGAAAAGTTCGGCTCCAGCGTGGCGCAGGCCCTACGCACGCAAAGCGACGCCATGCGAATCCGCCGCCGCCAAATCGCTGAAGAAAAAGCAGCCAAAACCGCTGTCCAGTTGATCTTCCCCCTGGTGCTGTTCATCTTCCCGGGAATCTTCGTGGTTCTGGTCGGACCGGCGGCAATCACCATGGTGAGGGAAATGTTTCCCATCATGTCAGGTGGGAAATAGAACTTGCTGAATTTTCCGGCCTTTGGGGACAGGAGCCAACGCTTCGCTATTACACGAAGCCCCGGTGCGGGCTTTGCCCAACTTATCCTGAACACCATAATCCCCTCATGAAGGGCTGTATTGGCTGCATATCGAGTAGCATTTTGGGTTTCTGTTCCGCTTAAACCACGCGATTGGTCGATGATCAACGAAGGGTGTCTTGAGCGGAATGATTGGAGCGATTGGGGGGGTCGAGGATGTCCACCCGAGTTTCAGTGGTAGCCACTTGTGCCCTGACCGTGGCGATCACATCCCCGGTTCGAGGGGAATTTTTCAGGGCCCTCGTTCGCGATTTTCAAGAGGTGAATCGCTGGCCTTGTCCCTATCACTGCTGGGACAGGGAGTCGGTCAGGTCGGCGTATCCCAGCATGATTCAAGCCGGCTGGCGTCGTCAGAACCTTCTGTCGGACAGCCACTTCACCGCCAACGGTAAAGAATTGTCGCCAGCCGGGCAGTTCAAAGTCCGCTGGATTCTCAACGAAGCCTCACCTGACCACCGGGTAATACTAGTCCGTAGGGCCGAGACGCCAGAAGAGACGGCCGCGAGGATTCTGGCCGTACAAAACTACGCGGCCAAAATAGCGCCCGATTCTGAACCTCCAGCTATCGAGGAATCCGACTTGAGTCCGCCAGGTTACCCCGCCGGTTGGCCGACCCCCAAGGACGAATCCACCACCCGAAAGTTCCAGCCTCAAATCCCCGAAAATCTCTATCTGCCCGAGCGAGGGGGACCAGGGGGCGGCATAAAGTAAACAATTTTAGGGGGTAAAATCCTCGTCGTAGCTTAGGCTTTCGCAGAAGCGGGCCAGAAGCGTGGCGCAGTAATCGATGTCGTCCAGGGAGATCATCTCCACTGGGCTGTGCATGTAACGGTTGGGAATGCTCACCAGTCCGGTTGCCACGCCTGCACGGTTGACTTGAATCGAGTTGGCGTCCGTGCCCGTCGCCTTGCCCGACGCGGCCATCTGAAAGGGAATTTTCTCCTCTTCTGCGACCTTCACGAGCCGCCGCACCACCTTGGGGTTCATGTTCGGTCCGCGTTCGATGACCGGCCCCTTGCCTAAGGCGACGTCACCCTCCTCTTTTTTTTCGACGGTCGGGCAATCGGTAGCATGGGTCACGTCCACAGCCACGCCGACCTCGGGATCGATCCCGAAGGCACTAGTGCGGGCACCGCGCAGGCCCACCTCCTCTTGGACGGTAGAAACAGCGTAGACCGCCCAGCCCAACTTTTTCGCATCGATCCTCCGCAGCGCTTCCATCACCACCCAAAGACCGCACTTATCGTCCATTGCGGAAGAAATCGCCCGTCCGTTGCGGAGTTCTCGAAACGCCAATTCCACGGTCACCGGGTCGCCAATCTTGACGAGCTTTTCCGTTTCTTCCTTGTTCTTCGCGCCGATGTCGACCCAAAGGTCCTTGAGTTTGGGTACCTGTTTGCGTTCTTCCTCAGTCAGCAAGTGAATGGGCTTTCTCCCGATCACGCCCGGGATCGGCCCACTCTCCGTCCAAACCGTGGTCCGCTGACCGACCAAAATCTGCGGATCCCAGCCGCCAATCGACTGAATATAGATGAATCCTTCATTGTCGATGTACTGCACAATTAGGGCGATCTGGTCGCAGTGCCCAGCCAACATCACACGCCGCTGGCCTTGGGGATTGCGGACCGCCATCACGTTGCCGTGGACATCGGTCCTCACCTCGTCGGCAAAACTCGAGGCGAATCGACGAACCACTTCCTGAAGCGGGCTTTCATAACCTGAAGGGCTGGGCGTTTCCAGTATCGTTTTGAAAAAATCAAGCGAAGTCGACTCGATCATGGGGAAATCCTTTCGTGGCGCTCGCTATTGTGGCGGTATTCCATCGCGCGTCAACTACACCCTCCACGAGGCAGATCCCGGGCAATCGCAATCGCGGGCTATCGCCCTTGGGCCGGCGTCACCTTGACGAATTCCCTTTGAGCTGCCTAGGATTACGGCTTCGCGGTCCTAGGCGATCCACAGGGGTTGGGGGAACTCGATGGACACAGTAAAGGTTGGGCTGGTGGGATTCGGCACCATCGGAACGGGGGTTTGCAAAATCCTCCTCGAAGCTGGGGATCGCGTCGCCCGACGTGCGGGAAGACGTGTGCAGCTTGCGAAAGTGGTGGATACCGATCTGGTTCGACCTCGTGATATCACCCTTCCCGAGGGGGTCCTCACGAGCGATCTGTCGCAAATTACCCGCGACGAGGAAATCAAGGTCGCGATCGAGTTGATCGGGGGGCTGGAACCCGCTCGGACAATTGTTCTTCAGCTCCTTGAAAGCGGCAAGGACGTGGTAACCGCCAACAAGGCGCTTTTGGCAGAGCATGGCCCGGAATTGTTCAACCGCGCAAGAAAATTGGGGCGGTCGATTGCGTTCGAGGCATCCGTGGGCGGGGGGATTCCGATCATCGCCGCAATCGGGCAGTGCCTCTCGGCCAATCAGATCCGCTCCATCCACGGTATCCTGAATGGCACGAGCAACTACATCCTCACCCAGATGGAAGACCAGGCATCGAGCTACGAGACGGCGTTGGCCAATGCCCAGAAGCTTGGCTACGCCGAAGCCAATCCGACCATGGACGTGGACGGGAGCGATGCCGCTCAAAAGCTGGCCATTCTGGCTCACCTGGCATTTGGGGCCCGCGTGCATTGGAAGAACATCGCCCGGGTCGGGATCACTTCCGTGGATCTGGCCGACATCCGCTACGCGCGAGAACTTGGCTACCGAATCAAACTTCTAGCCGTGGCGGAGTTGGTTCCCGAGGGCTTGGAACTTCACGTGTCGCCGACCTTGGTGCGTCATGGCACGCCGCTGGCCGAGGTCCGCGAGAACTACAATGCAATCCGCGTGGTAGGCGATGCCGTGGGCGGGGTGTTTTTCCATGGCCAGGGGGCGGGGCAAATGCCCACCGCTTCAGCCGTCGTGGCCGATGTGATCGATACGGTGCTGGGCCGAGCAGCGATCACCTTTCGCACGCTGGAGCTTTGGTCCGATCACCGCGAGGCCCCCGTCTCGGCCCGAGATTGGGCCAAGGTCGCCGGCCGCTACTATCTCCGCTTGATGGTCGCGGATCGCCCTGGCGTGCTCGCGGAGATCGCGGGAATCTTGGGCAAACACGAAATCTCCATCGCCTCGGTGATTCAACACGAGACTGAGGAAGAGACGGAGGGCATGGTGCCGCTGGTGATCATGACCCATCACGCGACCGAAGGCGCTATGAGTAAGGCCATCGCGGCCATCGACAAGTTGCCGGTCGTGCGTCCGAAGAGCGTACGGTTGAGGGTGCGAGAATGAAATATGCCATTGTGATCCCGGACGGCTGTGCCGATGAACCCCAGGCATCCCTTGGCGGGAAGACGCCGCTGGAGGCTGCCCGGGTGCCGGCCATGGACGCGGTGGCCGCCGCCGGAGTGGTAGGCCGGGCCTGTCATACGCCCGAGGCCCTGCCCCCCGGCTCCGATGTGGCCAACCTCAGCCTGTTCGGCTACAACCCCTTGGAACACTTCACCGGCCGCGCCCCGTTGGAGGCCGCCGCCCAGGGCATCGAATTGGGGCCTGACGATTGGGCCGTGCGTTGCAATTTGGTGACCGTCGAAAACCAGATCATGGTGGACTTCACCGCTGGGCATATCTCCAGTGAAGAAGGGGCCGAATTGATCCGCGCGCTCCAAGAGCGGCTTGGCTCGGAACGATTGAGTTTTCATGCGGGCGTCAGTTATCGGAACTTGCTGATCTATCGCGGCGGCGGCACTGCCGCGCCCTTCTCCGAGGACACGCGGACCACCCCTCCTCATGACTTGACGGATAAGTCGGTGATCGACAGTTATCCCCGTGGCCCGGGCAGCGACCTGTTGAACCAGCTCATGACCGAGAGCATTGCGATCTTCGCCAACCACCCGGTCAATGCCAAACGGCGTCAAGCGGGCAAACTGCCAGCCACGAACATTTGGCTTTGGGGTCAAGGCAGCGCCCCCCGGCTCGAACCGTTCGCGGCGCGGTTCGGCATTCAGGGTGTGATGATCACCGCGGTGGACCTGCTCCGCGGTTTGGCCAAACTCCTCGGCTGGAAGCGGATCGACGTGCCCGGCGCCACCGGCTACACCGACACCGATTACGCGGCCAAGGGACGTTACGCGGTGGAGGCCTTGAAAGAGGCCGACCTGGTGTGTGTCCATGTCGAAGCGACCGACGAGGCCTCGCACGAGGGCGATGCGGCGGCGAAGATCCAGGCCCTGGAAGCCATCGACCAGAACATCGTCGCCCCAGTGTTCGAGGCCCTGAAGAAGCACGGCGACTACCGGATGCTCGTCACCCCCGACCATCCCACGCCGCTGCGGACCAAGACCCATAGCCACGGTTGGGTGCCTTGGGCCATGGCAGGCTCGGACATCGAGCCCGATGCCGCCACCCAATATAACGAAACAACATCCGCCGCCTCGCCCCGCGTCTTCGCGGAAGGGTGGAAATTGATGGAGTTTTTCTTGGGGACCGGCCGCTGGAGCGAATGAAACATTGAATCACGCGGGGGTCTCCGGCGTGTGGGCAACCACGCCGGGAGAGCAGTCATGTTGAGACGGGTCAAAATCCAGGGCTACAAGTCGCTGGCCAACGTCGAGGTCGCGATCCGGCCGCTCTCCGTCTTGATCGGCCCCAATGCCGCGGGAAAAAGCAATTTCCTCGATGCCCTTCAGCTTCTTTCCCGCATGACGACTAGTCGAACGCTGAAGGACGCTTTCGAACCGCCTTACCGCGGAAAACCGTTGGAATCCTTCACCTTCGGGCCTGGCGGCCTGCAATCGCTTCTAGAAAAAGAGCACGTATCGTTCTCCATCGAGGTCGATGTCGAGTTATCGCCGACGGTGATTGCCGCGGTGGAACGACAGATTCGGGAAATGAAAAAAGGCAAGTTGAGCGACGGTACCTCGGAGGGCGACCAGGAGTCTTCGGGGCTGGTGCGTGAAAAACGACTGCGGTATCGCATCGAAGTCGAAATTTTGCCGAAATCCGGGATTTTGCGGGTGGTGGATGAGCACCTGACCGCGCTTACGGAGAAGGGCGAACCAACCAAGGCCAGAAGGCCGTTTCTGGAAAGGGTTAGGAATCGGCTGCACCTTCGCATGGAGGGGCAGGCCCATCCGACTTACTACGAGCAATACTTGGATCATAGCCTGCTCTCACTGCCACTCTACCCGCCGCATTACCCGCATCTGGTGGCGTTGAAGCAAGAATTGTCGCGCTGGCTGTTTTTCTATTTCGAGCCGCGCGAGCGGATGCGCGCTCCAAGTCCGGTAAAGGAGGTCCGCCATATTGGCGTCATGGGCGAAGAGCTTGCTGCTTTCTTGAACACCTTGAAAGCGATGGACCTTCGGCAATTCAAGGCTGTGGAGAAGTCCCTGCGCATGCTCGTTCCCTCGGTGACGAGCATCGACGTGGAAATCAACAGTCTCGGCGAAGTCGATTTGTGGGTTTTGGAAAACGACATTCGCGTCCCTGCGCGGGTCGTGTCCGAGGGGACGCTCCGCATTTTGGGGCTGCTGGCTTTGAGTGGCGCCAAGGAACCTCCTTCTCTTATCGGTTTCGAGGAACCGGAGAACGGGATTCACCCACGGCGACTGCGGATGGTCGCTGAAGTCCTAAAAACTCGGGCCACGACGGGCGACACGCAACTCATTGTCACGACCCATTCGCCGATCCTCCCGGATTTAGTCCCTGACGATTGTTTGTTCATTTGTCGAAAGGAGGGCACGCATACCGAGATCACTCCTTTGCAGACGTGGGGGCCTCTTGGGCGTCGCAAAACCGTGGAGCAGGCTCTTGATGAGCAGCTCGTCCCGTCGCAGCGAATCCTGCGAGGCGATTTCGATGCGTAAGGTGAGCCTGTTTACTGAGGATTTCGGGCACGAGGAGTTTCTTCGATCGCTGCTCCAACGACTTGCAAGAGAACAGAAGATTAAAATCGACATTCACGGCTATTCCGTGCGCGGGGGATTTGGCGCTGTGGTCACCGAGCTGAAACAATACGTGGAGGATTTGCTTCGTTACCGCGAAGATCTGCCTGACTTGGTGGTTGTGGCAGCAGACGCCAATTGCCAAGGATTCGGCAAGCGCCGCCGTCAATTGCAAGAGGCGGCTGATTCGATCAAGGATCGGGTTGCGTTTGCCGTCCCGGATCCCCACGTGGAACGATGGCTTTTGCTCGACGCCAGTGCTTTTAAACGGGTGTTGGGACGGGCGTGCGAGAAACCCGACTTGAAATGTGCCCGCGATCGATACAAGGATTGGCTGACCCAAGCAGTGGTGAAAAGCGGCGCGACGCCGCTTTTGGGCGGTTTCGAGTATGCTGAGGAAATCGTGGCGGCCATGGACCTCGAGCGCGTTCGCAAAGAGGATCGATCCCTTGGCGCTTTGTTGGAGGATTTGACTCAACGGTTCCGACTTTGGCAAACTGCCCCGTAGAGCCTCTTCCAACACCATGAAAAGATAGGGGATTTGACCTAGGAAACAGGCGTTGAAACCTTCGGCAAACCAGGTTTGGCAATAGGCTTTTAGTCCTAGCCCACACATTTGACAGTTCCTTTGATTTCGGCGAAAGCGTATGTCCATCATTGTTCAGAAATTCGGCGGTACGAGTGTTGCAGACAGTCAGAAAATCCTTGCGGCGGCTCGAAAGGCGATCCGCGCCAAAAAGGAGGGCCATCAGGTGGTGACCGTGGTCAGCGCCATGGGCCACACCACCGACCAGCTCATCGATCTGGCCAAGCAGATCACCGCGCAGCCCCCGGCGAGAGAGATGGATATGCTTCTCTCGACCGGCGAACAGGTGAGCGTGGCCTTGATGGCCATGGCGATCCACTCGCTGGGCGACCAGGCGATCAGCATGACGGGGGCCCAGATGGGCATCATCACCGATAGCACCCACACCAAGGCCCGCATCCGCTCGATTTCGGCCGATCGCATTCGCAAGGCGTTGGACGAAGGCAATATCGTGATCGCGGCGGGCTTTCAAGGCATCAGTCCCACGGCCGACATCACGACCTTGGGCCGCGGGGGGAGCGATACCACGGCCGTGGCCTTGGCGGCCGCCCTGCACGCCGAGACCTGCGAAATCTACACCGACGTGGACGGCGTCTACACCACCGATCCGCGGCTCGTGCCCGAGGCCCGCCGCCTCAAGCAAATCAGTTACGACGAGATGCTGGAATTGGCCAGCGCTGGGGCGGGCGTAATGCACAACCGCTCGATCGAATTCGCCAAGAAGTTCTCCGTGCCCGTCCACGTGCGATCCAGCTTCAGCGATCAGCCGGGCACGATGATCTGCGAAGAGCCGGAATCGCCGGATCAGCCGGTTTGCGGGGCGGCGATGATCAAGGACGAGGCCCGGGTGACGGTGCTCGGCGTTCCCGATCGGCCGGGCGCAGCGCTCGCCATCTTCTCCAAGATCGCGGCGAGGAACGTTCCGATCGATATGATTGTGCAGAATGTGGCTGCCGACGGCCGGGCCGATATCTCCTTCACCGTGGTCCGCGACGAACTGCCCGCCACGCTCAAGGCCGTCGAGGAGGCGAGCCGGGCCTTGGGGGCCGAAGGCTACACCTACGACGACAATGTGGCCAAGATTTCCGTGGTGGGGCTGGGGATGAAAAAACAGCCGGGCGTCGCGCGGCGGATGTTCCGCGCCTTGGCCGACAAGGGGATCAACATCCTCATGATCACCACCAGCGAGATCAAGATCTCGGTGCTGGTGGATCGGAACGAGGCCTTGGAATCGCTACGCACCGTGCATGCCGCCTTCGAGCTGGAGAAGGAGCCTGCCAGCGTAGCGCCACGTGGCGCCGTTGCGGCATCTCCGGCCAACAATGGGACCGCCGACGCCGTCGCCCGCATGCAAAATATGGAAGACTTGCTCATCGACGACATCACGCTCGACGAATCGCAGGCCCGGGTCACCGTTTCCCGCGTTCCCGACAAGCCAGGCATCGCCGCGCAGATTTTCGAGGAGATCGCCGCGGCGGGGATCGTGGTCGACATGATCGTGCAGAGCGTCGGTCGCGAAGAGTTGGCGAACCTGAGTTTCACGGTCCCCCAGAAAGACCTTGGCAAAAGCTTGGAATTGCTGAGCAAGCTCGCGGCGCGGCTAGGCTGCCCGCCGCCCACCAGTTGTCCGGCCGTCGCCAAGCTGACCGTCTTCGGCACAGGGATGCGGAGCCATACCGGCGTGGCCAGCCGTTTGTTCCGTTGCTTGGCCGACGTAGGAATCAACGTGGACATGATCAACACCAGCGAAGTCCGCGTGAGCGTGGTCGTCGAGGGTGGCCAAGGCCGCAAAGCCTTGGACGCCCTCAAGGCGGAATTCGCCGACGTTTTAGTCTGAACCACCGGTTGGTGTGAGCCATGGGCCCCAGGCAACCAGCGCGTGCCTGCAACCGCATTGGTTGGCGGTAGGGTCAGGCAGCGGTCGAGGTGTTGAAATAACAAGCGATCCCCGAGCCTTCGGCTAGCGATGCGTGCCTTCGGTCCGCCAACAACGCGGCGATTGCGCCGCGGGGCCCGAGGCCTTATCGTCTCGGGCCGAGCCGAGAAAACGTCGCGGGAGAGCAAAAATGCAAGAGTCAACGGGAGCCGCGGACTTCCCTGGCGGCGCAGGCTGAATGACGCGGCTCGAACGGTATCAGATCTCGGTCTATTTCACGGCTTTATTTCTCGGCTTGGTCCTGGGGGTATTTTTCCCGGCCCTGGCATCCGGGCTGGAAGCGGCACTTTGGCCCTTGGTAGGCGTTTTGCTCTACGTCACCTTTCTTCAGGTGCCCTTGCTGGAATTCCGCCAGGCGCTATCCGATGTGCGATTTTTCGCTGCCCTGTTGACCGCCAACTTCGTTTTCGTGCCGTTGGTCGTTTGGGGGCTCCTTTGGGGCCTGCCAGCGTCAGCGCCAATCCACCTCGGGGTGGCCTTAGTGCTTTTGACACCGTGTACCGACTGGATGAACACCTTTACGCTCCTGGGCCAAGGCGATGCCCAGCGGACATTGGCAGCGACGCCGTTGTTGTTGGTCGTTCAGATAGTGTTGTTGCCGTTGTTTCTGTGGCTTTTGCTGGACAGCGACGTGAGCCAAATGGTGGCGACCGCCCCTTTTTGGCAAGCATTTTTCGGCCTGGTCATGCTGCCCCTGGCGCTGGCGTGGCTGACCGAGTGGCAGGGACGACGTAGTCGCGGGTTCGTCGCCTGGTTGAGCATGTCGCGTCCGTTATCGGTCCTTTTGTTGGCGCTGGTGGTTTGCGTGATCGCTGCTTCGCAGATTCGATCGGTTTTGGACCACCTCAGGCACCTGAGTCAGGTGACCTTGATTTTCGTGCTCTACGTGGCCCTCGCCGTGGTCATCGGCAAGCTGACGATTCGGCTGTATCGCTTGCCGCCCAGAGCGGGCCGAGGCTTGATCTTCAGTGTTGGCACGCGGAACTCCTTTGTGGTTCTGCCACTGGCCCTCGCCTTGCCCGCCGAGTGGCAACTCGCCGTGTCCGTGATCGTCGTCCAGGCCTTCGTCGAGATGGTGGGGATGCTCGTGTTGATCCGTCTGGCGCCAAGCTGCTTGGTGCGGGAACCACCCGGCTGAGAGGGGCGGGGCGAGGTCGTGCGAGCGGGGGCCTTTTTTCCAAGGCACTGCGGCGGTAAGATAAAAAGCACGGTTCGGCCGTTTTTTTGGCGTTGTTTTGGCGACTGCCTTGCCGGCCAATCGTGCGTGCGGCCTTCTATCATGCGCGTGTTGTCGGTGCGGTTACTTTGGGGAGCCGATACTTTGCCCGTTGGGTGCCGATTGTTTGGTCTCGGCCGCGTGTATAGCCGCAGACCCGCTCTTTCGAGTTGGCCGCGGATCACACAACCCGAGTCCTAGGCGCCCCCTTTGTGGTAACGGGCTCTCAGAAACGCATCGCCACGGCATTGCGGTGGAAGGCCTCCTTTATTTACCGAAGGCCAGTCGACGCCGCTTTTTGCCTTTTCTGGCTTGGTATCTACAATTGGCAAAAAACTTGAAGCGAACATGAACGAACTTGCTCCGGAACTCGTGCGGAAACGCGATCGGCTGTTGGACTTGCTTCGCGGCTTCGGGAGCTGTGCGGTTGCATTTTCGGGTGGATTGGACAGCACCGTGCTGGCGAAGGCAGCCCAGTTGGCGTTGGGCGACCGGGCCGTTGCCGTAACGGGCGTGAGCGAGAGTTTGGCGAGCGGCGAATTGGACGAGTGCCGCGAGCTGGCCAGGCTCATCGGAATCCGGCACGAGATCATGCGCACCGAGGAACTGTCCAATCCCGACTATCAGAAAAACCGCGCCGACCGCTGTTACCATTGCAAAACCGAATTGTTCACGAAATTGGAATCGATCGCGGAGCGGTTGAACGTGGCCGTGGTCGCCGACGGATCGAATCGCGACGACCACGGGGAACATCGGCCGGGTCTTCAGGCGGCGCGGGATCGTCGGGTGCGGAGCCCGTTGGCCGAATGTGGGCTGACGAAAGCAGAAATCCGCGCACTGGCCGCCCACTGGGATTTGCCCACGTGGGACAAGCCCGCCAGCCCCTGCCTGAGCAGCCGCATCGCTTACGGCGAGGAAGTCACGGCCGAGCGCCTGGCGATGATCGATCGTTCGGAGCGGTTCTTGCGACAGCATGGTTTCCAGCCCCTCCGGGTCCGTTACCACAAGGGCGACATGGCGCGGATCGAGGTCGCTGCGGATAGCATTGCACGATTCCTCGAGCCGGAATTTCGCGCCCAAGTGGTCCGGGAACTCAAGGCGGCTGGTTTCAAGTACGTCTCACTCGATTTGGAGGGCTTCCGCTCCGGCAGCCTGAATGCGGTACTCTCGCCCGACAGTTTGACCATTCTCGGTCAATAAGCCCGCCAGCCTGGCTAGCCGCGCTGGGCAAGATGCCGTCAACGCCTTCGCGTTGTTCATGCCGCCGCCGGAAGTCGT
This sequence comes from uncultured Thermoguttaceae bacterium, assembly GCA_937951625.1. Classification (GTDB taxonomy): domain Bacteria; phylum Planctomycetota; class Planctomycetia; order Pirellulales; family Thermoguttaceae; genus CALFBP01. Next base: position 51,409 of record CALFBP010000036.1, read on the forward strand.
CTAGGCTGGTCTTCTCGATATCCCTTCAGTTTGCGGCACACGAGTTGCTCATTAGAGTTTCTGCACGTGATGAACGGGGCTTGCGTAGGGCGCAGGCCATCGCGTGTGGCAGAAATGTGCCGAGTCGCAGGTGGAAAGGTGTGCAATTTCTGCACAAGGTAACTTGAAGGGTTTTCTGACACGAGGAGTTAGCGATGAAGACCAAATTGACGGTGACGGCAGTGGCTCTTTTATGGTGCGGTCTGCTCGGCGTTGGCTATGCCGCCGAGGGAAATGCCGGGAGTCCCCCCGGAACTAAAGACAATGCGGCGACTCCCGCCGCGACGCTGGCAGAACTTCGGGCACAAATCCATCGCACGATGGCGGCCCTGATCGAGGCCCAATCCGCCAAGGAGCCGGATGCGGCGAAAATCGAGGCCCTGACGAAGGAACTTCAGCGGCTTCGGGCGGAGTGCTGGGCGCAAGGCGCTCCCGGCGCAGGAATGGGTCCATGGGCAGGACGGGGCATGGGTTGCGGCCGCGGAGCCGGCTGGGGTATGGGGGGCGGTCGAGGTTGGGGCGGCGGTCGGGGATTCGGACCCGGCGCTGGCCGCGGCTTGCCCCCAGGCGGTCCCGCCTTCGTCGATGAAAACAAAAACGGCGTCTGCGATTGGTTCGAGCTTCGGACTGGTGCAGGCCGCCAGTAATCCCCCCGGCAACCTGAGACGCTGGGCCGAGAAGATGTCCTTGGAATGGCCCGCCCTGCGCGCCACAATAACCCTGTATGCCATGGCAACGCCTGATGACTTGGATCGCCCTGCTGGCCGCGCTCGTCGCGCTCGGCTTCTGGCAGTGGCACGAGTACCGCCATGAGTGTGCGTTGGCCCGGCAGAGTGTCGTCCGTTTCGCTGAATCGGTGATGAATGCCCTGATCGGCGGCTTGCGATCGCATCGCCGATTAGGGTTTTTTTTCACCGAACAAGTTCAGGGCGTGCTCGACGAATTGGTTCAATCGGAGGACGTCTTGGCAGCGGCCTTGATTTCAGGGGATGGATCGTCAACGTTGAGCGCAGGGCGGGTAGAACAGTTGGATTTGCGAGCGGCGCCAGCATCGACCGAGGCCTGGCGAGACGCAGGCTATCGTTTGGCCCGCACGTTTCGTCTCCCGTTGGAGGCCGGCGGACCGGGGGCTGGGCATGGCGGCATGGGCGGCGGCCGGGGCTGGGAACGCCGGCGACAAATGATGTCGCAGGAGTCGACTCAAGCCTTCGCGCCGGGCACCGAGGCGACCGCCGTGCTGCTTGTGGACCGGGCGCGGGCAGATGAGGCCTGTCGCCGGGCCGCAATCAGCCGCATCTCCGTGGCAACAGCCGGCTGGCTTCTCGTCGCTTGCGTGGCCTTCGCCTGGAGAATGACCGTGCGTTTGGCCGAGGCCCGCGGCCACGCGCGATCGTTGGAGGCCGAGGCCCGATACCTTCGCGACCTCGGCCAGGCCGCTGCTGGTCTGGCGCATGAAACCCGGAATCCCTTGGGCCTGATCCGCGGTTGGGCCCAGCGGCTGGCCAGCTCCGCTGCCAATGTCGAGGACGCGAGCCAGGCCCGAACGTTGGTCGAGGAATGCGATCGTGTTACCGCCCGAATCAACCAGTTCCTGGCCTTCGCCCGACCTAGTGATCCACGCCCAGAACACCTCGATCCGGCGGACCTGATCGCCGAGTTGACGGCCTTGCTGGAGCCGGACCTGGCGGCCCGCCGTGTCGCCCTTCGCGGCTTGGACCCTGGCGAGTCTGTGCTCGCCGATCGGGAAATGCTGCGTCAGGCGTTATTCAATTTGCTTCAGAACGCGATTCAGGCCTCGGGCGAGGGCGGGGTCGTTGAGACTCGGCTGCACCGCAATCGCGATGGCAGCTTCCGGCTGGAAGTCGCCGACCGAGGTCCCGGCGTGGCAGAGGCCCACGTTTCCCGATTGTTTACCCCCTATTTCACGACCCGCCCGGACGGCACCGGCCTCGGTCTGGCCATTGTCCGCCGCATTGCGGCGGCGCACGGCTGGGAGGCGGGTTACCAACCAAGGCCCGGCGGCGGCGCCATCTTCTGGCTGGATGGGATCCATGGCTGAGCACCCCCCCGCCACGATTCTCGTGGTCGACGACGAGGCCGAACAGCGCCGTCTTCTCACTGGGTTTATCGCCTCGCTGGGCTTCCGCACGGAAGAGGCCGCGTCGGCCGAAGAGGCCCTGTCGCGCATCGCCCACCGCCGACCCGACATGGTGCTGCTCGATGTCCGACTCCCGGGGATGAACGGGATCGAGGCCTTAAGCGAGATTCGTAAGCTGGCCGCCGACCTGCCCGTGCTCCTCATCACCGCCTATGCCGATCTCCGCCAAGCGGTTTCGGCCATGAAAAGCGGGGCGGACGACTATCTCGCCAAGCCCGTCGATCTGGATGAGCTGGAGGCGGCGATTTTCGACGCCCTCGGGCAAGAGGGAAAGCGAGCCGAGGACCGCGCCGCGTTGAGTTTGCCGCCGTGGTTTGTTTGCCACAGCGTCGCCATGCGTCGCGTCGCCGAGACGGTGGCGGTGGTGGCCCCGTCCAACGCCCCGGTGCTGATTTTGGGCCAAAGTGGCGTGGGCAAGGAATTGGTCGCCCGATTGATCCACGAGTGGAGCCCCCGCGCCGCCGGACCGCTGGTGGCCGCCAATTGCGCGGGTCTTCCGGAAAGCCTCTTGGAAAGCGAATTGTTCGGCCACACGAAAGGGGCCTTTACGGGCGCTAGCCAAAGCCGTTTGGGGTATTTCCGCGCAGCCCACGGCGGCACGCTATTTCTCGACGAAATCGGCGAACTGCCGCTGCACGTGCAGCCCAAGTTGCTACGGGCGTTGGAATCGGGCGAAATTACGCCCGTGGGAAGCGATGTGCCCCTGCAAGTCGATACCCGGTTGATCGCCGCGACGAATCGCGATTTGGCCCGGGAGGTCGAGGCGGGCCGATTCCGCGAAGACCTCTACTACCGCATCAACGTGATCGAGCTGCTCGTCCCGCCGTTGGCCGAACGCCAGGACGATGTCCTCCCCTTGGCCAAACGCTTCGCCGCCGAATTCGCCGGGGGGCCGGTGCGGCTCTCGCCTCAGGCGGTGCAATGCCTGTTGGCATACGCCTGGCCGGGAAATGTCCGCGAGTTGCGCAACGCGATTCAACGGGCATGCCTTCTGTGTCGCGGCGACGTGATCTTGCCGGAACATTTGCCGCCTAAAGTGGCCGCCCTGGCCGCTGGCGGCACGGCCCCACCGAACACTGGCCGGCTGTCGCAGGTCGAGCGGGCGACCATCCTAGCCACGCTGGCCGAGTGCGGCGGCAACCGCACCCAAGCCGCGAAGAAACTCGGCATCAGCCGCCGCGCGCTGATCTACAAGCTCCGCGCTATCGAGGCGGAACAATCGGGGAGCGACCCGAATCGGCCGTGAAGGTCGCCACACCTCGCGGCGACGAAAAGCAGCGTGCTCATTACGTCGATCGTGGTTCCGTCCCCCTTGGCGAGCCTTCCCGGTGGTCATTTCTGCAAGTTCCGCTGCACTGGGCGCTTTCGCTAAAACTTACGCCCACTTGAGCACCGCGCCAGTGTCGGCACTGGTGGCCATCGAGGCGTATTTCGCCAAGATGCCGGTCTTGAAGCGAGGCTCGATCGGCTTCCACTGCTGGCGCCGTCGTGCCAGCTCCTCTTCGCTCAACCGGA